>DASXSC010000060.1:0-6879 GCA_036506215.1 Pyrinomonadaceae bacterium | reverse complement strand
CGAGTGCGTTTTAAGGATCTGACCGGGGGTGGACCAAAGCAGGATGAAACCGCTGCTTCTGCAGGAAGCGTAAAGGTCCCCTTCCGACGCTACGTACCACCGAAAGCGGTTACTGTCGTGAGCGGCGGTGGAGTCGCCGCGGATGGCAAGACTGCTTCCTTCGAAATACTGCGTCCCGAAATCGCTTATCCGGATGTGGTGTTTACGGATAAATACGCTGACGCTTTGACTCTTCTAAAAGCCCAGGCAGCAGCCGCCGGAAATGATCAGCGCGAACCCGCATTACCGGATCTCGATGTGACCCAATTGCAGATCGAAGTTCAAGTGCGAACGCTACAAGGTGATCCGTCGGCGACCGCCGAAACCAGCCAACCATTCGTTCCGCTTTATAAAGCGATCCGCGATTTTGATCCAGGACCGGATAATTCACTCAAACTGGATTTCACATTCCAGGACATGAACAACCTGTCAACTCTCAAGGGTGTCGTGGTTCCTGCCGGCGTGGATCTTCCGTTGCCGACTGCGCGCGCAATTCGGCTCGTGTTTAGAGCATTGGGATTCGCTGATCCAAAACTGGAGTATTGGGGCACACAGGACGCACGAGTCGGAGCTGTCTCGGTTGACGCTTACGTGCAGGCCCCTTCGTCGGATGAACGCAATCTGTTTCAGTCAACTCCTGCCTCTGAGATTCAAGCGATTTTCCTGCAACCGGATCCGTCCACGAATGCAAATCAAAGACTTCAGATGAACGTAGCCGGCTTGCGTCATGAAGCGCCATCAGACCTCTTCAGTCGACTCGCGCATCAAGTCGAACAGCCGGGTAAGGATCTAGCTCTGTCATCGCATCAGGGCCGGCGCACGGTTTATGCGTGCTCCAATGCGTTGCGGCATATCATCAATCCCGACGGCTCATCCATTTCCTTCAGCTCAAAAGCCGATTTAACGCGGCACTGGATTGTCGTCATCAATCTGATTCTTGATCGCGACTGGAGCTGGTATGCTGCCGGCAATTTCGCTTCACTGATCAAAGAAGTTCCCGACCCGGACAATCCAGGTCAAAATAAACTTACGTTGCCGCCCGAGCCCGTGGTGTTTGAGGTTCAGCGTCAATTGAAGAATGGCGCCTTTTTGTTGGTTGGCACTCTAACCATGCCGGGCGCAATCAATCCAACAGCGGCCCTGAATCCTGAACGCAACCAGACCAGGCTGATCTTCTTTGATGCTTATGATCCAAAACCGTCTCCTGGTGTACCGCTTGAAGAACCTGAATTAACTTACCGGCTTGTCCCGAAATTCCGCGACAAAATAAATTTTGTCGACTCGAAAGAATGGCACGTGCGCCTGCCGATTACCACGCCACCTTCACAGGCGCCAAAGATCGTTTCAGCCGGGCTAGCATTCAGCAACTACCTGCATGATGATCACTACGCTAACACCGAAGAGCGCCGGCGAATGCTTTTTCTGGAGCTTGACGGTCCGGTTTTGGACAAACACGATCTTTACTTCGCGCGAGTTCTGGCCTACGGTCCGGATCCAATGCTGCTGGAATTTGAAACCAACTTGCCCAGTCCGGAAGAGCCGCCGTTGCCAATCGACCCCGAATTGATACGAACGATTACGCCGGACCAGTCCAGCGACTGCGCGGGAATCAATGCGATGCAGCAACTCATCGCGTCGCCATATTCTGATCGTCATTTCCTGTTGCCGCTTCCCGATGGTCTGAATCCTGACTCGCACGAGCTGTTTGGCTTCTTCGTGTATGAATTGCGTGTGGGCCACGATTGCTCGCGTTGGAGCACTGCCAAGGCGAGATTTGGTAACCCTCTGCGAGTCAGCGGCGTGCAACATCCTGCTCCGCAACTGCGCTGTTCGATCATGCGAACTGAAGAGAGAGTCACAGTGGCTGCGCAGTTCGCGTCGCCAGTTTGGGAGGGAAGGAATATCAGGTCTATGACCCCTCGGACGAGGCTATACAGCTTGCTTTACGCCCAGGTGCTTCAGGCTAATGGGCAGTTGTGGCGGAATGTTTTGCTTCTTCGCGCGTTGGGCGATACGCGGCAGGACCCCGATACGCAGGATATTAGACTCTCTCCAGCGATCATGGAATTCACTCAAGATGACATCCTCGCGCGCCTGCGGTTGCTTGGATTGCCGCTGAATGCGCCGTTGAGTGTTGTCACGGTTGAACTCCTGCCAGAACCGAACAGTCCTTTTGATGATCCGTTGGGAAGGCACCTCGGACAAGTTCGCATTCTCCGGGTGTCCCCACTGACTTCGGTACCTGAAATTTGCTCACCTTTAATGTGATGGTTGGTTTCGGAATATAAGGTCATGAGGTCAGGGGTTCGATCACCTTTAGCTCCACGAATGATCCTTTCAAGTGAGTTAGACGAATTTCATCAGTCATCGCATCTTATTTTGAGCGGATGACTTGAAATGGAGGGCAGCCGCTTGCGCGGCTCCTTCTCGAACTCGTCGACGATTCACAACAACTCACTTAAAATCATCAGCCTCAAAAGAGATAATGCATTCGGGCCCATGCAGGCTTTCAACGAAGCTTGACTTTCGTGCCCGAAGTGCGTATAACGCTGGTGCCCTACTAAGTTGACAGTCGAATAAGTTAACTATTCTTGCCGGGATAACACCGGTCCTTGCCCTGTAAACCTGGGAGCTTCCTCACATTGAAAAAACTGCGGCCCTGCCGTGTGGCTGGCAAATAAATTTGTGTAAGGAGATTTGGAATGAAACTAGTTAAGGACAATGCGAGTGAGAAAAATGTCGGTTTATTGGGCAAGGGAGTAGAGGTAAATGGCGACATCATTTTTGCCGACCAACTTCAGGTGGAAGGCAAGGTGACTGGAAGAATGATCTCCGAAAATGGAACGCTGATAATCGGAGAAACGGGACGTGTTGATGCTCAAGTCGAAGTGAACGTATGCGTCATTCACGGAGTCGTAAACGGAAATGTCAACGCCAGATCGAGAGTAGAGATCCACAAGGCCAGCCGGGTCAGTGGTGACTTGGCGACGTCCGTGTTGGTTATTGAAGAAGGCGCAGTGCTCAACGGCGCTGTAGGGATGAATCAAGCCGACATCTCTCTACCGAAAGAAATTCGGTATCAAGACAGTGATGAGAAGATTAAGGCCAAGGGTGCGTGATGAGAAGGTGGATCGAGCTCTCAAGAAAGATTATGAGCCTTGCAACTGAATTGATGAGCCTCATCAAGCCGAGACGCGCTGACTCAAATGCGAAGACACAGGCCCCGGTCACTTTGAGGATAGCCGGCTATAACCTTATCTTGATGGATCACGATGGTCAGGTGGTTTGGACTAATGAATGGGACACCGGCGGCATCTTCGACCTGCGCCCGCATCACAGCATATCGGTATTCTGCAAATTCACCAATCATTCGAGTAATGAGGCCGAGATCTCCGAATACGAGATTGAACTTGTGGCTGAAGATGGATTGGTGTTGAAGCGCTTTGGCAGTTCGTTTGGCGACTCGGTCATCGTAATGCCTGGCCAGAGTAAAGTGTTTTCGGGACAATGGCGGCTCTAGGCTGAAGGTCTCTTTGTGGCAAGCCATTGGTCGCTTGAGACTGTTTCGGAAAGGCAGCTCGTATCAGCCCGAATGCAGCCATTGGCAGCAAGCCTAATGAGGACAAAGGCGCTGGAATGGCTGTTAGTATCCCCGCCACGACGCCTTTCGCTGTGGCTACAGACGTTTCGTCTTTGTGCGCGTGTTTCTGAATCTTGATCGTTGCCAATCCGAGGGCGAGACCCACTGGCAGGGAGATTAACCATCCTGCTCCGCCAGTGATTATTTCTTCACCAAACAGCACCCAATCGACTGTGATGAGCATCAGCACCGCAAGTGGGTGCAAGCCAAATAGGCGGCTAAAATAGTTGAGTCGTTTCACAACCAATTAGATTGCTATCTCAACACTGCAGTTGCACGTCCCACCGGCGACTAAGCCTTGGCGTCAGCGATTCCCACCGCGGAGAGGGTTGGATTAACAAGGCGATGAAAGACTTCGTCCATTTTCTCCGGCGGGTAAGGCATACCCGCATCAAGCCACCATTCTCTATTACACCCAGCCTCCGTCAACGATGTAGCTCTGATTGGTGATCGATTCGCTATCGTCAGCGGCCAGAAACAGTACCAGGCGCGACACGTCTTCGGGCATCAGATGCCGCTTCAAGCACTGAGCATCCATAATTTCGGCTTCGTATTCAGGCGTCAGCCACATTCGCTTCTGCCGCTCGGTCATAATTGCACCGGGCATCACGCAGTTGACGCGGATGTTTGACCTGCCGAGCTCTTTGGCCATCGTCCGGGTCAAACCGACGATCGCCGCTTTAGCTGTGGCATAAGCCGGCAAGCCGGTTTCAGGAATCTTCCAAACGATCGAGCTCATGTTGATGATTGAGCCGCCGCCGGCCGCTGCCATGCCTGGCGCGACAGCCTGGATCGCGAAGAACTGGTGACGAAGATTGACCGCCATGCGCTCATCCCAATAATCAGGGGTCACATCGGCGAAACCGTGACGGTCATCACTGGCGGCGTTGTTGACCAACACTCGCACCGCGCCCGGTTGCGCCTCGATTTGCGATACGCTTGCGCGGAGAGCCGGGATGTCGGTGAGATCGCAACGCAAGAACAGCGGCGGGTGCGGACAACGGCTGGCTAAGTCCTTTGCGAGTTGTGTCGATTGCTCCGTGGCTATGTCTAGAAAAGCGACCTTCGCTCCTTGAAGCGCGAAATGCTCGACCATCGAAGCGCCGATGCCCGAACCGCCGCCGGTGACCAACACGACTTTGTCTCGGAGGCTGGGATAAGAAGCGAAGCGATCTGTTTGACTATCAGCCAAGACAATTATGCAGGTAGGCGCGGCCCTCCGTTGCCGCCCCTCTCCCAGGACTAGACGGCTGATCTGAATGGGGGGCGGCCACGGAGGGCCGCCCCTACAAGCAATCAACTTCACCGCCAGAATCGACTAGAAGTAAATCTTCATCGCCAACTGAATCACCCGCGGGAAGTTCTTCTGCGACTTCGGCAACTGTCCAAACGTGGGGCTGGTGAAGCCGGTGTCCGGACCAGTGCGAATCGAAGTATTGGTTACGTTGAACGCTTCGCCGCGGAACTGGAACTTATAGCGCTCACTGATGTGAAACGTTTTCTCGAGGGCGACGTTCAACTGCGGCTTCTGCGGCTCGCGGATGTCGGGGAACCGATCAGGAATTGTGCGGACGAAGAAGGATGGGAAGTTGGCGTAGCAATTCGGTCGCTTCGTCCCATCTGGAAGAGTCTGGCCTTTGTCGTTATTGAACCACCGATCCTCACTCTGAACACCATTGTTGGCGGAAGCGCCCCAGTCACCACAGGTGTTGTTGAGGTTGGGCCAGCCGACCGGATACCCGGAGACGTACGACAGGATCCAATCGAAGCGCCAGTCACCGGCGATCGTGTTTGCCACTGCGTTGCTGATGCTGAGCGGACGGTTCTTCCCGAACGGCAAATCCCAGACGCCATGGAAAGCGAGGTTGTGGGTTTTGTCCGTGTTATCCAGCTCGTAGATCGGCGTCTCCAAGGTGTTCCAGTTATTCAAGCGATGGTTCTGCTCGTAGGCCTTGGCGAACGTGTAAGACAGCCCGAAAAGCAAGACGCCGGTATTGCCGCTGCCAAGCAACCGCTTCTCGATCTTGACCTGCAGAGCATCAGAGCGGTAGTGCCCGGCTTGAATCAGGTTGTTGGTTACATCACTGAAAATCGGGTCAGGCCTGAGCAAATTCTGGGCGCTGATCGTAGCGCTGGCCCCAAGACCGGAGGTGATTGGCAGAATGCCGAAGAACGGATTGGGCAACGTGCGGTTCAGGTAAGAGTTGTCCGCAAACCCCTTGGCGTTGTCGTCGAAACTCCATCGATTCTGGTTGTAGCCCAGTTCGATATAAGTTTGATAGTTCCCGGCAAACGATACCTCCACCAATATCGCATGCGGCAACTCACGCTCGAAGCCGAATGAATACTGGTAGGTCCGCGGAAGCTTGTAGTGGGGAGGATCGAAGCTGAGACTGTTGCCGATGTTGGTCAGCAAGCCGAGGCTTGATCCTGCCGGCGCGGCAAGCCCATTCGGGAACGGATTCACAAGCGAGTAAGGACCCGTAAGTCCCGCCGAAGGAGTTAGGCCATCAAGCGACGTTGTGTAGGGTGTTGTCTGGCTGAATCCGGCGACTACGCCTGTTTGCGTCGGCGTGTTGTAGTAGACTCCGGCGCCGGCGCGAATAACGGTCTTTTCTGCTACTCGCCAGGCGACGCCAGCGCGAGGAGCAATGTTGGTCCAGTCAGTGTCGTATTGCCTGCGAGGTTGGCCGCCCACGCCGGGGAACAGATAGCCGCCCAATAGCACGCTAGGCGGAGCCGGATATGGATATTTGGCAGTCGGGTTCTTGGCATCAAAGTCCGCCTTCACCTTCGCCCAATTGGCTAGGATCTGGTCGCTGAGCGGGTTCTTCGTGCTGACATCGAAGCCTCGAGTCACACGATTGAACCGCTCAATCCAGGGCACCTGCACGTCGTAACGCATTCCCAGATTCAATGTGAGGCGAGGCGATACCTTCCAATCGTCCTGCACGTAAAATCCGTAGTACGGTCGCGTGCGATAGGAACTTGCATTCCAGTCAATTTGGCCGCTAGTGGGAGTGCCCAGCAACAGGCTAGCCACCCCGCTGCCGTCAGATTGATTCTGCTGGACGTCGGGGAATTGCTGCGTCCAAGACGTGCCGAAGCCAAAGGTGCCGTTGGACCAACCCGGCGAGTCAGCTCCGCGTGTGTAGTAGTGCAACTCGATACCTGTCCGCAATGTGTGTCTGCCGCGGATC
>DASXSC010000059.1:0-104954 GCA_036506215.1 Pyrinomonadaceae bacterium | reverse complement strand
CACCTCGCGGTAGCGGGTGGGTCTCCCCAGATAGATCGGTCCGAGCACCGAACTTGCTCAGGAAGAGGTGGGTGAAGCGGCGACAAGTCTTTGACCTCCGATGCGCGGTAAGTCTCCGACTTACCGAAGACCGTACCCCAGTTTTCCGGTCTTTGACCGGAGTCTCAAAGGTCGGAGACCTTAAAGAATTTTAGACAGGTCGCCGGCAAGTCGAAGACTTGCCGCGCATCGGAGGTCAAAGACCTTACCTGCAAATTGAAAATCTCGAGGGAGACCCACCCGCTACCCGCGAGGTGTACTGACCTCATGACACGGCAACGCGGAGTTATTACACAGCCTCTCATGTGCCCGCTGACAACTCGCGGTAAACATCAGCGTCAGGCAAACCGCAAAGGGAATTTGCCGGCTAAACCTGCCGGAAAGAGCTTTTTGTTTATGCTGCATGTTTACTCAACCAGGCCCTTACATCTTCCCGCATCGAAGGCGCCATTTCATGGGCGCAGTCATAGCTCTTGAATTCGACATCGTGGGCTCGCAGTTTGAGGCGTTCTTCATAATCCGCAACACGTGACGGCGAATAGTAGTCATCTCTCGTTCCCGCAAGATGGAACACTGCAGCGGCGGTTGGCTGATAATTCTCGCTGGTCTCCCAGTCTCCCGGCAGCCCGCCGCAGATTCCAACCAGTCCGCGAAGATGATCCGGATGTGAGAAGGCAAAGCGATAGTTCAGCGCGCAGGATTGGGAGAATCCAAGCAGGAATATACGCTTCGGATCGGCCACACCGTCACTAGCCAGTAGCTGTATGAGATCCAGCAGTGCTTGATGATGAATCGCGACCGACTCTTCCGGATGAAAGTTTGTGAGCCAGCCAAAACCGAAGCGCAAAGGACCGCCAGGTTCTTTCGGTTCCTTCATGTGCTGATGAAAACCCTGTAGCGAAGCGATAGCGAAACCCTCTGGCGCCAGCGCCAGCGCCTCGCGCATCATCTGTCGCTTATTTGCTCCATATCCGTGTAAGGCGATCAACAACGGCGCCGGCACAACAGCAGGCTGGTGGATGTCGTAATGAAGTCTAATCTCGGCTGTTAGACTGCGCTCGATTGAGGGTGTTTGATGGGATTGGGGGACACTCATAGCGAAAACTTATAACAGAAACAGAACTGCAAGTGATAACCGTTCAATAGCCACAGATGAACACGGATAAGACAGATCAGGCAAAGGACTGGGCCTTATCTGAATAATCCGTGTTTATCTGTGGCTGATTAGTTTCTGCTCATTCATTGCATTCGCTCGTAATGAAAGTTACGATGCATTCAAAGACTGATGACCAATAAAACCGAACTTGGAGAGAGGTGCGCGCAATGAAGTTTCCTGGCGGATTTAATATTCAGCAGATGATGAAGCAAGCGCAGGTAATGCAGGAGAAGATGCAGAAGGAGATGGAAGAATTGCGCGCAGAAGCTTCAGCGGGTGGTGGCGTGGTCACCGTGGAGATGAAAGGCAATCACGAAATCGTTTCGTTAAAGATCGATCCGGAAGCCGTCAAAGAAGGCGATGTGGAAATGCTTCAGGATATGATCCTCGCCGCCATTAACGAAGCGAACCGCAAAGTGGACGAAGCAATGAAGGGTAAACTTGGCGGCATGCTGCCTCCGGGGCTGGGTGGACTGCTCGGCTAAAAAATTTCGAATTTCGGATTTCGAATTGCGGAATTAACCCCGCTTCAGTTATAGCCAATCCGAAATTCGAATCCGAAATTCGAAATTCGCAAAATGTTGGAATACGCCGAGCCCGTCACCAAACTCATCGACGAACTGAAACGCTTGCCCAGCATCGGACACAAGTCGGCGCAGCGGCTGGCGTTTCACATCATGCGCATTCCCGACAACGATATCGAGCGCTTGATTACGGCCATACATGAAGTAAAACAGCGAATTGTTCTTTGCTCGATCTGTAACAACCTCACGGACGTCGAGCCTTGTCGCATCTGTGCTTCAACTTCACGCGACCACTCGGTGATCTGCGTTGTTGAAGAACCGCATAGTCTCGTCGCTGTCGAGAAGACTCGCAGCTTCAAAGGCGTCTACCACGTGCTTCACGGCAGTCTCTCGCCAATTCGTCACATTGGGCCAAACGAACTTCATTTGGCGAACCTCTTGCCGCGCCTCAAGCCGGAAAACAATGACGGTGTAGAAGTCACGGAAGTCATTCTAGCCACAAATCCGACGACCGAAGGCGAGGCGACGGCAAACTACATCAGCCGCTTACTAAAGCCACTCGGGCTGCGCGTGACCCGCATCGCGATGGGCATGCCGGTGGGAAGCGATCTGGAATATGTTGACGAAGTGACGATGGATAAGGCGCTCGCTAATCGCCACGAGATTTAGAGAACAGAAGGCAGTAGGCAGTAAGCAGAAAGCAGACGTCTTGAGTCGAAAGCTCGTCGAGGACCCGTTGCCAGGATCGTTCTGCCTTCTACTTACTGCTTACTGCTTTCTGCCTACTGCCTTCTGCTTACTGCCTTCTGCCTACTACCTGCTTTCTGCCTTCTGCTTGCTAGAAGCGCACATGCTCAACCGCTGCGCCCTTTTGGCAATCATTACATGCGTCACCGTTGTCGTACATGTGCGCGTCAAACTCAACCAGTGATCGAATCGGAACATCTCCGACTTTGTCGGGCGCGGAAGTAAAACGGACAATTGCGCCGCAGCCAATAACCGGCGCGCCCAACTCCGGGACGAGCTTAGCAGTGTCCTCAATCGCCTGGCCGCTTCTGATTATGTCGTCCACTAGTATGCAGGGATTCACCTCGCCCTTGTTTATGTACTGGCGAAACATTCGTTTGCCGCCTTCCTGTTCGGCCCAATAAATTTGCTCCGCGCTCAGTGCATCGCGCACGCCGAAGGCGACGGGAATGCCGCCCGAGCTGGGACTGATGATCGAGACTTTAGGCAACTGGCTCGAAATGTCGCGATCGACACGAAATTTTCTGCTCAAAGCGACCGCCAGCACCCGCGCTGTATCGTAGTAACGAAAAGCCAGCGGCATCTGAAAATAGTGTGGGGAATGCTTGCCGTTGGGATAAACGAAGTGGCCTTCACGAAAAGCGCCGGTGCGCCTCAGAATCTCCATTACAGTTTCCGACGACGGAATCAGATCAACCATTTTCTTCTCCAATTAAAGAATAAGTACTGAGGATGAGTACTGAGTACTGGGTGCTGAGTACTCATCACTCAGTACTCATCACTCATCACTCATTAACACTCATTACTTTTTTCGGCGGACAGCATACATCAATCCTGTGGCCCTGCTCCATCATTCAGCGCACGTTTTATTAGCTGGGCCTGATCATTTGGTAGCTCTTTGGGCAATTCGTCCGGAGAAAACCAGGCAGCCTTCTGAATTTCAAAACTGAGTTGCTCGGGATCTCCCACCGCCTGACAAGAGAAAACTATTTCGACCTGCTTCGGCTTTCTGAACGCGCGGGTGGTGAACACTTTTAGTTTTTCAACTTCGAGCCCAATCTCTTCGCGCAACTCACGTCGCAATGCTTCCTCGGGCTGTTCACCTGTCTCCAAAAAACCACCCGGGATTCCCCAACCCAAGCCCGGTCTAAAGCGGTGTTTCAGTAACAAGACGCGACCGCGCGCGTCAGTTATCACGGCGCCGGCGGTCACTGCGAATCGGGGATGACTAAGTCTGACTGTCCAGCGGCGCAGCGACTTTGGGGCGCGGTGCCAGATTGCTCCGAGTAGATCTTTTAGCATTCGCCTTCAGGATAGCACGGGGAAAGGTAGCGGCAGGGCTGTGACAATCCTGGAGATATCTTGATTCGATATTCTCTGCGTTACCTGCGCGCGCGCTGTGTCCCAGTGGTAATAGACGCTAATAAAGCTTATCGGACATCAAACTCTCCACTACCAGAATCCACATTACATTGACGCACATTTGATTAACTCTGTAAGATTTGCGATGCAATCGCTAAAGTCTCGCGTGAAAGTTAACCAGCAGCTATGACAGCAATTTCGTCCGAAACAAGCTCGAGCGAGCAGCCTTCTTCGACGGCTACTGCGCCGGTACCGAAGAGAATCACCAACGCACAGACCGTGTGCAACGAGAAAAACGCGAAGGGGAAACTCTGCAACGGTCATCTCAAGCAACTGCGCACCGCCGGTGAGCCGGCTGAAGTTCATCTACGCGGAGATGATGTGCTTTTCAAGTGCCAGACCTGCGGCACCCTTTACATGGGTCCGCCGCTGGGACATGTGCGGGATCCGAACAAGCAAAGTCGTTTTGTTGAAGCTGAACTTTCCGCCCTGCTGCAAGCCGCGGGAGGCTCGTTGCCGGTTGTTAAGAAGGATGCAAGAGGCGTGTTTGTTATGGAGACCACGAGCCACGCACCCGAGGCGGCCAAGCCGGCAACCGCCCCGGCTCAAGCTCCACAAACTCCCCCTGCCAGGGCAGCAGCGCCTGTTGCCGCGGCGAAGCCGAGCTCAGCGCCGGCACAAAAACCCGGTGCGCCCAAAGCTGGAGCTGAACCTGATCGCAAGTTGAATAGACGATCTACTTATGCCGGTGTAGTCGACACTGGTCCAGTACCGGGTGAAACTTTTGAACAAAAAGTAGCTCGGCTCAAAGCAGTGGCAGTCGCCGCAAAACAGCGTGCCGACGAAGGTGGCGATCAAACTGCACCGGCGGTTGCTGCGGAAGCTCCAGTTGTGACTGCCGTGCTTGAGTCGGCAATGGCTCCGGCGCCACCCGAAGTCGAGACTTCTGCTGCGGCGCCCGCACAAACTGCCGCTGCGTCTCCGGCTCCTGCTGCGCATAAACCGACAGGCCAAGCCGATCGCACGCTAATGATTAGATCCACCTACTGCGGCGTCGTAGATACAGGCCCGGTTCCTGGAGAAACTTTCGAACAGAAAGTGGAGCGTTTGAGAGCAGTAGCTGCAGCGGCGAAGCAAAGGGCTGACGGAGGGTGAGCTACCCCCAACGCGGTTCCAGCCTCCAGCCCAGGGTCGATCAAGATTTCTTTCAAGACAAATCAACCACGCGTCGTCCGCGCTTCGCCTCTATCAACGTATGACAAACGACCGCCGTCACGATAATTGCCCCGCCAAGTAAAGCCCACTGAGTGGGACGTTCATCTAATACCAGATACACCCAGATTGGATTCAACAATGGCTCGACATAACCAATGATACCCGCATCAAGCGAGCGAACGCCGCGGGCCATCGCCGCCGTGAACAGCGTATAGGCTAGACCAATCTGAACTACGCCCAGATAGGTCACGCTTAGGGCATCATGCGAAGTTATCCGCGGAAGCACTTTCAAACCGACCGGCGCTGCGATTAGCACCAGCAGAATGTTGCCGTAGATAACTGAGGAAGCACGATTAACTGCGCGCGACTTCGTATGACGGAGCAACAGAAAGTAACACGCGAAGCACAGCCCCGAAGCGAGCGCGAGCAGATTGCCGGTAACGTCCTGCGGACGCAGTTTGCCGACAAAAAATAGCGACATGCCGGCGACGCAGACAATCACCACGATCAGATCGCGCGAGCGAAACTTCTCCTTATAAAACAACGGTTCGAAAATAAGCAGATACACGGGCGCTGTATATTGCAGGAAAATCGCGTTGGCTGCCGTCGTTTGTTTGGTTGCCAGCACGAAGAGCAGCAGCAAGGCCGCGTAGAGCAGGGCAGCCAGAGCCGTGACAGGATTCAGGCCAAAGCCTTCGCGCCTGGTGAAGATTGCTACCGTGATGGCAGCCAGGAGCGAGCGACCAAAGGAGAGTTCAAGCCCGGAAAGCGAGGTCCACTTGATGAACAACCCGCCGGTGCTCCAAAGCACCGCAGCAGCCACGACAAAAAGCAGTGGCGAAAACCGGGAATGGCGGTTCGGTTTAGTGCCGTCAGTTGCTGACAATGGCACTCACCTTTCGAAGTGGCGATGTCTCTATCTGACAAGCTTACAGCAGCGTTAGGAAATGCACTCTCTTCGCAAACAAACCGGCCGAAACAAAACTGCAGGAGCAAAACCTGTTTGCGCGGTCTTGCTCCTGCAAAGACTTTCCTGTTGCCGGCGCAACTATAAACATTCCGTTCCTGCGGAACTGTACAAAACTCTTTTTGATCTAGTCGTTTTGACTTTCTTGAGATTTCAGATACTTTCCAAACACACCATTCCAGGGCGGAATAACTACCGACACAGCGCCCAGCGCCTGCGCCTGGCAAGCCAGCCTGATGAGTGGCTTTGGCTCTGTCGTGTCGATGTAGCCAAACTCCTTAATCTTCTTGCCTTCGCGTACGGCTACATCGGAAAGCTTTTCAGCGCCGCCGAGAACTCCCACCCAGCAGGTGCCGCAGGAAGCTGAGCGGCACTCTACCGGAATTGGCCCCTCCACCCGGCGTGGATCAAGCTCGCGCCAGTTGCGAGAGCGATCGGCTTCGGCGCCCCAGGCGAGGTCCTGCCCATTGTTTAACTTGTACTTCGCTGAGTCGTCGTTCTCGTCATGTGTGACCGTCCACTTTTTATCGACCGTCTTGAGAAAGCCCAACAGACCCTGGCTGTCATCTACGGCACGTTCACGAAGAACCTGCTCCGGCGACTCTTTTGCATGCTTGCGATCCAGCAGCATCTCACCTTTCGCATTCTTGAAAGCAGCGAGTCCTGCCTGCCGCACTGTCATGAAGGCAACCGCAGTTATTCCAACCAGCAGCGTTTCGTCTACCTTTAGCCCCTGCGCCACATCGCTTGCTACTTTTAAAATCTGATCCGAAAGCTGAGTAGCATCTCCAGCGTTGAAGCCGCTCGCCAACGCTTCTACAGCCTTCTTCACCTCCGGCCAGTAGCGATGGCCATAAAGGAATTTATGTGACGAATCAATCTGATCCTTGAGGTGGTAAGTGCCCTGCAGGAGTAGCTGCGCCGCTAATTTCTCGGGATCCCTGGACTGCTGGAAAGCGCGGAACAATGAAAGTGGGTAGAAGGAGAACCAAATCTGGGTGGCGTTCTTATCAACCTCATGAAGCGAACGCAACAACGTCGTTAGCGTCGCCGCCCAGGCTTCTTCGCCCTGTTGGTTAAGATACGCTTCGAATGGGGTCTCAGCGCTGTTTGTCATAAATGGAGTAGTCATAAGGAAACCGGCATTATAACCATGGGGAGCGAAAACCGCATACTGGCCGGCAAGAAGGTACTGATGCAGGTTCACGCCCGAAGTTCAGAGTTACGTTGACGCTGGTGGAAACTCCCAGCTTTCAAAATGCACCAGTACTAACAGGCGATGTTGACAATAATTGTTCAGGGAGAGTAAAAGTCCCTTGATTAGTCACGCAACTTAATCTTATCAAACCAACCGAAACAGACTGGGAGCGACTAGATGAGTGCCAAGGAACCAGCCAGAGCGAAGCCAGGCCGAACTCTTGATAGTGCCTACAGTTTTTCATTCGCCATTGCCATCGGTCTGATTCTCTTTCTTGCGGGACTGGTTATCAGTCTTACCCTGGCCGACGGTTCAAGCATTGGACTCATCTTCGGCATCCCGCTGCTCCTCGCCGGTCTGGTTGTACCGCTTATTATGCTGCGCGATCTATTCAAGCAGAATGAGGTCTCCGGCCCCTGCCCTTATTGTTCAGTGCCGATCAAAACTTCCGATGCTACTCTCCAATTGCAATGTCCAAATTGTAAGGGAGTGGTAGTGGTGCGCGATATGAAGCTGTATCGCGCCGATAGCGAAAGCTAACAGGCTGAGCACAAACTAAGCTCGGGCTAACGAAAATGAGCTTTAGTTAATTGGCAACCAGCTTCTGGTCCAGTAGTCGCTGAAAGTCAAGGCGAAGAGAATTGCCAGCCAGAATAATGCGGAAGTAAAGACCACCCAGATAAGTCGCGAGCTGTAACGAACGTGCATGAAATACAGCACGACGAGCGTAGCTTTGATTACGGCGATCGTAAGCGCGATGATTACGTTCAACTGTCCCGGAAAATCGCGAAAGCCCGCCCACAGGGTAAGGGCCGTTCCCGCCAACAAAGCCAGAAAAATCGCGACGTAAATCCTAAGGGGTACTATGTGTTCGCTCATCGCAATGATTCCAGGTTACAAAGCTGCTGTAAGATTTTTCATTTGTCATTAACTGCAGACGCTAGTTGCAAATGCCGAATTGCAGAGTCAACTTGGAAGTGCAACAGCTCGCGGACTCGTCACCATAATTGAGACGCGAGACAGTAACATTCGACCAACATAGGCATGAGTCAACGGTTACTAGGTGTAGTAATTTCAAGCCCTGATCGCACTCACTCAAATGCTGACAACTACGGTTGAGTGCCCAGCCGGTCGCTACCACCACCCCAGCCGGGCTGCCCGGCTGGGGACCCCGGTCCGCTTCCGGTTCTGATTCGGGATGTTACATGTGCGTCTCTGTGGCTTCGGATCACATAGCTGAGTTGCACTTCAAACTTGAATCCACCAATAATAAATGGCAAATGATGAACGGAAAATCTTGTCTTTAACCGCAGCGCCGATAACAAATGCCTGGCACCGCTACCTACGACAGGCAGGAATGCCTGTCTTACCCTCCATGTTCCAGATGCCGGCCCAATAAGTAGAGCAAGGGAAACAGGAAGATCCAGATGATGTCGACGAAGTGCCAGTAGAGGCCTGAAATCTCCACCGGATTGTGATACTCCGGACCATAGCGCCCGCGCGCCGCGAAATACATAATTATCGAAAGCACTCCCACCCCGATGACCATGTGTACGGCGTGCATGCCCGTCATCGCAAAATAGATCCAATAAAACATCTCGACGTTTTTCGCTGAAGCTCCACGAAGGAGATGGACTTTGCCGGGATTGAACGGATTTCCGGGAAACAACCTTCCCGGGATCAGGTGGTCAACATACTTTTCGTGATACTCGATCGCCTTTATTACTAAAAAAGTCAGACCGAGCAGAATCGTTATGGCGAGACAGACGATCTGGTTGCGACGCTTCCCTGTCTGGGCGCCATAAACCGCCATGGCCATCGTAAAGCTGCTAAGAATCAGCACGCCTGTGTTAATGGCGCCTAATTGCCACGAGAGGTGATTGCTCGCGGAAGCAAAAGCTTGCGGATACTGGGAACGGTAAAGCGTGTAGGCGAGAAACATTCCACCAAAGAACATGATCTCAGTGACCAGAAAAACCCACATGCCGAGCGTGCCCGCCTCGCGTTGCTGCTCCAGATTCTCGAAGTGGTGCTGCAACGCCGGGTGGCTGGCAGTGTGTTCTGTTGCAATGTGGCCTTCAGCCAAGCTTCAGTCTCTCCTTATTCGCTTCCTCAAGTTTCCAGGCAGACGGCCGGCGCCGGCTGATCCAAGCTCCATCGTCACGCGTGTTCTGTTTCTTCTTCTTCCTTAAACTTTCCAATCACCTGCATTTTTTCTACGGGAGCAAACTCGTACGCTTCCCAGGTAACCACCGGGGTGGCCAGGAAATTTTCAGTTGGCGGCGGCGATGCAGTTCTCCATTCCAGTCCCGGCAAGTGCCAGGGGTTTGGTTCGGCGAGCTTGCCGTAGCGCATTGACCAGACGAGGTAAATCGCCGGTATTAAAAGACCGAAACCGAGGATCGATGCACCCGCCGACGACAACACATTGAAAACTTGAAACTCGGGTGGGTATGCGTGATAACGCCGGGGCATACCCAGGTAGCCCGCGACAAACTGCGGGAGGAATGTCAGGTTAAAGCCGACGAAGATCACCAGAGCGGAGAATCTACCCCAACCTTCCGGATACATCCGACCGCTAATCTTGGGCCACCAATAGTGCAATCCGCCGAGATAGCCAAACAGCGCGCCGCCAACCATGATGTAGTGGAAGTGGGCCACGACGAAATACGTATCACTAACATGAACGTCGACTGCCAGCGACGCGAGAAAGAGACCGGTCATGCCACCGATGGTGAAGAGTCCGATAAAGCCGAGCGCGTAAAGCATAGGAGTGTCGTAGGAGATCGAACCTTTGTAAAGCGTGGCAGTCCAATTGAAAACTTTGATTGCTGAAGGAATTGCCACTGCGAAACTTAAGAATGAGAATATCATTCCCGCATAAACTGACTGGCTGGCAACAAACAAGTGATGGCCCCAAACCAGGAAGCCAAACACCGCGATGGCCAGGCTGGAGAACGCAACAAACTTGTAGCCGAAAATATTCTTACGCGAAAAATTGGCGATCAATTCACTGACCACGCCCATGCTGGGCAGGACCATGATGTAAACCGCCGGGTGGGAGTAAAACCAGAAGAGGTGTTGGAAGAGCACCGGATCTCCGCCGGCGGCCGGGTCGAAAATCCCCACGTGCGCCAGTCGCTCGAAAGCCAGAAGCAGAATTGTGATCGCGACGACGGGAGTTCCCAAAACCATAATCAGCGACGTGGCATAGTGTGACCAGATGAATAGCGGCAGCCGAAACCAGGTCATTCCGGGAGCGCGCATCGTATGAATCGTGACGATGAAGTTCAGTCCGGTCAGAATCGATGAGAAGCCGCTGATAAAGATTCCCAGGCCGGCTGCAATCACATAGGAGTTGGAAAAAGTTGTGCTGTATGGTGCGTAAAAGGTCCAACCTGTGTCAATTCCGCCTGCAAGCAAGGCATAGATCGTAATGATGCCGCCGAGCAGATAGATGTACCAACTGAGCAGATTGATGCGCGGGAAGGCCAGGTCCTTGGCGCCAATCATTAGCGGCACCAGGAAGTTACCCAGCGTTGCTGGTATCGACGGAATCAGGAAGAAAAAGATCATGATGATTCCGTGTTGAGTAAACACCTTGTTATAAGTCGAGGACGAAAGCAGATCGCCCTGGGGCGTCAGCAACTCGAGGCGAATGAGAATCGCGTAGACGCCGCCCACGAGGAAGAAGAAGGTGATCGAGCCCAGGTACAACAACGCGATGCGCTTATGATCCTTCGTCAACAGCCACGACTTGAGACCGTATTCGGCGTTGATGTAGTTAACGCGTGCCGCTGTAGGCGTTTCGAATGTTTCGAATGCTTTCATAATTCCTGTTGCAAAACTATTGCCGATTCGGCCCGGGCGTCGCGCCGGCCGCGGGCGCCGGCTTTGTTTTCGGAGCAGGGCCAGCCGGCGTCGCTGCCGCTGATGGGTTCGAAACCTGCAGCGACTTAATGAATGAAATGATTTGGATCAACTGCTCCGGCGTAACCTGTCCCTGAAAAGTCGGCATGATTGGACCGAATCCGGCGACAATCTTGGCCTGCGGGTTTTCGATCGATTCGCGAATATACGATTCATCCGCCGTCAGCGTCTGGTTATTTGTTAGAAAAACCCGGCGTCCAAACAAACCTGCCAGCGCCGGACCGCGTCCACCTTCGCCGTTTGCGCCGTGGCAGGAAACACACCCCAGCGACTGGAAGAGTTGCTGGCCGGCGACGGCCGGAGATAGCTGGCTGGAATTGCCGCTCAACCAGTTATCAAATTCAGTCGGCTGCATGACGATGACCGAACCAACCATTCCCGAATGATTCATACCGCAGTATTCAGCGCAGAAAAGGTGATACGTGCCCGGTTTGGTCGCTTCAAACCACTGCGATGTGTACTTACCCGGTAATACGTCGGCCTTAATACGGAACGCGGGTATGAAGAAATCGTGAATCGTGTCCTCGGAAGTCATGATCAGCTTGATCTTGCGGCCGACCGGAACGTGAAGCTCATTAATCTCGCGCTGCCCGGTGGAGTGTTGAATTTTCCACATCCACTGCTTGCCCACCAGGTAAATTTCGTTGGCATTCTTTGGTGGGCGAGAATTCTGAAAATAGATTTGTGCGCCCCAGGCAAACATGCTCATCGCAATCATGAAAGGAATCACCGACCAAATGGTCTCCAGTTTGTGCGAGCCCGCAATTGGTCGCGGAATTTCGTAGGGTGTGCGGCGACGATATTTGATTACGAAAAAAATCAGCACGCCCGAGATGAGCAGTGTGAAGAAGGCCGTAACGCCCGAAAGATAAAAATAAAGCGCATCAACCTTCCCTGAAACAGTGGAAGCGCTTTCCGGAACAAATGGAATCCAGGAGGTCTGCATACGTTCTTCTTCGTTTAGAGCTTGAAGTTTAGAGTACAACCTTTGGTTGCTGCTTTGCGACGCCGCAAGCCAAAGCTTGAACTCTCAACTTCTTGAACTACTCCAGTCTAAACGCCGGCTGGCAAATCAACCCGCGTATGGCCACGACGTCGCAAAGCAAACAACATCACAATGATTGCTACTAAGGTTACGACGCCCCCCACCCGCATCATTTTCATCACCGCGGCGCCATACTTTCCGGTAGCCGGATCGTAGTGGTAGCAATAAAGCAGCAACTGATCGACCGGCGTGCCAATCTTGTTGTCCGCAGCCTCAATCAAACCCAGCCGCAGGTCTCGCGGCGCATATTCGATGCCATAGAAATAGCGCGCCAGTTTTCCCTGCGGTGTTGTCACATAAATCGCGCTGCCATGCGCAAACTGATTCGTGGCTTCGTCGAAGTGGTAACGAAAACCGACCGCGTCAGTCAGGCGTTTGATATTCGCCTCATCTCCGGTCAGAAAATGCCAGCCGCCGGCCGCTTTCGAGCGCCGGGCCTCGGGCAGGTAGTTCACATAAGTATTCTTCTTTGCCGCCGCGAGCGCGGGAGTCTCGCGCGGATCGAAACTCACGGTCACCACCTCAAACTCTTGCCCGGGTTGGAAAGCCATAACCTTGAAAGCGGTCACCATGCCGTTGAGCACCTGATTACAGAGCATCGGACACTGGTAATAGACGAGCGAAAGCACCACCGGTTTTCTTCCGAAGTAGTCAGCGAGCTTTACGTTCTCGCCATTCTCGTTCCTGAACACAAGATCGAGCGGCAATTGTTCGTTGAGCTTCTGATCGATGCCGACGCCATTCAAAGCTTTTGGCAAGCCACTCGGAGCCCTCGCTTCATACGGTCGAGAACTATAGAGCGGCGAGTTTCCCTGCGTCTGACTGAACTGAGCAGAAGCGGACAGCGGCAGCAGCCAGGAGCAGGCGGCAGCCAAAAAAACTGCCTGCCTGGTCGAGAGCCTGCAAAACCTCCTGCCGTCTGCCGTCTGCCGTCTGCCGTCTGCTTTCATTCGTTTCCCTTTTCCACGGTGCGTCCGGAGCTCCACGCTGTTGGTGGCGTCACGGCTGCCGGCTTTTTGGATTGGCCGGCTAGTGGCCGCACTTGCAGTCCGCCACCGGCTAACAGCATGTCGATGGCTTGGTCAATGGGCACGCAAGCAGGTTTGCGGTCCATAGCTCCGGGTGGTAACTCATCGCTCTTACAATCCAGCTGACGCTCCCATTGTTCACGAAGCACCCGGTATTCAGCTTCCGGTTCTTTGTTTTCAAGCTTTACTCGCTCGCCGTTTTCCAGCGTCACCTCAAATCCCGGCGCCGCCTGCAACTTTGGATCAGGCGGCAGTCGCTCCTGCGGCGACATGGCCATCGGACCCGACTTCGGCGCCTTCTCTTCTTCCTGCGCATTCAGAAAATCAAACATGCCCCACATCAACACAAACACTACGATTCCTAACACCGTCAGACCCAAAACAAACTTCAACACGCCGGAAACGCTGACGTCGCTCGCTTCGTGCGTCACGTTCGGATTCTTGATGTGCGACACATCAGGCGTTTCTGTAACGTGTCGCGGATCGTGGCCGTTGCCTTTATGTGTAGTTTTGGACATCCGTTAACCTAATGACCCGCGTGTGCGTGTTTCTGCTCGAGCACCGTCTCATAGAGGGGATCGTTTATCGGTATTAGCGGCCGCTGGCGCAAGGCCCAGGCATAAGCGGCGAGCCAAAGGCCCCCCATGCCGATCGGCGCAACCACGTCCATCCAGCTAATGTGAAAATTTTCGCCGGTAAAGCTTGGCGTAATCATCCAGAACAGGTCCACCAAACGCATCAACAGGATCAGTAGTGCCACGATGACCAGCTTGCCGGCATGGCGTTTGAACGATCGCGACAACAGAAACAGAAACGGGAAAGCAAAATGCAGAATAACAACTGCCAGAGCGATCGCGCCCCACGCCCCGCGAGTTCTTGGCAGATACCAGCGTATCTCCTCCGGCAAGTTACCCGACCAAACAATCAGAAACTGCGAAAAAGCGAAGTACGACCACAGCATGACCAGGGCCAGTAGCAGTTTGCCAAGATCGTGAAAGTGTAATTGCGCCACGACGTGGTTCATCGGTTCCTCTCTCACCAGGGCGGCCATCACGGCAATCACGAAAGCCAGCCCACTCAACGACCACGAAGCGACAAAAACAAAGCCGTAGATCGTGGACGACCATTCCGGTTCCAGCGACATGAACCAGTCTATTGAGGCAAACGTCACCGTGAAAACAAACAGCACCAGTCCCGGTCCGCTGATTACTCGCATGCGTTTGGTAACCTGGCGGTCAGCAGTTTGGTCCTGCACCAGCGACCAGCGATTCAAAAAGAAGGCGAGCGCCAGCCAGACAGCAAAGTAGATCGCGGCGCGTAAAGTGAAAAACGAAAGGTTCAAGTATTTCGCTTTCTCGGTTAGTGCCGCGTTCGTTGCCATTTCTTCCGCGTGTGTCCACGGATAAATCCAGGGTGCGCCGGCGACAATCGGGACAAAGAGTATTAGCACCAGCGGCAACGTTCGCGTCGCCGCCTCAAGTACTCGCCGGATTACGAGTCCCCAGCCGCCGCCCGTCAGATGTTGCAGCATGAGGAGCGCAAGTGAGCCAACCGAGATTCCTGCCCAAAAGGAAAAAGCAAACAGGTAGGATTGGAAAAACTGCCGGCGATCCACGAAGAGTCCGATTACAAAGACAACTACGAACACAATACCGACGATTAGTGCGAGTTGCTGGAAACGACCAGCACTGGGAGGCGCATTGTATGGACCGCTCGTCAATCTCGTCACTGATGACCTCCCATCTGAGATGGCGAGCTCGTGGCTGAGGGCTGTGCCGCCGGCGTTTGTGCCTGCTGATTTTGCTGGCTTAGCTGCAACGCTCGGATGTAAGCGACAATCGCCCAACGGTCCGGCACGGGAATCTGTGGCGCATAACTCGGCATTGCGCCCCAGCCGTTTGTTATCGCGTCAAAAAAGTGACCAACAGGCGCTTGTCGCAACCTGTCATCATTAAACGAAGCGGCCCGTCGAAAGCCGCGTCTGACAATCATTCCATCGCCGTTGCCGGTCAGACCGTGACAGGCCGAACAAAAAATCTCGTAACGTTCTTTGCCACGGCCCACTACTTCTCTGTTTACCGGAATGGGAAAAACTTCTACGTCGTCAGGATAAGCCGCAGCGCCAATTGGGGCCGCACCGGTCACAGGTGTCGTAGTGGTAGGCTGCGAACCGGCGGGGGTTTGTGCAGACGGAGCTGAAGCGGTGGCGGTGGTCTTGCCCGCCTTCTTGCCGGTAAAGAACTCAGTATCTTCTTTCAAGAAGCCCCGCGCCACAGTGCCTTCGACCGGCGGTCGCGCCGACAGTCCATCTCGAAAGAAAACGGTTGAGCGATAAGGCTTCATCTTCGGTTGGTCCTGCATATCGCGCCGGCAACCGAAAGACAGGAGGCAGACGGCACTCAGCAGGAGACAGGAAGAGCGGGACGTGTGCACAAACTTCGGTAAACCCAGGAATCGACTTCCTGCCGTCTGCCGTCTGCCGTCTGCCGTCTGTCTTTTAGATTTCCACATCGTTAACTTCAATCGCGCCCAGACTCTGCATAAACCGGGTCGCCTCGTCGTGCTTAAACTTTGGATCGTTTGCTTCAATGACCAGAAAAAACTTGTCACGTGTAGCCAGCGCAAAGTTCGGCGCGTTGAATACCGGGTGGTACGGCTGCGGCAACTTGTTGAGCGCCAGCATGCCTAACACCGCTGCAAACGAAGCGACCAGCACAGTGCACTCAAACGTGATCGGAATGAATGCGGGCCAACTGTTAAAAGGTTTGCCGCCAACATTCAACGGATAATCGACAACCTCCATCCAATACTGCATGAAGAACCCGCCCAGCCCGCCGAGGACCCCGCCGAGCAAAACAATCAGCGGCAGACTGGTACGAGTGAAACCTATCGCCTCGGAAAGTTCTTCAATCGGATACGGCGAATAGCCATTGATGCGCCGGTATCCTGCCTGGTAGGTTTGCCGCGCCGCCGCAACCAGATCCGTCGGATTATCAAACTCGGCCATGGTGCCATAGAGCGCGGGCGCCCCTCGCCGGCGACCGTGCGCCGCGCTGGAGGTCGCATGATTGATTGGCTCCGGGTCTTCCAAATCATGTTCCCAGGGTTGTTCTTTGTTATCGTCTTCAGCCATCGCTCAACTCACTTGAACGCTTGCAGTTCAGAGTTCAAGCTTTATTAGGTTGGTCTTTTTCATCACTTGCAAGCTAAGGCTTGAACTCTAAACTACAGTCATCTTCCGCACGTCAAGCTGCCGCCTGCTCCTGCCACCTGCCCCTGCCGTCTTTCTATTCTTCAACTTCCGCTCCGGGCAAGATCGTGCGCATCTCGAAGATCGAGATCATTGGCAGGAAGCGAATGAACAGAAACAACAACGTAAAGAAGAAACCGATCGTGCCTATGAACATCGTCCAGTCCCACATCGACGGTTGATACATGCCCCACGATGAAGGCAAGAAGTCGCGATGCAGGCTGGTAACCACAATGACGAATCTTTCCAGCCACATGCCGATGCTTACTACGATCGAGAGCAACCACAGCACCAGCAGGTTTGACCTTATCTTCTTGATCCAGAGAAACTGCGGCGTGATGATGTTGCAAAGAATCAGCGCCCAATAGTAGTAAGCATAGGGGCCATGCATGCGGTTCCAGATCATGTACCGCTCGTAACGACTGCCGCTGTACCAGCCGAAAAATGCCTCCATCACATAGCCGTAGCCGACGATCAAACCCGTCGCGAGCATTACCTTAGCCATGTTGTGCATGTGGCGCATCGTAATGAAACTTTCCAGGCCATAGACCCTTCGCAAAGGAATCGTCAGCAACAACACCATCGCAAAGCCCGCATAGATGGCTCCAGCCACGAAGTAAGGCGGAAATAAGGTAGCGTGCCATCCGGGGATTACGCCGACCGCGAAGTCGAGGCTGACTACGCTGTGAACCGAAAGCACCAGTGGTGTGGCCAGTCCAGCCAGAAGCAGATACGCCATTTCGTAGCGTTGCCAGTGTCGCGTCGAGCCGCGCCAACCCATTGCCAACATTCCGTAAACGATTTGGAACGGCTTGCTGCGCGCGCGATCGCGCAGCGTCGCGAAGTCGGGGATCAAACCAACAAACCAAAACATCGCGGAGACAGTGGCGTAAGTGGACACGGCGAAGACGTCCCACATCAATGGGCTGCGAAACTGCGGCCAGATGCCCATTGTGTTGGGATACGGAAACAGCCAGTAAGCCAGCCAGGGACGCCCGAGGTGCATAATCGGATACATGCCGGCCTGGGCCACTGCAAACAACGTCATTGCCTCCGCGAAGCGGTTAATAGACGTGCGCCACCGTTGCCGCAGCAGGAGCAGAATCGCCGAGATTAACGTGCCGGCGTGACCGATTCCGATCCACCAGACAAAATTCAAAATGTCCATTCCCCAGGCGATGGGAATGTTCACACCCCAGAGTCCGATGCCTACGAAGAGGAGCTTGGTAATGGTCAGCAGCATTAGCTGGAAAAGAACAAACGAGATCGCGAACCCGATGAACCACCCGACCGGCGTCTTCCGCTTCAGTACTATCGAACTAATCTTGTCGGTTACCGATGCAAACGTCAGCCCCGGTGCAATAACCGGCGCCGTCGTATGATGAATCGGACCTTCGCTATGTGGTTCGTCTTGCATGAATCAGAATCAGGCCACGGAGGCACAGAGGCGGAAAGATTGATTCAAGAAGCATAAGCTCCAGGTCGGGAAGGGCGGCTTGCCCCCGCTTGTCGAATGGCACTCAACCAAAGCGGGGGCAAGCCCACCTTCCAAACCATGAGATTCTCTTCCTTGAATCATCCTCTGCATCTCTGTGCCACTGTCTGCACGCTGGACAGACAGGAATGCCTGTCCTACTTAAGCTCCGGGTTTGGATTTCTGAGCGCTGACAAATATGTCGTGCGCGGCTTAGTGTTCAAATCCGCCAGCAATGAATAGTTCCTCTTTTCAGCCTTCAACTTCGAAACACGACTATTGGGATCATTGACGTCGCCGAACACGATCGCTTCGGTCGGGCACACTGCCTGACAAGCGGTCACGATTTCGCCATCCCGAACCTTTCGTCCCTCCAGCTCCGACTGGATTTTTGCGCCCTGGATGCGCTGCACGCAGTAAGTGCATTTCTCCATCACGCCGCGGCTGCGCACGCTCACGTCGGGGTTGCGCATTAACTGGTACTGGGGGGTTTCCCAATCCTGGTACAAAAAGAAATTAAAACGTCGCACTTTGTAGGGACAGTTGTTCGAACAATACTTGGTGCCCACACAGCGGTTGTAGACCATGTCGTTGAGGCCTTCAGCGCTGTGGACCGTCGCATGCACCGGGCACACCGGCTCACACGGCGCGTTCTCGCAATGCATGCACGGCACGGGCATGAAGTTTGTCGCTTCCGGATTATTTGCGTCCTCGCCTTTGAAGTAAGTGTCAACGCGAATCCAGTGCATCTCACGACTACGAACCACTTGTTCTTTTCCAACTACCGGAATGTTGTTTTCTGACTGGCAGGCGATGGTGCAGGCATTGCAGCCGACGCAGTTGTTCAGATCGATAGCCATGCCCCAGGCATAGTTCAAACCATTGCCCTGATTCTGGTAATCGAAGAGTTCAGGCTGGTAGAGCGTTTCGTGGGGCGGAGGATCATGCGTCTCCCCAGCGGGAGTCCCTTTCAAATATTCCTCGAGCGTTTGCGAACGCAGTACGTCGCGATCCTCTTTGCTGAAGTTGCGATCCTCCAGCATAAAATGAAGCTGCGTAACTGCAAGCAGATGCTGGACGCCGGCTTTCTCAACCTGGACGCCGCTCGCTGACCACGGTGAATCCGAGGTGCGAATCTCGTAGGCATTGAAGCCGTGGTCGTTGCCGACGCGCCCGGCGCTCTTGCGACCGTAACCGAGATGCAAAGTAATCACGCCATCTAATTGGCCGGGCGTGATCCAGGTTGGAACGGGATCGCTAAACGTTCGTCCCTGGTAGGTAATCTTCAGCGTGTCTACGTAAATGTCGCCGCCCTTTTTGCCGATAGTCTTTGTTAGTCCCAATTGCCTGGCGGTGTTGGGACTGACCAGCGCCGCATTGTCCCAGGTGAGTTTCGACAACGGCTTAGGCAATTCCTGCAACCAGCCGTTGTTGGCAAAACGTCCGTCGTAAATTGTTGGATCAGTGCGGAAAACAATTTCGAACCCTCCCGACTGGAGGCTTGTTGTTGCTGGGACCGCGGGCGTCCCGCCCACATTTGGTGGATTAAGACCGGCTGCGTTCACTGAAACTGTTTTCGCCGGCAACGCGGTGTTCGGAACAAATCCATCATGAACGCACTTACGCCACCACGTTTCAAAGTCGGCCGATGGTGTGGCAACAGGCCCTGGCGTTGGCTTACTGCCTCCTGCTCCTGCTGCCTGTCCCTGCCCCTGTCCCTGTCCCTGTCTTTGCCAGTATTCCCGAATCACATCGTAGGGCTTGCGGTCATACTGCGGCGTGAACACTGCCAGTAACTCATGAGCGCTCTTGCTCTGGTAGAGCGGCTCGATCAGCGGTTGCACTATCGTCACCGTGCCGTCGTAGGAACGCGTATCGCTCCACGCTTCGAGATAGTGCGACTCTGGAATGTGCCAATGGCAAAGGTTTGATGTTTCATCCTTGTACTGGCTTAGATGAACCCGCAGCTTCGTCTTGAACATTCGATCCTGATTGAGCTTGAGGTCAGCGGGCGTGTTGTAAACCGGATTGCCGCCAACGATCACCAGCATCTCGACGTGGCCGTCGTCAATGTCTTTAAGCAACTCCTGCAGCGACTGTTTTTGATCTACTGAGTTCGCTTCGATCGGATCGGTGTAGAAAACAGTCTTGCCGACATTCCCCAGCGCATCGTTCATCGCCTGAGCCAGCGCATGAACCGCAGGCGGCGTCTCTTTGCCGGCAATAACAATGCTTGCGCCCTGGTGCTGTTGCAGGTCGCGCGTGATGGCCTGCACATCAGGCAAATATAGAGAGTTAGAATGGATGTCAGCGGCACTCACCAGTTCGGTCTTGACGGTCACGGTCTGGTTGCCGGTAGCTGAGCTGCGCTCTCGTCGCAGCCCATCCGCAAAACCTCGAGCGTAGGTTTCAATCTCACTCGGCTTCACCGACCAGTGGTGATCCGCACTCGCGCCCGTTGTTGTCGGCGTTGTCTCAATCACATAGAGCCGGCTCATCTCCTTCTTGCCGTCGGTGATTCGCCGACGCGCCGCAAAGTCGCGGGCATACCTAACCGTTCCGGGTAATATGGCAAGGAAATCAGCGTCGAGCGCGAGAATGCGATCAGCCTTGCTAAAGTCGTAAATGGTATTGACCGGTTGGCCGAAAGCCATTACCGCACCGGCGCGCGCGTTGTCGTTGTTTACCGGCTCGTACTGATGCCACTTCGCCTGCGGAAACTCCGTCAGGATTGCCTTCAACTGCGCCGCGAGCGTTGGCGACGTAATCGTCTCCGTCAAAAATCGTATTCCAGCACCCTGCTTCGGCCGCTGTTCATCCAGCGCGGTGCGAATCTCACCGACGAAGGTTGACCAGGTGCGAGCCTCTTCGCGGTAGAGAGGAGTCGGTGAGCGGTCGGGATCGTACAGACTCAAGACTGACGCCTGCGAAAAAATGTCGGTGGCGCTGGAGCCGCGATCGTTCGGATCGCTATTGCGGCTATTAGGGTGGTCGGGATTTCCTTCCAACTTGGTGGGGCGCCCCTCGTTGCTTCTAGCCAAGAGCGGCGTCGCGATTCCGCCGAGCGACGAAGCCGTCGCGAAGAACAGCGCCTTGCCGGGAACCCCGTCTTCTGGCTCTCTTATGTTTGGAACAATCTTCTCCGGAGGTTGAAAGACGCAACCACTCAGGCCCGCCAGCGCCAGCGAAGCTCCCATCAACTTCAGAAACGTGCGACGCTCCACCGGATCGTTCCACTCTTCGGCGTGCTGCGGATATTCGCGTTCGACAAACTCGCGAAACTCCGGCGCGTCAGCCAATTCCTCGAGACTCCGCCAATAGGTCTTGCCGGGAGCGAGCGTGTCCTGACCGTTTTGCTGCGCGAGCACGCGCTCTCGCATTAGTTTGAAATTAATGTGGCGATCTTGAGACATCTCTAAAATTCTATTCGCGCTTCGCGCTCATTGCGGGCGGGACGCCCGCGATCCCAATACTCGCGGTCCCAGTACCCGCGTCCCAGTGCTAACGGTGACAGGTCGAACAGCTCGTTAACACTTTCGCCGGTTGAATGTGATAATCCGCCACCAGCGCGTTGCCTTCCGCAATTTCTTCCTCAGTTTTGTTTTCCTGCCGCCACTGCATATCGAAAATCTTTTCCTTCTTCCGCACAAATCTTTCCGGATTCCGATGACACTCGAGACACCACTCCATCTGCAGCGTTGACGCTTGATAAGCAATCGGCATCTGATCCACACGGCCGTGGCAGGTCGAACAGCCCACCCCTTTGTTTACATGAATGCTGTGATTGAAATAAGCGTAATCGGGAAGGTCGTGCACCCGAATCCACTCGATCGGTATGCCGCTGCGAAAGCTGGCGCGCACCGGCTCGAGATAAGGACTATCCGCCCAAATCTGTTTATGACAATTCATGCAGGTATTGGTTGATGGCATGCCGGCAGATGCGGCAATCTCGACAGAGGTGTGACAGTAACGACAATCCAGGCCATCGTCGCCGACATGATGTTTATGACTAAACTGGACGGGTTGTTGGCGTTCAACCCACTGGCCGGTGTTCCAGGACGAGCGATTCAATTCCGCGCCTACCCAAAGCGCCGCCAACAGAATAAAAACTGCACCATAGATCGTCAGCTTCGCGAGGGCGTTCGTGCTGTGATGAAAAATCTGGGGCATCGCGGCGGCTTGGCTAATCCGTCTTTACAAAATTCAGCAATTCAATAACTGGAAAATTTCGCCCGCTCGAAGAACCGAGAACAGCAACTGCACTTGAAGCGACAGACCACAACCACCCGTGTAGACAGCGCGGTCCCACAAAACCCCTCGCCCAACTGTTTCTGACAGAGTGTTTGAGTACTTTATCAGATGGTTAAATTTTTTCAAATTCTCATTAATCAGCCCCGCAACCCGTTAAAGTGCTATTAGCGTGGTCGCTCAAATCTAACTCACTACCAAAACGTATTTCGATTACGCTGCATGTAGTAAGCGGTTTAATGGCTCCGTCATTACTATCCACAAGTTGTTTCAAAAGATTGTAGGATACAGAACCAATGTTCATAGGCCACTTCGCAGTCGGTTTCGCCTCGAAGCGATTCGCTCCGCAAACTTCTTTGGGCACGCTCATCGCGGCGGCAGCCCTGCTCGATTTGTTATGGCCTGTGTTTCTCTTGTTGGGCTGGGAGCAGGTGCGCATCGTTCCGGGCAACACTGCCTTTACGCCACTCGACTTTGTTTCATATCCCATCTCGCACAGTCTTGTGTGCGCCGTTGGCTGGGCCACGCTCTTCGCAGTTCTTTATTACATCCTTAAACGTTATCGAGCCGGCGCCTTTGTGATTTGGATTGGCATAGTCAGCCACTGGGTTTTGGATTTTGTTACGCACCGGCCTGACCTGCCGCTTTATCCCGGCGGCCCACGGGTGGGACTCGGATTGTGGAACTCGACCCTGGCGACGGTGATTGTTGAAGGGTTGATGTATGCAGCAGGGATCTGGATCTACCTGCGAGTGACGCGGGCGAAGGATGGAATGGGACGATGTGGCTTGTGGTCCTTCGTAGTGGCAGTTGCCGCGCTTTACGTCGCAAACATTTTCAGTCCGCCGCCGCCTGACGTAAGAATGCTCGCGATAGTGGCTATACCATTTACATGGATACTAATTTTTTGGGCCGGGTGGGCCGACCGGCACCGCGAAGCGAGATAGGGATTAATCTCAGATTTGAGATCTGAAATTTGAGATCCGAGATTGAGATCTGAAATTTGAGATCTGAAATTTGATTCAGGTAATAGAAGCGTCGCGGGCCAGCATTGCAGCGCCGATGGTGGCGGCATCGGCCCCCAGAGCGGCGGCCACAATCTGAGTTGCTTCAAAACAAGGTTGGAAGGCGCGTCTCTTTGCTTCCTGGATGATCGGTTTCAAAATCAGGTCGCCGGCCTGCATCACGCCACCGCCGAGGACGATTTTCTCAATATTTAAGAGATTGATGATGCTGGCGACACCTGTGCCGATGTATTTCCCGGTACGCTCAATCATCATTAGCGAAAAATCGTCACCCTCTTTTGCCTCGCGTGCAAGATCGTCGGCGGTGAAATCCTTGTTCATGGCCAATTTTGAAAGTGATGAGGTTGAATCTCGATTCAGTCGTTCATTTGCGCGACGCACGATGTTTGGACCGGAGGCAACTGTTTCCAGGCAGCCCGTATTGCCACACTCGCATTCCGAGCCTTCGGTATCGATCGTGATGTGTCCGACTTCGCCTGCGAAACCCGAGGCGCCCGTCCAGAGCTTGCCATCGAGAATGATCGCCCCCCCAATGCCTTCGCCGATGGTGATGTAGAAAAGGTCCCGGCTACCGCGACCGGCGCCAATTTTGAACTCACCATAAGCGGCGGCGTTGGCATCGTTTTCGAGCTCAAAACGCAAGCCCGTAGCGTTCATCAATTCCGCGTGAAGGTTTTCGCGAACTATTCCCGGCTCTCTCGAAGCGACGACGCGATCAGTTTGCCGGTTGACCAAACCCGGTATAGCGATACCGACAGCCTCGATCTTTTCAATCTGGCGTAAATCCGTGACCAGCTGGGCTACTTGCTCGACCAGGCCATCGGCTTGCAATCGCGCTTCCCGGCGCTCCCCGATGGCGCCCTCGTTGTTTACCGTCGCGGCCCGGAGTCTTGACCCGGAAAGTTCGATTCCAATGAAACTCGACTCCGACTGAGGGGGCATTGGGGGGTAAAAACCTTCCTATGAGTAGTTAATATCCTGCGAAACAAACGGAAGCATAATCGAGGGTACTGGGGCTGTCAAACACGTCTTTCTGCGTGTAGAATGACTGCCCACACTAGTCGTACGTTCGAAGATCTGCGTTTTTGAACTTTGTACTTTGGGTTTTGATCCTGGCGTTCTCAAGGTAAAAGCCTCCAGCTTCTAATAGTCAAAACCCAAAGTAGAAAGCTCAAAGTTCAATTCAACATGCAGATACGCTCAATACTATTGCCGACGGACTTCAGCGAATGCGGCAACTACGCGCTTCCCTATGCCACGTCTCTGGCGCGGACGTTTGGCGCTTCGATAATCTTCGTCCACGTTATCGAGCCGATGGTGCCGAGCGTGGGCTATTCCGGCATGACCGAGCCTTTACCAATTGCCGATATTTCCGACCAGCTTGAGGATTCCGCGGAACGCGAGCTGCCGAAATTCGCCGAATGCGAAGAATGTGCCGGACTGGAAATCGAGGAGTTGATCGTTCATGGCGAAGCGGCTTCTGAGATTGTGCGGGTCGCCAAAGATCGCAAAGTCGATTTGATTGTTGTTTCATCGCACGGACGAACCGGATTAGGACGAATTCTGTTTGGGTCCACCGCTGAAGCGGTTGTACGACATGCTTCGTGCCCTGTCCTGGTCGTGAAACCGTCGCAGGAGGAACAAGGAACGTCGTAGTGAGCAATGGGCAGTCAGTAGTGAGCAGTTAGCAGTGAGCAGTAGGCAGCTTGTTCGGGTACCGGCGGTGTCGCCTTTTGTACCGCTCACTGCTCACCGCTCACTGCTCACTTTCCAATTATGCATCTCGATTTCCTTTACGACTTTATCGGCCGCTACGGTCTTTATGCGGTCTTTCTTCTCGTAATGATCGAGGGCGACCTCACCCTGCTGCTGGCCGGCGTTCTGGCGCACAGTTATTTTTTCGGCGAGCACAGTTTTGCCTGGGTTCTGCTTGCCGGTACTCTGGGTGGTTCGGCGAGCGACAACATCGCATATCTCACCGGTCGTGAGTTTCGCAAAGGTGTTCGCGAATTTCGCTTCTATCGCACGGCTAAACCGCGAATGGAGCGACTGACGAACAATTTCGGCGGACTGTCGATCTTTCTTTCGAAATACATTTACGGTTTGCGCTGGGCGTCGTGCATATTTCACGGCGTGGGCCGGATGCCTTACCTGCGCTTTGTGCTACTGTCACTGACTAGCTGTTTTGCGTGGGTCTTCCTTCTCAGCGGTGCGGGGTATTTTTTCAGCGGCGCTGTTATCGGGGTCATTGGAGATTTTCAACGGCTCGGCAAAGTGCTGCTGGTGATCGTGGTTGTAGGCATCGCCGGGTTCTATTTTGCCGAACGTTTCTGGTTATCCAGGAAAGTTGAAGAAGCTGACCCGGAACGATTGCAGGAGCTGGAGCAAGTTGCGCAAGAGAAGTTGCAGGAGCTAAAACAGGAGTTTCAGGAGCATATTCCCTTTAAGCAATCGCGTCACGAAGATCAGGAGAAAGTTGCTTCGAAGCGTAAGAAGGACTGAGCATTTTGTATGGAAAGGACCACTAAAAACTGAGTGCTTATTGAATCCTCTGCACCGACGCGCGTCGATCTTGCGGGCGGCACGATCGATATCTGGCCGCTCTATCTATTTCATCCTGGCGCCGCAACAGTAAATTTCGCCACCTCGCTACGCGCTTATTGCCAGATCAAAACGCGCGAGGACGGCCGCATCGTGCTCGAATCACGCGACCGCAAGGTTGCTTTTGAAACTAACCTTGCGGCCCTGGAAGATCTCATTCGCGAAGAACGGCTCGAATTGATCTCGAAGCTGGTTCACTTCTTCAAACCAACCACCGGTTTTCATTTGACCGCCAACAGCGAAGTTCCCGCAGGCGCCGGTATGGGCGGATCGTCAGCGCTCGCCATTGCCTGTATGGGAGCGCTCAACCGGCTCGTGGGAAATCGCTATGAAGAGCGGAAATTCATCACCATCGCCGCGAATATCGAGACCACTGTGATTCGGGTGCCAGCGGGTTTCCAGGATTACTATTCGGCGCTCTATGGTTCCACTTCCTGTGTCCATTTTCGCGCTGAGGGGATCCAGCGAGAAGCACTCGGGATCGATGAAACGAAACTCCAAAATCGGATTGCAATCTGCTACACCGGCGAGCCGCGCCTTTCGGGAACAAATAACTGGGAGATATTGAAGCGTCACATCGATGGTGATCCGGAGCTGTTCGAACTCTTTAATGGGATCCGCGACTCCGCGCAGCACATGCGTGCTGCTTTGTTGGCTGACGATTGGAGCGCGGTGAGCGAAACAATGCGCGCTGCCTATCCCAACCGTAAGCGGCTGGCGCCCGGCGTAACTACTCCGCAAATGGAACGGCTGGTAGAAACAGCCCTGGCTAATGGTGCGGAAGCAGCGAAAGTGTGCGGCGCCGGCGGTGGGGGCTGCATCGCCTTTCTGTGTGCCGAAGGACGAAAGGCCGAGGTCGAGCGGGCCCTGAATGCAGAGGAAGGCGCAGAGATTCTCAACTGGGAGTTTTCGCGCGAAGGGCTAATTGTCACTGAATCTTAGTCTCCCTTTTTAGCGAGCCAGCGGGGGCAAGCCCACCTTCCCGATCATGAGCTGATCAGACTCGATTTGCTAATTCTCAGTGGAAAGGCTTTCAAGGAACGATTAGACAAGCCTGTTAATCAATCGCTCAGGTTGGGAAAGAAAGTGGGCTTGCCCTCGCCGGGTCGCTGTCTTGACCAGCACCTCAATCAGATCATCCACTGGCGCCGGCTGTCGTAGTAAGACGGTGAACGCTCCGGATAACGTTTCTTGTATTTCTTGTAGCGGGCAAGGAGCTGTTCGTACCGTTTGTCTGAAGAATGAATTCGCCAGTGTGGTAACGCGCGCAGATGGTTTTCAATCTTCGACATATTCCGCGGCGAGAAGCGCCAATCATAGTTCCCGAGTTCGTAGAGGCTGGTGAGGCCGTAGCCTTTTATCCGTCCTGAGAAATCCACGTAAGGATCGAAATAGCTCCACGTCAAATCCCTGAGCGAGCGAAACAGTGGCTTGCGTCCGTTCAAGCCGATATCGCGCGAACGGCCAATAGAACCCCACAAACCGTCTTTCTGAAAAACGAAGATCACGTGATCCAGTAGATCCTGCGACTCGATATCTAGCAACAACGGAGGGTAGCCATGTTGTTCGAGGATCACGGCTGCACCAACCGCCGCTTCGAGGCAGTGTGCTTCGTGCCGTCTCAAGAGTTCGCGGAAAGAGCGAAGCGTACCGCCGTTGCGTTCCCAGTTGTAAGGCATAGAAGTGAAAAAACGCTGCACTTGCGCGGGCTTTTGAAGCGATTGGATTAATCGCCACTCTTTTTTAGTAAAGGACTCTCTGCCCGGTGCTAAATCCATCGAGCAAGAGCTTTAGCAGATGAATTGGGGAAAGGCAAAACCGGAAACAGCGAAGGCTCCACGCGATTCACAAATTGAATCACAAAGACAACCTGTAATCCTGTTTGACCTCTCAATTTAAAAGTTGAGTTGCGGTCCCTCCTCGGCGCGCTTGCTTCCAGAGGTCTGAGTGAGGTAAGAGTTTAGCCAGTCGAACACAGCTAATCCGGTCAGGCAACGACCTTGGCTTGCTGAATAACTTTCGCCAGGGTACCAGGGATTAGCGATTTAAGATCGCCCATCAATATGGAAAAAGATCTTTCAACCCGCCAGCTGAGTCGTGGCGAGAAAGAAACGGAAACCGAAGCGGCGCGTCTGATCGAACACATCGAAGAGGCGCTGACGGTCGTTGCAATTCGTTCAACTGTGGAAAGCGATTCGCTTGAAGCAGTTGCCGATCGCATCGAGCGAGCCGCTCGCGATCTGTCAACGGCACTGCGAGAGCTGGCTGAGCAGCGCCGGCTCGCCCGAGATGCGGCTGAATAGTGACGCGTCAATGCTTCCTTTTCCCAGCGTTGCCAAAGCTAGTTCTTCACCAGGCGCCTTTTGTCCGATAAACTTCAGTTTGTCGTAAGCTTGGGTGAAGCGCAGCAACACCAAATTAGAGTTTGTTGGCCAACTCTTATCGGCATCCCTTCATGCTCCCATCGAGAGTCACGGGCAACTCAACGACAAACTAAAGTTCATCGGACAAGCTAGTTCTTCACCAGGCGCCTTTTGTCCGATAAACTTCAGTTTGTCGTAAGCTTGGGTGAAGCGCAGCAACACCACATTAGAGTTTGTTGGCCAACTCTTATCGGGATCCCTTCATGCTCCCATCGAGAGTCACGGGCAACTCAACGACAAACTAAAGTTCATCGGACAACTGCCTGCGGGGTCGGTCGCCCGATTTCTTCCGAAAGTTAGATCGCCGGTTCCCGGCATTTATCCTGGAGGCCAGTTCATAGGGCGGCCGCCGAGTACGTGCACGTGAAGGTGAAACACCGACTGCCCGGCGCCCGCGCCGTTATTTATCACTGTGCGGTAGCCCCCTTCCGCTAGTCCTTCAGCGTTTGCGACTCGCGCGGCAATGCGAAGCAGATGGCCCAACAGCGTCTCATCCTTCTGCGAGGCATCGTCCAACGATTCAATATGTTCTTTCGGAATCACCAGCAAGTGACTCGGCGCCTGAGGGTTAATGTCGCGAATAACAACCGCTGAGTCCTCCTGGTGGACGAAGTCGGCAGGAATCTCCCGCGACACTATTCGGCAAAACAAGCAACTTTGTTCTGACATCAGTTTGTAGTCTACCCTTTTGCGTCGGTGTTGTTCTTGTAAGGCAAATTGTTATTTGGCGCACGGCTCGTGAGCGGTGAACACATCCCAAACTAACATTTGTGTTACAAGAACAAACTAACAGTGTGCATTACATTTCCGCGAGCATTCCCGGCTGAGATGCTTGCGAAAGGGGCGCGGTTACTGATTCTCTAATCCGCTCAATATCCGCGCCTACGGCGCCTAGCTTTGCTTCTATTTTTTCGTACCCGCGATCGATGTGATAAACGCGATCGACAATTGTTTCTCCTTTAGCAACCAGGCCTGCTAAAACGAGTGAAGCCGAAGCTCGCAGGTCAGACGCTATCAGGGGCGCGCCCGTTAACGGCGTTGCTCCAGTAACTGACGCGCTGTGGCCGTCAATGGAAATGTGCGCACCCATTCGCTGTAACTCTGATGCGTGCATGAAGCGGTTTTCGAAAACGGTTTCCTCGATAACTGCCCGACCTTCTGCCTGCGTCATCAGGGCCATGTATTGAGCTTGCATGTCTGTAGGGAACTTCGGGTAAGGCTGAGTGGTAACGTCTTTCGCAGTCAACTTTTCCGGACAGCACGCGCGGAGCGTGCTTGGATTCAGTTCCTCGATCGTGACCCCAACTTCGCGAAACTTATCAATCACGGCAGACAGATGACGGGGCTGGCAGTCCTTAATTTCCAGGTCGCCATTGGTGATCGCAGCCGCGGCAATGAAGGTCCCCGTTTCGATCCGATCGGGAATGATCGTGTGCTCGGCACTCCCCAGTTTTGCGACACCTTCAATCTCAATCGTGCTGGTTCCCGCTCCCCGAACCCGCGCCCCCATCTTGTTCAGTAATTCCGCCAGATCGCTGATCTCAGGCTCACAAGCCGCGTTGTGCACTACTGTTAAGCCGCGCGCCAGCGTTGCGGCCATCATCACGTTTTCTGTTCCCGTTACCGTGACCTTGTCGAAATGAATTTCGCCTCCGACCAGACGACCCGATTTCGGCGCGCGCGCGATGACATTTCCCCCTTCAAGCCTGACCTCGGCGCCCAACTTCTCGAAGGCGACCAGATGCATATCTATCGGACGTGTGCCAATCGCGCATCCGCCCGGCAAGGAAACTTTGGCTTTGCCAAAGCGCGCCAGCAATGGCCCCAGAGCCAGCACCGAGGCGCGCATCGTTCGCACCAGCTCATAGGGCGCTTCAAACAGTTCTATATGGCTGGCAGATATCTTGTGCGTGCGCAGCTCTGGTGTTAGCACCGTGGCGCCGAGGTCCTCGAGCAAGCGACGCTGCGTAATAATGTCGCGAACGTATGGAAGGTTGTGCAGGGTCACTGTTTCGGGGCTAAGCAACGCCGCGGCCATGCAGGGCAGGGCGGAATTCTTGGCGCCACTTATCGAAACGCGGCCACTAAGCGCCCGACCTCCGGTAATGCGGAATTTGTCCACGATGAGAACAGATTAGATTAAAACGCGGAAAGGTTAAAGCTTTGCCCACTACGAGCCCAGCGAAAGGAAAAGGACGCAGCGATCCGGGGAAGATCGCTGCGTCCGTAATAAGCTCGACTGCCGAACTAAAACACCATACCCTGGCCGCGCTTGATTCTCACGCCGCCGTTCGTAGTCATCGCTCTGATAGTAGCTCCACCCGAGCCGAGATTTACTGCCAGCTCGCGCGTAATGTTTCCTTGTACTGTTACCGGAAAATCTATGCTCAAATGTCCATTCACGGTACCTGTTTCCAAATGCGCTGAGTAGTTTTCTGGAATCGACATCGAGACGCCGCCGTTGGTTGTGCTCACATCCAAAACTTCTCCCTCCCAGCGTTCGCCACTCAACTCAAGATTGAGGCCGCCGTTGGTCGTGCTACCCCGCACGCTTCCGCCGACACGTCTCAGACTGACGCCGCCATTCAGCGCGCTAAACTCGAGCCGGCCGCTCACATCAGAGATCGAAATACCGCCGTTGTGTGTTTTCAAAGAGAGGTTTGAGCGATGCGGAACGAAGATCTCATAGCTGACGCTCCACCAATGGTCCGTGCGATTCGCTGGACCAGAAGCGAAAATCCTGGAGCCGGCAGTTTCAATGCTTATCTGTTTGGCAAGGTCGTTCGCTTCAGCCTCGGATGTGCCTGCGGTCTGAATTCGGGCCCGCATCAGAATCTCATTTCGGTCCCACCCCTTGATGGAAACGCCCCCATTCTTGCGGCCGTCAACTTCAATCGTGCTATCCGATGCGGCCAGTGTTTGCTCTCGGATTTCGCAATGACTCACCAACTTATTACTATGCCATTCATCGCTACATACCAGGGAGTCCTTGGACTTTTCCTTCTGCGCCCAGGCCGGAATGCTCGCCAGACACGTCATCATCACAATCAACAGACCCTGCGTTAACAACTTATTCATATCGTTGTCTCCTTTGAAGGTTTGCTCTCGGTTTGACTTGTTGCAGTCCAACACGCAGTGGGCCGTGCGCATTGCGGTAGTTTGCCCTGGGGATCGGAAAAGTTTTACTACGAGATCTTCTGTAATGCAATAGTCCGAGGAATGCCCTGGAGGTCTTCGCAAATTTCCAGGAGTTTCCATTCCTTCGGATCAATAAGTTTCTTCACAGCCGTGCTTTGAGTAAAACCAATCTCGAATAGAAGGTGACCCCCACTTTTCAAAAAATTGCCCGCCTCCAGCAGCAAGCGGCGAATGACTGCCAGCCCATCCGGGCCAGCCGCCAAAGCCAGGGACGGCTCGAAATCTCGCACTTCTCTTTGCAGACCTACCAGCGCGAGCTCCTCGACATAGGGTGGATTGGAAACAATTAAATCGAAAGACGATTGAAGCGGATTCTGTGGATCCAGGGAGGCGAAACAATCAGATATGACAAAATTAATCCGCTCGGTCAATGAGTGGCGCGCCGCATTTCGTTTTGCAACTGCCACTGCCGCCGGCGAGACGTCAATAGCGACAGCGCGTGTGCCGGGAATTTTCCGAAGTTCATGGAGTAGCGCGATAACAATACAACCTGAGCCCGTGCCCACATCGCAAATAAACGGCGCCGTTTCGTTTCCGGCAGAAAGTTTCAAAGAAGTCTCAACAAGCAGTTCGGTCTCAGGTCTGGGAATCAACACGTCGCTGGTAACTTCAAAATCGAGACCGAAAAACTCCTGGTGGCCGGTGATGTATTGCAGCGGCTCCCTTTGAGCGCGACGCTCGAGAAAAACTTGAAACTGCCTAAGCTGATCGGGGCTTACCGGATCTTCGGCGTGGCTCAGGATAAAAGAGCGATCGCGATCAAGTATATGCGCCACCAGCGATCCCGCCTCCCGACGCGCCTCGGGTACGCCCGCCTCACGGAGCCGGTGCGCTCCCTGTAATATCGCGTCTGCTATTGAAGTCGACATCTAATTCTTGTCGGGCAAACTCGTAGTTTGCGCGTCTTATTGTTTTGATCTGAACCTTTAACCGAGACGGAAAACAACACTCTTGCGTTACTTCTAACTTTTCCTGGTTAGGTTTATAATATGCGGCACAAGTTCGAAACAGAGAAGTTTAGTTTTTACTAACGAAGGCCTGTTGGGATTTCGGGAACGAGAATCTCATTGTGAGTTTCTTGTTAGTACAACGGTACGAGTCTCGTTCCTCCCGTATATGACAGGACCTCCAGGCCATTCGGCTTCGGAGGTTCTGGCGTAAAGAGGGGTCGAAGTTTAACAACGTTTCCTAAGGAGCCGCGTGGGAGCACTTTCAAAAGCCATTTTGTTATTCGCGATGAATTGGCTCGATGCGCAGCTCACCATTCTCTGGTTGCGCTTGAATGTTGCCACCGAAGGAAACGGGGTAATGGCCTCTCTGCTCAACCACAGCGAGAATTCGTTTCTTTCAGTAAAACTCGCCATCGGCGCCCTCTCGGCCTATATCCTCTATCGCTTTGCAGAGATTCCAATTGCCCGGCGCGGCATGAAAGTAGTGCTGGCCATCTATATTGCCTTGATGCTCGTGCACGTACTGACTGGTTTCTCGGCCCTGGGATGGCATGCGCCGGCTGCCGTGCTCACTTATTTCATTAGCTTGCCAAGAGCCTTTATGGCTGCCTTCTCATAAAAAAGCGGAACCCCGCTATTTTTAAAACGTTTCACAACACGGAAGGGTCTGCCCTGGTTTCCTGACTTTTTAGGCTTGCGCGCCGGATTGTGTCAGTCCTAAATTTGGCTGCGCCGCTGATGTCGCCACCGTTCCCATGCCGTTGGCGCAACTTACTGGGGGCACGCCGGCATCCTATGAAGACCGAATTTTGATGAATTTTAACTAACCATACAGCAAGCGAGAAAAAGCCATGTTTAGAATTTCAGCACGTCAGATATTTGCGATTGCCTTACTTTCAGCACTCTTTGCCGCGGGCACGATTGCTATCCTCGATCGGTTGTCTAATCGATTTCAGCCCTCCGGTTCTGCGTTCAGCGAAATTGCGCCGAAGGGGCTGACAGATCCCGCCTCGGCGACTGACGAACAAAACAACATTGAGATCTATCGGACGCTTTCACCCGGCGTTGTAAACATCCATTCAACTTCTTACGCGCGCGACTTTTTCGGCTTCGTGGAGCCGCAGGAGGGTTCTGGCTCCGGGTCGGTAATCGATCAGGAGGGTGACATACTGACTAACTACCATGTCATCGAAGGCGCAACAAAGCTCGCGGTTAGTTTTGGCGGCCAAAAGAATTATGCCGCGAAACTGGTGGGCGGCGACCCTGATACCGATCTTGCCGTAATCAGATTGCTTGAACGGCCAAAGGAACCGTTGACTATCCTCAGCCTGGGCGACTCAGACAGACTTGAGGTCGGCCAAAAGGTTTTGGCGATTGGCAACCCCTTCGGTTTGGATCGGACGCTGACTACCGGCGTGATCAGCGGCTTGCAACGTCCGATACGCGCCCGCAATGAACGGCTCATCGAGGGCGCGATTCAAACGGATGCGTCCATTAATCCGGGAAACTCCGGCGGACCATTACTCGACTCGCATGGCCGCATGATCGGCATCAATTCGCAGATCCTTTCACCATCAGGCGCTTCAGCGGGTGTCGGCTTCGCCGTTCCGGTCAACATAGCCAAGCGCATCGTGCCGCAGTTGGTGCGCTCGGGTGAAGTGCGTCGGCCCAAACTGGGAATCGGCACTCGCGATGTTGAGGCCCTCAAAAATCAGCTTGACTTGCCGATCGCCGACGGTGTGATCATCCTGCAAGTGGCGCCAGGCGAAGCTGCTGCAAATGCGGGTCTGCGCGGTGTGACTCAAACCGAGAATGGAGACTTTGAAATCGGAGACATCATTGTCGGCATTGACAATGAAAAGGTCGGGAACAACGACGACCTTTACCGAATTCTCGACAAGCATCAGGGAGGCGATACAATTCAAGTCCAGGTTTTTCGAAACGGAAGACGGACAAGCGTACCGGTACGGCTGACGGCTCCGCCCGCGAACCGGGGAATTTTTCGGCGATAGGAGACAGGTCAGTGAGGGGTCAGAGGTCAGAGGTCAGAGGTCAGAGGTCAGAAATCAGAGCTCGCGAGCTGTTCAAGCAGGGTCAGGTCTTTGACCTCGGATGCGTGGTAAGTCTCGGACTTACCGCAGACGGAGATTATTGTCCTTTCCGGTCTATGACCGGATTTCAAAGGTCGGAGACCTAAAGAAATATTCAAGAAGGCAGGCGGTAAGTCCGAGACTTACCGCGCATCCGCGGTCAAAGACCGACCTCTGATCTCTGATTGCTGACCTCTGACCTCTGACCTCTGACCTCTGACCTCTGGCCTCTGGCCTCTGGCCTCTGGCCTCTGGCCTCTGGCCTCTGGCCTCTGACCTCTGACCTCTGACCTCTGCCTCTGGCCTTTGGCCTCTGGCCGCCATGAATCAAACAAACCACTTTTTCGATCTCGGTTATGGTTGGCTCTGCAAACATTGCAGCGCTGCCGACACCGAAGCGAAGCATAACCATCCCACGGATCGTGCCGGCTTTTTCAGCGCTGCTGAGTCGGAAAAGAAAGAAACCAAAACATTCGGCTTGGCGCTTGCCAGTTGGGTCGATTCTTCACGCCACGCTTTGACCTGCCCACGCTGCGGTATCGAAGAGACGATTACTTGACGTCATCAATCTGCCCAGGTCTTTCGTCCCGGTGAAGACGATCCGGGAATTCACTGGCAAGGTAATTACTGGGACCGCGGGCATCTCGCCCGCTTCAAGCAACGCGTTCGATCAAGTGAGGGTTGAAGCTGTCAACTTTGGCAAAGTGGTATTCAACGGAGGCGGGCGAGACGCCCGCGGTCCCAGTAAAAACTTAATCTCAAATTTCAGATCTCAGTTGCCGGCGGTCCGTGGTCCGTGGTCAATGGTAGGTCGTGCTTTGTTTCACTTTGCCGGATCACCAAACTGCTTTCGGTAGTCGTTAATGCTGCGCTTGATCACGTCCAGCGCCTCTGCTCGATCATAGACATCCACAATCTCTACGCGCCTCGGGGCATCGCCCGGAAACTGTTTATAACTCAGGAAATAATGCTTCAGACGATCTATGAGAGCTTTCGGACACTCGTCAATATCTTTGATGTGACCGTATGCCAAATCGGCGTCGAGCACGGCAATGATCTTGTCGTCGGCCTGTTCGCCATCGATCATTCTGAGCCCTCCGATAGGTTTGGCCTGAAGAAAGAAACTGCCCTGGGCAAACGTTTTCTCAGTAAGCACGCAGATGTCCATCGGGTCGCAATCGCCCTTGATGTCACGGACTCCGGTGCGCTCGGCGCAGAGTTTCCCCACCTCTTCACCACAAAAAGTTTGCGGAATGAATCCGTACAGCGAGGGGCACATTGAGGAGAATCGCTGGGGCCGGTCGACGTGCAGATGCCCGGACTGTTTGTCCAATTCATACTTAACCGCATCCGTGGGAACTATTTCTATGTAAGCCTTCACTGTCCCGGGCGCTTCCGCTCCGGGATCCACGCCGTGCCACGGGTGGGCCTGAAACATGAGCTTTCGAACATTTGAGGGGGCGTCTTCATTGGCCATAGGCATAGCACCCTTCCTGCTTCTGCGTGTGTTTCCGTCGGTGTTAGAATCCTAGTCTCTCGACTGAGCGTTTTCAACAAAGAAACGGCGACCACTAAAGCTATATGGCGACATCTGTCGAGGTGATCGATCGGGCTCAACCACACGCAGTCTCGCTGCGCTGGATCATAAGTGCGCGCGACGATCTCATCTGGCTAATCGGCTCAGTTGCTTCGAGCTACCTGCTGCTTATTCTATACGTGAAGGGCATTATTCCGCTGGTGCCTATGGTTGCGCTTTGGGCAATCTTGATCGATGCGCCCCACGTATTTGGCACATTCTCCCGAACTTATTTCGATCGCACCGAACGACGCAACCGCAGCCGCTTGCTTTGGGGCTCGCTACTCTTCTTCGCAATCGGTCCGTTAATGGTTTTCGCGGGCGCTGGGCTCACCTTCTTTTTCATCGCCGCGCTCTGGGCCTATTACCATCTGGTGAAGCAGCACTATGGTTTTATGGTGCTCTACAAAAAGAAAAACAACGATCTGGCGCCGGTTGATAACGCGCTTGATCGCCTGTTGTTGCTGTTCGCTTTCAATTGCCCATTTGTCGCTTTTATCGCGCGCGATCCGGAAGCAATGGCCCGCGTTCCGGCGACGTTGCAATCAGGGGTTAATGCTCTGGCAACGATTCTGCTCGGTGGCACGATTATCCTGGTCCTAGCCTGGCTGGGAAGACAGATACAACGCGCGATGAGCGGCGAGCCGCTTGATGTTCCGAAGTATCTGCTACTGGCCGCCGCGATTCCCATGCATTGGATCGTATTGCTGACACCAATGCCGCATAAGCCAATCGCAATCGTGGCGATTCTAACCATCTACCACAACCTGCAATATCACCGGCTGATCTGGTTTCACAATCGGAAATACACTGGAAGCGCGGGCGTGCGTGTAGGTAGCGCAACCGTCAGGGAGGGCCCCTCTATCGACCAGGGAGCTTGGCGCAGCAGCCCGACCGTGAAGGAGGGCTCCTTCAGCAGCCACAAAGAACTCCAAGAAAAATACGGTGCGGCCGAGTTGATCAGCCGCCGGCTTCTCTATTACATCGCGTTTGGAATTATCTTCGGAGTGATCTACCAGGGACCAAGACAAATTCTCGGCTACATTAGTCTGAAAAACGGCGACGGCGTTGCCGGCTCGCAATCATTCGCTATCCAACTGGGTATTTCCTTTCTGTGGGGTTACGCTTTCATTCACTATTATCTCGACTCGAAAATCTGGCGCGTCCGCCGCGATCCGTCAGTTGGCAAAGCTCTGAACATGGCATAACTCCTTTTTGGAGTGCGGTGATCTGTCACCGCTTTAGCCAGTGGTGGCTTGACCTGCTTGCTTAATTATCGCTTGAGCCTCGCCGTAACAGGCGTTATCAGAACCGGAAGCGGTAGCGACCGGCCAAAGTTTCAACCCGAACAATTCGATTGGCCGCTACTGTCTCGTCATTATCGCTGCCGATTCTGCCTGGTTGAGCCTCGGGCCGGTCGCTACAGCTCCCGGTTCTGATACTAGGTGTTGCCGGTTCAGGGGTGCGCCAGTCGCTGCTAGACGCACGCGTTCTTAGGCGACCTACCATTTAACGAAACATTTCCACTCAACCCATCAAGCACAAAACTCCGAGACCAATTCTGTAAAGGCCTGTGGGTACTCTTCGTTAGGCAGGTGACCACATTCGCGAAAGACCACCAGGCGCGAGTTCGGAATTTCCCGGTGCAAGTGCTCACCATCTCGCAGCGGCACTTCCCGATCGGTGTCGCCCCAAAGCAAAAGCGTGGGCTGCGTGATCAGATGCGCATCACGAGAAACGCGTTCGGCGTCCCAGCGGCGCACGGTGCGAATGATTGCTCGATGGGCGCCTCTCGTGGCCAAAGGCAAATGACGCGCCTCAACCCTTCGCTCATCCAGCACCCATGAATGCTTGTCATAAACGCGCTTCATCCTTAGCCGCAGTAGCCGGCGCGAGCCGACCACTAGAGGAGAAAGAATATCGCCGATAATTGGCGAACTAAACAGCCGCATCAACAAATACCTGGTCGGCTTATTGTTTGCGACCGCGCCGACCAATACTAATTTCTGAACCAGAGTGGAGTCATCGAGTGCAATCGTTGCCGCGATCGCTGCGCCGTAGGAACTGCCAACCAACACAGCGCGGTCGATGCCGAGTCGTCTGATGAAACCAAGAACTATCTTTGCCTGCGACGCGATGGTGTAGTCGAGGTGACGAGGTTTGCCAGAGTAGCCATAACCGGGAAGATCCGGAGCGATCACTCGGAAGCCTGCACTCGCGAGTTCCAAAAACACCTTGCTCCAAACAAGGTTGGAAGCAGCGAAACCATGAATCAAAATCAATGGCGGCGCGTTGGGATCCCCAACTTCCTGGTAGTGAACGCGCACACCATCAACCTCGGTGAAATTCGAATAGTCTGCATGAAAGACTGCTTCGCGGTTCTTTTCCCACTCGACATCGCCAGGGCGTAGCAGCAGCTTGGCCGCCACGAAAGTACCTAGCGCAGATGCCAATATTCCGCCAATCCAATAGCGCTTCTTCATCAGTTCTCCGGAGCGATAACTACCCTCGGGTGTAATGAGCCTTCAGTGGCGTTGAAGTCTGCAACTGCAATCAGGTTCGCATGCTCATCGCGCATCCTGACCCGCTCTCCATCGGTCCAAACCGCTTGTGAAACCTTAACGGATAAACCGTTTCGCACGCGGCGCATGTCGTCTGCGCCTAAGTCTACGAAAGGAAATCGCGCGAGCGCTTCATCGGGGGGAATCAAGATCTTACCAAGCGCCTCCTCGGCAAAATGCAGCTTCAACTGTTCTAACGTCTTAGCCCGCTGAACCTCGAAATCTCCCACCCGCGTGCGACGTAACTCCGCAAGATGTGCTCCGATTCCTAAACGCTTGCCAAAATCTTCCGCCAACGTTCTGATGTAGGTACCCGCCGAACACTCAACGCGCACTTCGAAATCGAAAGTGCCGTCGCGGTTATCTTTCAGCAACTCCCCCGTTGGCTTGCCGGCCAGATTGATCGCCTCAAACTTATAGACGCAAACCCTCACGGCTTTTCTTTCCACTTCTTCGCCGCGCCGCGCCAGTTCGTAAAGCTTCTGACCACTCTGTTTCTTCGCTGAATACATCGGGGGCACTTGATCGATGTCGCCGCGCAAACTCTGGAGCGCAAGTTCGATTTGTTCCCTGCTCCATGGCCCGGTTCGTTTATCGTCCGGCTGGTTATCCTCCGCGCTGACGCGAACAGGTTTACCCGTGACATCGCCGGTATCCGTGGCGTAACCGAGCCGGATCACCGCCTCATATTCCTTTTCCAAACCACTGAGAAACTGGGCTAGCCGCGTGGCGCGACCGACGAGAATCGCAAGCACGCCTGTCGCAAAAGGATCCAGGGTTCCCGTGTGGCCTATCCGTGGCACCTGCAGAATGTGCCGCACCTGCGCTACCACGTCGTGCGAAGTAATCCCGGCAGGCTTATCGATGATTAAGACGCCATTCATGTATTTCATTTTAGATGGGCAGTCGCTAATTGGCGATTCGGCGGTGCGGACCGGAAGGAGTCTGCCAACTGGTGCAAGCCTTGCTGCTAACACTAATGCAATTTGGCTTTTCAAAGTCAACCTGTTCCCTGGGACCGCGGGCGTCCCGCCCGCCCCGGTCCGTTACCAGATTGTCTAATGCCAAGCTCTGCTCGCGCTAACGCGCTCGTTGCGGGCGGGACGCCCGCGGTCCCAGCAAAAACGTTGAGCTGGCGGAAAGGCCAACTTTCAAAATGCACCGGTAGTTCTGTGCTTCGTGTCTGCACTGTGATAAATGTTTTGTCACCAAATGCGTCAACGTCGCTCAAAACCGAAAGCTGCAGAGGAGTCGCGGACTAGTCGCTTAACTCCTGACGAGATTCGCGCGCGCGCCTTTCAGCGCGCGGTAAAGCTGCTTGCGGCCAAGCCGCGCTCGGTTGCGGAGCTGCGTGAGCGGTTACTTGAGCGGTCTTCCAGTAAAGCTGTCGTCGAAACTGTCATTACCCGCCTCCGCGAGTATGGCTATCTTGATGACGAGCGGTACGCGCTGGGCTATGCGTCGGCGAGAGTGAGGCAACAACCGGTCGGCCGGCGGCGACTGCAACAGAGTCTGCAGATGAAGAAACTGGATCGCGCTGTTGTCGATGAAGCACTCAATCAGCTTTTTGCAGAGACTTCGGAAGAAGAGTTGATTGACCGCGCGATTGAAAAACGCATTCGTCTTCGCGGCCGGCCAAAGACTCGGGTTGAAGCCAAAAGCCTCTTCGATCACCTGCTGCGTCAGGGGTTTCCGTTTGAGTTGGTTAGTGAAAAGGTGCGCGCCTCGTCAGAGGCAGCCCTGGACGAGATTGAATAGGCAAATCGCGGCCGTGGGATGATTTTGATGTTCGATAAGCTTTGGCTTCTCGTTCTCGACGACAAACTGAAGGAACCTCTGATCAATTGGAAGTCAACTCCTTGGAGCAGTGCGGCGGCCTGGCGCCGCTTTGGTCAGTCGCGACCTGTCGCGACCAAGTCTGAATTCCGTCATCTTGAAGAATGCGGCATCAAGCCTCTCGGACCAAAGCGGCGCCAGGCCGCCGCACTCCAAGGAGTTGAGCACTTAATCAGAACTTCCTGAAGATTGTCGGATAATAAACCCGATACGACTTCCTGCCGGAATTGGGCGCAATTTCAGTCGGCTGAACCTGCGTGCTAAACTCGCGATAGTCAGTTATCCGTTGTCAGTGGTTCGTTGAAAGAAGCTTTCAACTGCCTACTGTCCACTTGTTATTGGTAATCTCTTATGACTGGAAACGAGATTCGCGAGGCTTTTCTGAAATACTTTGAGCAGCGTGGACACACCCGCGTGCGCTCGTCGCCCTTGTTGCCTGCCAATGATCCGACATTGCTCTTCACCAATGCCGGCATGAACCAGTTTAAGGATGTGTTCCTGGGTTTGGAGAAGCGGGAATATGTGCGTGCGTGTTCCGCCCAAAAATGCGTGCGCGCCGGCGGCAAGCACAATGATCTGGACGAAGTCGGGAAGACCGCGCGTCACCAAACCTTCTTCGAGATGATGGGGAATTTTTCGTTTGGCAATTATTTCAAACGTGAAGCAATCCAGTATGCGTGGGACTTCCTAACTGGCAGCCGTGATGAAGGTAAGCTTGGCCTCGATCCCGAGCGGCTCTGGTTCACGGTATTTGGCGGCGATGACGAGGTGCCCGCTGACGACGAAGCAGCGGCATTGTGGCTGGAAGTCGGCGCCAGACCCGGACGCGTGCTGCGTTTTGGTCGCAAAGATAATTTCTGGCAAATGGCAGAGACGGGTCCCTGCGGACCTAACTCGGAAATCAACTACTATCTCGGCGAACATCCGGAGGATCCTGAATTTAATCGTGCCGATCTCGTCAACGGTCCCGGCGATACGACGATGGAAATCTGGAATCTGGTCTTCATGCAATACAACCGCGTCGAGGTTGAGCCGGGTAAATACAAACTCGAGCCACTGCCAAAGCCCTCGGTTGATACTGGGTTGGGACTGGAACGCACTGCGGTAATCCTGCAAGGCAAGTTTTCAAATTACGATACCGATCTGCTTCGCCCGATCGTGGATTTCACTGCCCGGCTTGCAGGACGCGATTACGAACCGGAAACGCAGGAAGGCTTTGCCATGCGCGTCATCGCGGATCACGCGCGCGCGACAGCGTTTCTCATCGCAGACGGAATTCTGCCCGGCAATGAAGGACGCAACTACGTTCTGCGCAAGATCATGCGGCGCGCGATTTATCAGGGCCGGCATGCACTCGGCTTCAAGGATCCGTTTTTCTACAAGGTAGCCGACTTCGTCGTCGATCAGATGCATGAACCCTACCCGGAACTAGAGGCGCAACGCGAATTCATCGAGAAGATGGTGAAGCTGGAAGAAGAACGCTTTGGATCGACCATGACAGTTGGCTTGCAGAAGTTGGACGAAGTGTTCGCTCAAACTCCGAAGAATCAGATCCCGGCCTATACCGATCTCGCTCGACTGTATGACACGTTCGGCATTCCGCGCGATCTTATTCGCGTGAGCCTGGAAGAACGTGGTTTTTCTGCGGACGAAACGCAATTCAACGAATCGTTTGATGCCGCGCTGCAGGCGCTTCAGCAGACGGGCGCCATGGAAAGAGCTGCGGGAAAAGCGAAAACTAATCCGGTTTACTCAAGTATCGCTACCCGGATTGAACGATCTCGATTCAAAGGCTATGAAACCACGCGGGTGGATGAGGCGACAGTTGTTAGTTTAATAAAGGACGGCACCGAAGTTCCGCAGTTAAGCGACGGCGATGAAGGTGAAGTCATTTTGAATCAGACTCCGTTCTATGCCGAGAGCGGTGGACAGGTGGGCGACGTCGGACATCTTGTCAGTTCCGCTTACGGTAATGGGCGGGTAAACGATCCAAACCCACCCGCTAGCGCAGGTGGTACTGACAGGAGCATCGCAAGTGAACTGGTAGCAACAGTTCTCGACACCTATTCGCCCGCACAGGGTTTGATTGTTCAGAAGATCAAGGTTGAAAAAGGTACCTTGAAAGCCGGCGACACGGTTACGGCAGAGGTTGATGTGGAGAAGCGCGATGCGACGCGACGCAATCACACAGCTACCCACTTGATGCACGCCGCGCTGCGTGAAGTTTTGGGAACACACGTCAAACAGGCCGGGTCAGTTGTGGCGCCAAACTACCTGCGGTTCGACTTCACTCATTACCAGCCGTTGACACAAAGCGAAATTGAAGAGATCGAGGATCTTGTCAACTATCACATCTTGCGCAACGAGCCGGTGCAAACAGATGAGATGGCTGTTGAAGAGGCAATGCGCTCGGGAGCGATGGCCCTGTTTGGTGAGAAGTATGGCGAAAAAGTGCGCGTGCTTTCAATCAAAGGGGCTGCCGGCGGTGAAGACATCTTTTCGAAAGAGCTTTGCGGTGGAACGCATGTGCGAGCTACTGGGGATATAGGTCTCTTTAAGATCACCAGCGACGAATCAATCGCTTCCGGAGTCCGACGCATTCGCGCGGTCACGGGCGTCGACGCTTTCGAACGTTTTCGCGAGACAGAAGCGATAGTGGACAGAGTGACGGCGGATTTGCGCACATCGCGGTCTGACCTACCTGCCGTCGTCGGCAAGTTACAGGATGAACTGAAGAAAGCACGACGTGAAGCTGACGAGTTGCGCATGAAGATCGCGACCGGGGGCGTTGGCAGTTCGTCGGCAAATGGCGGCGATGCACGCGAGGTCGCGGGCGTGCAGGTATTGGCGCGTGAAGCAAGCGGGCTGGACTCCGCCGGCATGCGGCAGCTTTCCGACACTCTGCTGGCGCGGATCAAATCCGGCGTGGTGGTGCTGGGCCGCAGCAGCGACGGAAAGGTTTCGCTTATTGTTCGCACCTCCGACGATCTCACCAATAGAGTTCCGGCCGGAAAGGTCATTAAGGAGCTGGCCCCGATCATCGGCGGCAAAGGCGGTGGTAAAGCTGACATGGCCGAAGGCGGCGGCACTCAGCCTGAAAAACTCAATGAAGCTCTCGAGGCAAGTTACGCGATAGTAGAAAAACTTCTGAGTTAGACCTCAGCGAGGGACTGGTGAGACTACCCGTGAGGTGGTGACCTCAGCGTTGAAAACCATTCACTCAACAATCGCCCGCTCAACCTGATGAAGCTCGAGGTCGGGAAGGTGGGCTGGCCCCCGCTGCTTCAATAAACTCAAGTTAAGACTACTGATCAACAAGAAGCGCGAGCGACGTTTGACGGGAAGACGCGCTCGCGCTTTGTTGCGGCTTGTTTTTCAACAAGCCTCCCCCGCACAATCTGAGGCGTTCTTACATTGCCCTCTGTTTATCGGTTAACACGACACCCATTTTCTCGAGAGTTACTTTATTTAGGGTGCCGGTCACTTTGAGGCCGTCGGCTGCCTGATACTTCTGCAGACCCGCGCGCGTGTCCGCGTCGAGCTTTCCCGTCTCCTCCCCTGCATAGAAGCCACGATCCTTAAGAATCTTTTGAGCCTGCTTGATCTGATCCTTGCTGGCCCTAAAGATCGGTTTCCTGGGGCGCTTCGCAGCGCTGGTTGAATTGTTAGTGGTGGTCGAACTGTTGGTGTTTTGAGCAATCGCCACCGAACAGATAAAAAGCAGCGACAGAACGGTCGAGAGTATTTTCTTCATATGGTCCTTCTTTTATCGTGAAGAGGTGTAAAGCGGCGCGCGGCATCTGAATTGTCGGCAAAGCGCGCGCATCATTACAATCTCGCGTCGATAGTTCAATCGCTCATCGCGCAACCACGAAAAACAGTTATTGCAAGTGATTTTGCAATCGGACTTGAGCGACGGACACGCCGATCGGTTGAGGCAAACTTGCGATACGTTGATTCACTCGTAACCGGGAAGGAATAGTGCTCTTTGCCTCGCCGAAGGCTAGAAAGACGGAGGCGGAAGCAACTCATAACAGCTGACCATGACTTCAATTTTCCTACTAGCTACCGCCCGAAACGCTTGCATTTACAGGGGAAACCGACGTGTTGGCGATTGTTTAACGAGTATGTTATTATCATGTCGGTCTTTTGAAAGGCAAAGAGACCGCACCCCATAAAACTTCACGCCTGGTGCATGTTCAGCGTCTAACAGGTCCGGCCCCGCAGTTCAAATAATCGTTACCGCCCCAGAAAAGAATCTCATGAAAAAATTTCTCCTGACTGCTGCTTTCCTGGTCACCTTCGCCGCATCAGCTTTTGCCCAGACGACATCCGCCGGATCGGATCGGTCTGGTCTCTCAACTTATCGCGTAGACAACTTCGACCTGGCGACCGGTGTACAGATCGTGACACCGCCAGCGGCTGCTCCAAAAAAACTCCGCAAGGGACGCCTGCTGACTGCAAAAAATCTAAACTACTCCCCATCGAAGGAGCCGCTCACTCAAGCGACCAGCTTGAACTGGACTAGCACTTTAAGTGGTTTCACTACCGGCGACCCCACTGTCGACAGTTACATATTAGATTCCGGCAAGCGCAATTCAGTCGATCCATTATTGCTTTACGCCATCATGCATCAGGAATCCACGTTTAAGCCTCGCGCCATGTCAAGCAAAGGTGCGCGCGGTCTGATGCAATTGATGCCCGGAACAGCCCAGCGTTTCGGAGTCTCCAGCATCTGGGATCCGCGCCAGAACATTGAAGGTGGCACACGCTACGTGCGCTTTCTGCTGGACTTGTTCGAAGGCGATGTCAAACTAGCTCTGGCCGGATACAACGCCGGTGAAGGCGCTGTGATGAAGTATGGATATCGCATCCCACCTTACAACGAGACGCAGGAGTATGTGCGAAGAATTAGCCGGCGCTACGACCTGATTCGCGATCCAATGGCCTTCCGCTACGCCAACAGTTTGACGCCTGAACAACTCGCCGCCAATCAACGTAAAGAATCGGCGCCCTTAACAATGTATGAACGCAGCGTGTTTGCAGTCAGGCTTCCCGACGGTCGTTTACAGTTGATCACACAATAAGTGTCCGGCGCAGGTCGAGGAAAAAAGAAGCGAGGCGGAGATTCCAGCCTCGCTTTTAGTTTGTGTCACGGTTAATTCACGGGACACCGACCGCCAATGCCTGCAAGACCGAAGCCTCGCGACAAGCTTTCAACTGACGGGTTGAGTGATTAGCGCCGGTAGCGGTGTGACCACTCGAGCCGCCGGCACGCAAAGCACCGGACATGGCGCGTTTCTCACCACGCGTTCGATTTCCGAGCCGAGCACCGGGGTGCCGCCAAAGAGCGAGGCGTGAACACTGGTACCGATCACGATCAGGTCTGCGTCCTTCTCGGCGGCGAAGCGCACGATTTCTTCGTAGGGCCGGCCTTCGGCGATGTGGGCCACGGCGCGAGCACCATCGCCGCGCGCAAGCTGACGCATGCGTTCCTGCACATAGCTACGTAAACGGGAAAGCGCATTCAGTCCACCTTCCGGAAACATCACCGAAATCTGTTCCAGGTAATCTCCGATCACATAGACCGCATGAAGTTCGGCGCCCGTTTGATTTGCCAGTTGCGTCGCTACGTGAGTCGCAGCGGCGGACGATGGTCGAAAGTTTGTCGCCAAAAGAACTCGATTCAGACGAACTTCGCTACGGTCACCGCGATGCTCTACAAAATCATGCTGCGGTGGACGAATTGTCAGTACCGGGCACGGCGCCTCGGCGATGATCTCTTCCGCGGTTGATCCCCACAGCGCGCGCGACAACCCTTTACGTCCGTGCGTCACCACGGTTACGAGATCGATATCATAGTCGCGCACAGCTTTTGCTATTTCCGGCGCCGGCTCACCCTCGACGATAACCGGTTCAACTTCAAGGCCATTGAACAGCGGGTCGGCCAACAGATTGCGAACCTCGCTTCTTGTTTGTAATAACCATCTGTTGTCCTGCTCTTCGAAAATACGTTCCGGCAAGGTTAGTAGATTGGCGGGTACCTTCGCGCTCTGCACGCTGAACAGCACTACGCGTCCGCCGCCGCTATGGGCAAATGCCGCGGCATACTTGAGGGCCGCACGCGCGTGAGGCGTGAAGTCAGTCGGAAACAAGATGTTTCGAAATGGATACATAACGAATTCGACTTGTGAATTTTCGGATTTCGGATTCCTCGATTAAGGTAGATTGGCGGATCAGACGAATGGGGAGAGCTGGATTCGATGTCCGCAATTCGAAATCCGAAATTCCAGTGTTTTCGTCGCGGAGTCTAACAAGAAAAAACTTACGAGGGAATAGGACCGGCGGAACGCGGAAGACGAATCGTGCGTAGGGGAAGTGGCTATCCAGCATCCTTCTAACCTTCCCGTGTGCTTTCTCGCCTACCCCTTCTAAGTTCCCTGTTTCCATTTCCCTGGTCGTGTTTTCCTCTGGATTTTCCGCGGTGTTCCATGCCAAACTCCGCCCCAAATCTATACCATCGCCGGTAGCTTATCCTTCGGAGTGGAAATGATTGAAGTAACCGACATCGTCAAGCGTTACGGTCCAAACACCGTACTAAATAAAGCCTCATTTCAAATTCAGGAAGGTCAACTGACTACCATTTTGGGCCCTTCCGGTTGCGGCAAATCAACTTTGTTGCGTTGTCTGAATCGCCTTGAACGCTTCGATCGAGGGCGCCTGCGCATTGGCGACGTCGAGGTATTCGGCACAGAAGAGAAGCAACTAACGACAGCTCAAGAAAAGCAGCTAACAAAGCGGTTGCGTGAGCGTGTCGGCATAGTCTTTCAAAACTTCAATCTGTTTCCACACCTGACAGTACTGGAAAACTGTATCCAGGCCCCTACTGTCGTCAAGGGAATGGATCGCGCGGCGGCGGAAGGGGTAACGCGCCACTATCTCAACAAAGTTGGACTCAATGACAAGATTGATTTCTATCCGGCCCAACTCTCGGGCGGACAACAGCAGCGCGTGGCTATCGCACGAGCCCTGGCGATGGAGCCTGAGGTAATGCTTTTTGATGAGCCCACCTCGGCGCTCGATCCGCAGCTCATCCAGGGAGTGGCGCGCATGCTCCGCGCGCTCGACGATCTCGGCAAAACGCTGGTCGTAGTCTCCCACGATATGAACTTTGCACGACGCATTTCTGACCAGGTGATCTATTTCGAAGGTGGCCATGCCGTTGAGGCCGGCACCACCCAGGAGGTTTTCGGCAACCCGCAGCAGCCGGAAACGCGCGCCTTCATGCAAAGCTTTCATGATGAGGACCCGGCCGAGCCGGCGCCGAACGGGCAGGATCCAAAGCTTAAGGTTCAGCCGGGAACCCGCGGCAACCTTGGCCAGGAAGACTAGAAACGGACATGACAAAACTTCCCCGCGAGATAACCCGGAAGCTTTCACGAAAGCTCGCCGCGATTTTTCTTCTCCTGCTCTGTCTTCAAGTGCCAACGTTGGCACAGTCGGCGCTGGAACGCGTGCGCAAGAGCGGCGAATTGCGCATCGGCACTGACGCCACCTATCCGCCGCTTGAATACATTGAAGGCGGACAATTCGCCGGCTTCGAAATTGATCTTGGCAATGCAATTGCTCGCGAGTTAGGCGTACGGTCGCAGTGGATCAATTCCAGTTTCGATGGCATTTTCCCAGCGCTTCAGAATGGCTCCTTCGATGCGGTGATGTCCTCAGTGACTATCACACCCGAACGAAGCGCCTCCATGCTCTTTTCTGATCCTTACTACGACTCAGGACAGTTAATCGCCGTGCGTCAGGGAACCACCGGGATAGCGGCGCCCGAAGACCTGGTGGGAAAGAAGGTCGGAGTGCAGATCAACACGACGGCGCAACTCGATCTCGAGAAACGCCAGGGCGTGAACGTGGCTGTGTACAACACTATCGATCTGGCGATGCTCGATTTGAAGAATGGACGGATTGATGCAGTCGTCGGTGATGCTCCTGTTCTGCGATACATGATTAGGCAAAGCTTTCGTGAACTTCAAACCGTCGGTCGCAGGTTCACAGACGAGAAGTTTGGAATCGCGTTTGCCAGGTCGAGCGAAGATTTACGGCGTGCAGTTAACGCTGTGCTCTGGCGGATCGAGGACAGCGGAGAATACGACCGCATTCATGAGAAGTGGTTTGGCGAGGTGGCTGAGCGGACCGCTGATCAGGCCGCCAGCAATGCGCAGCCGAAAACCTTTGATTTCAGCATCGTCAAGCGCACCTGGCAGTTTTTCCTGAAGGGCGTTTGGCTGACAGCGCGTCTGGCTCTGTTGAGTCTCGCCTTGGGATTACCTATCGGTTTGCTGCTGGCGCTTGCGCGCGTGCAATCATCGCGCCTGCTGGCAGCCCCGGCCGCACTCTACGTCGAAGTAATGCGCGGCACTCCGCTGCTGGTGCAAATACTTTTCATCTATTTTGTGCTGCCTATCTTCGGCATACATTTGCCGGCATTTACCAGCGGCATCATCGCGCTGACTTTGAATTGCGCCGCGTATATCTCGGAAATTATCCGCGCCGGCATACTCTCAATCGATGCCGGCCAAATGGAGGCAGCCCGCGCGCTCGGCATGAGCTACGCACAGGCGATGCGCCATATCATCCTGCCGCAAACCTTTCGCCGCGTTGTACCGCCGTTAACAAACGAAGCCATAGCGCTGCTAAAGGATTCTTCTCTGGTGTCCGTCATCGGACTAACTGAACTGGCGCGGACGGGACAGGAACTAGCGAGCCGTTACGCAGCGCCGCTTACTATTTGGCCGGTCGTGGCGGTCTTCTATCTGTTGCTGACTTTTCCGTTAACGCGTGTAGCGGAGTATCTTGAAAGGCGCTGGCGGCCGGTAACGCGAGCGTAGCGCATTTGCCACACCTTCGCTTAGAATTGAAGTAGAGTGACGAGGATAAATTCATGAGCTCAATAAATGTTAAAGAAGAGGCCAAGCGACTAATTGAAAAGCTGCCTGAGAATGTGACTTGGGATGACCTGATGCATGAAATCTATGTGCGCCAGTCAATCGAAACTGGACTAGCCGATAGTGAGGCTGGCAAGGTAAGTGACGTGGCTGAAGTTAGAGCCAAATTCGGATTAGAGTCGTGAAGGTTCGATGGACTGACGCTGCCAGGGCTCAACTTAAAGCCATCCACAATTATGTGGCGCAGACCTCACCAGAATATGCGCGCCGAATTGTCGACCGACTAACCGAACGTTCTATACAGATTGGCGCGTTTCCCTTTTCCGGGCGCAATTTCAGAGTATTGAAACGAGCCCGCGAGTTTGGACCGTTTAATTTTTATACCAAGGTTTCCGTACGCAAGGGTGTTCGCGAGGAGGATTATTCAGCCGAGCGCTTCGCGACCCTTGTCTCTACGTTCCGAAAAAGCGTTCTCAGATTCTCGATATCAACAGTCCAAGAATGAGAGGAATCGTGGAACGACAAGAGAAGAGTCTAAGCGAGCTTAGCAAACAAGAGACTAAGATTGATTTGAGTCAACCCGTTAATCTCGGAGAATTCGATACGCGGCCCAACGTGTACAGCGTCATGTTGCTCTTGAACTTCACAACTAAGAATGTCGACGGTGAGGTAACTGTTCCCATACTCGGTGGTCTGTCTTATGTCAGAGTCAAGCAGCGCCTAATTTATGTTTATACCTATCGCAGATACAAATCCGCGACCGATGTGGAAGTTTTGCGAGACTTTACAAAGAAATGGGTCGGACAGATTCTCGCAGCCAACTAACTCGATGAATTTGGCGACTACTTAATTATGAATGCTCTTCCAATCATTATCGGCGCGCTCTGCGTAATGGCAATCGCCTATCGCTACTATTCCGCCTTCATCGCGGCTAAGGTGCTGACGCTTGATGATTCTCGTCCGGTGCCGTCGCAGACGATGTACGACGGGCATAACTATTACCCCACAAACAAGTGGGTACTTTTCGGGCATCACTTCGCGGCCATTTCGGGCGCTGGTCCACTGATTGGCCCGGTGCTGGCAGCGCAGTTTGGTTTTTTGCCGGGACTTCTATGGTTGGTGATTGGTGTTTGCCTGGGCGGCGCTGTGCACGACTTCATGATCCTGGCCGGCAGCATTCGTCGCAAGGGAAAATCGCTTGCCGAAATGGCGCGCACTGAGATTAGTCCGCTTTCAGGTTTGGTCGCGGGAGTTGCAATTCTTTTCATCGTGGTCATCGCGCTCGCGGGTTTGGGTCTGGTAGTCGTGAATGCACTCGCTGAATCGCCGTGGGGAACGTTTACAGTTGGGTTCACAATTCCACTGGCGCTGTTCATGGGCCTTTACATGTATCGGTTCCGGAAAGGCAAGATCATTGAGGCGAGCGCGATCGGGGTCGTAGGGTTGCTGGTGGCAGTTTATCTCGGCGGCCGCGTGGCTGATTCTTCACTTGCAAATACGTTCACTCTTTCGCGCAACGCACTGATCATCCTGATGGCCTTCTATGGCTTCGTTGCTTCAGTGCTGCCTGTCTGGATGCTGCTCTGTCCGCGCGATTATCTCTCGTCTTATCTGAAGATTGGAACGATCGCTTTTCTGATCATCGGCGTGATCCTCGTGCATCCAAACCTGAATATGCCGGCACTCACTCCCTTCACCGCCGGCGGTGGACCGGTGATTCCCGGCAAGGTTTATCCGTTCGTATTTATCACCATCGCTTGCGGCGCGATTTCCGGTTTTCATGCGCTCATTTCATCTGGCACGACGCCCAAGATGATCGCTAAAGAGAGCGACGCACGCCTAATCGGCTACGGCTCAATGTTGATGGAAGGCATTGTCGGCGTGGTCGCGCTAATTGCCGCGACGTCTCTTTTTCCCGGCGATTACTTCGCCATCAACACGGCGCAGAAAACCGACACGCAAAAAGCTGCTTACGTGCGCATGGTTGACGAGCACAGCGCGCAAGGGTTCAATCTCCAGCCGCAAGAAATTGATAGATTAGAGCAGGAGTCAGGTGAGAAGAACCTCCGCGGTCGCACTGGTGGAGCGGTGACGCTGGCCCTTGGCATCGCCAAAATCTTCGATGGTATTCCAGGCCTGCGTGGTCTGATGAAATATTGGTATCACTTCGCGATCATGTTTGAAGCGCTGTTTATTCTCACTACCATTGACACCGGAACACGGGTGGCGCGTTTCCTGGTGGGGGAGTTTGGCGGACGCTTCTATCGCAAACTCGAGGAGCCAAACTGGCTGCCGGGTTCAGTTATTACCAGTGCCCTCGTGGTCGCCGGCTGGGCGGCCTTTATCTGGTCGGGATCTATTTCAACTATCTGGCCAATGTTTGGCATTGCCAACCAGTTGCTGGCGGCCGTGGCCCTCTGCGTTGCCACCACCATCCTCATCAACACGGGCAAGACGAAATATTGCTGGGTAACAATTATGCCGCTGACTTTCGTAGCTACGACTACTCTGGTGGCTGGTTGGGAATCGATCACCGACATCTTCTGGCCACTCTCGCAAAAACCCGAGACGGCCATGCAGGGCTACATCAATACTTCCCTCACTGCGACCATCATGGTTGCCGCGGTCATTATTTTGGTCGATTCGATTCGTCGTTGGTTAGGCGGTGGACGGCACATCGTTGAACCGATAACTCCCGAGGCGCCCTTACCGCAGGTCAGCGCCTGAATAGGTAAGACAGCAAAAATGCTAGTTCGCCTCCAGCATCAGGGAGCAGTGGCCACAATCGTCAAAGATGAAACGAGTTTTGATCGCTTTAGGGGTTGGATTACTCATCATTCCGTTGATGATGGGGGTCCTAATCACTGTAAAGATATTCTCGCCGACTACATACCCTCCGGCGCTCTTATGGATCTTTCTGTGGTCATACCCCTTACTCTGCCGGATTCCGTACCTGACAGTTAGGGGTGGAACATCATCCTTTTCGGACTGCTTAGTGATTATGTGATCTTCAGTTTCTTAATTTATCTATGCCTTAGCGTCCGAGGCCGATTCTTGAAGCGTAAAGTGCGCCAAGCACCACTGCCGCCGCCGCCCTCGCCGTTCGATGACTAATCGAACCTCGGATGCCAGGAATCGAACCAGTCAGGCTTTCAGAACCCTGACACCGTTGGACAGTCTGACCGAAAATCGGCAATAATACGCGATTCTAAAGAGACGATCCGTCAACACCGTATGCGCTCCCGAGCAGTTCAGGTGTCGAATTGTGGATACGGGCCTGGTTGGCGGGTATCAATCTCGCCGCTTTTTTAAACGACCGAAAGGAATCGCACAATCTTGGATATATCGCTGATCGCAATTATCAGCCTGCTAACCGTTTGCTTGGCAGCATTGCTTATCAAAAAGAAAACTAACGAAATCATGGATACTGGATTCTTGTTTCTAAGCGCGCGTGTTCGTCGTCGCATTCGTCGTCATGGGCTGACATTTGCGGCTGCTGTCAGCGCACTGCTGTTTTCCGCATCCCCGGTGTTCGCCCAGGCGGAAAGCGGCGAAGCAAATCTGAGGTTGCCTGATCTGTCCGACGTAACTTTCTTTGGCGGCATCGATGGCCACAGATTATTGATGGGCGGCCTCGTCGTCTGCTTGCTCGGACTTGGATTCGGCCTGGCGATTTACATGAACCTCAAAAAGATGTCGGTGCATCGTGCCATGCGCGAGATCTCGGAGATTATTTATGAGACCTGCAAAACTTATCTGATTACGCAGGGTAAGTTCATTCTGATCCTGGAAGTCTTTATTGGTGTCATCATCATTTTATATTTCGGCGCGCTAAGAGGAATGGAACCATTCCGCGTCGCCATTATTCTCGCGTTTAGTCTCATCGGTATCGGAGGGAGTTACGGCGTCGCCTGGTTTGGTATTCGCGTAAATACGTTTGCCAACTCACGAACCGCATTCGCCAGCCTTGAAGGCAGACCCTTTCCGATTTATGCGATTCCACTTAAAGCCGGAATGAGCATAGGCATGATGCTTATTAGCGTGGAACTTTTGATCATGCTGTGCATCCTGCTTTTCATCCCCGGAGATTACGCTGGACCTTGCTTCATCGGCTTTGCAATTGGCGAATCGCTCGGCGCGGCAGCGCTGCGAATAGCCGGCGGTATCTTCACCAAGATTGCCGACATCGGCGCCGACCTGATGAAGATAGTCTTCAAGATCAAGGAAGACGATGCGCGCAACCCGGGTGTGATTGCTGATTGCACGGGCGATAACGCGGGCGATTCTGTCGGGCCGAGTGCGGATGGTTTTGAAACGTATGGTGTCACCGGAGTGGCGCTGATCACTTTCATCTTGCTCGGCGTGCCCGACCCACGGGTTCAGGTCCAGTTGCTGGTCTGGATCTTTGTCATGCGCATTATGATGATTATCGCCAGCGCTGTTTCTTACTTCGTCAACGACGCCATTGCCAAGGCGCGTTATGGCCATGCGAAGGAGATGAATTTTGAGGCGCCACTGACGTCTCTGGTATGGATCACATCAATCGTTTCCGTTGCGATCACCTTCATGGTTTCTTATTTGACGATTCCAACGCTGGGTGGCGACGCTACTCAGTGGTGGAAACTCGCGACGATTATCTCCTGCGGCACTCTGGCCGGGGCGATCATTCCTGAACTGGTCAAGGTGTTTACGTCAACTGACTCTCGGCACGTCAGCGAAGTGGTGACATCTTCTCGCGAAGGCGGCGCCTCGCTGAACATTCTCTCGGGTTTAGTTGCCGGCAACTATTCGGCTTACTGGTTGGGCATCAGCATTGTCGGCCTCATGGCGATAGGGTATTACTTCAGCACCATGGGTCTGGACGCGTTAATGATTTCCACGTCCCTGGTCCAGGTCGCCCCGGTTTTCGCCTTCGGTCTGGTGGCTTTCGGGTTTCTCGGGATGGGACCAGTCACGATCGCGGTCGACTCTTATGGCCCGGTGACAGACAATGCGCAGTCCGTTTACGAGTTGTCGTTGATTGAACAGGTGCCGGACATCGAAGCTGAAATTCAAAGAGACTTCAACAAGACTGTCAATTTCTCGCGCGCGAAACACCTATTGGAGGAGAATGACGGCGCCGGCAATACTTTTAAAGCCACGGCCAAGCCCGTGCTTATCGGCACCGCCGTGGTGGGCGCCACCACTATGATCTTTTCAATCATCATGGTGCTGACAAGCCAACTTCGAGATTCAGTCGCGCTTAACAGTTTGTCATTGCTGCACGCGCCATTTGTGTTGGGACTGATTACGGGGGGCGCGGTGATTTACTGGTTCACTGGCGCTTCGATTCAAGCGGTTACAACGGGTGCCTATCGCGCGGTAGAGTTCATCAAAGCCAACATCAGGCTCGAAGGTGTTGAAAAAGCGTCGGTAGAAGATAGCAAGAAGGTAGTGCAGATCTGCACGCAGTATGCGCAGAAGGGAATGTTCAATATCTTTCTAACAGTATTCTTTTCCACACTCGCCTTCGCCTTTGTCGAGCCGTTCTTCTTCATCGGGTACCTAATCTCAATCGCCGTGTTCGGTCTTTATCAGGCGATCTTCATGGCCAACGCCGGCGGCGCCTGGGACAACGCTAAGAAAGTTGTTGAAGTTGATCTGAAGATGAAGGGCACCGCGCTGCACGATGCTACGGTAGTCGGCGATACGGTGGGCGATCCCTTCAAGGACACATCGTCAGTGGCTTTGAATCCGGTCATTAAGTTTACGACGCTTTTTGGCTTGCTGGCAGTTGAGCTGGCGGTCAGCCTGACTCATCGAAATCATGGCGATACGACGTTGACTCGAATACTGGCGCTGGGCTTTTTCCTTGTCTCAGTTTTCTTTGTCTGGCGCTCGTTCCACGGTATGCGCATCGGCACGCTCGCGTCTGCATCCACCGTTAAAGTTCAGGATGTTGTCGAGACTAATCAAGAGTTTCGAGTCTAGAGTTCCGAGTTTCGCGTAGTGGGTCACTTCCGTTGAAAGTGTCCGATAAACTTTAGTTTGTCGTGACTCAGCGACAAGCTAAAGCTTATCGGACATCAAACTCAAGACCCGGAGCTCGAAACTTGAAACTCCAAACTCAAAACTCTAAACTCCGTCCATGAATTCTTCGGCCCAATCTTACGCCGCACCTGACACGTTGCTGGGGGCCGCCCTGGCTCCGTTGGACTGGACGCGATCTGTTTCGCTGGTGGTGGCTTTTAGCCTGCTCACTGCCCTGGCTGCCCAAATGGTCATTCCGGCGGGTTTGGTGCCGATCACGGCCCAAACCTTTGCAGTATTGCTCACCGGAGCGCTGCTTGGATCGCGTCTGGGCGCGATGGCGATGATTGTTTATTTAATCGAAGGCGTGAGCGGTTTGCCTTTCTTCTCCCAGGGGCGTAGCGGTATTGCGCATCTGCTTGGGCCAACAGGCGGCTATCTGGTCGCCTTTCCGGCCGGAGCCTTCATTACCGGCGCCTTTGCCGAAAACGGCTGGGACAAACGCTTCTCCACGGCAGTGGTCGCAATGGCAGTTGGTTCACTGGTGATCCTGCTTGCCGGTCTGGCCTGGTTTTCCGTGCTGACGCACACCTCTCCGCTCGTCGCCTTTCAGGTGACTGTGTTGAAGTTTATTCCCGGCGACATCATCAAAATCCTGCTAGCGGCTATTGCGCTTCCTTTAGGCTGGAAAGTACTTCGACGCAATGGCCCATCAGACGTCAACCAAAAGAAATAGTAGAACTTTAGTCCGCCTGGCAACCAGTCAGATAATCGAAAGGCACGGACATTGTCGTGAGAACTGCACGCAAATACATGGTCCTTGGCCTTACGCTGGCGGGACTTTTAACTCTCAGCGGGATTTACGCCAGCGCACAACGGACTTTTTCCGAGCAGCGGGTGCGTTTTCCAAGGGGACAGAATAGCGCCACGCTGCGCAGCCGAGTGTCGCGAAACAAGGCCGTTCTATACACAGTCGGCGCTAAGGTTGGCCAGTCGTTGACCATCGCATTAGACGGTGATGCCAAGACTCGCTTGGACCTGTCGGGTCCGAAAGACAAAAGCGGTCAGACAATGGCCAATGGCGAGACGGAATGGTCAGGCACACTGCCGGACACTGGCGATTACCGCATTTTTGTTTTCACTGATTGCCACCTAGCGTCTCCGTTCACGTTGAAGATCACAATCGAGTGACCACACGAAAAACTCCGAGCAAGTATCTACAAACATGTTGCGTAAACTAAAGGTGCGCTCGCGTCAGCGCGAGGAGCTCGTTGAGATCACCGACGAGGTGCAGAAGGAGCTGGCTGCATCAGGCGAACGGGATGGCGTCGTCGTGTTGTATGTGCAGCACACGACTGCCGGGTTGACGGTAAACGAAAATGCAGATCCTGACGTGCCGCGCGACATGCTGCACCTCCTCCGTACTCTGATCCCGCAGCATGGCATGGGCTTCCGGCATGGCGAAGAAAATTCCGATGCGCACATCAAAGCGACTCTGGTAGGTTCCTCCGTAACTATTCCCTTCGAAAATGGGAAACTCTTGCTGGGGCGCTGGCAGGGCATTTTCCTTTGTGAGTTTGATGGCGGGCGCGAGCGCCAGGTGATTATGCTGGTGCGGTAGCACTGTTGACCTGGTCGCCGACGGGACCACGTGACCCTCTCCTCTCTCTTTTTGAAGTCCCATTATTCCCAGAATCCGTGTAGGAACAATGCAGGATTGCCGCTGTCTAAACGTTCAGCCAGTGCATTCCACGAACTTCCGAGAAGGAGAACACCGCGATGAAGGCTTTGACGTCCAGGTTTACAACTCGCAAGAAGACAACTTTCGCGTTCGGTTCGCTTTTGATACTGGTTTTTGCAGCCTCATGCTCATCCAAACCGTCTCCGTTGACCCGCGTTACCGTAGCCGGCGAGACAAGCATGAAAGCCCAGCCCGACGCCGCGATAGTTGTGTTGTCAGTCATCACTCAGAGCCCGCAAGCACTCAATGCGCAGCAGGATAACGCGCGCAAGAGCGACGCAGTGATCCAGGCGTTGAAGGCGTCAGCGGGCGCTGATCCGGAAATCAAAACTTCCGACTACAGCCTGCAACCGCAATACGACTATAGATACAACAAGCTTCCGAAGATCATCGGTTACGAAGCTCGGAACTCCGTGATGGTGGCAATGGGAGACTTGACTAAAGTCGGCGCCATCATCGATGCCGCATCGCGGGCGGGAGCGAACAGCGTTGAAAACGTTTCCTTCATCCTGCGCGACAACAGCCCGGTGCGCGGACAGGCTCTCGCGGAAGCGTCACGCCAGGCAATGACCAAGGCGCAGTCAATCGCTCAGGCGATGGGAGGAAAAGTTGTACGAGTAGTTGAACAGCAGGAGGCGGGAACGATGCCGGGAACTCCGGCCGAGTCGACAGCAACTTACAATGCGCAGGCGATGAATTTAAATTTACGCGCCGAGAGGCTGGCGGGCATGCCAACTCCAGTACAGGCCGGTCCTCTGAACGTTAACTCACGAGTGCAGGTTGTTGTTGAAATCGAGGCGAGACCCTAGCCCGACTCATTACTCGTCTCCGCTCAGGTTCTTCATGACCTCGGTAAATGTTTCGACGTCAGCGCGGGTCTTTTCCAGCGCGCGCCGGCTATCAAGATAAGCAGTCCAAACTGGGGTTTGGGTCAGCGCTTTAGTGGTGTCCTGATCGAGAGTCTGCGCCATTAGCGCAATCAGATCGCTGACCACATGCGTGTGCTCAAGAAGCGATTGGATAATCGTGTAGGCAAGGCGCGCTTGTTCCTGATTGAGATCGCGCCCGGTAGAGTTGTCGGACATGGGTTGTTCGGACATTTAGGTTTGGAAAAGACTCTTTGTCAGCCGAATAAGGGCGATGACGCGAAGCTGAAAAGTGTTTTCTGAATTACTTCTTGTTCTTGGGTCCGATCTGCACTCATCCGCGTCAATCTGCGGCCCATAATTTTATTCGTTGCGCCAACTGCCTTTTACAAATGGAAGCTCCACAACCTGCGCGGGGATTTCCCCGTCGCCGGCGATAACCTTCACGCTGGTTCCCGGAGCGAGATAGTCGTACTTCAAATAACCGAGCGCGACAGTGCGACCCAGATGAGGCGAATATGTCTTGGAGGTGAGGCGCCCAATATCTTTATCGTCTGTCGACTTAATAGTGGTATTCGCTTCAACCTTCACCGCTTGATCAAAAATCAAACCAGCCAACTTCTTGGCTACGTGCCCGCGATACTTGATGCGAGCAATAATCTCCTGGCCGACGTAACAACCTTTCGTGTAACTAACCGCGTCGTCCAGGGCTGTTTCAGTAACTACATTGGTCTCATCCATGTCCACACCATATCGTGGCAAACCTGCCTCAATCCTCAGGATCTCTAACGCTTCGTAGCCAACTGGCCGCGCCCCGGCGTCCTGCAAAGTTTTCCATAAACTACCGGCATGATCTGAATTCACAATCAGATCGAACCCGTCTTCGGCAGTATGCGTGGCACGAATCACTGTTACATCTCCTTTCAACTCATACCGCTGCCACGAGATTTGGATTGCCTGGTTGGCCGCGATGCCTGCCGTTTCCTGGCCCAGGACCGACCGGACAACGTTAACCGCGTTTCTTCCCTGAACTGACAACAACGCAGTTTGGCTAGTTATATCGGAAACGCGAAAGTCGCCGGCCAGTGTGAAACGTTCGATAGTCTTCAATACACGTTCATGCGTCGCTGCCTCTGTGTCGATCACGAAGGCAGGACAAAAATTCACCCTGGATCCCCGGCTTGGCAGCTCCGCTGGGGTGGTTTGGTCTGTCCCTTCATCATGCAACCGAAGCACACGAGCGCTAGCAATTAGCCGGCCCTGGACATTCGGAAACGCCGCCGGCATCCAGTCATTCTCAGCCAGCGTTTTCATATCGTTCGTAATCAGGCCGTTAAGAAACTGCACCGCTTCCGAACCGCTCACCATGATGCGCCCGCGCGAAGAAAGGTCAATGATGCCGGCGCCGCCCTCGCGCATCGCAGCATATTCAAACAACACGTCGCCGTAGGACTCAGGCACAGACCAGCCGTCTCGCACGGTCATCGTTGCGCCCAGCCGGATGTGCGTCTCATCGACCGGGGATTTCGGAATTGTGATTTGCCCGACAGCTTCGGTCATTGAATGCATGAACTCTTTGATTTGATAGCTTCCTTGACCACCTTGTAATCCTGCAACTGTTCCGCCTCGCGCCGGTGCGAAGCCAATACCTGCGGACTGGGATGATAGATGGGCACGAGCAGGCGACCATCCCAGGATTGTGTCTTTGCGGCCGAATCCTTAAGCGTCAGATCGTGTGTCTTAATCGCCTTCAAGGCCTCAAGAGCGACTGAACCAAGGGTGACTACAACCGCGGGATCTAATAACTGAATCGTTCGACGCAGAAAGTCTGAACAGTTCTTCAACTCAGTCCTGCCTGGTTTCCGATTGGCCCCCGACTCCGTGCGTGGATTGCAAAGCGCTGCGCTGGTTATGAAGATATGTTGGCGGCTTAAACTGATCGAAGCAAGAAAGCGATCGAAGTTCTTGCCTGATTGATCGCCCGAGAAGGGTATGCGAGTCTGGTCCGCGCCCTTTCGGCCCGGAGCTTCGCCAATAAACATAATTCGCGCCTCGATTGAGCCGTTTAGTTCACTCAAGACCGCAGTCCTTTCACACATAGCCGGGCAGCGCGTGCACACGGCTGCTTCAGCCACCAGGCGTTGAAACTTCGTTTGCTTTGATTCTCCGGCAGACATCTTGAATAGATTTCATCACAAAGGAAGCAAGACACAAAACGCACTTCACCTTCAAGAAGCGCCGAAGAGCGGGGCAAGCTCGCCTTCCTAACCTTGAGCCGATGATAGTTGAGCCTTAATCCTTGATCGAAAGCCGTTCACGGTGAGATTTATCAGGCTACTAGGAACGTCTCCAGGTGGGGAAGGTGGGCTTGCCCCCGCTTTTTTTCTAATCCGCCACGCTACCGCTAGGCCATCGTGCAATTCTTCCTTAAGGCCGCAGGCTAATTCTGTACGTTTTGATTTTTGAATTCAGCGTGGTGGCGTTCATTCCCAGCAGGCGCGCAGCACGCGATTGATGGCCGCCGGTTTGTTCCAGCGCGCGGCGGATGAGATCGATTTCAAAGCGGCGGACTTGATCGTAGAAGTTTATGCCGCGTCCGAGATCCTGCACTGCGCCTACGCTGGCGCCTTCTTCGGAGACAATAGCGACGGATTGCGGATCGCTGATTTCCGGGCGCAGACATTCGCGCGAAACCTCATTATTCGGCGCAATTACTACTGCCCGTTCAATCGCATTTTCGAGTTCACGAACGTTACCCGGCCAGGAGTAAGCCTCAAGCAACGCCAATACTTCCGGCGCGATCTGTTCAGATACTTTCCGGCCATTCTCTTCGTTATACTTCTCGATGAAATGCTGGGCCAGCGGCAGAATGTCTTCGCGCCGGTCGCGCAGGGGCGGCAACTCGATGGGCACAACCGCCAGCCGGTAATACAGGTCTTCACGGAAAGTTCCCTGCTTGACCGCTTCCTTCAACTCGATATTAGTTGCGGCAATGATGCGTACATCAACCCGGCGCGGCGTAGTGTCGCCGAGCGGCGTAAACTCGCGCTCCTGGATCACACGCAGCAGACGCACCTGCGTTTCGGGAGGAATGTCGCCGATCTCATCAAGAAAAATTGAACCGCCGTCAGCAACTTCAAACAGTCCTTTCTTCGCCGCGACTGCCCCTGTGAAGGCGCCGCGCGTATGACCAAAGAGTTCCGACTCCAGCAGTTCCGAGGGAATGTTTGAACTGTTAACAGTTACGAACGGCTTTCCGGCGCGCGTGCTTGCCTCGTGGATCGCTTTTGCGATCAACTCTTTTCCCGTGCCGCTTTCGCCCGTGATTAAAACAGTAGAGCGGGCCGGCGCCACTTGTTCGACCAATCGAAAAACCTCCTGCATAACGTCGGAACGCCCGACAATCGCGCCGCGGTCGACTGCGCGACTCATTGCGCGCCTCAGCGTCCTTCTTTCCTCTTCCTTGCGCCGCCGTTTGATTCCGGCTGCTACCGTGGCGGAGATCTGCTCGTTCTGGAAAGGCTTTCGTATGCAGTTGGACGCCCCGTGCTCCCAAGCCGCGATTGCGGTGTCAAAAGTTGCATACGCGGTAATCATCACGATGACGGCATCGGAATCCATCTTTAGAAACTCTTCCAGCGCGCGCAGGCCGCCTATGCCCGGCATGGAAACGTCGAGCAATACAACATCGTAAGCGCGGCGACCATAGGCCTCGAGTCCCTCTTCACCAGTCTTGGCGAGGTCAACACGATAACCCTCCGAAGAGAGAAGCGTTTCCAAAACGTCACGCATTATCTCTTCATCGTCAACGATCAGGACTGAGCCCTTCTTAGCCACGCGTTTTTCTGTCTTAACTGCCAATGTTGTTTGGTCCTCTATTTTTCGAAGCCAAACAGTTTAGGTGAGATCAAGACAAAAAAAAAGAGCCAGGCGAGGTGCCGCGGTGCTCTTGCGGAGACGTTTGCGATTTCACATTTGAGATCTGAGATTTGAGATCTGAGATTTGAGATTTGAGATTTGAGATCTCAGATTTGAGTTAGTCTGCCACTGACTGCAACCGGGCGCGGGAATGCGCGGTAGGCAAAGTAATGCGAAATATTGTTCCGTGCCCGGGAGTGCTTTCGACGCTTATGTGCCCGGAATGCTCCTGGACAATGCCATATGAAACAGCAAGACCTAGTCCGGTTCCGCGCCCGACACCTTTAGTTGTATAGAACGGATCGTAAATCTTGGCCACATTCTCCGGAGCGATTCCAATTCCACTGTCAGATACCTCAATCGTGAGCGAATGATCCTCCGCAGGAAGCGTGGAGATTCTAATCGAACCCCCGGCAGGAATCGCATCGCGAGCATTCAGCAACAGGTTTGTAAACACCTGCTGTAGTTTGCCGCTATTCCCAAAGACTTGAGGTGAATCATGGTCGTAACCGCGCAAAATTTCGATCTGGTTGCCGCGCAACTGCGGCTCGAGTAGCTGCAGGGTGTCGTCAAGAACACGGCTGATATCCAGTTCCGTAAACTCGGTGGCATCTCCACTGCGCGAAAAGTTCAGCAGATTGTTAACGATGTTGGTGGCGCGTTCGGCCTGACGGCGAACTTTAAGCAAAAGCGCATGCTTGGGATCGTTTTCAGCAAGCATGCTGAGCAACATCTGCGTGTAGGAAGAAACACCGGTTAAAGGCGTGTTCACTTCGTGGGCCACGCCGGCGGCCAGCAAGCCGATTGAAGAAAGTTTCTCACGTTGCTGCAATTGTTCTTCAAGGCGCACGCGGGAAGTTACATCTTCGAGCACAACGAGAGCGCCGGTTTGCTCCTGCGAATCCTGCAAGGGCGCTATGGCGATATTGAGAACGAGCCTGTGGCCGGAGAAAGTTGCAGTGTGGATCTTGTAGATGTTGCGGATTTCCTTGAGTCGCCAACGATCATTTCCCAATACCTGGCGCAACGTGTCGGTAAAGTCTTCCGAGAAAAGATCCTCAACTCGTTTACCGACCGCCTGAGTGCGCCTAAGATCGAGAATCTCTTCAAGCGCGGAATTCAGACGCGTGACGCGGCCTTCCAGGTCCACAGCCAGCAGTCCGACGTTAATCGACTCAATGATCGACTCGTTAAACTCCTTCAAGAGCTTCAACTCTGCCGCCCGCTCCTGCTGCTCCTGATACAGCAGACTGTTTTCGATTGCGACTGCTACATAACCAGAAACCGTCAACAGAATCTGTACATCTTCCGAAGAAAGCAACGCGCCGTCGGCCGAGCGCCCGAGGCCGATGACTGCTACCATCCGGCCACGCACTACGCAAGGAACATAATAGTGAAGTGCGCGCCGTACGAAACCAGTTGTCTCAGGAATCAGATCCAGGTCATCAGTCCGCACTACTCCGGTTTCAGCGGAGCGAACCCGAATCATCTCGCGAAAGTCGGGCGGCACAATCATCTCAGCGGAAAGTCCCGTAGCGCGAGCGACGCGATAACCGGCGGACGCGTTTTTGTCCTCAATGAAAATCGCGATGCGACCAACGTTCATCACCTGTTGGAGACGGCTGACGAGCGAGTCAAGCAAGGGCTCCAGCGCCGTAGTTGCCGAAAGCGTGCGGCCAAAATCAAGCAAACTGTTGCGCATGTCGTAACGCTTGCCGTAAAACAGCCGATCGATATGTTCCTGCAAAAAGTTTTTCACGGGCGCGGCAATCATGACAATGGCTGCCATGGCTACTATTGCTATCACCACCCGCAGAGTGATCTCGCCCGAAGTGAAACCCTGGTCGCCGCCCAGCGCGTAGAGGCCGGCGAGGTACACGACAATGCCGACCATCAGAGCAATTGCCAGCGTTGTAAGCACGTAAACGAAAACTCGGCGAACGACCAGTTCCACGTCCATCAGCCGATAGCGAACCACTGAATAACCAAACGCGAGCGGTATAAGAATTAGAGGTAGAACCGCCGCATCCGTCAGTCCGGGGTCGGCTTGAGCACCCAAAATGAACCCGATGGCGTAGAGGAGCGTGAAAGGAGCAACTGCCAAAACTGAGCCCCAAATTACCCACTTCATCTGTTGTCGAACAACAGCGCTCCCGGCTCTGATCCAGGTTCTGACCAGGAAGAAAACACTGGCGATCAATCCTGCTATGAAGTGGAAAAAACTTAGCCTATAGAAGAGGCCGACAAAAGACTCAGAGAGACTGGGAACATTCCTGAGAGCCGGCACGATAGGAGTCAGCACACCGCGCAGGAAAATAAAACTTGCCAGCGAAAGCAGCAGCAGCGCCGGCGCGTAGAGTAAAGCTGCGCGCCATCGTTTTCCCGCAAAGAGTTGCTGTCGCTGCGGGTAAGTCAGACAAAAATGTAGGAACAGCGGCGCGAAGAGAATGAACGTGGCGTTTCTCAAAAACGCGATTGCTAAATCCAGGTCGCGATAAGTGCCGATGGGCACGTAGAAGCAAAAAACAAAAGCCGCCAGGCAGAGAGTGGCAAAGTGTAGCGCAAAAGGCGCTCGTCCTCCCTGCTTGAAGAGAACAAAGAAGCCAACGAACAGAAAGACCAGGCCGATCAGATTGATGTAGACAACTCGCGGCGTCCATTTGTAAATGGCATCCAGTCCATCGAGATCGGCATAATAGTAACGGCTCTCTACTGGATACGACGGGCGCTCAATTAAATAGTGAAGGTCCCCACCGACGTGGGCCTGATCCAGATAGATCTGAACGTCTTTGGAGTGGCCGATCTCATCATAATTCCTGTTGTCTAAACTGATTGCGATCAGACGGTCGCCAGGCAGAATCTGACCACGGGCGCCGGAAGAACCAGGTTCGACGACTTCAGCGATAATGCCGTGCCTGGTGTCGCTCCACCGGATGCCATCCCAGGGGGGCGTTTCGTTCCTTAAACGCTGGGCAAAGTTAAGTATGCCCGCCGTTACCAGCAGAGCGGCGCCAGCCAGCACCAGCCACGTTCCAGTTGTAAAAACTGATCTCTTCACTTAAGCCGCTTTACCTGCAAGGTATCAACGCGTTCGATCCAGAGACAAAAACGCAAGGTATGTTCCCAAGCTAATCACCGCAAAGCCCGACTATCGTTTCAGCCATAAATCCTTGTTTGACCTCGGCTGGAGGCGCAGTCTCATTCGGGAATCCTTCGCACCGAAGGCCTGTATCTTCCCTCATAATGCCGCGATATGCGTTTCGAACGAATACCATGGCTGATCACATTGTCCAAGTTTTTGGACTTTTCCGAGATTTTGGAGGCCGGGAAGATAGAGAACCGAAAGAAAAAGAGCGCGAGAGCTCACGGAGTGGGCAACTTGTTCCCGTCCTGATTTTTTCTCTCCTTCTTAGAACCTGAGGGAGATCCCACCGCGAACAGAACGGCGGCCGGTGCTGAGTTGGGTGAGTATCTCTCCGTTATCAGTGCTTGACTGCAGGTCCAGCAGATTACGCGCATCGAGCACAGCTTCAGCGCGTATGGGCAACCCGAAACTCGGCAGTTCTTGTGTAACCTGGACGCTTAACGATGGATCATAAACAGCGAGGCGTCCGGCAAAGGGATCGATGGCAAACACGGTGGCATTTGGCGAGAAGCGCAACACGGTGCGGATATTGGTGCCCGTATTAAAGCCGGCGCCCAGTTGTAGGGCTGCCGTTTGGAAAAAGCCACTCTCAAATATTTCCGTCGGCTGGGAAAAGTTGCCCGATGCGAGCCGTTGTCCACGACCAAATGAGTATCCGGCTGAGGCGGTCCACATTCGACTCAGCCTGCGCGTGTAGACCAGACGTATGCCCTTCGAGGCGCCCTGCTGATTGGCAACATTGATAAAAGTTTCGCCGGTCGCACCGGAAAAGGCGGTCATCGGTGTGCTGAGCAAACCGACGCCACGTCCCGAAGTGGTATCGAAGAAAGCAGTGCCTTCGAGGTTGGATTTATTGTCGATAACTCTTTCGACGCCAAACTCTAGTCTGTGGCTACGATCCATCACCGCGCGACCGTCAACGAAGGCAATCGGCCGCTTGCCGGCTTCTCTGAAAGCAACTTGAGTGTCTTCAAAGATCGCCATGCTCTGAACGCTGTCTTCTTCCCCACCGGGCGCATAAGCCGCTTTCAATCGCGTACGGGCGTTCGCATCGTATTGGATCCCAATGCGCGGAGTGATTGAGCGGGCGCCACCGGACCCGATGAAACGCGAGTAGTCGAGACCAAGAACGACCACTATCCCGTCGCGAACAATCCACTCGTCAATCGCTCGGACTGAAACCTGGCCAAGCCTGGATTGACCATCTACATTAGTTTTCGCTGGGGCCCACATGGCAGCGCCGAACCGGACAGCGCCAATGCTCATTCCCATCCGATGCCCTTGAAAGGCACGCAGGTGCGTGCTGGCTTCAAATCTTTCGGGAGCACTCGGGCTGGCAGTTGTTTGACCTGCAAAGACCAATTCAATGCCATCGCCAGGAGAGGTTGCTACGGCAAAATTAAGGCCCGGATAGCTGGGACCATATGAGTTTCCGGCAAAATACGTCTCGACAACTCCCTGAACCCGGCTATTAGAACTTTTGTTTGAGGGCTCGCTGCTGTCCTGGGTAGCGCCGTCGCTGGTTGGCTCTGCCTCTGCTGTTTCGCTACCCAGTGCTGCCTGGATGTCGGCGTCCTCGCCTTCTTGTGCCTGGAAGATCGAACGGCGAGTCTGCGCCGAGCGTAAGGTCCATTTCACGTCGTCGCGATCTTTGCGGCGTTCGGGCAAAGTCTTGCCAGAGCCAACGGGTTCAAGATTAAAACGGTAAACAAGTTCCTGGGAAGCGCGAACCTCAACAGAGGAAAAGACGACTTCGTTAAAACCTGCGGCAATAGCTCTGATGCCATAACGGCCCGGTGAGACCCGCGTGGTGAAGCGACCTGTCGCATCGCTGCGCGTCTGCTTGATGACTTTAGTCGCACCCTCCCGAAGCAAAGAAATGAGCGCCCCTGATACTGGATTGCCTTTATTGTCGAGCACGGCGCCGGTAATCGTCGCCAGGTTTCCTCTGCTGGCGCTTGCAGTTGGCACCTGGACGCAAAGCCCGGCCGAAAATGCAAGTAGCAAAAGGCTTAGTACTCTTCTTCCTAAATCCGTTTTCCTAGATACTCTCCCAACTACTCTCATCTCACGATACCTCCTTACGTCTCCTGCAGGAAACGTTTGAAGCAATCGACTTTGATTGTGGTTTGCGCAAAATAGGAAGAAGTCTCCCCTAAAGATTCTCACCTTCGCGAGAGCTACAAGGCAAGCCTCGCCATAAACCCGCAGAAGGCGAACTGGTTCAGGCCAGGAGACTTACCGGAACCATTGAATAGTTCGCATTTTCCGCCAATAATTACAGCCCTGTCAAGCAATAGGACGGCTGATCACCCTGGACTTTGGCTCCGCTTTGCCGCCGGTTTCCGGCGTGCTAGGATGCAGAGTTGTCTTTAATTTCTGCCGGTTTTGATTGTTGTAACTCATGATTGACGAAGTTCGTTCGACCAGACTATCCAACGGCATTACGGTTTTGACTGAGCATATGCCCGGGCTACGGTCAATAACCGCCGGAATTTGGGTGCGGCGTGGTGCGCGCCACGAAGCGCCTGAACTCAACGGCATCTGCCATTTCATTGAACATGCAGTTTTCAAAGGGACCCAGCGTCGAACGGCTCGTGATATTGCCGTCGAGTCTGACCGGCTTGGGGGAAATCTCGATGCTTTCACTACCCATGAGATGACAGGTTTCGCGCTAAAGGTTGCGGACAAAAGCCTGCCCGAGGCATTTGATCTGCTTGCCGATCTCCTGGCCCATCCCCGCTTTGATCAAAATGACCTGGAACGCGAGCAGAAGGTCATCCTCGAAGAGATGAAAATGGTTGAGGACACTCCCGACGAATTGCTGGGAGAGCTCTTCAACGCTGCTTATTTCCCCGGACATTCACTTGGCAGACCAATTGAGGGTACCGAAGAAACTATTTCTTCGTTTGATCAGCCTACAATTTCGGCCTTTCATGCGCGCGAGTTTTCAGCCCCGAATCTGGTGGTCGCGGCGGCAGGAAATGTTGAGCACGACCGTTTGGTAGAGCTGGTTGAGAATTCGTTTCACTCCGTGGCTAGGACGGAGTCGGGCCGATCCGATGTGGCTGAACAATGCCCTCTGCCGGCGGCCCCAATTCTTATCGAGCAGAAGAAGGAGCTCGAACAGGCACATCTCGTCATCGCCACTCCCTGGCCCGACGCTAAAAGCAAGGATCGTTATGCAGCCAGCTTGCTGGCATCGGTAGTAGGTGGTGGCACCTCCAGCCGGCTATGGCAAATAATTCGGGAAGAGCGCGGTCTTGCCTACTCGGTGGGAGCCGGCGGCAGTACGTTTTCCGACGTCGGTGTCTTCACCGTCTATGCAGGCACGTCTCCAGAACATCTGAATGAAGTGCTAGATCTCTCGTTGGCGGAAATGCGACGCGTGGTGGCTGAGACCATTTCCGAGGAAGAGTTAAAGCTGGCAAAGGATCAGGCGATCTCATCGATACTACTCGGGCTTGAGTCTTCCAGTTCGCGTGTGAGCGCGCTGGCTCGTCAGGAGATAATTCATGGCCGTCGGATTTCCACTGCCGAGACCATTGAAAAGATCGAGGCTGCCGGTGCGGATGATCTGCAGCGCGTGGCCCGCGAGTTTTTCACCAGCGAATCGCTGGCGCTTGGCGCCCTCGGAAATCTCAACGGCTTTCTTGTTGATCGCTCACGCCTAAAGATTTGAAGTAGGGAACGCCGCATAATACCCCCATCCGTACTTGCGCCGCAGATCCGCGGCAAAATCTATTCGTTCGGCATCTTTCATGTGATGAGAATAGCATTCATACATTCCGCAATATCCTTATTGGTCTTCTTCAACGTGATCAGCGCGCCGCTCGCCTCCGGGAGTCAAAATAATGGCAAGCGATGATCGCAGCGATAAGGTGGAGACAAGCATGGTGCCGGAAGTCGCCAACCTCGGGATCATGCGGCCTCCTTTTGTATACTTGGGCGCAATCGCCCTGGGCCTGTTAATGCATTTCGCATGGCCAGTTCGGCTCGTGTCTCGTGCCGTGAGCATGCCACTAGGGGGCGCTGTAGTGCTTGTCGCCGTCGCTCTGTTTCTCTACGCTGTTCGCACGTTTCGGACCGCTGGCACGCCTATTCCGGGCAATCGTCCCACCACCACGATCGTGCGCACGGGGCCCTATCGCTACAGTCGCAATCCCATCTATCTGACTTTCTCGCTACTCCAGTTCGGAGTCGCATTCTGGGTCAACAGTCTCTGGCTACTCGTCACCCTCATTCCAGCGGTGGCGCTGATGTCGTTCGTGGTCATCCCGCGAGAGGAGCAATACTTGGAAACCCGTTTCCCGTCGGACTACTTGCCCTATAAGGCTTCTGTGCGTCGCTGGCTATAGGCGGCCGCCCAACAAGGGCATGGAGCCGACGCGCAGGAGCGCGCGGCTCATGCCCAGCGTTCGGTTGCTTACGGATCTGGCGGAATGGATCGCGATACCAATGACAAAGGATTATCTGAACCCTGCAGACCTGCCGAACTGGAGCGACTCGTTCTCACAAGTCGTCGTGGTCCGGACAGGCTCGACGCGTACGGTCTATGTATCGGGGCAGGTCGCTGTCGATGCGGACAACAATGTCGTCGGGCAGGGCGATTTGGGTCGACAGGCTCAAGTAGCGCTGCAGAATCTCAGCAAGGCGCTCGTAGCGGCCGGAGCGACGCCCGCGGATGTCGTGCGGTTGGGCGTCTACGTCAAAGACTACCGGCCAGATCACGCGGCGGTAATCGGTTCTGCCTTGCGCAGCACGTTCGCGACCGGGCGGATGCCGGCGAGCACGTGGCTTGGCGTGTCGACGCTCGCCCTTGATGACCTGCTCATCGAGATTGAAGCGGTCGCGGTCACGGATGCGGAGACAGGCGATGCAGCCATAGCGCAACCCGACTAGCGCCATTTTAGCGTGGGGGAGGTCGGATTCTTTGGAGAACCATGCGCGGTAGCGCCGGATGCTAAAGTCAACTTCAACGTACGCCATGCAGAACCGAGCGCGGTAGCGCCGGATGCTAGAGTCAACTTCAAACATTTGCCCAGTGGCAGCATCCGCACAAGCTAAGGCTGGAAATTAATAGGTGCTGCCTGTAACGAGTCTCTTCCGCCAATCCTCGTATAATCACTACGCCAAAGTTGACTCTACCGGCGCTACCGCGCTCGGTTCTCCAAAGAATCCCCACGCTAAACTGATCCACTACCTGTGGCGGCAAGCCGATTGCAACCCGCGATAGGTTCGTGCTGAGAGTTCGCAATAACAGTTTGCGTTACGAGAACCAAACGACATCCGGTAGGGGTCAGTTTGATAAGTAAGAGACGCACGCCATGCAGAACCGAGCGCGGTAGCGCCGGATGCTAAAGTCAACTTCAAACATTTGCCCAGTGGCAGCATCCGCACAAGCGAAGGCTGGAAATTAATAGGTGCTGCCTGTAACAAGTCTCTTCCGCCAATCCTCGTAAAATCACTACGCCAAAGTTGACTCTAGCATCCGGCGCTACCGCGCTCGGTTCTGCATGGCGTACGTTGAAGTTGACTTTAGCATCCGGCGCTACCGCGCACGGTTCTGCATCATTACGCTGAAGTTGACTTTAGCATCCGGCGCTACCGCGCTCGGTTCTGCATGGCGTGCGTTGAAATTGACTCTTGCATCCGGCGCTACCGCGCTCGGTTCTGCATGGCGTGCGTCTCTTATATATCAAACTGACCCACCACGCCGACACAAACTAACAGTTTGCGTTACGCTGAATGTCGGTAGCCGTTTCCGTTATTAAATGCTAAAGTTTCTTTCTACACCTTTCTTAGTAGCGCGGTTCATAGTTCTAATTCCTTAACATGAAACTTACCGTTCTCGGCAGCGGATCAACTGGCAATGCGGTTTTGATCGTTGCGGGCGACACACGTGTACTCGTTGACGCCGGGCTGAGCGCCCGGGAGATAGCGCGCAGGCTCGCCCTCGTTGGGGAAGACGTGCAGAAACTCGACGCGGTTCTGGTCACGCATGAGCATGGCGACCACTCCGGCGGCTTGCGCGTGTTGCTTCGAATCGTCAACTGCCCAGTCTATATTTCCGCCAAGACTTGCGATGCCTACATAAGCGAACGCCACAACGTTAACGATGAAGAACCACGCAAGCGCGCCCGGGCGCTCCAGGACCGGGTTGAGCAGATAGAGTCGAGCCGCGACTTTCGCATCGGCGAGATCGACTTCCATCCTTTTACTATTCCGCACGACGCGGTGGATAACTTCGGATTCACGGCGACCCATCAGGGTGTGAAGATCGCCACCTTGATGGATTTTGGTCACATCACCACACTTGTTAGCCAGCGGCTGCGCGGTTGCGCCGCGGTCGTGATTGAGTCAAACCACAGCCGCGACATGTTGAAGGCTTGTGATAGTTATCCCTGGGAATTGAAACAGCGAATTCTTTCGCGCCTTGGTCATCTGTCGAACGAAGACGTGGCTGACTGGATTCGTGACAGCTTTGATGGGGTCGCGAGATATCTTGTGCTGGCGCATCTTTCTCAGCGCGCGAACAATCCTTACCTTGCGAAGATTTCAGCGGAAGTTGCCCTGCAGGAACGTTACCCACTTTTTCATGCCGACACGCAGGTCAGCCTGTCGTTTCCCAGGGAGCCAACTCCGTGGATCGAGGTATAAGGGAGGGATGAGGGATGAAGGCGGAAGGATGAAGTCGGCGGCTTCAGTGCCTGTTGTCCCGCGTTCAATACCGATTCCGTTTTCGCTTGTGTGTTCGTCGCTACTTCTCTTCCTCTCGCTATTGAGTTTTGCTTGCGCGGCAAATCCGGAAGGGCGAGGGATCCCGCCTGAAGTGGAATCGGCAATTGGCACCATAAACGACGAGATCGCGGCAGAGCGTTATGACAAGATCTACAACGAGGCTTCAGAGCTCTGGCGTCAGGACGCGACGCTTGAACAGTCAATTGCCGCCTTCAAGACTCTGCGAACAAAGCTTGGCGCAGTTGAGAATCGAACGTTGCAATCGGCGACTGAACAGCAGAACTCCAGCGGACCTTTGCAAGGTCGGGCATATATCGTTACTTACAGAACGAAGTTTCAGAATGGCGAAGGCATGGAAACTTTCACTTTGGTCGAGCGCAATGGCCGCTGGCTCCTGGCTCGATATTTTGTTAACTCAACTGCTCTTAAGTGAGTTCCGAGTTCCGAGTTAGAGCATCGAACCTGAACCGCTGAACTCGAAACTCGGAACTCCAAACTGTTAAATGATCGAACGTTACACATTACCTGAAATGGGCTCGCTCTGGAGTGAACAGAACAAATTCCAGAAGTGGCTCGAGGTAGAGCTGGCTGTCTGCGAAGTGCATGCGGAGATGGGAACAATTCCCCGGGATGCACTGGAGCAGATTAAGTCGCGGGCCAAATTTTCAGTTGCGCGAATAAACGAGATTGAGAAGACCACTAACCATGACGTCATCGCCTTCACGACCAACCTCGCCGAAAACATCGGCGAAGCCGCGCGCTTCGTTCACTACGGCCTGACTTCTTCCGATGTCGTGGACACTGCTAACGCGCTCTTATTGCGCGATGCCTGCGACTTTCTGCTCGCGAAAGTCGAGGCGCTCATGGAGGTGCTGAAGCGCCGGGCGTTTGAGTTTAAGCAAACTCCGCAGATTGGCCGCACTCACGGCATCCATGCTGAACCCACGTCTTTTGGTTTGACGTTTGCGCTCTGGTACGACGAGATGCGCCGCAATCGAGAGCGATTGCAGCGCGCCCGCGAAACCGTGGCTGTCGGGAAAATCAGCGGCGCCGTGGGAACATTTGCGCTGCTCGATCCGGAAGTTGAGGAGAAAGTTTGCGCGCGGCTTGGCCTGAGGCCCGCGCCCGTATCCACGCAAATAATCCAGCGCGATCGCTATGCTGAATACCTGTGCACCCTGGCCATCATTGCGTCATCGCTCGACAAGTTTGCCCTCAACATTCGCCACTGGCAGCGGACGGAAGTTTACGAAGCTCAGGAGCGTTTCGCTGTGGGCCAGAAGGGTTCGAGCGCAATGCCTCACAAACGAAATCCAATCATATCGGAGCGCATCTGCGGCATGGCCCGCATCATCAGGGCCAACAGTCTGGTCGGTCTCGAAAACGTTGCCCTTTGGCACGAGCGCGACATTTCACACTCGTCCGCCGAGCGCGTGGTCTTGCCGGATTCCAGCATCGCTCTTGATTACATCCTTCATAAGGCGGCGTCTCTCATTGCCGGGCTTGTGGTTTACCCTGAGCGCATGCTGCAGAACCTGCACTTGACGAATGGTCTGGTCTTCAGCGGACAGCTCCTGCTGGCGCTAACGCAAAAAGGCGTCTCACGCGAAACCGCTTATGAATGGGTGCAGCGAAATGCGATGAAGGTTTTAGAGACTGACGAAGATTTTGAGGAACTGCTGAAGGAAGATGCGCAGGTCAAATCGCATCTATCCGCCTCGGAGATCGAGGGGGTATTCAAGCTCGACACCTATTTACGAAATGTCGACCGGATCTTTGACAGGGTTTTTGGCTGAATCCTGACGCTTAGAGAGGGCTAAACGAAAAGTTCAGCCCCTGCTAACGCCGCGCCTCAAAACGTCCCTGATGGTGGCGCGTCTGACTATTTGTTGGCAATCTTCTCTGCAAAGTCACCGATAAAGGGCAACTTGAAGAACTTCCCCTGATAAGCTCGCACCATGCAAAGAATCCAGGCGATTAGCGCAATGATTGCGAACGCTGCCCAGAGGAGAAAGGCCAAAAGGCCGACCAGGGCTCCAATAGCGTTTGCGATTTGAGACAGGATAACAACGAGGACACCGAAGACGATCCACAGCACGATGGCCACCACCAATACAAGAACATTGAACAGTATTGACTGCATCGCGTGAAAGCGCACCAGCTTGCTGTCTTTTTCGATTAGGAAAAAGATTAGGCCGGAGACCCAACCAAGTATGTAGGAAAGTAGAGCGGCAACATTCTCGTCAAGGCCGGTGCTCGATTTACCAGCCAGAGCGGGAGGCGGGTTCTGCATAGTTTACAGTTCTCCTGATTTTAGGTTGTCTGAAAGTTAGATATCGAATACAAAGCTCGCGGGCCGAGATAGTATGCTATTAGTTACACATGAAGCAATGTTATGTTTTAGTATGAAGAGCAAATCGGGAGCGATTTAAAGGAATATGAAAGCAAAAGTCTTCGTTAGCCTCAAACCGGGCGTTCTTGATCCCCAGGGGAAAGCCATACAGCATTCCGTCGAGCTGCTTGGCTTCACGGGAATCGCGGACGTTCGCCAGGGTAAATATTTTGAGATTGCTCTCCAGGATTCAGCCAATGAGGAGCAAGCACGCGAATCCGTGGCTCGCATGGCGCGCGAAGTTCTTTCCAATCCAATAATAGAAGATTACCGCGTGGAGATTGAAGGGTGAAGTTTGGAATCATAGTTTTTCCGGGCTCAAACTGCGATCACGATGCTTATCACGTGATCTCAAAACAGGTCGGCCAGCCGGTGGATTTCATCTGGCATCGCGATACAGATCTGAATTCTTACGACGCCTTGATTATTCCCGGCGGCTTTTCCTATGGCGACTACTTGCGGGCCGGTGCGTTGGCGCGATTTTCGCCGGTGATGGAATCGGTGAAGAAGTTTGCCGCAACCGGCCGTTTCGTCCTGGGGATTTGCAATGGTTTTCAGATTCTTTGTGAAGCGGGACTCTTGCCGGGCGCCCTGATCCGCAACCGCGATTTACACTTCATTTGCGAACACGTCTTTGTCCGCGTTGAAACCTCAGACACACCTTACACCAACGAAATGACTCCAGGCTCGGTGCTACGAATTCCGATCGCCCATGCGGAGGGAAACTACGTCTGTGACGATTCGACGCTGGCAGAGCTGACGCAGGAAGACAGGATCGTCTTTCGTTACTGCGACCAGGACGGAAATGTCACTGACGCGGCAAACCCAAACGGCTCACGCGATAATATTGCCGGTATCTGTAATCCCTCGCGCAACGTTTTAGGACTAATGCCGCATCCCGAACGGGCCTGCGAAGAGCTGCTCGGCTCGAGCGATGGACGAGACATCTTTCGCTCGCTGGCTGCCACGCTGGCGGCCGTCGCTTGAGCGCTTTGCCTAAGTTGACCTACAAATTCTGGCTAAATCATTTGAACAAAAAATGAAACGCGTCCTTCCGTTTGTCATCATCGCCCTGGCGCTGGGAGCAGGTTTACTAATGTTCCGGTATTTCCAGCGCTCAACTGCCGAGACTCCCGGTGCCACACCAGTTTCCAGTGTATCTCCTCTGCCGAATACGGGAAGCACAGCGAATCCGGGTGAACCCGGCGCCGAACCGCCGCATGCGTTAGGAAGTCAAAACGCGCCGGTCACGCTCGAAGAGTTTGGCGATTTCGAGTGCCCACCTTGTGGCCTGCTACACCCAATCCTAAAAAATCTGGAAGGCGAGTTCGGTCAAGCGAGGCTGCGAATAATCTTTCGTGAGTTTCCGCTGGTGCCTACTCATGTGCACGCCCTCGCTGCTGCACGTGCCGCCGAAGCCGCCGGACTGCAGGGCAAGTTTTGGGAAATGCATGACATGATTTATGAAAATCAAAAATCCTGGCATGAGGCTTTTGATGTGCGCCCGATCTTTGATGGGTATGCCACTAAGATTGGCCTGAATGTGGAGCAGTTCAGGCGCGACAACACCAGTGAAATAGTTGAACGACGTATCTTTCTGGATGGGAAGCGCGCCCATTCGCTGGGGGTGAAGGGCACACCCACAGTATTTCTCAATGGCCGCGAAGTGCCCTTCGAATCTCTCGAGCCCAACAAACTAAAAGCACTCATTAACGGCGAACTAGCCGCCCATCCGTAGGCAGTCCGGGACCTTGGAGCGGCGGCGCCGGCGCCAGAGCGCAGCCCATCCGCTTCCTGTTACCTATCCCGAAGTAGCGTGACCAATCCAAACGAAATCAACCAGGCAAGCAGCAATCGACGAGCATCAGTGCTCTACGGAGTTGCGGCTGTCGTTTCACTCATCGGGCTGGCAGACTCGATTTATTTGACAGTGGAGCACCTTTCCGGCCGCAGCGTTCGCTGCACCCTAGTCTCAGGTTGCTCAGAGGTTCTTTCGAGTCCATACGCGACGCTACGCGGTGTTCCGCTCGCGGCGATCGGCGCTATCGCTTACTTCACAGTCTTTAGTCTCGCCACGCTTGCCGCTTTTGGTTATGGAGGTCTCGGAAGGTTACTTACCCCTATCGTCGGTGCAATGTTTCTGACGACCCTCTGGCTGCTTTACCTGCAAGCATTCGTCATCGGCCACTTCTGTCAGTTCTGCCTGCTTTCAGCTCTCGTCACCACAACGTTGCTGCTGCTCGTCATCGCCGCTCACTATCAGAACCGGGAGCGACCGGCCAAACACTCAACTTGAGAGCGGAAATATTCAATCGCAACTCGCAGGACCCAAGTAATGTTAGCCAAGGTTGAGTGTTTGGCCGGTCGCTACCGCTCCCGGTTCTGATACTACTTCCAGTCACTTCCTTCGCTTGCCACGACTCTTCCCAGACTGATAATCTTTCGGTTTCAGATCCCCCATTACTTTGGTTCATTTTCTATCACTTTCTGAAAGAGTAACTACTCATGAAAAAGCTACACGTTATCTCGTTGATCATTGCCCTGGTGGCCATCGCCATTGCTGGAAATGCACGCACTACTATTGCCGATGTTCCCGCGCCGCCTGCGATTGGCGCCACTATTGTAGATTTCACGTTGCCTGACGTTGACGGAAAAGATCATTCGCTTAGTTCGCTCAAGGGCAAGAACGGCACGGTCCTGATTTTCATCGCGGTGCAGTGTCCGGTTTCCAATGCCTACAACGAGCGGATGGAAAAACTCGCCCAGGATTACAAAGCCCGCGGCATCAATGTGGTTGGCATCAACTCAAACGTTGCTGAGCTCGCCCCGGATGTCAAAGCCCACGCCGCCGAGAAACATCTCACTTTCGCGATTCTCAAGGACAGCGGAAACAAGATTGCCGATGCGTTGGGCGCCACCAGGACGCCTGAAGCGTATTTCCTCGACGCCCGCAACAAACTCATCTATCACGGCCGGATAGACAACAGTCGCGACCTGTCACAGGTCAACTCCACTGAATTGCGCGACGCGTTAGAAGCAACTCTTGCCGGAAAACCGGTCGCGAAAACTACCGCTAACGCGTTTGGCTGTTCCATCAAGCGTGTCGAATAAATGTCGCTTTTGATGACTACAAGGACGAAGTTCTTTCCGTTTGTTATTGCCTTTGTCGCGTGCCTAAGCGGTTTGTTTCTCGCTTGTCCGGCGCCGGCGCAATCGCGTACTGCTCCAACAACACCATTGGGCCGCAAGGCCCACGTTGACCCCACTCCGACACGCAACGCGCGAGCGCGCGCGATTAATGCTGAAGAGATGCAGAACCTGTTGAAGCGAGACGGCAGCCATCCGCTGCTGGTCAACTTTTGGGCTACGTGGTGTGATCCCTGTCGTGACGAGTTTCCTGATCTGGTGAAAATCGACAACCAGTATCGAACGAAGGGACTTGACTTCATCGCCATTACTCTCGATGACCTGGCGGATATTAATACCGCAGTTCCGAAGTTTCTGCGGGAGATGAGAGCCAAGATGCCCGTTTACCTTTTGAACGTAGCTGACCCGGAACCGGCGATCAACTCCGTGGATCGCGAGTGGGGCGGCGCTTTGCCGGCAACGTTTCTCTACAACAACAAAGGCGAGGTGGTTTACAAACATTTTGGCCGCGTCCCGGCGGATGAATTGCGCGCCGCCATCGAAAAACTAGTAGGCAGTAAAGAGCAGAGGGCAGAAGGCACTAAGCAGTAGGCAGATTGACACCCGACAGCGAGATCTCAGATTTTCGAAGCTGGCCCCGAACTCAAAACTTTTCCTGCCTTCTGCTTTCTCCTTTCTGCCTTCTGCTTTTTGCCTTCTGCCTACTGCCTACTATTTATGCAACCCATCACACCAGAAGTAGTCTCTGCTCACAATCTCACTCCGCAAGAGTTTCAACGTATCGAGTCGCTCATGGGCCGCGAACCTACGTTCGTTGAGCTGGGTATCTTCTCGGTGATGTGGTCTGAGCATTGTTCCTATAAGTCTTCGCGCATTCACTTACGCCGTTTGCCCACTACCGGTGAGCACATCATCGTGCCGCCGGGCGAGAATGCCGGCATCGTCGATGTGGGGGACGGCTGGTGTGCTGCCTTCAAGATCGAGTCACATAATCACCCTTCATTTATCGAGCCATTTCAGGGAGCCGCGACTGGGGTTGGGGGAATTCTGCGCGATGTTTTCACCATGGGCGCGCGACCGATTGCCTCGATGAACAGTCTGCGATTTGGTTCGCTGGATCACCCTAAACACGGACGGCGTAACCGCTCACTCCTCGCCGGCGTCGTGGGCGGCATCGCGCATTATGGCAATGCTTTTGGAGTTGCCACAGTAGGCGGTGAGGTCGCTTTCGATGATGCTTATGCACTCAACCCGCTCGTAAACGCATTCGCGCTCGGCCTGGTGCGCCGGGACCAGATTTTCTTCGGCAAGGCGACCGGCGTTGGCAATCCCATCCTTTACGTGGGCGCCAAGACGGGACGCGATGGCATTCATGGCGCGACCATGGCCTCGGCCGAGTTTGACGACGAAGCGCTCGCCAAGCGCCCCACCGTACAAGTTGGTGATCCGTTTCTCGAGAAGCTGTTGCTCGAAGCTTGTCTTGAAGCGATGCGTAGCGGCGCGGTGGCCGGAATTCAGGATATGGGCGCTGCCGGCCTCACTTCTTCTTCATGTGAGATGGCTGCGCGCGCGGGCACAGGCGTGGAGATCGATCTGTCTTTGGTGCCGCAACGTGAAGAAGGCATGACGGCCTATGAGATGTTGCTCTCCGAGTCGCAGGAGCGAATGCTCATCGTCGCCCATTCGGGACGCGAACGGGAAGTGATCGACATCTTTCGCAAGTGGGATCTCGACGCAGTAGTGATTGGTCGTGTGCGTGAAGGTCATAACATGCGCGTAATTCACGAAGGTGATACGGTGGCCGACATCCCCGTCTCCGCGCTGACGGACGAAGCGCCATTGTATGAGCGGCCAATGCGCGACCCTGGCGCAAGGTCCAAAGACCAAAGTCCCAAGACCAAAGTCCAGAGTACAAAGAACAAAGATCAGAACCACAATGATGCGTTGCTTGCGCTTTTGGCTTCTCCGAACCTCGCTTCCAAACAATTCGTCTACCGGCAATACGACCACATGGTCAGAACCAACACCGCCGTCTTGCCTGGCGCGGACGCAGCCGTGGTGCGAATCAAGGAAACTCGCCGCGCGCTGGCTATGTCGCTCGATGGTAATGGGCGTTACTGCGCCGCGAACCCTCGCGAAGGCGCCAAACTGATTGTCGCCGAAGCAGCTCGCAATGTGGTCTGCGTTGGCGCGCGCCCACTAGCGGTCACAAACTGCCTCAACTTCGCATCACCCGAACGGCCGGAAGTAATGTGGTCGTTTTCCGAAGTTATAGATGGCATGGCCGAAGCTTGCCGTGTATTCAATACGCCCGTAGTTTCCGGTAACGTCTCGTTCTACAACGAAACCGAAGGACGGGGAATTCTTCCGACGCCTGTGATTGGGATGATCGGCCTGGTTGAAGACGTGCGCCGGGTGGTGCAACCCGGATTCAAACAAGCAGGAGACGTAATTGCTTTGCTTGGGACGACCGGGGATGATCTCTCGCTTAGCGAATATGCCGCCGTTGTCGATGGTCTGGCGACTGAAGAATTGATAGCCAGTGGCACGGTTCCCAGGATCGATTTGCAAGCGGAGCGCGCCGTGCAGAATATTTGTCTGGAGGCTGCGGAGGAAGGCTTGCTGGCTTCCGCTCACGACTGCTCCGATGGCGGGCTAACGGTAGCTCTGGCTGAGTGTTGTTTCTCTTCGCTGAACCGCTCGGCTATCGGCGCCGAGATTAGCTTGTCAGGGTTGCAGCCTGCTTCGCTGCCGGCGGCAAGTGTGCTCTTCAGCGAGTCACCGTCGCGAATCATCGTTAGCTTCCCGGCATCTTCGCGCGCTGCCATAGAAAATATTGCCGCGCGCGAGCAGTGTCCCTGCACAGTAATCGGTCACGTCAGCGGCAGCAGACTGCGAATAAAACTCGGCGAAGAAGAATTCGTCTCCGCTGAAGTTAGCGTAATGGAAGACATTTGGCGCAGTTCTCTCTCCAAAAAGCTCGCGGCTGAAGTGATGGCCGCGGGTAGAGAGTAGGCAAGAAGTTTAGAGTTCAAACTTTAGTTTGCGCCCTTGACCGAAAAGACAAGCTAATAAAGCTTGAACTCTAACTACAGGCGAGACCCCGACTGTGCACCCCGTAATTTATCTCAACAAAGTAATGCTCGAGGCGACGAAGGCGCGCGTGGCACCTGTCTCGTCAGCGATGTTGTATGGCCGCGGAGTGTTTACGACAGTGGCGATCCACAACGGCAATCCCTTCTTGTGGCCGGAACATTGGCGACGACTCAAGGATCATGCGGAAAAACTGAAAATCGATTGCTCCGGAGCGAATGAACGCAGTGTTGGTGAAGCCGTTAGTAAACTCGTCGCTGTCAACCAGGTGCGAAACGGGCGCGCCCGAGTAATCCTGTTGGCGCGAAGCGGACGTGACGTTTGGAAGCCAAAAAAGGAGGACGCTCGCAAGACTGACCTGCTGATCATGACCAGCGAAGCGCAGAAGGTTTCTCCCGCGGGAATGTCGCTGGCTGTTTCACCTTTTCGCTTCAACACGTTTTCGCCGCTCGTCGGAATCAGGAGCCTAAATTATCTGGAGCAGGTGCTTTCGTGGGAAGAGGCGCAAGGGAGAGATTTTGACGAAGCTGTAATGCTTAACGAGCGCGGCGAGATCGTTTCCGCGACGATGGCTAACATTTTTTGGGTCAAGGATGGCACCCTTCATACGCCGGCCCTCAGCACTGGCGCCATTGCGGGCATAACAAGGGCCGCGGCCATTGAATTGGCGGCGAAACAGTTTATTCCTGTGATTGAGGGTGTGTTTGAACTGGCCGATCTGGCCGAAGCAGATGAAATCCTTCTCACCTCAGCCAGCCTGGGCGTGGCATTTGTGAACACTTTTGACTTCCGTCAGTATTCAGTGGCCGCGGGAAACATCTGCGCCCGGCTCTCCGACGCCCTCAAAGACCTGGCCTCGCAAGCTGATCGATAGGAAACCGTGGGGAGATTCTCTAATGGCCCTTTATGCCCTTGGGACGTCCTGCGGCCCTGCTGGTCTGGCATCATCACCTGGTAGCCTGTTGGTATTGACAGTGTTGCTTAGTGAGATTACGCTGGGCGCGTTTTCTGAGGCATGTCTGATCCTCGCTTATCCACTCAGGATTCCTCAACTGGCACTTTTGCTCTGATATTAGCTACGTTCGGCGCCGGACGATCAATATGCGCATAACTGAAAAGGAGAATGCGTCATGAGTAAGGTGATACTAGTAAACCCGGCAAACGCTTCCGTCGGCTACAGCGTGATCACCCCCCGGTGGCTATTTGTCATCGCAGGCGCAACGCCGGTTGAATTTGCGGGCAATCCAGTCATTATCGACGAACCGGTAGCGGCGTTTGATGCTGACAAGGTTGGTCCCGGTGATATCGTCGGTGTCGGAATCCATACCGGAAATTGCCGGCCGGGTTATCGAGTAGTGCGTAAGGCCAAGAAGCGCGGAGCCACGGTAATCGTGGGCGGCGTTCACGCTACCATTTTCCCGGAAGAACCTTTGGAGATGGGGGCTGATGCGGTTGTTAAGGGAAATGCTGATCTCATTTGGAAAGATATTTTAGAGGACGTTCACCTGGGCCGGCTGCAGCGCGTTTATGATGGCGGGCGCGTCCCCGGAGAACTGATGGTGAAGGCGCGTTGGGATCTGCTGGATCCAAACAAATATTTGATGGGCTGCATCCAGACCGTGGCGGGTTGTCCTGAGAATTGCAGCTTCTGTTCGGTTTGGGTAACTGATGGCCGCACTCCACGTCTGCATTTGAACGATCAGATTATCGACGAAGCAAACGAGCTTTACGGCATGGGTTTCCGTTACGTCTTTTTCTCTGACGACAACTTTACTCCTGCCACTCTGGCTCGCATCGCCAGGGAAACAAACCCGGCGACCCGGGCCAACCTCGAACGCGTACGTGAGGATCGACTTAAACTTTTCGATGAGTACGATAAGGCTGGCCCTCCTGCGCTCTATGGTTTTACCCAGATGACCGCGGAATGCGTGAGTGACGACGAATACATGGACGCTATGTACAGCAAGATGCGCCTGCGCGGAGCATTGATCGGAGTGGAGTCGTTCACGGAAGAGGGATTAAAGAATGTAAACAAGACCTGGAACCCGGTGGGCCAAAAGATGGCTGAGGCGATTGAAAAGATTCAGAGTCACGGGATCATGGTTCTGGCCTCTATTATTGGCGGGCTCGAGAGTGATACCCTGGAGACACTACGCACCATGAGACAATTCGCGAACGCCTCCGGTACCGCGTTCGCCCAGTTTCCGCTTTATAGCGTTTATCCAGGGACGAAGGATTATCACGAGATGATGCGTGACTGGAAAAACCGCGATCAGGCTGGCTACGTCCCGAAACACCTGGTGCAAATCGTTCGTGATAAGTTCTGGCTCGACTACGACCATACTGATGTCGCAGTCAAACATCCCACGATACCGACTGCAGACCTCATGAAAGAGGCGCAACAGAGTTGGAGTAACTTCTATAGTCTGAAAGAGATAGTAGCGCGGACTAGGAATGGACCCATGAGCTCACTGCCTCTCGTCAGCAGGCTTTTCTACGGCGTGGCTTGTTTGGTATTCGCCTCCCTGTATCCCGGTGGCATTGCTGCGGACAACGTGCGCAAGACCAAACTGGGTTTATTTGCCAGGCTTTCTGTCCGCGCGGCGATACGCATAACCAGAAGGACTTATGACTGGGGGATACGGCCCCAGCGGCGCGAACCAATCGAAGAAGTGATCGACATGGCTGCCTGAAACGCAGAATGGCTTCCGTCAATTGAGTTCGGCAACCAGCGTCAATCCACCATCAAGTCATTTCATTAACGCATTCCAACTTGACGTTCTCATAGACCAGGGGCAAGAGGTTTTAGACTACGACCGAGAATCCCGACTGACGGGCTCGTAGTGTAAGACAAGCCGTGTGGGAATACTCCAACAACCCAGATCCCCGGCTCCGGATGAACTCGCAGCCGAGGACAGTTTTCGAAAGCTCGTTTTCTTACCTTCGCGTTTCTTGCGGTCCGGCTCTTTACTACCAAAAGAATAAGCAGCGAGTCTTAAGTGACGGCTTGCAAAAGAATCGGTTCTCAAAATGCGACCATCAATACGCACAACTGAAAAGGAGAATGCGTTATGACCAAGGTCATCATAGTAAACCCCGCAAATGCGACCATCGGCTACAGCGTCATCACCCCCCGGTGGCTTTATGTGATTGCGGGCGCAACGCCCACCGAGTTGGTTGGCGACCCAGTCGTTATCGATGAACCGGTTACTCAGTTTAATCCTGAAGATGTTGCGCCGGGTGACATCGTCGGTGTCGGAATCCACACCGGGAATTGCCGGCCGGGTTACCGCGTAATCCGCGAGGCAAAGAAGCGCGGAGCAACAGTGATCGTCGGCGGCATCCACCCCACCATCTTCCCGGAAGAACCGTTGGAAATGGGAGCTGACGCCGTCGTTAGGGGCGGCGGTGATCTGATCTGGAGCAAAATCGTCGAGGACGCGCTTTTGGGCAGGCTGCAACGCATCTATGACGGAGGAAGAGTGCCTGGCGAGCTGATGGCGAAAGCTCGTTGGGATCTTCTCGATCCAAGCAAGTACTTGATGGGTTCCATTCAAACCGTCGCGGGCTGCCCTGAGAATTGTAGCTTTTGCTCGGTTTGGGTGACTGATGGCCGAACGCCACGCATGCATCTGAACGATCAGATTATCGAGGAGGCAAACGAGCTTCATGCTATGGGTCTTCGTTACATCTTTTTCGCGGACGACAACTTCACGCCCGCTACGCTGGGCCGTATCGCCAGGGAAAAGAACCCGCAAACTAAAGCCTTGCTTGCAAGTGTCCGGGAAGATCGACTGAAGTTATTTGAAGAGTACGATCGACGGGTTCCCAAGTCGCTCTACGCGTTCACTCAAATGACGGCGGAATGTATCAGCGACGATGAATACCTGGACGCCATGTACAACAAGATGCGACTCCGCGCAGCCTTAATCGGCGTGGAATCGTTCACGGAAGAAGGCTTGAAGACGGCTAACAAAACCTGGAACCCGGTGGGCGAGCACATGGTTGAGGCGATTCAAAAGATCCAGAAGCACGGTATCCTGGTTCTTGCCTCGATTATTAACGGGCTCGAGACTGACACGGTGTCCACGCTGCGGACCATGCGCGAATTCGCAATGGCTTCAGGCACAGCCTTTGCCCAATTTCCAATCTTTAGCGTATATCCCGGAACCAAGGATTACCATGAAATGATCCGCGACTGGGAAAACCGCGATCAGGTTGACTACGTGCCGAAACACGCGGTGCAAATGGTGCGGGATAAGTTTTGGCTCGACTATGACCACACCGATATTGCTATCAAACATCCAACCATAGCGGTTGCCGACCTGGAGAAGGAGGTGCATGAAAGTTGGCGCAGCTTTTATCACCTGAAAGCGATTATCAAGCGCACGCGTCATGGCGCCATAGGCGCAATGCCTCTGGGGGGAAAGGTGGCCTATGCCGTGGCATGTTTGGCATTCGTTTCGTTTTTTCCTCAGGGCATCGCTGCCGATAACGTCCGCAAAACCAGGCTAGGTTTTTTTTCCAGACTCTTTATTCGGACGGCCATTGCAATGACCAGAGGAACCCGCGACTGGTTTGGGATACGACCTCAGCACGAAGCGATCGACGTGGCCTAACCGTTTTGCGAGTGTCCATCTCAACTAAGTCGCATCAAAGCCGGGTGTCATGGTGCGCGTTATGGCCACGGGATTCTTAAGGTTTTGATTGAGCATCCAGGCATTGGCTTCGGCAATAAGCTCGCGACCGCGATCACCACCAAGCGTTTCACCCAACCGCCGCCTGGTTGCCGCCGCATAAAGACCGAGATCAGACACATCGAAACCGTTCACCGCCTCGGTGAGCAATTCAGTAGCGTTCGCGGTTTCACCACGTTGCCATGCTATGGCGGCGCGAATTATCGTAATAAAAGGTGTTGACCACGCGACGCGCTCTTTGGCAATTTGTTGCGCGAGTCGCTCAGCAATTCGCAGCCGTTGCGCTTTCTCGTTGCTGCCGGGCGCACTGGCGAGAGCGGCTCGAGCCTGAAGATGCATAGCGTCGATTCTTAGAATCTGAATGCGAAACAGCATCGATTGATGCAGGGCTTTCCACTGTCCCTGGATGTGCTTGTAAGCAACCTCGGTGTCTCCGGTATACATTTCGATCTGGCCAAGAGCCTGCATCGAAAGGTAGTGTTGAAGATGGAAACCCTCATGCGGCCAGGACTTCAATGCGTCAATAACTTCCGCGCGAGCGCGCGTTGGGTCGTCGGCTGCCAGCCAGATAAGGTTTAGACGTGTGCGCAGGTCGGTGGCCGCGAAGAGGTTCCCCTGTTCGAGGGCGGCCGCAAGAAGAACCGGAACGCGCCGGGAAACCTCGGCGATTTCTCCACGAAATAACAGTGCACTCAGCAAGAACCGGTTCGCGATTGTGAGCTCCCACGTCACACCGGTGCATTGATCCCGCAAAACCTCCGCCGCTCGTTCACAGAGATCGGCAGCTTCCTTCCAGTGACCGACAAGATAGGCGCTAACGCCCCTGGCCCAAATCGAGAGTCCGATGGCGTGTGGGTGTCCAACCTTCTGTGATAGCTCCTCCGCCTGACGCGCAATCTGAACGGCGCGCTCGCTTGTAGACCCGCCGCGTGAAGCAATATAGGCTGCTTCGAAAGCCATGGCGCGCGCCACGCGATAGGGCTCGCCGGCTCGAAGCGCTAGCAACAGATGCCGGCTTTGGAAGTCGGCGCCACGAATGAGGTCAACCCAACCCAAGCCGGCTGCTACCGCGAAACAGGTGTCCACACGCACGAGATCGAATTCGGGAATCTGGCTGGCATCACGCTCGGTAAACTTCAGGCCACGCAAACGGATTTGGAGACGGCTGAGGATCACTGAAAGCAGAGCGCGCTTTGGACCGGCGGGATAGTTCAAACCTACCGCCGCGAGCACGGAGCGAATCAAGTCCAAACCTTCATTGATGTGACCGCACATTAGTAATTGCTGGGCCGCGCGTCGTTTGAAGTCGAGGCTGTGATGCGCCGAGGTCACCTGGGCCACTTCAAGATATGTTTGCGCAGCTTCAGCCAGGCGTCCCGCATTGACCAGGGCGTCGGCGAGTCCGCGCTTGAGATCGACCAGCTCAGCACCCCGCGCTGGCGCCAGTTCCAGGGCGCGGCGATAAAAGCCGGCCGCTCTATCGAAAGCGAGCGCACTCGCCGCTTTTCTGGCAGCCACGGCAGCATGCGTCGCGGCCCGCACTCTTTCGCCGGCGCCGAGATAATGTTCAAAGAGTGCTTCCGGATCGTCGATGCCGCGGGCTTCGAGTGCCTGGGCCAGCCGGCGATGGATCTGGGTTACCTTTTTCGAATCAAGTTGAGTGGCGATGGTTTCGCGAATCCGATCGTGATAAAGCTCGAGCGTGTGTCCGGGTCCGCCGGTTCGCAGAAACTGGGCAGCGCGTAATGAACTGACGAGCGGGAGTTCATCACCTCTGAGTTCTGCGGCTTGATAGGCGACTTCCGGATTTATTGGACGTCCGGCAACAGCCAGAGCATCAACAAACTGTCGCGCGCCTTTTGGCAAGTGGCGCAATCGGGAGTCGAGCATGATGGCCAGAGTGATTCCGGTGGTCGCAGTTTGATCGCTGGTAGCAGCGTAGCGAGCCAGCTGTTCCAGCAAAAAGGGATTTCCGCGCGCTTCGTTGAGAATCGCATCGGAGAAGGGCTCGAGCAGCGAAGCGCTGGATCCCAGCAAATCATGCAACATCGCATAGGATTCCGTTTTTGAAAGCGCGCCCACCAGGACTTCGCGACAATTCTCGCTTCCCGTCTTTTCGAGCAGCGACCTCAGGAAGGGTTTCGTCTGCACGTCTTCGCTGCGAAAGCTTGAGATCAGCAACAGCGGCGGCGCATCCGGCGGACGAAGTAGATCTTCCAGCAATGTGGTGCTATCGGCGTCAGACCACTGAAGGTCGTCGATGTAAAGCACCAACGGCTGTCTGTCGGATATGCGCCCGAGCAGTTCGCGCAGGGCCGCAAACGCTTTTCGTCGGAGGGTGAAGGGATCCGGAATCTCCTGTTCGCGTTGTGGGGCATTGAAAACGGCGTCGACCTGAAGCATTACAGGAAAAAGACGCGCGAGTGCGAGCACTTCGCGCGGCATCAGTGCTTCGGCTTTAGCTTCAGGAAGCGAAAGCAAATATTTTGTCAGGCTATCCACCACCCCATCCAGAGCTTTGTAGGGAACCGACTCGCGTTCGTAGCAGCGTCCTTCGAGGATGACCACCTCCGGGTGCTTTTGGCGCAGCTCATCCAAAAAATGCAGAGCGAGCGCGCTCTTTCCCATTCCAGAGCTGCCGTGAAGGTAGACCGTCGCGGTTTGTCCGCCTTTGGTAACGGCAAAAGCATTCTCGAGTTCGCGCAATTGTCGTTCGCGACCAACGAAGACTGACGTTTCCACTGCAGTCGAGGTGCTCGAAGATATCGGTTTTTGTAAAGGACCAGTCTTGCCATGTCCAAGTATCCGCAGGATTTCTCTGCCGGTTGGCCGCTCCTCCGGCTTGCGTCGCAGTAAACGCACGCAGAGGTCATTTAAATCCGCTGGAATGTCGCTTACAAAATCTCTTGGAGCCGGCGGATCGAAATTCTGTTTATTCATCATCACTTCGAAAAATTTGCCGGCAAATGGAAGTCGGGCGGTCAGCGCCTGATACAACATGACGCCCACGCTGTACCAGTCGCTGGCGCGGGAAATGGGAAGTTGGGCACCCTGCTCCGGAGACATGTAATCCGGCGTGCCGGCCAGTGTGATGCTATCGTGAAGCTCCTTGCCCTCGACTTGGGCGACCAGGCCGAAATCCAGAATGACTACCCGACCCTCTTTCGTTACCAACACGTTCGAGGGCTTGATGTCGCGATGAAGCTTCCCCATTTCGTGCAAGCCGTGTAAGCCTTCGGCTAGCTGTCTTAGGGCGACACTCAAACGATTAGGGTCCAACTTCGATTTCGATAAGGACCTCTGCTCCGGAGTTTCCAGCGACAGCGGGGGCGGATGGCTAGTGCTGATCGGATCCAATTGACGCGTTTCCGCTTCGTAATCCGCCAGCAATTCGTTGCCCGAATCTTTTGAAGTCTTCCGGAGCGTCGGAGTTTTTGACGATTGGACCTGTCTCGCGTGATAACCGGAACGGACGTATTCAAGAAAATTTATTCCCTGCACCAGCTCCATCGTGAAGAACCAGTACTGCCCGTCACCCATGAACTCATAAAGCGCAACCAGATTCGGATGAGAGACATCTGCGAGCGAGCGGAATTCATTCTTGAACCGCGAGATGTGTGAAGCTTCCGCGCGTGTGAGCGTCTTCAGCGCTACTACCTTGTCGGTCTCGCGGTCGAGTGCTTCGTAGACCACGCCCATTCCGCCCGATCCGAGCCGGCGGCGAATGCGGAAACGTTCAGTGCCGAGAAATTCGTTAGAGAGTTGACTCATTCTTTGAGCGAAACCAGGGAACCGACTCGAGAATGTAAGTTAGTATAGATCAGTCTAACCATAAAGTTGGCCTAACATATATTCGTGAGGACGATTCCGAGGGATCCCAGACATGCAGCGGCAGGATTGGCAGGAAGGCGACGACCTGATGGATTTCTGCAATCCTGTTCATCCAAAAATCCTATCCGATTAAGGAGACTGAGATGGATTGGCGCGTTTTTCTAACGACCTTTGGCGTGATCTTTATGGCGGAGATGGGCGACAAGACTCAGCTTGCCGCCATGACCATGGCGGCGCAGTCGAAAAAGCCCTGGGCCGTATTCATCGCCGCCGCCCTGGCACTCACGGCAGTTTCAGCAATTGGGGTGTTGGCCGGAAGCGTGCTTGGAAATTATTTGCCACTCCTCTGGATAAAGCGCGTTGCAGCAGCTGCATTCATACTTATTGGAATACTGATTCTCGCCGGAAAGTTTTGAAGATCCTGTCGTGACTAAATGCGCGATCGGTTTCGACGGGCAAACGATCTGTCATCCTCTTAACGATCACATGCGGCTCTAGTGATATCATCGTCCGCCTATCTTAATATCGCTTATTCCGATGGGTGGTCCTGTTTCGAAAGGAAGCTTCATGCCGCAGACGCCACATACTGAACGTCACTTCACTGCCAGCGAGGTTGTGCGCGACATTGTAATCGGAATGTCTGACGGGTTGACGGTTCCTTTTGCCCTGGCGGCAGGACTGACGGGCGGCCTTACCAACACCGCGAATCCGACCGGCATTATTGTAACTGCGGGCTTAGCGGAGATTGCGGCCGGCTCAATCGCAATGGGCCTTGGTGGTTACCTCGCCGCAAAAAGCGATGCCGAACATTACACCAAAGAACGCGAACGCGAGAAGCGCGAAGTTGCGGAAATACCTCATGAAGAAATGAGAGAAGTGGCCGAGGTATTTCAGGAATATGGCCTGAGCCTGGAAGACACCTGGCCCATAGTCGAGGCCCTGCGGCGTCAGCCTAAGAAATGGATCGACTTCATGATGCGTTTCGAACTGGGCCTGGAAAGGCCGGATCCGAAGCGCGCGCTTACGAGTGCTATCACTATCGGCGGCGCCTACGCCGCGGGTGGATTTGTTCCGCTCGCTCCTTACATGTTGACGCGTAATCCTCACGCAGCGCTGTTTGTTTCGATTGCCGTGACGCTGGCGGCATTGTTCATTTTTGGATTTATCAAGGGCCGCTTCACGGGCACGAGACCGATACGCAGCGCTTTGCAAACAGCGCTGATTGGCAGCGCTGCCGCCGGCGCCGCCTTCATGTTAGCCAGGGCAATATCATGACGGCTTGAGATCTGATATCTCAGATTGAGATCTCAGATCTCAATCTCAGCTAATCGCGAACCGCGCAATAAAGCAGCAAAGGGTCGGCAACGAACCAAGAAACTATTGGCCTGGAAACGCCGGTTGGCAAGCCCGCTCCAAAAAAATCATATCGTGCAAACGTCCCTGACCAGCAGAGTTCAATCGGGTGTCATCTGGAACACCATCTCGGTTTCCTCGACCTATCTGCTTGGGCTGGTCCGCTCAGTGATTCTGGCGCGGCTGCTGCTGGCTGAAGATTTTGGTTTGTTTGGCATGGCGTTAACGGTTGTCACTGGTCTGAGCGCCCTATCGTCTATTGGGTCGGAGATCTCCATCATAAATACGAAGTTTAAGAACGATGAAGAACTCTCCACACACCTCGACACAATTTGGACGGTTGATCTCATCCGGCGCTTGATCCTCGTCCTCCTCATGTTAGTCCTCGCCCGCCCGGCGGCAAGATTTTACGGTGAAGCCCGCGTCCATGAGCTGCTGCTGGTTTTGAGCCTGTTGCCTTTGATTCAGGGGTTTCAGAATATCGGGCTCATGATTTATCGGAAGCGCGTTAACTTTCAAAAGATCGTCTGGCTGGAGTTGGTCACTAATCTACTAACAGCCGGCGCGACAATTGTGCTCGTTCTATGGACCCGAAACGTTTGGGCGCTCGTGCTAAGCCAACTGGTGTCGGCGCTGATAGCAGTGGCCTTGTCGTACGTTTTCCATCCTTATCGACCACGCCCCCGCCTCGATCGGGGCTCGCTACGGCTGGCGCTAAGTTTCGGAAAACATGCATTCATACTTGGGTTGTTGGGGTATGTGATGATTATGGCTGACAACATCCTGCTCGGTCGACTATACAGCGCAGTTGTTCTGGGAACGTACGTCATCGCTTACAACCTGGCTGTGCTGCCCCTGCACGGCATCGCGAATGTAATCGTGAACGTCACATTTCCTGCTTATGTTGAAATCTCGGCCGGCCAGGTCAAGCGGTTGGAGCGCGCATTTGTGAGGGTGTTTGCGACCAGCTCTACTCTGCTTGCGTTCACAGCCGCGCTACTGTTGTTGCTCGGACAGGAAATTGTTGTCTTCCTTTACGGTGCTAAATGGGCGGCTGCGGGAACGATTCTGCGCATTCTCGGGGTGATGGTTTTCTGTAAAGGACATGCCACCCTGGTGTCACCCTTACTGATCAGCATGAGAGGGATAGCGCGCGATGTCAGAATCAAATTCCTGGAAGCGACAATCTTTTTGGCGCTTCTCTACCCGCTCACGAACCGTTATGGCGCTGTGGGCGCGGCCTCTGCGGGAGCAGCCGCGTTCTTCATCATGATGATCAATCGTCTGCGCGTTGCCTCGTCGCTTCTTCCGAACATTTCCAAAACGATACTGCGAACAGTTTTATCTTCGGTCTTCGCCTGCGCACTGGGGGTAGCTTCAGCCACCTTAATGATACCAACCCTGGAAAGCGTCCTGGGGCGCTTGCTAGTGGGCGGGTTAGTGATTGCGATAGTTGTTTCTGCAGTGATGCTGGTTTTGTCGCCGCCACTGAGGCTCGAACTGTGGCGGGTTTTCTCGTCCCTCAATTCGAAGAGGAATGCACTGGCCACCGTTCGCCAGGAGCACTAAGTTACCAAAGACCGTACTCCAGTTTTCCGGACTTTGACGCGAGTCTCAAAGGTCGGAGACCTTAAAGAATTTTGGAAAGGCCGCGCATCGGAGTTCAAAGACCTTACTTGCAAATTGAAAATCCCGAGGGAGACCCACCCGCTACCCGCGAGGTGCACTGACCTCATGACACGGCAACGCGGAGTTATTACACAGTGTCGGTAGCGGGTGGGTTAGTTGATTGCTGATTGGCGATTGCCGATTGCCGAATTGCCGGCGCGCGAACTTATCAATCGACAATCGGCAATTGGCAATCATCAATGCGCAAACTTACGTCTTTACAGCCAAACATATTTCAGATAAAAGCCTTCCTCGTAAATCTTCCCCTGAACAGCCGGCTCTACGATCCAGTCCCAGTCAAAATTGGAGCGCACGAAGATGCCATGACAATAACAGAACGAGCACCAGAAACCATGCCAGTCAATGCTGCTCCGGTGGGCCGGCATCCGCGCGGATTGGCAACACTATTTTTTACCGAGCTGTGGGAGCGTTTTAGTTATTACGGCATGCGAGCGATTCTTGTGCTCTATATGGTAGCGCCAGTGGCGCAGGGAGGCCTCGCCTTCGACACGAAAACCGCGGCGTCGATCTACGGCACTTATACCATGTCGGTTTATCTCACGGGTCTGCCCGGTGGCATGCTCGCCGATCGTTTGTTAGGCGCAAGACTCGCCGTATTGCTTGGCGGCATCGTGATCGCCTGTGGCCACTTTTCGATGGTCTTTCATTCTCTGACGTTCTTCTACCTGGGAATGGTATTGATCGCCATTGGCACCGGACTACTCAAACCAAACATTAGCGCGATGGTCGGAGATCTTTATGGTAAAGACGATCCACGACGCGACAGTGGTTTCTCAATATTCTACATGGGAATAAACATCGGCGCGGTTATGGCGCCGCTTGTTTGCGGGTATCTGGCACAAGGCGAAAGTTTCAAAGGATTCGTCGCCAGAATGGGCTTCGACGTTTCCACGAGCTGGCATTGGGGATTTGGGGCCGCAGGCGTCGGCATGTGCCTGGGGCTGATAATTTACGTGCTGAATCGAAAACGACTCCCTGATGCGCATCGAACTGTCTTAGACAAGGCTATTGCTCTGGAGCCGGCAGCAGACCAGAAGTCAGCAGCTGTGGCTGAAGTTCCTGCTGGTCCGGGCCAGCGGCGCGCAAATCCGATCATAGCTGCAGTATTGAGTATTATTCTTCCCGGTGCCGGTCATTTGTACCGGGGACAGATCGGCGCCGGCTTGTCATGGCTGTTCGCCTTTGCGCTGGCATGGATTTGGTACCTGACAACTGGTGGTGTCTTGTTGGCTACGGTGATAATTGGCATCGTTATCGCTTGCACTATATCGGTGGTGCGCGGACCAAAAGCTGGTGCACAACTGGCACCGCAAGAGTGGAAACGCGTCGGGGCAATCTTCGTCTTCTTTTTGTTCACCATACTTTTCTGGGCCGCTTATGAACAGAAGGGCGCGAGCCTGAACCTCTTTGCGAAGGACCTGGTGCGCACGGAAGTTTTTGGAATGAAGTTTCCTTCCAGCTGGTTACAATCGTGCACACCTGCCTTTGTGATAATCTTAGCGCCGATATTTTCGTATTTGTGGCTCCGACTCGGAAAACGCCAGCCTTCGAGTCCGATCAAATTTACCCTGGGTCTCTTGTTCATTGGCCTCGCTTATTGCCTGCTTGTGCCCGCGGCATGGATGACGGCTTACGGTCGCATAAGTCCGCTCTGGCTGGTTGGTCTCTATTTTCTGGAAGTCGTAGGCGAGATGTGCTTGAGTCCGGTCGGACTAAGCACCGTTACCAAACTCGCGCCGGTGAAGCTCGTAGGAATCATGATGGGCGTTTGGTTCCTTGCCGCTTCGTTCGGCAACAAAGTGGCCGGCTATCTTTCAGGCTTTTATCTTCCTCAGGCCGGCACGCTCGTGAAACTTTATGGAGCTATAGCGGCCGGCCTACTAATCTCGGCGGGGATTCTGGCGCTGTTGACTCCGCGTGTTAAGAAACTAATGGGCACCGTCAATTGAAACTAGGCTTGGTCCAGGGCAGCTCCCAAAGTCGGAATCGCCGGTGTGAAGCTGCGATGCAATCTTCCAAGCCGTTGGAAGTTTCTTCAGTCAACGCTGATCGCGATTGTGATTTCTCTCGGTGAGAATTTTCTTGACAGCCGAGATGCGGCAAACATAAAGTCACGACTGCGATAAACCATACGGCCGAACTTTTCTAACACGCGAATCACGTTCGTTAGTACGCGCCGTTACTTCACCACCTCCAGGCGTGAAGCTGGTCAGACTCACTCGCGAAATCTGCAACTGGCTTTCTGCCTCTTCCAAAGGAGATTCGTTCCATGGCAACCAAGAAAGCTGCAAAGAGCGCTAAGAGCGCTGCTGTTGTCCGTCCAAAAACCTTGACCGTAGCTTCCCGTCCGGGAGCAAAACTACCAACCATCGTGAGGGATCTCGAGGTAGCCCTCGGAAAGGTTGGATGTCGTGGCTGCCGCTCTGGCATAGACAAGATTATTATTGGCGATCCGGTGATGGGAGCTGTCAAGTAGCTTGCAAGTGTTCCAGTGCCAAAGCATCCGCCATCACGGCCCGACCGGTGCTCCTTTTCCTGTAGGGGCGAGCTGATTTCAGTCTGCTCGCCCCTCCCTAAATAGAATCCGCCGGCATTTCGAGGAAGTATTGTCTGCTCAAGTCAGTAATCAGCTGCCCCTGGCGCCCAGGTTGGGCGTCGGTTTGTTATATCAGGAGGAACTGCGCCCATTCATCGAGCGGCAGAGGTCCCACTTCGATTTCCTCGAAGTCATTCCCGATCTCTTTTGGACCGACTTAGGTCCGGAGCAGTGCCCACGCTACATCGAGAACCGGCAAGCAATGGAAATTCTGCGACAGTTGCAGGCAGAGGTTCCCATCGTCCTGCACAGCATCGGACTTTCAATTGGCAGCGCTCATCGCTTCGACCGCGAGCATGTTTCACAAATCTCTCGCTGGTACGAGCGAATGAAGTTTCCCTGGCACAGCGACCACCTGGCTTTCATTGTGGCCGAGCATGGAACCGGCGAGGTCAACGTCGGTGTCACACTACCTTTGCCTTACGATGAAGAGTCTCTCGAGTTGCTGGTTCCACGTGCGCGTGAGATTCGTTCGCGAATTGCCGGCCCTTTCCTGCTGGAAAATAATGTCTACTTCTTTAAGTATCCCCGCCAGGAACTAACGGAAGCGACTTTTCTGAATCAACTATGCGAGCGCAGCGGGTGTTACCTGCTTCTCGACCTTCATAATCTTTACACCAATAGCCGCAATCACGGTGCCGACTCTTATGCATTCCTGAACGAACTGAATCTCGCCAATGTTGTGGAGATACATGTCGCCGGCGGTATGGACTACGACGGTTTTTATCAGGACGCCCATTCGGGGGTTAGTCCCGACGGCGTTTGGGAGCTTCTTGATTGGGTGCTTCCCCGGTGTCGCAATCTTGGCGGCATAGTTTTTGAGCTGTTGGGCTCCTGGTATGTCGACGTTGGCGAGGACCGTCTAATCGCCCAACTTTCTCGAATGACTGACATGTGGCGGCGCCATCAGCCAACATCGCAACAGGCAGCGAGACTATGACGCAACGTGCCTTTCAAGCTGTTGTTGCTCGTTTGGTGGTCGATCCGGCTTTCCGTGATCGCGTGCGCGCGACTGGTATTGCCGCTCTCGATGGCGAGCTGTCAAGTCTGGAACAGGAACGGGTTATGTCGATAGTTGACGAGAAGGGACTCGATGCGACTCGCACCTTGCACAAAAGTTTTCGTTTGACAAAACTCTACGCAACACTTCCGCTCACGCGAAAACTTTTGGGCTCTAACCGGCTCGCAAAAGAGATTAGTTCCTTCTGGGAAGCAACGCCTTCCGATAGTCATTATTTTGTGGACGAGTCGATAGCTTTCTGTGATTTTCTAAAGAGACGACTCCGCTCGGGATTACGGATAAAGTATTTGGAGGAGATCGCTTCCTATGAACGAGCGAATTTGAATTTGCGGCGGGCGCGAACGGATACCGAAGTTGCTGAACCGGAAACTGTCACCTTTCATCACGATCCCGTAACTCTTTTCGAGCAGTTGTTGGAAGGAAAGCAGCCGCGCGCTGTACCGCAGCGAGCGTGCACGATGATCGGCACTGTCGATGAAGAGGGAAAAGTTAACTGGCGCCAGGCAGAGTCAGCCGGAAAATCTTAGTTTCCAAGTTCTTCCTCGACGCTAGCCCGATCACCATGGGCCGCCATTAGTTCTCCGCCGGCTATTCCCCCAAAGTTTGGCTGCGGCAACAAAAGTGCGATAATTCTGTCCGCCAAGATATATGTTGCTTTTGACCACCCGTCGGCATGGGCGTTAAGGGCTTGTGCAGTCCTGACTTACTATCTGGAAAATTCAGCTGAAGAGGGTTCCGAATTATGAGCACTGCGATTGAAGAAACCCAGGAAACTCCTGAACAAACTGCGAATAAATGGGTCTACCTCTTCGAAGAAGGAAGTGGCGACGACAAATCTCTACTCGGAGGCAAAGGCGCGGGACTTTGCGAGATGACTCGCGCCGGCTTGCCCGTGCCGCCGGGCCTCGTTGTCACCACTGAAGCCTGCAACGCCTTCTTCGAGAACGACAAAAATTTTCCCGAAGGCATGTGGGAACAAGTTAAAGAAGGTCTGCAGAAGATCGAAGAGAAAGTTGGCAAGAAGTTTGGCGACCCGCAAAACCCCCTGCTGGTTTCGGTGCGCTCCGGCGCGGCCTTCTCGATGCCGGGAATGATGGACACTGTGCTCAACCTGGGTCTTAACGAAGAGACCGTGCAAGGGCTGGCGGCACAGACGGGTGATCTGCGTTTCGCGCTCGACGCTTATCGTCGCTTTGCCTCGTTGTTTGGCGAGATCGTGATGGGCGTGGCCCATGAAAAGTTTGAGCGTGTCATGGATCGTTACAAGGCCCAGACGTCCGGCGGCCGCGATACAGATCTGAAACCCAAGCACTTGCGCGACATCATCGCCGCCGAGAAACAGATCATTGTTGCCGAGCAACACGCAATCCCCGAAGATCCTTACGAACAACTGCGCGTCGCCGTTGCTGCTGTTTTCAACTCCTGGATGGGCCGCCGCGCCATCGACTATCGACGCGTCAATCGGATTCCCGATTCACTCGGCACCGCCGTGAATGTTCAGGCCATGGTGTTTGGCAACATGGGCGAGACTAGCGGCACCGGCGTGGCGTTTACACGTAATCCTTCGACTGGAAAGAAGGAACTCTACGGCGAGTATTTACTCAACGCCCAGGGCGAGGATGTAGTCGCCGGCATTCGCACTCCGAATCCGATCAGTCAACTAAAGAAGGAATTGCCGAAGGTGTACGAAGAGTTCGCTTCAATCACTGGCTTGCTGGAGCGGCACTACCACGACATGCAGGACTGCGAATTCACAATCGAGCGCGGCAAGCTATGGATGCTGCAAACGCGAACCGGCAAACGGAGTGGCGCCGCGGCAGTGCGCGTGGCTGTGGAAATGGTGGGCGAGAAATTGATTGATCGCGCTACCGCCGTACAGCGCGTGACGCCTGAACAGCTCGATCAGCTTTTGCATCCCACCGTCGATCCAAAAACTAATGCCACCGTTCTGGCGACCGGGCTGCCGGCGAGTCCAGGCGCCGCGCAAGGTCAGGTCGTTTTCAGTCCGGATGAGGCTGAAGAATTAGCCCGCGAGAACGCTAAAGTAATTCTGGTGCGGCAGGAAACGAGCCCTGACGATTTTCACGGCATGGTTGCCGCGCAGGCCATCGTCACCGCGCGCGGCGGCATGACCAGCCACGCCGCCGTCGTTGCTCGCGGAATGGGCAAGCCCTGCGTTAGTGGCGCGAATTCCATCGATATTGATTACAGTCAGCAACAGTTTTCTGTTGACGGCTCGGTAGTCACGAAGGGCGAGTGGATTACGGTCGACGGCTCGACCGGTCGTGTATTTCTGGGCCAGGTGCCGACCGTCCAACCAACGCTTGGCCCGGAGTTTCACGAGTTAATGGGTTGGGCCGATAAGTTTCGCCGGCTGCGCGTGCGCGCTAACGCCGACACGCCGCGCGACGCGAAGGTCGCGCGCCAGTTTGGCGCTGAGGGCATCGGATTATGTCGCACCGAGCACATGTTCTTCGGGGACCAAAGGCTGGCGGCAATGCGCGAGATGATCCTGGCGGAGGGCGTGGGCGCCCGCGAGAAGGCGCTTGAAAAACTATTGCCACTGCAGCGCGGCGACTTTGTCGGTATCTTCCGCGAGATGGTGGGGTTGCCGGTAACCATTCGTCTGCTGGATCCGCCCTTGCACGAGTTTCTTCCTAACGTCGAAGAACTGATGAGCGAACTTGGCGAATTGAAGATGGCTGTCCGGCTCGCAGCAAAACTGGGCGACATGGACAACTTGCTCGACGAGATTGATGAGAAGCGCCGGTTGCTCAAACAGGTCAACCGTATTCGCGAAGCTAACCCGATGCTCGGATTTCGCGGCTGCCGTCTGGGGCTGGTGTTTCCCGAAGTAACTCGCATGCAGTGTCGGGCAATTTTCGAGGCAGCCTGTCTGGCGCAGGGAGAGAAGAAGAAGGCGGAGTTGGAGATCATGGTGCCTCTGGTTTCGCTTAGCGAGGAGCTGCACCAACAACGTGAAGTAATCGACGAAGTGGCGCGCCAGGTCATGGGTGAGTATGGAATGACGGTCGAGTATCGCGTGGGAACCATGATTGAGCTACCGCGCGCCGCGTTAACGGCCCATGACATCGCGGCCCACGCCGACTTCTTTTCATTTGGCACCAACGATCTGACGCAGACCACCTTCGGACTGAGCCGTGACGACTCGAGCCGCTTCCTGCCCAATTATGTGGAGCGCAAGATTCTGCCGGAAGATCCTTTTCAAGTGCTGGATCGCGAAGGCGTGGGCCAACTAGTCCAGCTGGGAACAGAGCGTGGGCGTAGCGTGAAACCCGATCTCAAGGTGGGAATTTGCGGCGAGCATGGCGGCGATCCGAGTTCTATCGCCTTCTGCAACGAGATTGGTCTCAACTATGTGAGCTGCTCGCCTTTCCGTGTACCGGTGGCACGCCTGGCTGCCGCGCAAGCGACACTGGCAGCAGACGCCAGCAAGGCAACACCAAGCAGCGCCGAAGTGTGACAACTGTAGGACAGGCATTCAACTCTTTGGCGTGCGCCATAAAAATGGAATTGAGACTCCCGGAAATAATTATCGAACCAATGAAGGAGTTAGCAAATCATGAGTAAGTATATTTTTCTTATCGCACTGTTAGTAGTTTCTTCCGTAGCCGTGTTGGCCTTCAGTTCTCCGGGCGACGTCCCCGCCGCCGGCACCGCCGCTCCCACCTTCAAGTTGATTACCAACGAAGGCAAAGAAGCAAACCTGTCGGATTTTAAAGGTAAATGGGTAGTGCTGTATTTTTACCCCAAGGACTTCACCAGCGGCTGCACCCTGGAAGCTCACAATTTCCAACGCGACCTCGCTAAATATGCTCAAGCGAATGCGGTTATTCTCGGCGTGAGCGTGGATACTGCTGAGTCGCACAAGAGCTTCTGCGCCAAGGAAGGTCTAAACTTCAAACTTCTGTCAGACGCAGATGCGAAGGTTTCTGACCAGTATGGTTCGGTGATGGATTACAACGGGATGAAACTTTCAGCGCGTAATACTTTCATTATTGATCCTCAGGGAAAGATTGCGAAGGTATTCGTCAAGGTGAATCCTGGAGGCCACAGTGAAGAAGTGTTGGCCGCGCTGGCCGCGCTGCAGAAGTCATAGCGGGAATGATAGCCAATGATGAGCGGGGGCAAGGCCACCTTCCCAACCGTGAGCTGATCGGAGTTGATGGCTGATTCTTGATTGAAAGGCTTTCAAGCTGAATCTGCCGGGCTACTTGGAAAGTCTCTCAGGTTGGGAAGGTGGGCTTGCCCGCGCCCTCAGTTCCTCAAAACTTAGTGTTCCCTGCTTGCTCATGATTCCCTTTCTCGTAGAGGGCCTCTGTGGTATTTTGTCACCTTCCATCCCAGGAAAAGTAAGCCAATGCTCGGATAGCGGCAAAGATCTTCAGTACTTCGTAAACAGAGTCAACCTTCAACCACAGCAGGGTGCGTCTAAATTCAGAGGACAACTATGAAGACGATTCATTCAGGCAGTGTAATCACTCGTGCATCTTTTCAGTCATTCATCCTGGCTTTGTTCCTGATCAGCTGCGCTTGGTCACTGACTACTGCTCAGGATAAGAGTGAAAACAAACTCGATGACACGTTTCTGAAGAATCTTCAGTTTCGATCCATCGGCCCGGCAAACATGGGGGGCCGGATTGATGACATTGCGGTGGTAGAAAACAATCCCAGCACGTTCTATGTCGGCGCGGCCACCGGTGGCGTTTGGAAAACTACCAACAACGGCACAACCTTCGAGCCCATTTTCGACGGCCAGGGATCGACTTCAATTGGCGACATCGCGATTGCTCCTTCTGACCCGAGCATCGTCTGGGTGGGTACGGGAGAACCAAACAACCGGCAAAGCTCATCCTGGGGCGACGGAATCTATCGATCATTAGACGCCGGTAAGACCTGGGCCAACATGGGGCTTCACGACACCAAACATATTGGCCGCGTTGTCATCGACTCCAGGAATCCAAACATTGTCTACGTGGCTGCGCTGGGCCATCTGTGGGGGCCGAACAAAGAGCGCGGCGTATTCAAGACAACTGATGGTGGCAAGACCTGGACTAACGTGCTTTTCATTAACGAAGACACCGGCGTGATCGATCTGACGATGGATCCGGAAAGTTCAATGACGCTTTACGCTGCCGCCTACCAGCGCCGGCGCACGCCCTGGGGATTCAATGGCGGCGGCCCGGGCAGTGCTCTATACAAAACAATCGACGGCGGTGCCACCTGGACCAAGCTCACGAAGGGTTTGCCCGAAGGTATTACCGGCCGCATTGGCGTAGATGTTTATCGCGGCAATCCGGATATCGTTTACGCGCTCGTGGAAAATGCGAAAGGCGGCGCGTTTCGCTCGGACGATCGGGGTGAAACCTGGCGCAAGGTTAGCGATATGGACTCGCGGCCTATGTATTACAGTCAGATTCGCATCGATCCAAACAACGATCAGCGAATCTGGCAACTCGCTGCCAATATGTACGTTTCCGATGATGGCGGCAAAACCTGGAACTCCAATCTAGTGCAACGAATCCACGGCGACTTTCACGCAATGTGGATCGATCCAGCAAATTCAAACCACGTGTTAACTGGATCCGACGGTGGTCTCCACGCTTCCTACGATCGAGGCCGCACCTGGGACTTCATCAATACGATTCCGCTGGGGCAGTTTTACGAAGTGTCGATTGACAACCAGAAGCCGTTTTGGGTTTATGGCGGATTGCAGGATAACGGCAGCTGGTCAGGCCCGAGCGGCACACTCAATCAGGAAGGCATCACCAACGATGATTGGTTTCGCACCGGCGGCGGCGACGGCTTCTATTCAGTTGTCGACCCCAGCGATCCGAGCGTTATCTATGTTGAGTCTCAAAATGGCAGCGTTTCCCGGCTGGAGTTGAAAACAGGTGAACGTAAATCGATCAAGCCTGAAGCGCGACCGGGCGAAAAACGCTATCGCTTCGACTGGAACTCGCCAATCGTTATTTCGCCTCACAACAATCGCACGATTTATTTGGCCGGTAACCGCGTTTTCAGATCGACGGACCGCGGCAGCACCTGGACGTGGAGCGACGACCTAACCAGAGATCAGGATCGCGAGAAACTACCCATCATGGGAGCGTTGCCTGATAAGAACACACTCTCGCGCCACGACGGCGTGGAGACCTTTGGACAAATCGTGACGCTGGCGGAGTCTCCAATCAAGGAAGGCTTGCTGTATGCCGGGACCGATGACGGCAATCTGCAGATTTCACGCGATAGTGGCCGGACCTGGAAAAACATTACCGGCAAGGTTCCTGGAGTTCCTGACAAGACTTACGTGAGCCGCGTTGTTCCATCGCGTTACGCGGAGGGCACGGCTTATCTCACGCTTGATGGTCATCGCGCCGACGATTACAACACGTACGTTTTTGTAACCACGGATTACGGTGAATCGTGGAAAACTATTAAATCGAATATACCTGCCGGCGTGACAACGCGCGTTATTCGCGAGCATCCGCGCAATCAGAATTTGTTGTTTCTTGGGACTGAGTTTGGCGTCTACGTTTCGTTTGACCGCGGTGGGCGGTGGACCCGATTGAAGGGTAATCTCCCGCTGGTGCGAATTGACGATCTTCAAATTCACCCGCGCGACAATGCGCTCGTGTTGGCAACCCATGGCCGTTCGGTTTGGGTGCTTGATGATCTCAGTCCGCTGGAACGAGCTTCCGAGAACATTCTGACTTCGGACATTCACTTGTTCGACGTTGCTAACGCGACTCATTTTCGGCTTTACGGGCGCAAAGGCAGTACCGGGCACAAGTGGTTTGCTGCAGCCAATCCGCCCTACGGCGCTGTTATCAATTACTACGTCAAAGACAAACCTAAAGACGATGTCAAGGTGACGATCACTGACTCGGGCGGCACGGTGGTGCGCGATTTGAAAGGACCAAAGGAAGCCGGCCTCAATCGGCTTGTCTGGGACCTGAGGTTGAATCCACCGGCACCGCCGCCTGAGGGACAGGGAGAAGGCGGCGGCGGTTTCTTCGGGGCGCCACGTGGGCCACGCGTACAACCCGGCGCTTATACGATCAAAATTGCGGCCGGCGACAAGACTGCGACTAGCAAGGTCACGGTCCAGGAAGATCCTCGCATCCAGATTGTTGAAGCGGATCGTGGCAAGTTGAATGAAGCGATTGCAAGAGTGTATGCCTTGCAAAAATCTGCCCAGGACGCACGCAAGACTATGCAGAGCTTGAAGACGCAAATCACAACGCTGCAGAGTTCCCTGAAAGACAACCCAGACTCATCGAAGCAAGTGAATGATTCAGTACAAAAACTGTCGGATCAGCTCGCTGCAATACAAAAGAAGTTGGTATCGGCACCCGACACCAGCGGCAGCGCCGGACCAGCACTTCCTGATGAGCCGCGGCCTTTGCTTAGTCAAATCACCGGCGTCGCTTTCGGACTCGACAGCTACACGGCCGCACCTACCGACGATGAGAAAACCCGAATTGAAGATCTCTCGAAGCAGTTGAAGGATTTCGTTGCCGAGCTCAACAAATTCATCGGCGAGGATGTAAACAATCTAAACAAACAACTGCGCGAGAGTGGTCTTCAATTCTTAAATTCCGGCAAGCCCGTCGCGGCACCGACGAAGTAATGGTCAAATCTTCAAGCCTCAAGTCGAGCGTTGGCGCTGCACCCTGATGTGCGGTAGAGCTTGGCATTCCCGTCCCGGCGTTTCACCGTGCGGGCTCCGCTCATTTGCACTGAGTCGAGATTGATCCCGTGAATAACGCTCGTCAGACGCAAGTCCCGGCCGGCTCGCGCGTTCCAACCTTCAGAAGCTAACCAGCTCTCCTTTTCAAAGCTAACACTCTCCCCATTGCTCTCCTCATTGCGGAAGGCACTCGCGCCGGCTCCCAGCCGTGCGTACGGAAGAAAACCCGACGCAAACGCGTCCAATAGCTAGGCCAATTACAAACGGCACAGAGCATCAATGGAGAGTCATATGAGTAACGACGAAGTCGCGAATCTTTTCAACGTGCGCTCGCATAACCCCTCTTTCTTTGCCGTCAAGGAAAGTGCCGCCTACAAGGGCGAGTTGCTGGACTTTTGCATACCAGTAAATCTCCATTTTCCCCCACCGGAGTTGATCGAAATGATCCGGAGTAACCTTTCCGAAATACTCAGATACTATCCCGACTACGCAGAGGTCCATCAGCAGCACATCGCCGAGATGACCGGGCTCGCCCCGGAAACGATTGTGGCTTGCAACGGGTCCACCGAAATCATTACTTTGCTTTGTCAGGAGGCGAAAGCACCGATTGTCACCTCGGTGCCGACCTTTAGCCGCTGGACCGATCTGCCTGAAGAGCTAAACGTCCCGCTGCACACGATCCTGCGAAAGCGTGAAAACGCGTTTAGGTTGGAGGTAGACGAGATCGTCAGGAAAGTCAGGGAGGTCGGTGCACGAACACTGGTTATCTCGAACCCTAACAATCCCACCGGCGCCTGGCTGACGCTCGAGGAGATTAAAGCGCTCGCACGCTCGCTGGAGGATCTTGACGCCGTGATCATTGATGAGTCGTTCCTGGACTTCTCTGATCTGGAGACCGCCGCCGCAATCGTCGTCGGCATGCCTAATCTAATAATCGTAAAGAGCCTGGGTAAGTCGCTCGGCTGGCATGGCGTGCGTCTCGGCTACGCCACGGCAGAGCCCTGCCGCGCTCAGGCCATGCGCGCGCGGCTGCCGTTCTGGAACATCAACGGTCTGGCCGCGTACGTGCTGAAAACCGTCACGCGATTCAAGGTGGAATTCCAGAAGAGCTTTGCCCTGGTTGCTGACGACAGGAATTACATGACAAAACAACTCTCGACCGTCGCGGGATTGACGGTTTATCCCTCGAAAGCAAACTTCGCTTTCGTTGCCCTGCCGGATGGAGTGTCGGGACGTATGCTGCGTGATCGGCTACTCAAGAACCACGGTCTGATGGTGAGGGAATGTAGCAATAAGATTGGCGCCGGCCAACAGTACCTGCGTTTGGCTGTGCAGACGAGAACTGCCGTAGATGTGCTGGTGCCAGCCTTACGTGAGGAGCTCTCGCTTATGGCTGTCAGCTATTCCGCTTTATCGGCGGCCTAGGCAAACCTGGCGCTCCGGTCGAACGAGGCTGTTCACCAGCCATGACTCTTTCGGTTTGGCTAGTCGATGGCCAGTATAGGTTCTGCCTCCGCTCGCTTTTCCAGGTAAGAGGAAAGGCGAGCGGCATCCTCCTCACTCATATTTAAGAACGTCGCGCCGATGAGCCACTTCCCCTTGCCTTCTTCGAT
>DASXSC010000058.1:0-14737 GCA_036506215.1 Pyrinomonadaceae bacterium | reverse complement strand
CCTCGCGGATCCGACCTAATGTCTGGGCGATCGGCACCCACGCGTCAGCGCAATACGAACTCACCGCCCACCAACTCAGTGTTAAACTAACAACTCCCGCCGGAGAGGTGGCAGAGCGGCCGAATGCGGCGGTTTGCTAAGGCGTCAAAAGCCGCGTCCAGCAAGGTTTTTCAAGGGTTTAGCTTGGCGCAGACTGCGCGTTTTTGGTCCTTTTCGGGCACATTCGGCGAACTCTTTGCAGTAGTTTTTGCAGTGAACTTCAGTAACACCACCTTGTAGCCATTTCCATCCTTTCCCGTTCGGACTAATCTGGCGTTGGACCGAAACTGTTGGGCCTACGTATGAGGGCCGCGCAGCTTTCGGGAGATAGCAGTGCCGTGGTCAAGTTCGCTGCGTCTCGGCGCAAAGCCGAGGGCAAAGGACGGTGTGTGCGAGGCACACCCAACGGAAAATCTCCCTAGGCGACAGGGAGAACCTCGTGGAACCGATCGTCCTTTATCTCACCCAGGCTGCCGAACTTCTCGGCATGCCCTCCAAGCAACTTTACGAACTCACCCGCCGCCGCGCGCAGGTGCGGATGGCGCAACCCATTCCGTTCTTTCGCATTGGGCGCCGCGTAACTTTCACGCGTGCGGCTTTAGAGGCCTGGATCCAGGCGCTACAGAGCGGAGGCACGCGATGAGCACACCCAAAGACCCGAAAGACATGACGCCGGAGGAGCTGGCGATGGACGCGGCCTGCGAGGCCTATGAGCTGGCGGAGCAGGCAGAGAGAGCGCGCAGAGAAGAAGAGGAGCTCTACTGGTTAAATAACCCGGACAAAAGCAAAATCGAAGATGTTCCACGACCAGCGCCGATGGTCCGGGTAAGTCTGGAGACGTTCGTGAGGGTACTGGCCCAAGAAGGCTACCAGCGTGGCTACCGCAGGCGCTGGGAGCTTTCAAAGTACATCACTAATGATCCGCGCTGGCCGGAGCCTCCAACCGGCCTCCAGTCGGACTTTATCTATGATGCCGTCCGGGACCAACTAGCCAATGTTCGGGAAAAGTCGGTTCGTGGGACTATGGCGAGGCTGACGGGTCTTCCCGGCTACTTCCTTCGACCGGACGGGCTCACCGTTGTCGGTCCTCGTGGGGACTTGAAGCCTGCACTCAGCCGCGGAGAGGATAAATACCGCATCAGGGTCAAGGGTCGGCAGAGGGCTTTCACGCTCGGTCAACTCCGGAAGCGGGCGGAATGTGAGAACTAGCCCGAAGAGGGGGGAGTAGCCTGGGACTCCGCGAACCGGAACAGTCTACAGACTACTAATACCTATAAGAAGAGCCGGACATAGTGAAGAAAACAAGAGACCGGCTGCGGGCTGGTTCTCACAGGTGAATTTTGCCGACAGTCTTCGGAATGTCGTCTACAGAGAACTAGCCCGTAAAACCGGTCACTAACAGCGCTATTCCCAGCACAACATCTTGACAGCCTGGGGTGGCAAGCCGAATCCGCAGGAGAACCGTGGCCGGGCCATTCTTGATGGGCTTGAATAGTTCCCATCTACGACGATACCCGATGGACTTTCGTTGGTATCTGAGCTGTTCACTCTGTGAACCCACGGCGGAAGTTGTCAAGCAGCAGCGCGCCGCGCGATGGATTAAAATTCTTGAGCAAGTGCGAGGGCATGATGGACGTGAATGGATTTAACGCCACGGTAGTGCGCAACGAATCCCCCGGAGGCATTGAGCTTGACGTGCGGCCCTTCGGCGCGGGGCAAGCTGAAGCGGTGGACTGCTATCTTGAGGCAGCGTTGACCCAGGGCGACCCTTTCGATGAAAGAAAGGTCATCATTAAAACAGACGCATCGGTGGTTCTTTCCACAAATGCGCGTGCGCTAATCTCGCAGTTACAAGATAGGGGCGTTGGTGTCTCGGTAGTGGGTGAGCGATGAAGCCAAACGTGGAACGGCGGGCGTACATAACCGGATGGCGGGACATGGAATCTGTTGGTGCGCGGACTCCGGTTGAGGTTACGTTTAGCTTCCGCGCTGAGGAAGCCCATTCGTGGCCATCTAAACAGGCGGCTCAGACGGCATGCTCAATTTTCGCTGCGTATGACATCACAGTGGCGTGGGCCGAAGGCGGGCCCTACGTCTGTAAAGCCTTCCAAGTCGAAGAGCGCGCCGGCGCAATGGATGTTGTCATCTTCTGCGAGGGACCTTTTACATTCAAAGCCACGGGTCCAAAGTCGCTTAGGGTCACTCGCCTACAGAAAACACCAATTCAATCAGCGGGCCGAACCCAACGGACGCACGCGCAATTTGCCGTGGATGAACGCCCGCCAGATGTAAACTTATCTCTAGACCAACGCCCAATTGGAGTCCACGTATGGCAATCGCACGCTTCGCCTCACGGTTCGATCTTGACTATTCACATCAACTAGGTATCACCCAGCCGGAAGTATCCCCGAAGACGCGACTGACTGAGCTTCTGAGCCCGGGAATTCGCGGCCTGCTAGACAAGCTCCACGACAATGGTGTTGCGCGTAAGCACCGGCAAGAATTCCGAAGGATTAGCCGAGAGGCGGGAAGCTTTCTCGACTCCAATATCTCAAGGTCGGATGCGCTGCAAAGCCTGCTATTTCAAGTCAGTCAACGGCAGACGGGTCAGCCGAATAACCCGCTGGTTATCGCTCTTTCCAGAATTCCTAGAGCGGAACTTTTCCATGACCGTTGGCATTTCATTAACGCCCGGATTCAGCACGACAAGCTAACGGCCGAACAGTTCCATGCCACAGTGGATGAGTTCACGAGCCTTCTGCGTTCTTACAATAGCCACTGCGCCCTCCCTATCTTCCAAACATTCGCCAGCGAGTACCGGGAAATCTTAATGGCTAACGAGAAAAGCGGCTTCAACGGTTTTCAGCAGAGCTTCTCTGCCTACGTGACTAGGTTCGCGGAATTCGTGGAGCGTCTGAATGATGAGTTCCGCTCGCTGCCTGAATTGTCAGCCATCATGGGACTGCCGAAACCACTCTGAAGTGATTGGGGATTTGGCATCGACGTGATGACGGACAGCAACGAACTGGGACGCAGGTTAGCCGCTGCATACGTCAGCTCCGCTCAAAGTTCTTCGACATACGACCACCGGAGAAGTACTCTGCGCTAACTACGAAAAGACTCATGGGGAAACAGTGCAGGAGGAGTGGGCGAATTCTTGACTTTGGCCCCGGGGGAATGACCACCGTCCGCTAAGGATCGCCCACTCTCATGCCAACAACCTAACCCGTTCCACAACTAAAGAATGTTCAAAATTGCTCACGGCCCTAACTAGTATGCGATGAGCACTATTGCTCAGACGTGGTTTTTAAGTGTTTGTAACGTATCCTACATGGACCCTAAACCGGACTGGCGCGTCATTGCCGAACAAGCGAGTAAGGAAATGGACCCTGAAAAGTTGCTGATCCTTGCAGACAGGCTATGTAAGGCTTTCGATGAGGAGCGCGCTCAACGCGCCAATCTCGAAACGGTTAATTGGATGATCTCTTCCAGCGGCTCTTCGGCTTGCAGAGAACGGGTGGGGGATCGTAAAACGGAAGTAAAATCTTGTCGGGACACAGCGGCGCAATCACAGTGAATATGCCGATTTGCGCGTTCCGTTTGGTGACCTAATCGTGAAGAACGACATTTAGAAGTGAACTGTGAACTTGGAACCCACTCTCGTCATAATCAACGAAGCCTAATTTTCTGAACCTATTCATGAAGAAACTGACCCGCGACCGCGTTGTGCCGATCATCTCGGCCAGGGTCTCCTGACTCATTTTGGGGATTACAGTCTCGGGCTGACCTTCCTTTCCGAAATGAGCCAGCAATAGCAATATCCGGGCAAGTCTTTTTTCACTGGAATTGAAAAGCTGATCAACTAAATCCTCTTCGTATCGGATGTTTCGTGCCAGCAAATATGCTACGAACAGATCGGAAAACGCGTGTTCCCGATGAAGCACCTCAATCATGGCCTTCTTCTCGATGCGCATCACCGAGCAATCAGTCAGTGCAGTTGCGGAGCACAGGCGAAGGTGCTGCCCTGTAAGGCAACCCTCTCCGAAGAAGGCGCCCTCGTTCAAAATGCCTATTGTCGCTTCCTTCCCGATCTTCGACACAACGGTGAGTTTTACTTTTCCCTGCTGGATATAAAAAACGGCATCGGACGAGTTGCCCTGAGAAAAGATCGTCTCCTTTTTGGCAAAAGTTGCGATCTTCCTACCGCCGTCGAGCGTCGAAAGGAAAGTCTTGGGATCGAATTTGCTGAGCCTCTTGGCCGATACCACGGGTGTCATGATTCTCCTCTTGGATCAAGAATGAATAAATGCGGATGAGGGTGTGAACTGCGTCGAGCTGGGCGGGTAAAACTGTAACCGCTCGACGAGATAATGATTCCATCCTCAGTGCCAAAAGTCAACCATTCCCGCGCTGTGGCTACTCCTGCCTGTGACGATTCCGCGAGTGACCCGCACGGAGCTGAGCCGAAAGAACTTAGGTCCTCGGTTTTCCCATCAGCTCATGGATTAACCGAACGTGACGCAACGGTAGCGCTGATATTGGGGCTAAACGCACCGAACGGTTTCCAAAAGATATGACCTGTATCAATCCCAGCCTGCTAATATTTCCGACGCAAAAATGGCTAAGGAAGGACACTTCAGAATCACTACGATTGCTCGCGCCAAAGCGAGCGCCAAGAAAGCCCGCGCTGTCAGAAAAGCTATAATCCGAATCCAGAGGCTCTGCAATCAGGCCGTCGCAGCCAAAACACCCGCCGATTTCGAATCAACTGTCGCGGCCCTTCGCGTTGCCGTGAAGCACCTCTAGAAGGGCTCGCTTAATTCCCCAATCGCAAGCTCTGATCGAATTTTCCAGGAGACTTCTCTTAGGCTCTCTGCCAACGGGCGCGAAGCCTCGCAAAACTGCAACCCCACGAAAGTGTATTCATCACCGCCCAATCGTGCTAAAGACTTTCCCGGATTTCCGCTGGGCGAGGTCGTCAGGTACCCTACGGGATTCTCAATGAAACCCAAAGCCCCAAAGCCCGAATTTGCCGAACTGGAGCGAGCCCTAGACGAGACCTTGTCGAAGCTCAAGAGAACTAGAGACGCGAACCAACGTCGAGAACTCCTGCGCGACATGAGACTCTTGTTGGCGGCAGCAGACCGCGTCGTCGATTCGCCGGCTCAACCCTGATGCCGCCCGAGACGACAGAACCGTGGTTTCAACTCTGTAATTTGGCTGCCGTTGAGGAAGACCCCGTTAAGCTCCTAATGCTGGTGCAGGAAATCTGCCGATTGCTGAAGGAGAAGGAAGCGTCGCTGAAGCGGACGATCAGGTCTGCCAATCCTAAATCACGCTCATAAGTTAGCTCGCCCGTTCTGCGTTCAGTTGCAGCAGCCGCGCTAGGATCTCCGGGTCCTTTACATCCTTCGCCCAGCCATAGGCCGAAAACACCACTTCGTTCAAGTCGCGGTGCGCATCCTGCAACCAGCTCGGATTTTCGTTGTACAGGTTGGTCAGTGTGCGCTTCTTCAATTCCGCAGCAGAGGCGTCGGGCGGATTGAGCCATGCGGGCGGGATCTATTTCCTTGTGCGAAGTTTTGATGAAGCAGTGGAAGCGATCGAGGACGCGATACAGCGGTTGCCTACTCCAAATCCGTAGTGGAGCACGTTGAAGATGATCTAATGCGAATGCCAGCCAAAGAAATTAGCCATTGAAAAACAAAGTTCAGCGGCTACCAGAATGACTATGGCGATTTCCATCACCATCATCCAATTTTCCCTTCTCTCCACGAGGTCGTGCTGCTCGGTAAGCCAGGGAAGCAGATCGTTCACAACGATACCCGCGTTTATCCTTCCCCCTTCGTGAAGAAAGGCATGGTCTTGGTTCGCCATTAAGTTCTGCATCACCACCATCCCATACTGTTCAAACGTCTTTCGAAAGCCCGGATTAATTTTGGCTCGCCGAACTTCGTACAATCTCATCCGATTGCCTCCCCTTGACGAATTGCCGCAACATTGTACGATTAAATCCAGATTCCACCCACCAATCCCCACTCATACATGGCCCACGCCAAAGGGATGTCCAGAGGCAGGCATTCTCTCCTGATTCAGTTGGGCAGCCGGATCAAACAACTTCGCAAAAAGAAGGGCTATACGCAGACCGATCTGGCGATTCATTTGGACATGAATCGCGGCCATTTGTCTGACATCGAGAGAGGCAAGCGCGAGGCCGGAGTCATTACATTGCAGATCATCGCTGAGGGCCTCGACACGACCATGGCAGCCCTGCTGCGAGAGCTGTAACGCCGACGAGTAGGAAGGTTTGCGTCCGGTGGAGGGAAATTTCTTCTAGTTTCCTAAGTTGTCAAATTGACAAGTTATCGTCGATCGCTTACTAACAACGATTTCCCGCGATAAATCCCTTCACATTTATAAAAAATAAATCTCGAACTTTACTATTGACAACACCACGCGACCGTTTTATTTTCTCGCTCCAACCCAGTAGGAAGATGCCCTATGCGCAACGTCCTTGCCCTTTCCCTTGCCCTCACGACGGTCTTGATGCTCTCAACCGCTCACGCCCAGATCGGGAACCTCGATAACACTACCATCCCTCCAACGCCCGGAGTGGGCCATGACTTCATCAAAATGCTTGGAGAGACGGTGAACCCAGCCAATGGCTCGTTAAGTCTGCGAATTGATCTGCCGATGCCAAAAGGCAGGGGTTTGGACCTTCCGTTGGCGATCATGTATAGCTCCAGCGGCGTGCAACATCTCGGGGCAAATCAAAACGGAGGCGGTAGTTGGATTAACGACGCCGGTCAATCAACCGGTTCCGGTTGGAGCGTTTCCGTTCCGACCATGACCACGGTACAAGGTATACAGAACACTTACCATCAGGGTCCCCCGCCGTATACAGAGAGTTGCTACTATTATTACGCTTACGTCATGCGCGATTGGAGCGCTACACCGCACGCGTTTAGCATGCAGGCTGCTCAAGCCCCATACGCAGGCAATAATTGCTCGCAACAGCTCAGCAACAACCTGAACGGCGCAGACGATTTCATGTTTGCGGTAACCACCGCCCCAAACAATGCGTATTCTCCTAATCCTGCCACCGTGGCGGGTCCAGACGGATCGGTCTATAAGTTCGATCTCTCGCAAGTTATCGATACGGCCAATGGTTCTTATATTTTCGGGGGCGCGGCCAATTCGATTGAGGATCGCAATGGAAATTTGGCGACCGCTTCTTTCCAACTCTCTAACGGAGCCCTTTCCGGCAATATCGTTGACACTCTGGGGCGCCAAGTGTTCAGTGCGTCGGCAATTGTTTCGAACTCGAACACGATCCAAGTGTCGGGGCTGGGCGCAGCATACACTCAGTACTGGCAGACTGTTCCCATAAACTTTTCTGTGAATTCGACCCAAGTCGGACCTAATCCCTGTACCAGTTACCAGCTTGGTCCCGATCAGTCCTCAACCTACGTGGTTAGTAGTCTCAAGCTTCCGAACCAAAAGTCCTTTCAGTTCTATTACGACTCCCAGTACGGACTGTTGAAGAAAATTGTCTATCCCGGTGGTGGATATATATCCTACACTTGGGGATTGAATCCTCTGTCCGACTTCATCTCGCTACCTGGTTGGCCCCTGAACTCAGGCTTCACCTGCGACACAATTTATGACTTCCCCGCAATCACTCAAAGAACGGTAAGCTACGACGGTGTCAACATCGCCGAACAGCAGACATTTAGTTACACGACTTCGTGGCCGCCGGCGCAGCAGGTTACCGCTCGCTGGACGACCAAGACGACCACCGTTACCACTAAAGATTGCGCACGTGCTTCAAGCTGTAGTACTGCCCCGAGTTTCACGACTGTGTATACCTACGCTCCAGTTAACGCGTCCGTGTACGCCCCGCAGTTTGCTCCCATGGAACAGAGTATTGTCTATAAAGATTTTAACGGGGCCGTGTTAAAAACTGCCACAAAGGCGTGGCAGGATCATTTTCTTTTAGGGTGCGAACTTCAAACTCTGGACAATGGCTTAATCTCCGGAACTTGGTTTTCCTACGCACGCGGCCAATTAACCGATAAGAAAGAATACGATTACGGTCTCATTACCTCGGCAAGTTCCTGCCAACCCGTACAGAACGGAGGATCAAGCCCTCCTCCAACCGGCATTACCCCTACACGGGAGACAGTGACGGCCTACCAACCCTTCCCAGCCACGCCAATTTATCCGAGCACGCCGTCCATTTTCAACAAGCCGGCGAGTGTAATCACCTACGACAACGGAACGAGACTGGCGGAGACCGACTACGGCTACGATCAAACCGCGGTATCAAATGTCTCACCCACTGCCACAGGGCATGATGAGACGAACTACGGTGCCAGCTATAACAACCGCGGCAATCTCACCACTCGGACGGTGAAGTGCCTTCAAAGCGGCTGCGTGGATGCCGTAACGACTTTTAAGCACGACGAGACTGGGCAGGTCACCTCGATGATCGACCCGTGCGGGAATGCTGCCTGTAGCGACATGGCAGGCTCGAATCACACAACTACGTTCTCTTATACCGACAACTACTCCAGCGGCACTCCACCGGGCAACACGAATGCTTACCTGACCGGGAAAACCGACCCTCTGAGTCATTCCGAGAGTTTCGCCTATCGCTATAGTGACGGTCAGCTCGCGAGTCAGACCGATGTCAATGGCAAGACTACGAGCTATATTTACAATACACCGCCCTCGGGGTGCAGTTTTACCGATGGCCTAGACCGTTTGAGTGAGATCGACTATCCGGATCAGGGCAGGACGACTTATTGCTACAACGATGCCTCCCCGTCCCCGAACGTCACGAAGACGACGTTGATCGACAATACCGTCTCGCCAAACCTTCAGATCAGCACCACAACCGTGATGGACGGTCTTGGGCATGAGGTTCAAACCCAGCTGACCACTGATCCCGAAGGTACCGACAAGACCGACACAACCTACGATGGGTTGGGACGGGTGATGACACAATCGAACCCCTATCGCAGCGTTAGCGATCCCACTTATGGGACAACAAGTCACTCCTACGACTCTTTGGGGCGCGTAAAATCCGTCGTTCAAACTGACGGATCTACCACCGCCACGAGCTATTCGGGCAACTGCACGACGGTAACGGATGAAACGAGCAGGTCCCGAAAGTCCTGCACAGACGGCCTTGGGAGGTTAACGCAGGTCTTCGAGGACCCCAGTGGCCTCAACTACGAGACCGACTATCAGTACAATGGGTTCGATGCCACCACCGGCGTCGTCCAGAAGGGCGGCAGCGCACAGGCGAACTGGCGCTCTCGTAGCTTTCAGTACGATTCGCTTTCCCGCCTGACCAGCGCCACCAACCCTGAGTCCGGCACCATTTCGTATAGCTACGACGCAAACGGCAACATCACGTCCAAGATCTCGCCGAAACAGAATCAGACCAATCCCAACACCAAAGTCACCCTCAGCTACTGCTACGATGCTCTGAACCGGCTGACAAGCAAGGCATACACCGCGCAGCCCTGTCCGATGGCTTCGCCCGCTGCCACGTTCGCTTATGACCAAGGAACGAACGGCATTGGCCGCCGAACTGGCATGACGGACTCTCCCGGGTCCGCCTCTTGGGTTTACGACCTGATGGGCCGGGTTGCGTCCGAAACACGCGTGACCGCCGGCGCCACCAAGACCACGAGTTACGCCTACAACCAGGATGGTTCCATCAAATCCATCACCTATCCCAGTACGCGCGCCGTCAACTATAGCTACAGCGGAGCCGGACGTGTTCTTTCAGCCATTGATCCGACGGGCCCTATCAATTACGTGACCTCCGCGACCTACGCGCCGCCCGGAGAGCTGGCGACTTATGTCAACGGTTTCGTCTCTGGCGTATTTACTGGCATCACTACAGCCAACACGTACAACACTCGCATGCAGCCCGTGTTGATCTCGGCCGCGAGCCCGACCAGCTCAATTTTCAGCCTCTGCTACGACTTCCATTTACACGTCGCCGTCAATCTTCCCCCGTGCAGCTTTTCTGCCAGCACAGCAGGGGACAATGGCAACGTCTACCAGATCGTGAACAATCGCGACGGCAATCGCACCCAGAACTTCACCTACGACGCCCTGAACCGTATTCAGCAGGCGTACACGAACGGGTCGAACTGGGGCGAGACCTATGGGAGCGCGACGGCTCCGGGTGGGGTTCCTACCACTCCGGGCATCGACGCTTGGGGGAATCTCTGGCAGCGCTCTGCAGTAACCGGAAAAACAAGCTACGAACCGTTGAGTGCGCCCGCCCTAAACAACAACCAGCTCACCGGGTTTGGCTACGACGCGGCTGGGAATATGACCAGCTATGGCACGATCGGGTACAACTATGATGCAGAAAACCGGATGACAAAATTCGTCGGCGACACCACCGACATCTACATTTACGATGGCGACGGCCAGCGAGTGAAGAAGACCGCGTCCGGTGTTACGTTGTACTGGTACGGAGCGACCGGCAACGTGCTCGACGAGACCAGCAGCACCGGCACCCTCGTCTCGGAGTATATTTTCTTCAACGGCAAACGAGTCGCCCGGCGAGACGCGGACAACAGCGTGAAATACTATTTTTCCGATAACCTCGGCTCAGCTAGCGTCATTACCAACAACCTCGGCGCCATGCCACCGGTGGAGGAGTCGGATTACTATCCCTACGGTGGCGAGATCACCATCACGAACGGTGATCCCAACCACTACAAGTTCACCGGCAAGGAACGCGATGCAGAAAGCGGACTGGACAACTTCGGGGCGCGCTACTTTACGAGCAACCTGGGACGCTTCATGACGCCGGACTGGGCAGCGCGGCCAACCGCCGTGCCTTATGCGGTCTTCGGCGACCCCCAGTCGCTCAATCTGTACACGTATGTTGAAAACGAGCCATTGAACCGTGTCGATGCTGACGGGCACTGCGGCAATGACTCTGGTTTTATGGGTTCTGGAGCTTCGTATGCTTGCGTCACGGAGGCTAAGCAAAGCCAAGACAACGCGAGTCAGAAGACAGCTGAATCGGCGCAGAGTAACCAGCCAAAAAATCAGTCAGCTCAGGAAACCCAAAAGAATCAGTCTCAAGTGTCTGCGGCTTCTGTGGGTGTGATGGCTCTTCCAGCTCTTGGTAGAGCGATTGCTGGTGCAGAGGGGGGTGGCGAAGCAGGTGGCGCAGGCGGAACCGCTGTTGAGCCAGGCGGCGGCACCGTAGTCGGCGCGCTTGCCGGTGCAGCAACTGGAGCCGTGGTTGCGGTAGTAGCCCCAGAGGTCTACTCAAAGGCTAAGGACGAGGCTGGCAAGGCCTGGACGAAATTCCAGACTGGTGTTGAGCACCTTGGAAAACTCGCAGGCCCCAACCAGGACCCTAGGAAAGGGTGGAAACAAACGGTGCGTCGAGTTGCCGATGATATGGATCGACACGCGGACAGGATGACCGGACACAAAGGAGTAGCGAACGCTATCCGTTTCGGCGCTGACCTCCTTCGCGGTCTGATTCCCAACGACCCGATCTAAGGAGAAGACTTAAATATGGGACCTAATCTTGAAGGCCCACCGGATTCCTTGGTTAAGGCCTTATCGAAGCCGAACGGACGAAACGTTGCCAAAGCGGCTGGCGCTCTTCTCAGTTGGGCGAATTCTAAAAGGGATCATGCCCTAACTGAGCGGAGTCTCGACTTGATGCGCCCCGCCATTCACACGCTTACAACCGCCCTTCCCGAGACCGATCCCGAGTTGATTGGCGGAATTTTTGCCAATCTCCTCGACCTTTGGGAGACGGGTCAAAAACTGGATAAGGAGTTGCAGAAACTGAAGAAACTCCGTCTCCCTCAGGATCGAGAGGGCTTGCGAAGTACTTTGTTATGGATCGATGCGATTCAGTTGGACATGGCCTCCTACTGGATCGGGGAGGTCAAGAAAGACCTGCCGAAGCTGCTTAAGGCACTGGACAGGTTCGAACGCAGGTCTGTCCCTGGCAAGCAGAAACGGCGTCTGCCAAAAGCGCGGCCAGGAGACAGCTAACACGATCGTAACGTTCGGCGGCTGTTCCTGCCGACGGGCGAGCAGAGTTGGTGACCTTTGCTTTCCTGGTCGGCTGAGAGCTGCGATTTGGGAGCGGGGGAGGCCCAGGGTACGTACTCCATTCGACCGAGTGCAGTGCTGGGGATGAGTTCTTTCTTTAGCCGCCAATCCGGTGGCGTTTCCCTAGAGTGGAGCAACTGCTGCAACAATCGGATCGACATCAAGTTCAGCTACAGCGAGAGAAAATGCCGTCGCGGTGTGAATGGAGCTTCACAAGTACCAGGCCGCCAAAGGAGTGGCTTCGCTTAGACAGGAGACTGTTGGGGCCGGCGATCCAGCTGTTAGAGAAAACCTCAAGTGGGCACTATCGAAGGCTCCAACATGGTGCAGCAATCCAAACGACAAGGCTCGGTGCAGAGCTGCGGCAGTATTGCCCAAGCCTTAGCCCAGTGTCTTTATGGTTAAACGCTGGCTGCTAGTTGTCATTATTGGCGTTGCCCTCGTACTTCCCTCGTCGATTGCGGCAGCGCCGTCGTCCATCCACGCGACGCAGTCGTCCATCGTCGTGGATGACTTCACCGCAAAAAGTTATACGCTAGGGGTTGTTTACAGGCTCGCGGCGAAATACCACGTTGTCATCGGCGTCTACGGAACCGTATCAGCTGGCGACAATCGAGAGATTGACATCTCAATCAAGAACGGTACGGTCGGTGATGCTCTCAACGCCATCACAAAGGCAGATCCACGATTCGAGTGGCACGAGGGCAGCAATGGTGCTATCACTTCGTACCTCGGGGTCGCCCCCTTAGTTTGATGGATGTCAGGGTGCGCTCATTTGAAATCGACAATCCGCAGTCTTCGGAGATCCTTGGCCGTTTGAACAAAGTTCCTGAGATCCATAGGTGGCCATCTTGATCCGAGTTTCCGTCCTTCCGCCTACCCCAAATTCTTGCGATTGGTGGGGGAAAGCGCAGCGCTCAATTTCCAGTAGCGCCTGGTCAGCTCATCGGCCTGCTCCCTGGAAATCTCGCCCTTCTTCACCTGCCTTCCCAGAGCACTCTTCGCCCGAAAGATTGCCGAGGTGAGTGCGCTGGCGCTTGGATGATCGGGGCCAATGCGATCGTATTCAAAGGGAATTGTTCCAGGCTCGGATGAGCACGGGTCGGTTTCTTCTTCGTCGCCGGCGGCGGAGATGGGCCTTGCAGCCTCGCGACGGAGGAAAAGTTTCTGGTCGATTACACTCCTTGGGTTCGTGACTTTGTAACCACTGAGGCGTAAGGCGGTTTCGGAAGATACTCCGCCATCGTGGAGGGCGTAAAACCTTGCCGAATCAGGCTCTAGTTTTTTCATGGTGCTCCTGGCTTAAAACAGAAATTTCTCGCCATGGCTCGCGCCCAGCGGAGGCGGTTTGGGGGCTCCTACCCCCGGTCGCGAATCTCAATGCAAGCAACCTTACGGGCGCGTGTTGCGCGGGCGTAACGCCTCGCAACCGCAGTGATGAACCATCACGACGCGTCGAAATGTGGAAAGAGCGCGCGTGAGTCCTGGGGGATTTGAGCGTTAATGTCCTCGTACCGGGGTCATCGGACTGAAGGGACTGAGGTGACTGAGAGGTGATCGGAGGTGACTGAGATTGACGGTCTACGCAACGGTTGGCCAGTTGTAATCCATTGATAGTGCGGGGCTTGAGCGTCGTACTGCAAGGCTACTGCAAAGATCTGCGGAATGTATCTCTGTGATTCGCAAGGACTTCGCCGGAGCGGTTAGCAGCGGAATAGCTTGTATGTCATTGATGGCAATGCAGTTGCTGCATTCTTGACCGAGAACTTATCGCGCACGACCAAGTGGTTGCCGAGCCTTGCTTCGCTACGTCGGCGGCGATTACGAAAAAGCTGGGACGTTTGACCTGTTGAAGAAAACGCTTGGCTCAGCCAGCGGGCCGGCACATTATCTGGCAATTCCACCCAATACTCTTTACAAGTGTCGTCGAATCTCTCGCAAAATCGAGCTGCATCAAGAATTCGCGAGTCATTGTCGAGAAGCCCTTTGGACACGACCTTGCCTCGGCCCAGCAGTTGAATGCCGCGCTTCATGCAGTGCTTCCGGAATCGAAGATCTTTCGGATCGACCACTACCTCGGTAAAGAGGCGGTCCTCAATCTTCTGTTCTTTCGCTTCGCCAATAGTTTCCTGGAGCCGATCTGGAATCGGAACTATGTCGAGAGTGTGCAGATCACGATGGCTGAAAAGTTCGGCATCGAGGGGCGGGGTCAGTTTTACGACGCCACCGGGGCGATCCGCGATGTGGTCGAGAACCACATGCTTCAGGTTATAGCCTTTCTAGCCATGGAGGCTCCTACTGGGCTGCATTGCGACGCTATCCGCGATGAACAGGTCAAAGTATTCCGCACCATTCCACCGCTGGACCCAAAGCATCTCGTGCGAGGCCAGTTCAATGGATACAAAAAAGAGAAGGGAGTCGCACCGGAATCCAACGTGGAGACGTTTGCGGCCGTGCGCCTGGAGGTTCAGTCATGGCGGTGGTCAGGTGTCCCGTTCCTGATTCGCGCCGGAAAGTGCCTGCCAGTTACAACGACGGAAGTACTGGTCAAACTCAGAAAGCCTCCGCTCGACATTTT
>DASXSC010000057.1:0-7979 GCA_036506215.1 Pyrinomonadaceae bacterium | reverse complement strand
AAAACCTAGCTGGCTTGCTCGGTTTTTAGCCGATGGCGGACTGATGAAATTCCAGAATGTCGTCATTCCAGGTAAAGGGCCGATGTTGTACGCCGATGTCACAGCCGCGCTCGAGGATTCAGCGGTGACCTGGGATGATCTTAGGTGGATTCAGCGGGCGTGGGGCGGGCCCATCGTAATAAAAGGGATTCACACTGGAGACGATGCCCGCCGCGCAGTGGACGTGGGAGCAAACGCGTTGGTTGTTTCCAATCACGGCGGACGCCAACTCGACAGTGTTGCGCCGACTCTGCGCATTTTGCCTGAAGTTGTGGCAAGCGCAGGCGATCGTATCGAGGTTCTGCTCGATGGTGGTATCCGTCGAGGCAGCGATATTGTCAAAGCGCTGTGCCTGGGCGCTCGCGCGGTAATGGTCGGACGCGCCTACGCATACGGGCTTGGCGCAGCCGGAGGTGCCGGTGTTGCGCGAGCAATTGAAATCTTGCGTGCCGATCTCGTTCGAACTCTCAAACTGCTCGGTTGCGCGTCAGTCGCTAAATTGGATCGATCCTACATTGACGTGCCAGCGGATTGGCTTAGAAAATGACCCGCCTCCGCCGAGGCTTCGGCGTGGCAAGCGAATGACGCAGGAATCACGATCCGAATCGCGAATGCGAGCGAACTCTCGCAGCGCGTGCCAATTCGAAACCTGTTAGCTTCCTCCTCCTGAGGAAAGTCGCCACATCCAAACACAGAGAATGACGGCAACGATGAGAGCGATCCAGCTTGTGCCCATTGGAATCGTATGCGTCCCGACAGTAACCTGGATGTTCTTAATCAGTCGCAGCAGATGACCGATCGCAAAAATTCCAAAAATGATGCTCGCGACGCGCAATCCAGTCTTTTGAGAGTTCATGGATCGATTCTTGTGGGTGCGTTTTGATTTGTCAGCAAAAATACGCGCCTATGGTTGCCTTTTCCGCAGGGACGCTGCCTGCACGATGATGCCAAGGATCGCGAGTCCGACAAAAACGATGGTCGATCCGGACGGTGGAAGCACGATCGTGCTTTGAATCAGGTGCGCACCGATAAGGGAGGAGACAACGATCAGTGCCCAATCAAACAATACGAGCAGGAGAATCGCACCGATAACTCCGCCAACCAGAAAGATGATGGTAGAGTATTGCGCATACTGAACAAAGAATGATGCGGCGATCGCGCCGGCAAGTTTACCGCCTGCGAGAAAACCGAGAACAGCGATCGCAATTTTCTGAAGGAACAGCGCAAGTAGCGCTCCAATTAAACCAAGAACCAGCGCAACGGTTAACGCCAGGAGAGGTGATGGTTCATGAACAAGGTGCGGCGCAAGCTCGACGCCTGCTGCGAATCCGACCGCGGCCACGCAGAGCCAAAACAACTTTCGACCGAATAATAAAATTACGACGCCAATCAACGCGCCAACAATTGCGACAGAGAGGTGCATCGAAGGATTTTGGACGGCCATGGCGCAGAGGCGTTTGTGCCAAACACCTGTTTATTTGATTTCCCTGCTTTACACAAGCACCGCTACGTCTTGTAAAGCAAACAACATCGAAGAGCAACGGCTCGCAGCGTTGCGGAGAAGACGATTGCCAAGCTGTCACTCCTTGCAAGTCTCGCAAAGGTTCGATCTTCTTGCTATCTGCTGCAAAATACGCGAAGTAAGGGGGCGCTCGGCGTGGCATGCGGGCGAGTTCTCAATTCGGGCTGTGGCTCAGCTTGGTAGAGCGCCTGGTTCGGGACCAGGAGGCCGTGGGTTCAAATCCCACCAGCCCGATTCACTGCACTATTAGCACCGAGCAATCTCGGAAAACAGCGCTCCGATTGTGGCAGACACACGTGCCTCGCTCCGAACGGGCTACGTTTCTCCACTCGCACGTTTTTTTCCGTTCCCGACTCAAGAGCCGTCCGTCTATAAAAACAAATCCTAGGCACGGCTGCACAGGGCATTTGGGGCGGGTTCTTCAGCCATGTCGGACAAGCGCTGCACCAGACGGTCACGGTTTGAGGATTTTGCGCCCAACGAAATCAGATTGTCTAAAGCAACCAAAGCACAGGTGGCCATTGCCCGGTTATCTGCACGATCAGTTGCTTCATCAAGATCGCCAGTGCTAGCGAGCACTGCGCCGTGAGTATAGCGACAGTAGATTCGGTAATGGTCGTTATAGATGCGTCTTATCCCAGCTCTTGCTGCTATACACTGAATGGTTAACGCTTTGTCCACTTTGGGAATATCGGGGAACTCCGTTGTGAAGGCATCGCTAAATCTTTTCCATTTCTGTTTAATCTGTGTGTCATCGTAAGGTTGCTCTGACCGTTTTGCGTCCTCCTGCAGCAATTGCTCATCTCGGTGGTGCTCCGAAAACTCAATGCGGTAAAGTGAATCGGGGTGTTTCCTCACAGCTTGCAATCGAAATGCCATTTCGAGTGCTGGCCGCACGAGAAACTTTGAGCCATCTATACGTCCTGAGCGACGGAGAAAAGCAAATCCGTCAACCGCGCGCTGTAAATGCTTTGACGACCAGAATCGGTATTGATCAAGAAGCCCAACCGACTTCTTGTGCAACGAGTCCAGCGCGTGCATGAGCTCGGTGTTAAAATCCTCAACTAATTTTAGAGATTCTTCTTCGGCCTCAGCGGAGTGTGATGGTGCTTTCATGAATCAATCCTTTAATCTATATAGGTTGCCCTTGTGAAACGCGATATGGACATCATCCGGCACGTCCTCCTATGGGTTGAAAGCAACCGTTCATATCAGCTTCCTGCAGAGCTATCGCGTGAGCAGCTAGCGTATCATACACAGCGTCTAATCGACGCTGGATTTGTCGAAGGCACAGTCAGTTATTGTGTGCGTAGAGGCCGTCGAGCGCCGGACGCGTTCCATATCCAGCGGCTGGCTTGGGCGGGACACGATTTTCTCGACGCCGCACGCAATGACACCGTTTGGCATACTGCGCGCGGGAAGGTTTTGAAGTCGGGCGTCGCATGGACCCTTGAACTGCTCAAAGAGACTTTGAGAGCACTTGCCAGGCAGCAGCTGACTTGCATCGGATTACCGGAATTGCATTCGTGAAAATTGATATCCTAAATCTGTTAGCAGGGTGCATCCTTGGTTTTGTCGGAGGTTTTTTTGCGCGTTGGCCATTCGAGAAGTTGAGTGAGCGCCGCGCTTTTGTTCGAAACATTGTTGATCGCTACGCTGCGAGGGCACAACAAAACCCCGACAGCTTCAAAGAGGATGAATTCTTACGCATGGGGACGCTGCAAAATCTCGGTGCCGCCGAGCTTTGGTGGTTTGAGTTTCACCGTGTATGTCATCGAATTGTGTTGCGCGGCTTGAAAGACCCACGGAAGCCAAGGATCGATATCTTCAACGACCGTCGTCGTCGTCCACGTCAGCTTTTGCGCTGGGCTGCTCACGAGAGCGTCAACCTTGCTGACCAAGGCGCTGTGTTGCGAATAGCGGCGCAGGAAGCTGACGCCGCACGTGGCCTAATCTGAGCCAGGAAAAGTTCTCACCGGCCTATTCACCGGCCTCTGGGTAGGTTCCTAGAGGTTCCGGCGAGTTCTTTGACGAGGGCGCTCCCCTCGTTCGCTCACGGTCGTTCCAATCCAACCGGAGAAGCCATCAGCCGGGGTACGCGGCCTGGGAAATTCATCCGGTGATGAAAATGGAAGGGATGCAATGAAGTACTGGGAGATCATCGCGGACAATCTGAGCAAAGCCGGATGGAGTTGGGGCTGTGTCTCAGCAGTTGATTCTGACGGGCGAACAATCTGGATTATTGCCGCTCACCGCGACAATGGAAAGCGTCTCGTTGCGCGAGCGGAAGAAAAACTGACGGCGTTTGTGGAACTCGAATCGGCGATAGTCAGCCAAAACTCAGCACAGACGGCATGAACAAAAAGCAAAAAATACTAACGCTCGTGGCGCTAACCGTGTTTAGCGTCATCATTTTCTTGCATTATTACGATCCTTCTAAAGCGATATTTTACGAAAAGCTTTTCGGCGGCGTACAACATGGTACCGCGTACCCAGCAATTCTTGATGTTCACATGCCGCTATTTGTCTTGGCCGTATTCTACGCCGGGCTTTCCTTTGTATTGAGGAATCAGAGATGAGATCAAAGCCGCGTTTGTCTTTGCGCGGGCGGACTTCGTAAACGTGGTACCCAATCATGGCGGCGCTGTAGCGACGGGCGGCGTCGCGGATGGGGTTGGCGATTCGTTTATTGGTTGCGAGCGTATCACCGTATCCAAACGCGCGGCATATGTCGCTAGGACGATTGTCAGGGCCACTAGGGCGGCGGTTAAAACGCCAGTTATTATCGCAAACGCTTTGATCCATCTCGAATCAGCTTCCAGCCGGTGAAGTGCGCGGACTGTCAGGTACGGAATCGTGTGTTGGAGATATAACTCGGGATTACCCTTAATGTGTGAGTCCGTACCGGAAAAATATTTCTCGCAGAATGCGCCAGCGGCGATGCTCGCCATATCGCTCATCTTTTTATCTCGTTCGCTGACATCCATAAGGGCCGTGATGTTGGCGTGCCTGTTTGAATCTGTCACGCGCTAAAGCGTGCAGTAATCGTCGATGAAATAGGGGCCGGATCATTTGCCATCCGGCAATCAAAAACGGTTCTAGCGCGATCCTACGACTCGCCCCCGTGTTCGTGCGTTTCGATCACGTTGCCAGCGTCATCGTAAACGCGAATCACAGCATCATGCGAACGGCTGTTAAACTTGGCAAAGCTGATGGCGTTGCTGATTGCGTTTGGCCCGGCGTACCACAGTGGACTGTATGCCAGCGCATCGGAAATTAGATTGACGCCGCGATGATCTTCGCGGGGACGGACTTCGTAAACGTGTGGTGTCCTAGTTTGAATAAGCGGAAACAAGCAGGCCGACTATTGCTCCCATGAGAGTGATCCACCATTTGGCGCTATCCAATCGACGTTGCTGGGGCGGTGTTAAATCTGCCGGCCAAAAGAAATGTTCTTGGATATGGAGTGCCAAGAAAGTCCAAGCCGCTCCACCAAAGGTATAAAAACTGGCATGAATAAGCGTTCTCATTCCGCCCGCCCGATCATCACTGCGAGTTACGATGCATTTGTTGTGCTTCTGCCGCGATTGAAGCCCTGACAGCAGCACTTGGAGAATCAATCGGCGGGATTCCCAGTACAACCGTGTATTGCGCGTTTTTCCCTTCCCAAAATTGCCAGCCGTAGGCTCGCTTTGCCGTTGGGTGCTGGTCCAAATCGAAAACTTCTACGACACCTTCCCACATAATCTGGTCGAGATAGTCCTCAGTGACGAGAACTGACTCCCGATGCTCTGCCCGACGTCCGGCGTGTTTCTCGATTGCTTTTCGGATGTTCTCTATACGTTCGCTCACCCTTCAATCATTTCCACGAGATCGCGGACTGTCCCGGGCGTATTTTCCGAAAGACTGACCGTTTCTTGTCCTTAGAGCGCGTGTCTTTGAACACACGCACTTCTCGTTTTGTGCGTCACAGGAATCGTCTCTGTCATACTGGCCGGATCATTTGCCATTCGGCAATCAAAAACGATTCTAGTGCGATGATCCCGAGTGGGCCGCGCTCATCGTCGCACAACCGTTATAAGAAGCGTTGGACGCTACAGCGGCGGACATGATCGAGTATTGGGAGCAAAAGTCAGGCGTGATCTTTAGCAGTCAATCGGTCTAACGATTGCGGATCAGGGGAGTTTTCGCAGGATGCGGTCAACCGCTAGTTTGATTTCGCTAACTTCTCTATCGATGTATTGAATGGCGCGAGCCATCTCAGTCAGGCCATTGTAAAGGTTGTACTTTTCTGGGTCAGTTTGAGAGTTGCCGAACAGTCGCAAGTTTTCTTCAAAGCAATTAATCGCAGATTGGATATAGCTCATGGCGCGATTCAATCACAAAGCGCCGTGAGCCGTAAAGCGTGTGGAATGCGTCGATGAGATCGGGCGCATGTTGGGTTGTCCGGCAACGCATCGACGCCGTACAGACGGCCACAGGAGCGGGCCGGGCCCGGCTGATTAAACGCAGAGCAGTCGGCTGCGGCACGATTGCTCTATCCGGCAAACGTCGATCTGATACTGATTCTGATACTCGTGCTGATAAATTGGGTCGAAGGTGTTTTGAATTTCACCTATGTAGAGAGCATTTGGGAATATGTTGAGAATGCCCTTTTATTCGTCCCGAACCAGGCGCTCTACCAAGCTGAGCCACAGCCCGAACTGGAATCGTCACTCTGGGGTACGCGACTGACGCGCCACTTACTTCGCGTATTTTAGTGCAGATGGCAAGGAGATCGAATCCGTGCCAGAACTCCGGTAGTTGCAACGATCGGAGCCTTGCACATCTGAATCAGTTAGCGGCATTGCATTTCCGCTAACGAGTCTGTAGGTTGTAAAAGCGTTCGGACTTGACAACGAACCGCTTCACTTGGAAAGTCCACATTCGTTTTTACCATGCTCGCCCCGCAACTTACTCCATCCGCCCTTGCGGCCGGGATGCCGGTTATTCTTCAATTCCCGACGGAAGCAATCCGCCCCGTCCGTTCCCTGCGCCATATGACGACTCAACTTTTGCAAGAAGCAGCTCAGGTGATCCCGAATCAGCAACTTCTGATCAACGTTGTTTCCAAACGCGTTCGCCAGCTTGGCTTGGGACACCGTCCGATGGTGGAGACGACGCCGCGGATGTCGCTTACCGATATTGCACTCAAGGAAATAATCGCTGGCAAGTTGACCTACGAGGCGCTCCACGAGTCGTCCGACGGTGCCGCGTAGAGAGCGACCGAATACTGCGAGCGGCGCTGGTTACTTTGGGTTTCTGTTCGGCGGAAACCTGTCAGTTTCCCTGTCAATATGGCAGCTGAGTCGATTACCAATCGCAAAGCACTTCGCGATTACCACATTCTCGAGCGTTACGAAGCGGGCATCGAACTGAAAGGCAGCGAGGTTAAGTCGATCCGCGCAGGCAAGGCAAATATCAGTGACGCGTTCGCCCGAATCGAGAACGGCGAAGCCTTCCTTTACAATGCCGATATCCAACCGTACGAACGCGCCAGCCACGAAATCCCGGACGCAAAACGCATCCGCAAATTATTGTTGCATCGGCGGGAAATCGACAAGCTTTACGGCGAGACCCAGGTCAAAGGCCGCGCGTTAGTTGTTCTCAAGCTGTATTGGAAAAACGGCAAACTAAAAGCTGAGCTGGGTGTAGGGGAGGGCAAAGAAGCGCGTGACAAGAGGGCCGACCTGAAGAAACGCGCCATAGACCGGGAGACGGCACGCGAAGTCGCGCGTTTCAACCGGCGACACGGGTAACTTAGATTCCCCTCTCAAGGAGCGGCGGTCTCCAGTCCGCGGCTCAAAATGGTCGGATTGGAAACCGCCCATCCCTCGTGGCAGCTTGCCGCGAAGCAGCCAGTGCCGGACTGTAAACTGCCGAAATGAATATTCGCGTTTTGCTTCCCACAGGTGCGCTTTTACTCGGCGCTTGGGTAACCTCTCGCGCCATTCGCACCGCGCGTTATACGTTGCGCGACAAAGCCGTCGTGATCACCGGCGGGTCGCGCGGTCTCGGACTCGTCCTTGCACGACATATTTGCGCGCAAGGCGGGAACGTTGCGCTCATTGCGCGCGACCCTGATGAGCTGGCCCGTGCAAAGGCCGATCTGGCTCCCCGTGGCGGCATGGTTCTGACCATTGAATGCGACTTGCTCGATCCCGCTCAAATTGGAGCTGCTGTTCGTCAAGCCATCGATCGATTTGGCAAAATCGACATCTTGATCAACAACGCCGGCATCATCGAAGTCGGTCCATTAGAGAATATGACGCGGGAGGATTTTGAGCGCGCAATGCGGCTGCATTTTTGGGCGCCCTTCGAATTGATTGCACAGGTCGTTCCTGAGATGCGCATTTGGGGTGGGGGACGCATCGTTAAT
>DASXSC010000056.1:0-12762 GCA_036506215.1 Pyrinomonadaceae bacterium | reverse complement strand
AACTGATGGAGGCTGAGAGTCGCCAACTTCTCGACGAATGGATTGTCAATTGGAATGATCTTGTCGAGTTCGAAGTTTACCCGGTCATTTCCTCTAATGAGGCGGTAGAAAGAATTTCACCACGTCTCTGACCGAGGCCGGCTATAAGCGCTTGCAGCGGCTGCTGGCTGTGGTAGGAACTGTCGCGTGGTCGATGGGAGGTTTGGCGGCGGCTTGGGTGGTGCGGCGAGGCGGAGGTTCGTGGGTGCCGGTGCTCCTTTTGGTGATCTCAGCGCTCGGTTTGAGCATCTTCAAGACACATGCGGGAGGGCCGGTCTCGTTCGGCGCATTGGCGATGGCCGCAGCTTGGTTGCAGGGCATCAGATCAGGCGGGGATCAGCTAATATCGTTGGCGCCGCCTAACAAAAGGCATGAAACCGACGCCATCAGCAGGCCTCCTAAAGATGTGGTCTGCTGCGTGCGGCTTATGCCAAGTGTTAGGCGCTTCTCAAGTTGAGTGGGCACGCCGCTGAAGTGCACCATCACTAACTTTGATTTGCGCAAAGAATCAGTAACGGTATCGACCTTTCTCGAACTCGTGCGATCGGGGAAGCTGATTCATGACGTGATGGAGTCCCATGATATGAAGGTCCGCGTTTACGGCGATACCGCTGTCGTGACCGCGCAGGGGGTCTCCGGCGGGCAGTACGAGGGGAAGTCCTTCCGCCAATAGATTGAGCGTCCCAGATCCAATACTACCTGGTAAGGAGATAGGAAATCGTGATTGAGGTAATGTTGAAGCGGTTTGATAATCCTGATGAGACCCGCCTCTTTGAGAAAGGCAAGCTTGAGATCGTAAAGATCGGCGGAATGACGCTGGGGAAAGCGAGCTACGAGCCAGGGTGGAAGTGGTCCGAGCACGTCAGCCCGATTGCGGGCACTCCCTTTTGTGAAGTTGAGCACGTAGGGATGGTGCTCTCCGGACGGGCGATGGCAGCGATGAGGGACGGCCCGGAGGTTGAGCTTAGCGCGGGCAGCCTCTTCCATGTGCCAGCGTTAGCGCATGATAGCTGGGTCATCGGGGACGAGCCGTATATATCGCTGCACTTCATGGGTGCGGAGCAGTATGCCACTTGATCATCCTGCCGGTCAGATGTGATTGAAGCTTAAAGATGGTGGCGCCGCCGAATATGCGTTTGCAGCGGACTCGGGTTAGGGATGCGTTAGCTGTAGTTTGAATCGGAGGCAGCGCAGAATCGCTCGCCGCTGAAGCGCATCGTTGGGCGGCTTCGCTTCTCCATATTTCCGATGCCAACCTTTGTCATTGAATTCAGCGGAGTGAACGTACTTGGCTACCTTTTATGGTTTGTCGTTTTTGTATGGCTCGTGAGCATTCTTCTTACGCTATACGGTCTTTTCCAGCAAAGGCCTCTTTCGCCAACAAATGATTTACGTTTGAAGGCGAATGACGCGCCGTTGGTGTCAGTCCTCGTTCCGGCTCGCAACGAAGAAGATCGTGTTTTGGAAGAAAGCATTCATTCCATTCTCGCCCAAGACTATGGACGATTCGAGGTCATTGCTGTTAATGACCGCTCGACTGACGGAACAGCAGCGATATTGAAATCACTCGCAGCCCCCGATGCCCGCTTGCATGTTATCCAAGGAGAAGAACCACCTCCCGGATGGCTTGGCAAACCCTTCGCTATGCAGCAAGCGCTTAATCATGCGCACGGTGAGTGGATACTGGCGACGGATGCGGACATTATCTTTGACAAGGCAGCTTTGCGGACCGCAGTCGCTAATACCATTGAGCGGGAAGCAGACGCGATGACGTTCGTTCCCTACTTTGAAACCGGCTCATTTTGGGAGCGTGTGATGATCCCGACGTGGGCATGGGTGCTGTTAATGTTCACCGTCTCTTACCGCATCAATAATCCGAAGACTCGCGGGGCGCTCGGTATCGGCGGATTCTTTCTGATGCGTCGCGCTATTTTGGAGCGCGTCGGCAACTATGACGCATTGAGGGATGAAGTGCTGGAAGACGTGCGCCTGGCGGAAATGATCAAGCGGGCGGGTGGAAGTGTGCTTACCGAGCACGCGCCGAGTCTGGTCAGCACACGCATGTATAGAAATTTCGGCGAGATGTGGGAGTCTTGTACCAAGAATTGGTTTTCGGGCATGAAGTTCTCACTGCCTTTTGCAATGTGTGGCGTATTCTGGATCTATTTGATCGCTGTCGTGCCAGCGCTTGTTGCCATAACGTCTGTGATTGGAGTGGCGACGGGACCGGGAGCGGGCCTTTGGCTGTTGTTCATCCCGGCCGCTCTGTCATGGCTGATGCAAGTGTTTGTCCTCGTTATGGTCAGCATAAGGTCTGAAGTTTCTCCCGCCTACGCGTTGACCGCGCCACTCGGTTTAGGAGTGCTCTACGCGATGTTATTCGATTCGAGCGTGAGAATTACGACGGGAAAAGGTGTGAGATGGAAAGGTCGCAGAATCTACGAACGCGCCGGGGTTCGTCCGCGGCAAGTGCGCACTGTCGCATCTCGTTTTACTAAGATTGAAAAGTAACGGGGCCTCCGACATGGTGCCGCCCAACACGGCGTTGAACGCGGTCCAATCAATTCCCAGGTAGGCGGCGTAACCATTCATCAAAACAACTACCGACGCGCATGGCGTCACTGTCACTATCAAATCTCGGAAGCGTTGGTTCCTGCTGGTGTTCCTTCTGATCTGGTTGAGTGGTTGGACGGTTGGGGGGATTGCGGCCATCACCGCATTGGTTACGGGGGCAAGCCGAGATCCCTTCCTGATTTTTTGGTTATGTGGTTGGGCCGCGGGGGAGACTCTGGCAATATGTATTTGGCTCTGGACAGCCTTTGGTCGGGAGGTAATTTCTATCCGCCAAGACGTGTTTACTCACAGGCGAGAAGTATTTGGAGGCGGAGTAGATGAAAAGCGCTTGGCTTATAGTTCTCAGTTGCGGTTTTGCAGCTGGCATTTCCTTGGCACAAGATAAGCCGTGTCAGCCCCACAGGCACGCGAAGCTGCCACCAATAACAAAGTTAACCTACTCCAAAGCAAGAAGCCGGCTGTTAGCTACTGGTTGGCAGCCTTTACAGAAAAAGTCTGTCAACCAAGCGGCGGAAGATCCGGATATTAAGTACGGCAATGGGCCTCTCTTTTGGAAGCGAGGGTATGTGGAGCTTAAATCGTGCTCTGGCACGGGTGTGGCTGCCTGCGCGTTTCTCTTCAAAGATGCTTATGGAAATCACCTCCGCGTCACTACAGCAGGAGAAGAATTGCCGAAAGACAAATCGTACGCGAAAGTGACTGGATTTCATTTTGTGTGCGAGTAGAAGCAGCGGGTCTTGCCGACTGGGCTACCGTCACGGTGTAATCGACGCCGCCCCGGACAAGCGCTTGCAGCGGACTCAGTTGAGCGTTGCGTTTGTAGTAATTTGAGATGGTTGATGGAAAGCGCTCGTCGCTGAAGCAGCGTTACACGCTTATGGATTGGAAGCAGCAAGCGAAACTAATATTCAATGTGCAAAAGCCGACTCACTTCGGTAATTACCGACACTGTTGTGAATGTGCAGAGCACGATCAAACCCTGTCGGCATTCGACGTGGATTCTATCGGCTTACCGCAGCTGGGAAATCCGGGTTGGGACCCTCTCTGCTTTTCCTCCCCCGAGGGCTTGATGTATTACCTGCCTGCCCTCATCAGACTAACCCTGGATACGATGGATAACCCCCGGGAGACGTACCTCGATCAGATGCTTTTTCATTTAATCCAGGATGGGATGGGCAACAGGTTGGTTAGCGCGTGTAGCAAGGAGCAGCGGGCATTCGTGGCAGACTTCCTTGAGTATTTGGTGGAGAATCATTGCTCTCAGATTGAAGCGGGAGTCTTCATCGCGGATGATATTTTAAGGGCGCATGAGATCTGGTGCGCCGCTGCATAACAACGGCATGCAGTGGACGCGCACGCCAGCAGGTCTTCATAATCAGTGGTCCGGGCGCGCCGCTGATGCCGGGCGTTCGACAGCTTTTTCGCGAACACTGCGCAGCTTACTAACGAATCAGAAGAATCTGATCCTTATGGTTCATAAGCTGCGACGGAACAGGTAAGACATCTTGACGAAGAATGTTCGCCCGTTGCGGCGGAGCCCTGGTTCATATTGTCCTGTGAACGGACTGAAAGCATTTCGATTCAGGTCGTCGTTGTAGCCGACGTAAAGAGCAGTTCCCGGATTCGGCGTCCAGCCAAAGAGAAATTGTCCGTAGATTCGCGCTTGCAAAGTGTCGTAATCAACGTGCGCTCTGGCGAATGTAAAGCGGGTGAATTGGTAAGTTGTCTTGAGTGAATAAAGGTTCTGGTCGTAGTTCCAGTCTCGCTCGAACTTATCAATCGCTCTGCGTAATACCCATTTGATCATGTCGCTCCTCCTGTCTCCAACGGTAAGACGGAATAGGGTCTCGGAATGTGACATGGCTGCCACCGCCGGCTGAGATGGGCGGACCGTTGGCAAACTGGACATCACCACTTCCACTCCTGAGGAAATTGATGATCTGGTTCGCGGACTGGCTGGCGTTGGGCCGCATTCTCGTGTTCGGGGTCCTGATGTTTGGGCTGCTGCTGGCTTGTAACGAGATTAGTGCCGAGAATGCCGCGGGAACAGAGCATGGACTGAGCCATGCAATTTCCGACGTTTGATCAGCATTAACTTGATCGCCAATAGAACAATCACGACCGACACCATTGCCGCGGAGCGGGCGACGTGCGACGACATGAAGTAAAAGAAAGCTCCATGGCCGGCGATCAGTGCGATTACCGCAAGCAGTACCCAAACACGCTTATGCATTAGGATGTTTCTCTTCATAATTCATGATTCATGCTTATGGAGCCGTCGCGAGCACGAACTGGATGTCCTTCACTCCCACGGCGCCGCTCTCGACAATATTCAACCCCGCTTGGCTGAGCACCCCAATTATGTCGTGTAACTTGACGGATCCGTGGCGACGGTGAAGGTGGGCGAGCAGTCCTTTCTTCTCGCCTGAGGTCGCGAAATCAATTGCTAACACTCGTCCGCCAGGTTTGAGAACTCTTCGCATCTCGCGGGCGCATTGTTCGCGTGCTTCCCGAGGCAAATGGTGAAGCATCAACGTGCTCAGCACAGCGTCGAAAGATCCATCGGGAAAAGGCAATGCTTCAACTATGCCGTTTTTAAACACAACGTCGACTCCTGCTTTTCTCGCCTTCTTACCTGCGCGAGCAATCATCTCCGGCGACGCGTCGATCCCGTATACGGTGCCTGTTGGTCCGACGCGGTGTCTGGCGGCGATCGCAAGAGTTCCGGTCCCACATCCGACATCCAGCACCAATTCGCCAGATTGAAGGTGAGCGAGATCCAAGATCTTCTTGCGAAAAGCGCCTTCTTTTCCACGCATCAACAGCCAGGCGAGAAGATCGTAGTAGCGAGCGGTGCCGTGCAGCACCAGGCCGCTCGTGCGAGGCGTTACATTCTGTTGCTCAATACTGGTCATATCCATCTCCTTGCGCCGAACGATTCACTTTCATAAATTGGATACTGTTCACGTTCTAATATACGTTTGAAGCTGAACTATCGGAGGACAATTAGCTTCGATGTATACGATACTGAACAACAATAGTGTTTTGTTCGTTATCTTCCGCCGGCTGACATGAAATGTATGGTGCAGAGAAAACAAATTAAGGATCGGCGGGTTCAAAAGACCGAAGCGCTTTTGCGTGATGCTCTCACCTCTTTGATCCGTGAAAAGGCGTATGATTCGATCGTAGTCAAGGAGATTCTCGATCGCGCCAATGTTGGCAGATCAACTTTTTACTCCCACTTCCGCGATAAGGACGAGCTGCTGGCGAGCAGCATACATGAAATGCTTCGGTCTGCTCGATCGACGCAGTGGTCGCCGTCGGCAAAGCCTTACGAAAAGGTCATTCGCTTCAGCCTTCCGATCTTTGAGTATCTGCAAGAACACCGGCACGAGCACCGGCGCGCGGAGGATGCCATGATGGACGGCAGAAGCCGCGCTGTCCTTCACGAGCACCTACAAGATGTGCTTGTCGAGCTGATTGACGACGATGTTGAGCAATATCTTTGTGGCCGCAGAAAGACTACGAGCCAGATGCCCCCGAATGTGCTTGCCAAGTACGTGGCTTCGACTTTTGTTCTCGTGCTGAATTGGTGGGTGGAGACTGACAGCTCGCTTAGTCCGAACGAAGTCAACGATTTGTTTCGCGCACTGGTCTTGCCAACGCTTGTAACGACCTTAAGTAAATAGATGAATCAAAATAACCTGGCGGAAGAAAGATATTACGAGCTTTCGTATTACACGCTAGGTCACAAGTCAGATGATTCAGTTCTCCTATCATTCTCCATAAAACTATGGTGCTTCCATAACATAAATTGAAGTCTGAAATCGGCACTGTCTGTTTGGGGTTCGACAACTGCCCGAAACTGTTTGACCCCTCCGCACATCCTCCGCGACAATCGCGATGCGTTCCATTAGATTTGCCGATGATAGGTGCGACCATGACTCATGAGGCGGCCGTTTTGAAAAGCGCGGGCGCCTGCGAAACGGAAAGAGTATTGTTGAGAAGCGGGGCTGACAGAAACCGAGTACATCTATGAGCAAAACAATCTGGGTGGGAGCTGTCGCATACGATCCGAAAGTGGTTACGATTTGGGAGGGGATGCGGCGCTATTTTCACGAGGAAGCGCATCTTTACGTCGAGGTCGTACTATTTCAGAGTTACGAGCCGCAGGTCCTCGCGCTTCTCGCTCAACCGGGCGAGGCCGTGCCGCGTATCGATATCGCCTGGAACACAAACCTTGCCTACCTGCAGGCCGATGAGTGGAGCGGCCACGCGTGTCGTGCGATCGCCATGCGCGACGCCGATCTTGGCTGGATGACCAAGATTATTGCGGTCACCGGGAGTACCATTTCTACGGTCGCGGACTTGAAAGATCGGACGCTCGCGCTTGGCAGCCGAGACAGCGGACACGCAGCGATTCTTCCCGTTTACTTTTTGGAGCAGCAAGGAATGCGCGAAGGAAGGGACTACCGGACGCTACGCTTCGACAGCGACGTAGGCAAACATGGTGATACCGGGACCAGCGAAGCGGAAGTGGTGCGCGCTGTCCTCGACGGGCGAGCGGACGCCGGCGCTATCGGCAGCCCGTTCTGGAACACTGTGCGCAACGAGCGCCTAGTGCCGGAAGGCGCCCTTGGTGAGATATGGTCCTCTCCAACCTACAATCACTGCATGTTCACAGCGAGGCCTGACCTAAACCTCGAACTGGAGCACCGGTTTGCCGAAGCGCTCGCTGCCATGAGCTACGACAACCCGATTCATCGCTCTATACTCGACGCCGAAGGGCTGCAGCGTTGGCTACCGCCTCACCTCGATGGTTACGATGCGTTGCGTCAAGCCGCGGCCCAACAGGGATTCTTCAAGAAGCTTTTTGCCAAGTCGGCCTAAGAGTCTTACCGAGACTGCCGTTTGGGGTTCGAGCGACAGTGCAGTAGATTTCGTTACACCCTTGCGATGTTCGTTGCTGACCAACTCTTGACGAATTCCCCAAGCCGATCCAGGGCGTCGGGAAATTTGTCCGTCATGGCCGCGAAGCCAAGGCGGAAATGCGAAGGCGCATCGAAACAATCCCCAGGAGCGAGCAAGATGCCCTGTTCTGCAGCGGCTTGGCAAAAGGCGCGGCTGTTCTCTCCGCTTGCCAGCCAAGGAAACGCGGTCATTCCGCCACGAGGAGGAATCCAGCCAAGCGTCTCGCGATGCACGGCCATGAAGGCGTCAAGCTGCCGAAGGTTTTGCGTTGCGGTTTCCTGCGTTTTCCCGAGAATGGTATCGCGGTGACGCATTGCGATTTCCGCCAGCATTTCGCCGGCAGTATTGTTTGAGATGGAAAAATAGGCACGTGCATTCCAGTAGCGCTCGCGGCGCTTGGGATCGTGCTCGATCATCCACCCGGTCCGGACTCCGGACAAAGGAAAAGCTTTCGAGAAATCATGGATAACAGTGGCATGTGGCAGACGAGCAGCCGATTTCGTCGCGCGTCCATGATAGATAGGGTGGTAGACCTCATCGCTGACAAGTCGAATTCCCCGCGAAGACGTGAACTCGTGCAAGCTGTCGAGTTCCGCATCACTAATCGTGGCGCCGGTCGGATTATGCGGGCTGTTCACCAGGATCAGTTTGGTGTTTCCATCCGCAAGTTTCTTGATCTCGTCGATATCGATGCGAAAGTCGTTCTCCTTCCGAATCGCGTAGTAGCGGGTCTCGAGCCGGAGCGATTCGGGCAGAGCGGAAAATGTCGTGAAGCCCGGTTGCGGCAGGATGACGTTGGCTCCAGGCTCCGCGGCCAGCCACATGAGAATAAGCAGCGCCTCAGAGGCGCCGGTTACCACCTGTACAGCATCGACCTTCACACGCTGCATGTCTGCGATCGCTGAGCGTAACCCCTCCGCTCCTGCAGGGCGGCTGTAAACGAGATTGTGATTCAGGAAGCGCTGCCGCTCTTCCTCACCGACGAGGCTCAGGATCTCGTTCAGGGTCCAGCACGGCCCGGTGCTTGCAGCCAAGTTGAATTCAATGTCGTGCTCGTAGCTGTCCAGCCACATGTCCAGCAGGAAGGGTTTCAATTGCATGTTGGACCTCGAAGAATTAGGAACAGCGCTCAGGCGCAGTTAAAGATTCTTGCCAGCTTATTCGCGTGTTCGCGTTCGCGATCAAAGGCACGCCGGACGGCAGCGAACGACTCCGAGAGAGGAAAAACGTTGCGCGTAACGAGCAGATCGTCATCTTCCGCCCCGACCGGATGCCAGTACACACCCTCAGCGGTGATCGTGACTTCCGGCACTAAATCGGCTCGAGTGACGGCGATACCCTCGCTGGCAGCACCACGCAACGCGATCCGGCGTATGACTCGGTCTTCTGCCGCAATCTTCTCCTCGTCGAGGAATTGACGGAACTCCTCGGCCTCGGCATCGGTTGAAACAGTCGCTGCCAGTCGCACTCGAAACCCCTGCGCACGAGCGCGCTGAATACCTTCGAGCGCTCGCGCCCATGTTCCGGGCCCGCGATGGAGGTCGTGCAGCTCTGGCGTCGCGCTGTCCAAGCTGATTTGCAGGACAATTCGATCGCGGGGTAATGCCCGCAAGCTTTCTGCGCGCCGCCCGGTAAACAACATTCCGTTGGTCAGCACTGTGGTCGGAGCGGCTGCAGCGCAAGCAACCAGAATCTCGCCGATATCTTCCAGCAGAAACGGCTCGCCTCCGGTCACGAAGATCTCCTTGACGCCAAGCTCCGCCGCTTCGCGAGCGATCCGCTGTACACGTCCGAGCCCCAGTTCTCGTCGCGGCGCGGTGGGCGAGGAACGCACACAACAGTAGTCGCAACGCAGGTTACAGTCGAAATTCGTGTAGAGCCAAAGCCGCGAGCCCACCGGCCGATTGTCTTCGGCAGGCACCGCAACGGTCCCACAACGGAAAACCCACCGCGCACGGCCTTCTTCGACCGTCGCCTCTAGCAGCGGATTCCCCGTGAATCGGCACCACGTTTCCAACTCAGGTCCAATGCTCTCTTCGTCACCGACCACCGCGACCAGATCGCCCGGCCGGCGGCGGCGCAGCACTGCTATCAACTCCGGCAAGAGGCCCGACGCGAAAGTCTTTCGCTCAATATCCAGATCGATGTCAGCCTTCATTGGATTGTGCGCATATTCATTGTGCGTCTATCCAGTTTTCTGATCCCGTCAATTTAACGGACACATCGGAAATGAAAATCCGCACGGGGTTTCCGTCCGCTGTACCGTGGTGGTCCGTCGAGATAAGAAGAGGGCCAGCCTTCTTGTAGTCTTCCCAACTTGCGATGACGACGCTCGGCTTCTTGGGCCCGCCGCGGTGGTAGACGAATTGCTCGACGCGGTTGTCTTTACCGACGTAGAGGTCCCAGGTGTCGCCGGGCGTGTAACCACCTTCCGAGGGATACTTCACCGCGACCAGCTCGGCCGAGCCGTTGCCCAGCGGCAATTGTTGCACGCCTTGATCCGTCACGGTGGCGCTGGTGTCCCAGTAAGCATGGAAAGGGAACAGAAGCCAATAGTTATCGTTGACGAAACCCGGATCGACTTCGTTTTTTACGGTGTCAGGTTGACTGCCGAGCTCAGAGCGCAAGTAGGTAACCTTGACCGGCTTACCGTCTTTATCCTTCCCCTCGTAGGAGACCTTGTTGGTCTTGGGCTCCCAAACCCACGAACGGGAGACATTCACTCCGGGGAACTGTGCGTTCCACGTATAACGGATCGCTTCAATTTGCCCGAACGAATCAAGGCCATAGGTCTTGGCAATCTGTTCGGGAACGGAGCCAGAGGTGTTGGCAATCTGTTCAGGAACAGACGAGCGCTTCTGCGCGCAGGAGGTTGCAACAAGGACCAGCACCCCAAAAACCAGGAAACGGATCGTCTTTGAAAGGCCCAACTTTGTCATGGAGTCCTCCTTAGTGAAATGAAAACGTACCATGAGTATACGATGCGGAGACTACTCCGGCGGCATGCCCGCCGCACAGCACTTGTCGACTGCCGTATTTGCCTGGCCAATGGCAGCATCATTTTTGTCCGCACCCGTCGCTTTCCATTATTTGTACTCAACAGCGGGCATAAGGTTCTTTTCAGATTTTGCTCAAAGCTGCGGAATAGTGCGGCGCTTTCACCGCTCCGAGTCGTATCACAACATAGTCCTCATCCCTCTTTTACTTGCCTTTTGGATTGATGACAGACTGTGGTTAGCCCGGTTGCCACCGTATTGTAATGCGCTAATATGCGAACAACAGACTTGCCGAGCACGTTAAATCTTTGGGTCGGAAGCGGCAGACATGCTTACTCTACTCAAACTAGAACTCGAAAAGTTGGTTCGCGCCAAAAGCTTTTATCTCTCATTCGTGGTTCTAATTGCATTTGTCGCGCTGATGCTTTGGGGGTTCTACACCTATGCCGCCCGCAAGACAGGTGGTGAGGCCGTTGAGCAGTTCAAATATACGTACGAATCGAAACAATATTTCAACGGACTGACTTTCGCTCTCTACTCCTTACTTTTTTCTTTTACCTTACTGCTTCCTATTTTCGTGTCCATGAGCGCAGGCTCGCAGATCGCAGGTGAGGCGCGCGCGGGGACGCTGCGGATGATCTGTACTCGTCCCATCTCGCGCGCGTCGCTGATCCTTTCGAAGTTTCTGGTGACCGCACTCCACGCCGGGCTTCTTTTGACGTTCTTCATCGGCTTGAATTTGGTGGTTGGCTTAATCTTCGTCGGTTGGGGCAACCTGGAACTCTATCCTGGTCCGCTTAATCTCGTTGATGCGCCAGGGAAGATCGTGCGCGATGACGCACTGATGCGGTTTGGCTACGCCGCACTGGCCGGTACCTGGGCCCTTCTCGTTATCGCCGCCCTCGCGCTTCTTTGTTCAGTTCTCTTCGACTCCCCAGTACAAGCAATCGTCATGACCATCGCGGCTTATTTAACTCTCTACATCGTTGGGCGAGTAGAGTTTTTCGAGCATTTGCGGCCGTACTTTTTTACCACCGACATGGACTTCTGGCGCGACGTGTTCAAGCCGGACATTCCGTGGCAGACTCTATGCCATTACGCATGTATCTGCGGCGCGTACACAACCGGCTTATTGCTGACCACCGTAGTTATATTCGAGCGGAAGGATATTGTTACCTGACATGTGGGTGAAACTGGTGCTGCTGCTTCTGTTTTGTCTGATGATCCTGGGCGCCGTTCACTTCGCACAACCGCCTGAATTCAAGAACCCAAGCCCATCGGGTAAGGTTGTTCATTCGCTTCGACTGCTTACCTGGAACATCGGTTATGCCGAACTTGAAGATGACACACGCGCGCATGACAAAGACTTGCCGGCCGTCGCGGAGGTAATCTTACGTCAGGATCCTGATGCAGTTGCACTCCAGGAATTGACGGGCAACGCGCAATTAAACATTTTGCTAGATCTATTACATCGGAAATATCGGGGCGCAGTTGCGCAGCAAGGAAAAGGAGATCGGTTCGAGGCTGTGCTGGTTAAAGATGCCGGTGCGACATTTGTTCCCGTGGCGGTTGGTGCTCGTTACGCTCTTGGAGCTTCATTCCAACCGCGAGAGGAGACACACGAAGTAGTACTTTTGAGCGCCCACGCTGATGCTTTCAACGCTGCTCACCGAAGGACCTATACTGAAGCCTTAATAGATTGGGCCCAGGCTCGAGCGCAATCGTCTAAGGTTTTCATCGCCGGTGATTTCAACTTTGAACTCAAAGCTGCCAACGAGACGAATCTTTATACTGACAACTTGAAACACGATAGCGAATCGTACAGCAACATCCTGCGCCACTTTCGCGATCTGGGACGCGCAGCCGGCGATACGGCAATCAACGATCGCCGGATCGATTACATTTTTGGTCCACCTACACTCGAACAAATAGGGCGAGTCGAAGTTTTGCGTGATGCCGCGGTTGGCCGCATGGACCATTGGCCGTTGTTAGTGGAAGTAGGCCTTTGACATGCTCTTCTCTGTGTAACCTCTGTGTCCTCCGTGCCTCTGTGGTTAACTATGATCAAGAAAAACAACCACAGAGACACAGAGGACACGGTTGCACAGAGAAGAAGTCCAGTAGGACAAAGCCGGTATTCTCAATGTCAGACATAGCTTTACAGACTGAAGGCTTAACGAAA
>DASXSC010000055.1:0-10662 GCA_036506215.1 Pyrinomonadaceae bacterium | reverse complement strand
CTGGGGTACGGTCTTCGGTAAGTCGGAGACTTACCGCGCATCGGAGGTCAAAGACTTGTCGCCGCTTCACCCACCTCTTCCTGAGCAAGTTCGGTGCTCGGACCGATCTATCTGGGGAGACCCACCCGCTACCGCGAGGTGGTACTGATGACCTCATGACACCGCAGCGAGACCTCGTCGCTACCGCTCCCGGTTCTGACTTTGCTTTGCCTTCTGACTACCTTTATAGTCGTCGCCGCCATAAAAACATTCGACTAATAAATCGCGCTAAAGGACAAAAAAAGACCATGTCGCGTAACGCGCCTGTGGCTACACTCCTGCTTGTTGCAATCATTCCACTGTCGGCACGATCCCAAAGTTCACCAATACCATACAAACGCGAAGGCAGAATCATCGCAGCCATTCACGCCGTGCTCGACGCGCAACGCGACGCCTGGAATCGTGGCGACGTTGCCGGGTACATGGATGGTTACGCGCGCTCGGCAAATACGGTTTTCGTTTCCGGCGACAATGTTACTCGCGGCTGGCAAACCGTGCTCGACCGTTACAAGAAGAACTACGACTCTCGCGAGAAGATGGGCACGCTGACTTTCTCGGATCTCGAAATCACCCCGCTGGGAAACGACACCGCGATCGTCCTGGGCCGCTGGCATCTGCAACGAGCCAAAGATCAGCCGCACGGAAGATTCACGCTGATCTTTAGGAAGACAAAACAAGGCTGGAGAATCGTTCACGATCATACTTCGAGTGCAACTTAGTTCAATTGCTCAATGCGGAATGTCTCATGGTTGGAAAGGCAGGCTTGTCCCCCGCTCAAACTGGAAAATGAATTTTCGGAGTATATGGCCCGGGACGCTAAACATCTCAAGAACGAGCGGGGGCAAGCCCACCTTTCTGACCTGACCTTGAGGTTTTGCAGGTTGAATTCAGTCTTCCCAACCATTGGGTTTTCGAAGGTTGAAATTCTACATTCCAACCTTGTGGTTTCACTGCTTGAATCTATTTTTCCAACTCGTAGTTTCGCGGCTTGAATTCTGTCTTGCCAGCCTAAGTCTTCGCAGGTTCCATTTTAGAGAACTCTATTGACTGCCGACACCCAAACGACGCTACCGCCCCCACTCGCTAAACTCGAGCGAGACGTCGAACAGCGCAGCGCTGTCTTCAAGAAAGAATTCGGCCTCTTCGATCTTGTACTGACTCAGATTGTTTTTGTGGTGGGAACTATCTGGGTAGGCTGGGCGGCCAAGCTCGGCGATCACCAGATGGTGTTTTGGCTGCTCGCCATCCTCACTTTTTATTTGCCACTGGCCGCAGTCGTTATCTTTCTCAACCGTTTGATGCCTCTGGAAGGTGGAGTTTATCAATGGGCCAAGCTTGCGTTCAACGACTTCGTTGCCTTCATGTTGGCTTGGAACCTTTGGATCTTCGGTATCCTGGTGATGTCAGGTATCGGACTGATCATCAAGAAAAACATTGCCTATGCCATCGGACCACGCGCCGACTGGATGCACGAGAACAAGTGGATGACGGTGGTGATCTGCACGCTATTGATGCTCATCATGATCGCGGCATCGAGGCGAGGTTTAACCCTCGGAAAGTGGGTCCAGAATTTTGGTGGGGCGCTACTGCTGTTGACCTTCGCGACTCTGATCCTGCTTCCGTTTATTACCGCAGGCCGGGGCACGCTCGACCACTATCATCCGTTTTCAACCAGCTTTCCGGAATTGAGCACCTACAACATTAATGTTTTCAGCAAACTTGCTGTCGGAGCCCTTTCAGGCTTTGAATACATCGCCATTCTCGCCGGTGAGTGCCGCGCGCCGGCGCGCAACATTAGTCGCTCCGTATTGATCTCTGCGCCGATCATCGCCCTCATGTTTATCCTGGGCACGGGCTCAGTGCTGGCTTTTGTTTCCCCCGAGAAAGTCGACTTAATCGGCCCGATTCCACAAGTACTGAGCCTGGGTTTCAGTTCGTTTGGCTGGGTGTCGATACTCGTCTCGATCACTATTTTCGGTGTAGCTGCCAGGCAGATCGCTCTGATGAGCATTTACTTTGCCGGCAACAGTCGTTTGCCGATGGTGGCCGGCTGGGACGATCGGCTGCCCGCATGGTTCGCCCATCTGCATAAGCGCTATCGAACACCAGTGAATTCGATACTGTTTGTCGGTTTGATAACGTTAGCTTTCAGCCTCGCCAGTCTGATCGGCGTAAAGGAACAGGAGGCGTTTCAGTTACAGGACAATGCCGCCACAACTTTTTATGCGCTGATCTATATGGTGCTCTTCGCAATTCCACTGGTGGCGATAAAACGGTTCGGCGTTCGCGCTCCGCTTTGGCTTAAGGTTGCGGCGGTTTCAGGCTTCCTGGTTTCGATGGTCGCGGGTTTTTTCACTCTGGTTCCGATTACCAATGTCGGCAGCCCTTTGATGTTTGCATTAAAGATACTCATAGTTGTGATAGCTGCTAACGCGATTGGAGTGGTCCTCTATCAGGTCCGCAGAACACCGGCGTCTGATGTCCGATAAGCTTCTTCAGCTTGTCGTCGCGTTACGACAAACTAAAGGAACCTCTGATCAAGTGGAAGCGTCAACCCTTTGGAGTGCGGCGGCCTGGCGCCGCTTTGGTCGGTCGCGACCTGTCGCGACCAAGTCTTAATTGCGTCATCTTGAAGAATGTGGCATCAAGCCTCTCGGGCCAAAGCGGCGCCAGGCCGCCGCACTCCAAGGAGTTGGAACTGATCCGCTACTTCAACTCAATAAAGCTGGCCTTCACATCAATCCTGTGATAAATCCTCCGGTTGCCGGCGCCTGGCTATACAAACAACCCTGAGGCCCTCGAGAAAAACCTGACCGGGATCAAATTTGGCAAGCTCACTAGCTGTTATTAACTGTTCACAAGTCGTCACGCTGGCCGGGCCGGCTCGTCCGCGAGTTGCCCCGGAGATGTGTGAACTGTCGATTATTGCCGGGGGCGCGATGCTTGTCGTTGGCGAGCGAATAGCGAAGGTTGGCGCGCGTGAAGCGATCGAACCGCTGATCAGCGCCGACTGCGAAGTCATTGACGCGGGCAGTCGTGTACTGATGCCGGGCTTTGTCGACGCGCACACGCATCCTGTTTTTGCCGGCACGCGAGCGGACGAGTTTGAAGAACGCGCCCGCGGATCGACTTACCAGCAGATTGCGGCGCGTGGTGGCGGCATTCAGTCGACTGTGTGCGCGACCAGAGCAGCGACGCTGGAGGAACTAGTCAGGGCGGGCAAGCGCTACGCTGATTGGTTTCTGCGTACCGGCACGACGACGGTCGAAGCTAAGTCCGGCTACGGACTGACGGTCGAAGACGAACTGAAGATTCTGCGCGCCATCAAACGGCTGAATTCTGAGACCCCGCTTAGGTACGTGCCTACTTTCCTGGGCGCTCACGACATTCCTGCAGAATACAAATCACGTCGTGAACATTATGTTTCGCTGATCATAGATGAGATGTTGCCGCGCGTGACGCAGGAAAAACTCGCCGAATACTGCGACGTTTTCTGCGAAGAGAAGATATTCACGCTCGATGAATCGTGGAAAATTCTTAGCGCCGCCCGTTGCCAGGGGCTCGGACTGCGCATGCATGCAGACCAGTTGTCACTTTCGGGAGGTGCGAAATTAGCAGCCGAACTTGGTACAGTGACCGCCGATCACCTTGAGCACACGGACGCTGAAGGAATCCGAGCGCTAAAGTCTGCAGGAGTGCAGCCAGTGCTGTTGCCTGGTTCGGTGTATGCGCTTGGTTCGACTCATTATCCGGCAGCGCGCGATATGATCGATTCCGGGCTGGCGGTTGTGCTCGCCACTGATTTCAATCCCGGATCGTCTCCGACGCCCTCAATGCCAATGGTTTTCTCACTGGCGTCCACCCACATGAGAATGACGCCGGCGGAATCAATCACCGCTTCAACCATCAATGCGGCGCATACTCTCAATCGCGCCGAGCAGATCGGCTCACTCGAGCCAGGTAAGCTTGCCGACTTCGTGATTCACGATTGTGGTGATTACCACGAGCTGGCTTACTTCTTTGGGATTGAACACCCTTGGAGAGTTTACGTAGGTGGTCAACTGGTTCACGACCGATAGCGCGCACTTTGCAGAACCGGGAGATAGCGACCGGGTGTTATTGAGTGACTAGCCTGGTTAACTTCTTCGCTCCCGATTCCGCAGTTGAAGTTCGCGAAGTCGTTCATCGCGGGTCACAACTCAAGAAATCAATTGACGCCTCAGTGCTTCTATTTTATTATCGCGGCAACACTGGAAAGGAGGTGATTCTAAATATATGAGTTTTTATCACAGTGAGGTGGCTGCGGCCTGACCTCTGAACCTAATCGTAACTCGTTAGGATTAAGGTTCGGTAGTCTCACTGCTTAGTGCTCCTCCTTTTCAGGAAAGCACACAGTCAGCCTCAGGCCAATCCCAACAGTTCACCGGAAGCCGTCCGCGCTCAAGCGTGGGCGGCTTCTCTATTTTTCATTAGTATCAGTCGCGATCTGTTGACCGCCAAGCAGCGGGGGCAAGCCCACCTTCCCAACCTCGAGCCTGATCAGGCTTGAGTTGCTGATCGCTGATTGAAAGCTTTCAACGTAGGAGCTACTGCAACCCTGATGAGCTTGACCGCAATCGAATGCAGTGAGAGATTAGAATTCTGCAAGACCCCATAGGAGAGTGTCCGTTGTCATCCGCTGATTCCCCCGTGTTTTATGATCCGGCTGGACGCCGTTGGCGGCGAGTGCGTCGTATCTGGATGACCCTGGCCGTTGTTGTCACCAGCCTGGCTGCGGTCTTCACCGCCAGCGTGTTAGTTAATCCCGCACTTCCCAGTTTCAATATCCGGTCAGTTGCAAGTTTGCCACATACCGCCGACATCAAGCCTAAGCGGTTGAGCGTTCCCGCCAACCCGAGTCAACAGAAAGCAAAAAAAGCTCAGGCAGAATTGCAGCGGGCAATCGCCAAGACGAAGCGGATCGTGCCAGGAAAACAAGCCTCTGAGATAGCCGCCGTCGCCCCGCCAACCATTCCACGACCTGCAGTTCCCGTTTCGCGTCCTCTTTCGATCGGCTTCTACATTAACTGGGACGAATCCAGTCTGGCCTCACTGGAGAGAAACGTTGATCATCTTGATTGGGTGATTGCGGAATGGAGCTATCTACAGGATAACGACAAGAGTGGAACTCCGCTGGCGACTAACGTTGATGTGCCCGCCCTAAACTTTATCAGACAGACACGACCGCAGGTGCGCGTGCTAACGATGGTCCAGAACCTGGTCAATGAGAACTGGGACGCTGGACTACTGGCGAGGAACATTGCTGACGAACCATCCCGCCGGCGCTTGATTAACGCGCTCACCAGCTTTGTCGAGACAAACAAGTTTGGCGGCGTCTGCATTGATTTTGAAGAACCACTACCGTCGTCACAATCAAACTTGCTTGTTTTTGTTCAGGAGTTGCACGACGTCTTTGCGCCGAAAGGTCTAACCGTCTTGCAGACAGTTCCTTTCGATGATCCCGACTGGAACTACAAAAGTTACGCAGCGGCCGCCGATTATCTGGTCTTAATGGCTTACGATCAGCATTGGTCGAAAAGCGATTCGGGTCCGATAGCTGCACAACCCTGGTTTGAACAGCACCTCATTACCCGCATGCAGCAACTGGACCCGGGCAAAACGATCATCGCCCTGGGAAACTATGGGTACAACTGGACCGATGGGAAAGAAGCAGAGGAAATCACTTGTCAAAACGCGCTGATCACCGCTTCACAGTCTGAAGCGAAAGTCCTCTTTGATCCCGACTCGCGCACTCCTTATTTCGAATACGACGAAGAAGACGAATCGCACCACCTGGTCTGGTTCCTTGATGCGGTTACGGCTTACAACCAGATGCGCGCGGCCAGTGGGTATAAGCCGGCGGGCTATGCAGTTTGGCGCCTCGGATCCGAAGATCCTTCGATCTGGTCGATTCTCGGATCGTCTCCGGCTAATTCGCCCGACGTTTTGCGCCGAATCATGTATGGTTATGACGTCGATTTTGAAGGCACGGGCGAACTGCTGAAAGTTATGTCGCGACCACAGGATGGGTGGCGCAACCTGGACGTCGATGTCGCCACTGGCTTTATAAAAAGTGAAGAGTTTGTTTCGACTCCTTCGTCTTATGTTATCCAGCGCGGCGGCGATCACCCCGGCCTAATCGCGCTCACGTTTGATGATGGCCCGGATCCAGAATGGACCCCGGCAATACTCGATATTCTTGAGCGGGAAAAAGTTCCGGCAACGTTTTTTATTATCGGCAAGAACGGGCAAGCTTATCCGGATCTCCTGCGTCGCATCGTTAGCGAGGGCCATGAGATTGGCAATCACACTTTTACACATCCAAATCTGGGAGAGGTTCCCATTTCGTTAACAGAACTCGAGCTGAATGCTACGCAGCGGCTAATTGAGTCGGAAACAGGAAGATCGACGGTCTTGTTTCGGCCACCTTATTTCGGTGACGCTGAAGCGGACAAGCCGCAGGAAGTGGAACCGGCGCTAAGGGCCCAACAGCTTGGCTACCTGATGGTCGGAGTGCGCATCGATCCCGACGACTGGCGGTTGCCGGTTACAGCCGATGAAATCGTCGAGCGCTCTGTTGAGCGTGCAATGGACAACAATCCGGAAACGCGCGGACAAGTTGTATTGCTTCACGACGCTGGTGGCGATCGTTCAGCAACCGTTGAAGCGTTGCCGAAGCTGATTCACGAATTGCGCTCGCGCGGCTTTCGTTTTGTTGCCGTCTCCGAACTTACCGGCTTGTCGCGAAATCAGGTTATGCCGGTTATCCCACCGAGCGAACGTGCCTTTACCAGAGCTGACTCCATTACATTCTTCGTCCTTTCGACTGGCGGATGGACGCTTCAATGGGTATTTGTGATTGGCATCATGCTTGGGCTGGGCCGGCTTGTTTTTATCGGCGCTCTGGCGTTGGCTCAGTGGTTTCGTTCGAGACGGCGGGAACACACTCATGCGGGCGCAGGGTATGCGCCGTTCGTTTCAATTATTGTGCCGGCCCACAACGAAGCGCTGGTGATCAGGAACACAATAAATAGTCTGCTGGCGTCGGACTACGAGAACTACGAAATCATCGTTGTTGACGATGGTTCCGTTGACGAGACCGCCGAGATTGTCCGCGAAAGTTTTTCCACCAACGAGCGAGTGCGGCTCTTTTCGGTAGCTACAGCCGGCGGCAAATCCGCAGCGCTGAATCTCGGCTTGCGGCATGCCGGGGGCGAGATAGTTATTGCACTCGACGCTGACACTTTGTTTGCACGGCATACGGTTGGCGCCCTCGCTCGTCGTTTTTACGATCCCAGGATGGGCGCTGTCGCCGGCAACGCGAAGGTTGGCAATCGCATAAACATTGTGACGCGCTGGCAAGCTCTTGAATACATCACTTCGCAGAACATGGATCGGCGCGCCTTCGCGAGTTTGAATTGCATCACGGTGGTACCGGGCGCGGTGGGCGCGTGGCGGCGCAGTTTGATCGAGGAAGCAGACGGCTTTCAATCCGATACGCTGGCGGAGGATCAGGACCTGACCCTTCGCATCCGTCGCATGGGTCATGATATCGGTTACGAAGAAGATGCGATCGCCTGGACGGAGGCCCCCGATGGCTTGCGCACGCTCGCGAGGCAGCGGTTCCGCTGGGCCTTTGGCACTTTGCAGTGCATGCGTAAACATATCGACGCTTTGTTTCGCCCACGCTTCGGCACACTCGGATTCATCGCCTTGCCCAATGTCTGGATCTTTCAGATTCTATTCCCATTGATTTCGCCGGTAATGGATCTGATGCTTTGTTACACCTTGCTGGTAGCGACAATCGATAGGTGGCAACAGCCGAGGGGCTATTCGTCAACCGCCCTTCCCCAGGTGCTTTTCTATTACGCATTGTTCCTGGCGATCGACTGGCTAGCTGCTTGTTTTGCCTTCCTGTTGGAGAAGAAGGAACACTGGCGTTTGCTCTGGTGGCTTTTCCTGCAGCGCTTCTGCTACCGCCAGGTCATGTACTACGTCATGATCAAGAGTGTGGCCGTGGCCACTCGGGGGACGACAGTCGGCTGGGGTAAGCTGGATCGAAAGGCGACGGTTGAGGCGCAGCCATAGGGGCAGAAGTCAGAAGTCAGATGTCAGAAGTCAGAGGTCAAGACCTTGTAACGCAAACTGTTAGTTTGCGTCGGTTGCGCAATACGCAACGGACGGATCTGTAACGAGAGTTCGCAAACTAACGGTGCGCGTTCAGAGATCAGAAGTCAGAGATGGCGAGCCGTTCAGCAGGAACAGGTCTTTGACCTCGGATGCGCGGTAAGTCTCGGACTTACCGTGGGCGGAGACGATTATCCTTTCCGGTCTATGACCGGATTTCCAAGGTCGGAGACCTAAAGAAAATTCAAGACAGGCGGAAAGTCCGAGGCTTACCGCGCATCCGAGGTCAAAGCCCGGCCTCTGATCCTGACTTCTGACCTCTGATCACTGTCCCTGACTTCTCTCCCTGCTCGCAGGAAAACATTGATGGCGAACAAGCGGAACGGCAAGCAGAAAGGCAAGCGAAGCGGCAAGCCCAATGGAATGCTCGTTTATGCGCTGCTGCTGGTGGTGGCGTTTTCCTTTCGCGCGGCTGTGGCGCGGTTTTATGCGACCGACGCCCCGGATGATGGCAGGGTCTACGCGCAAATCGCACGCAACGTGCTCGAGCAGCATGTGTACTCACATGAGAGCGAACCACCTTATTTACCAACGCTGATACGTCTGCCGGGTTATCCGCTCTTTCTTGCCGGGGTCTATTCAATATTCGGTCACGGCAACAACACTGCCGTCCGCTTCGTCCAGGCGCTTATCGATACTGCTTCCTGTGCCCTGATCGCGCTGGTGGCTTTTTACTGGGAGCCGGATAAGGAACGGAAACGGCACAGCTCAATCGCCGCGCTTGCGCTTGCTTCCGTCTGCCCGTTCACCACGATCTATGTGGCGACAATTCTGACCGAAACACTCACCGTGTTCTTTGCAGTTGCTATGTGCTTGACAGCGACGCTGGCGTTGCGTGCCACTGCGCAAAGCGGGGCGCGAAAGAACGCGATCTGGTTATGGGTACTCACCGGCTTGATTGCCGGTCTCGCCGTCCTGGCTCGTCCCGATAGCGGACTCTTTGCTTTGGCTATCGGAATCACGTTGGTCGTGACCGCGCTGCTTCGTTCCACTGTTGTAAAGTTGAGCAGGAAACGGGAAGAAGTCTTGTCCCGATTTGCACGGGTTTCATATCTCGGCGCTGTGTTTTCATTGGCGTTCTGCCTGGTGTTGGCGCCCTGGACCATTCGCAACTTCCGCATGTTTCATCTCTTTCAACCGCTTGCTCCCGCTCACGCGGAAATGCCTGGCGAATTTGTGGCGCGCGGTTACCTCACCTGGGTGCGGACGTGGATTGACGACAGTCTTTACGTCGGGCCGGCGCTTTGGGCGATGGATACCTCGACCATCAAATTGAAGGATTTACCCGATTATGCCTTCGACTCGGCGGAGGAAAAGCAGCGAGTCGGCATCTTATTGGACAAGTATAACCAACCAGCCGAAGAACAAGAGCTATTTGCCGCTAAACCCGGCACTCAAAGCGCGCCAACACCAGATCAGCAGGACGAGGGCACTGAACCCGCTAACCCGACGAACGAGCCATCACCGCCTGAGGAATCTGACCAGGCGGGGAATACCGAAGGGGATGATGAAGACGAAGACACCGATGAAGGTGACGACAACGCGCCTTCGGATCAAGCAGTCGATCAGCCGGTAGAAATGACGCCGGAGATCGATGCAGGTTTCGCCCAAATCGCCAGGGAGCGCATTGCCCGACATCCGTTTCGGTATTACGTTTTGTTGCCGCTCAAGCGTGCTCGCTCTCTCTGGTTTGATACGCATTCCCAATACTATCCATTTGAGGGCGAGCTGCTACCGTTGTCTGATCTTGATTACGACATCCATCAACAATACTGGCTGCCGCTGTTTGCCGGCTTAACTTTTATTTATTCGTTGCTGGGAATTGCCGGTGGGTGGTTCTTATGGCAGACGCGGGACTTCATTGCGCGGCAGTGGCTGCTTTTGGCAAGCCTGATGATCTTTCTCAGGCTCGGTTTCTTTGCGACGCTGGAGAATCCTGAACCGCGTTACGTCGTAGAGATCTTTCCGTTTCTCTCTATTCTCGGAGGGATTGCAGTGGTGCGATTGGCAGCCATACTAAGAAACGGCAAGCAGACCCCAGCTATGCAGAACCGTGAGCGCTAGCGAGCGGATGTCGACTCTCAACTTCTCGGAGAGAGATCTTCATCGACGATTCCATTCAACAGGTGGTTTACCCCCGCTTGTTAGTTAAGGACAACGTTGGAGTTCTACACTTCAGTTTTTACAAACGCTCTACCGTTCACGGTTCCCCACCGGCCAAGTTGCCAGACGGTTGAAACAGCTGACAAAAATAATCTAACGAAGACTGACGTCTGTCAGGGAGTCGGCGATGCCGTGGGCACCTGCTCAGACGGCAACACACGTGACGGCTCAGGCCGATCCGGTGAAGTGTGTAAATGGATGGCCTTCCAATCTTTACCTACGCGTTTGAACACC
>DASXSC010000054.1:0-2978 GCA_036506215.1 Pyrinomonadaceae bacterium | reverse complement strand
AAAAAGACGGAGCGCCTTGCGCTCGCCAAGAAAAAGCAGAAGGCAGCGAAATAACGCGCTGCGATTTCAGTTTCTGAGTAGTCACTTCGTTCTCGAGCAAGAAATCGTCGACAAACACTTGGGCGTTTACCCCTGCCGGGTGAAGTTCATGGTCCAGTTGGTTTCCCACGTCTTCCCGCCGTCGGCGGAAAATGCCTGTTCCCAGCGGCAGGCATTTGGGCCGTTTACGGTCCATATGAATCGATTAAAAATATGCGCGCCTTCAAAGAGCTCCTGCGAGAAAAACTCACCTCGCGGACCGTTGAACTTGCCTACCATTGGCACATCCAGTCTTCCGGGACTGCTGTCGGCCACCCAATAGATGCTCCACTCACGCGTCACCGGATTGTAGAGACGCATGGTCACTGCTTCAACAGGGCCTGACGCGCGATCCATCGTGAGTGCGTCCATGTTGCCAAGCCCGCCCAGGATGGGCCGCACCTCGCCCGTACCTTCGAACTCTTCCCACTCTGTGCACCCTTTAAGCCGCTGCTTCAGTCGCCGGTGGTGAATTTTCCAGCTGCCGATGAGGAAATCGAAATCCGTTCGCCCATCGCGTTCACGAGACTCGTTAGTTATAGGCTGCTTCGTCTGTTTCACGCGTTGCTAAATCAGCCGCGCAATTGTGACCGGCCAGTGGGTGACAGCTTCAATATTTCCGGCGCCCCATCAAGATAGCGAGTCAGTCCTACTGAGACTTCGTCGCGCCATCGTTCCGATTGTGAGAGAGCTGCTTCGTAATTTTCGTACGCCGCCAAATCCTGAAACGTCGAGAACCAGACAAACACATTCTCGCCCTCGCGCACCGGCAGAGCTGGGAAAGTGTTCTCGCTGTTCTCCGTCATGAAATACGCAGAAGTCGTCGCGCCCAAGCTAGTCGCCACGGGCTTGAGCGTGTGCTTGAAGAAATTGATAAAGTCGGAAGGAACCGAATGCTCGAAATAATAAATGGTCGCAACAATGAGGCTCGTTGGCACTTCATCGGATCCCACCGGAGGTCGCTTCATGTTTTCGAGGGAAAATCCGGACGTCAGATGCACTGGACGCAGCAATAGGACGTTATCAGAGTCAATCATCGTAGCATTGGCAGCTTCACGGTGCATCTTCCAAACAAGGCCGCCGTAAAAATCACTCAGCGCTTGTGCACGCGAGGTCATATCACGAAAACCTCTGAGCCAAACAAACTGATCCGGACGATCAATGTCTCTAAATTGACCGATGACCTTTATTCCGAGCGCCTCCTGCGGTTCGATAAATTCCCGATCGAATAGATCTATCAAGACATCGCGTTTCCCAGGGTGCAGCGTGTATTGCCTCAACTCAACGACAGGACAGCAGAGTCGCGTTTGTTCTAAACTTTCGCCGATTGGTTCAGTCATGACTCACTTAAGCATGCTCGGCGCGGAAATGAAGAAGGCGGAACGTGGAGCCTTCGCCAGCGCTCGGCATCGCTGACGGCGCACAGCGCCGTGGCTACAGCCATGCAGGCGACACGCCTGCCACTACAGCTTTGCGGTCGCCGCGGCGACCGCCATTACCACAAGCTCCATCATGCATCGTAAGCGGCTTACGATGTGACGCTGGAACCTGTCGTATTCTGAGTTTGAGCAATTGAAGCGTTGAGCGAAACTTCGGGCCGTGAAAGACCTTACCCAGGGCTCCGTGACCTGCCTTCGCCAAGGCTACGGCATGGCGGAGCGAGCGGTTTGAACACGCGGAGCATTTGTAGACGCAACTAATCTATGAAGGATCTGACGACTGGTTCAGTAACGAGGCATTTGCTGCATATGTCAGCGTTTTTAGCCGTGAGCATGGTGGTGCAGACCCTTTATTTGCTGGCCGATCTTTACTGGGTAGGACACCTTGGAAAGGAAGCGATCGCTGCGGTCGGTGTCGCGGGCAACATCACCATGATTGTGCTGGCGCTCACCCAGATGCTGGGTGTGGGAACGACCACTTTAATCTCGCAAGCCGCCGGCAGAAAAGATCAGCCACGTGCAGAGCTGGCTTTCAATCAGTCTTTTGTCATGTCGATTGTGATCGCGCTGGCGCTGGGCGTTGTCGGATTCATTCTGCGTCCCGCTTATTGTGATTGGCTAAGCGCGGATGCAGAGACAGCGACATTGGCAAAAGCATATCTGCTCTGGTTCCTTCCCGGGCTGTTACTTCAGTTTCCCCTGGTGGCACTGGGCTCGGCGCTGCGCGCGACCGGCATTATCAAGCCAGCCGTGGGATTCCAAGTGCTCAGTGTGTTGCTCAACATCGTGCTTGCCCCATTATTGATTTTCGGAATCGGTCCGTGGCCAAAACTCGGAGTGACCGGCGCGGCCCTTGCCACGTTTATTTCCATTCTCGTCGCCGATGTGCTGATCGTAATTTATTTCGAAAGGAAATATCATTATCTGCGTTTTCGTTTTCCTCTGTTCCGCCCGCAAACAAGAATTTGGGGAGGAATGCTGCGGATCGGTGTACCAGCCGGCGCGGAGTTTTTGCTGCTCTTTGTGTACATCATGATCGTTTACGCGATCATCCGAGGCTTTGGACCAGCGGCACAGGCGGGGTTCGGAATCGGCGCACGCGTGATGCAGGCGTTTTTTCTGCCGGTGGTTGCGCTCAGCTTTGCCGTTTCGCCCGTGGTTGGCCAGAACTTCGGTGGCCGCCGCGCGGACCGAGTCCGGCATTCCGTCTATTCTGCAATTGGCATTGCATCGTTGATGATGCTGGTGCTCACGTTGATCGCATTCCTTGTGCCCGGGACGTTGATTCGCATTTTCTCGCGCGACCCGCGAGTCATTGCTTTCGGCAGCGAATACCTTCGAATCGTTTCTCTGAATTTCATTTCGGCGGGAATTGTTTTTGTCACTTCCAGCATTTTCCAGGGAATTGGCAACACGCTGCCGCCGCTGTTTAGCTCGATGACGCGGCTGATTTTGTTCGCC
>DASXSC010000053.1:0-3545 GCA_036506215.1 Pyrinomonadaceae bacterium | reverse complement strand
GGTTTGCTCAGTCGTTGTCGTGCTCGTTTGCGCAAAAGCTAACGGCGTTACCAGCGCGCAGATCAAACCAATGATTGTCTTCTTCACTCTGTTTCCTCCTCTTTATGGTTAATTTTACCCACAAGTTCGTGACTCACGGGTCGGACGGACGCTCCGCGCCCATCAGATGATTTGACTGCCTCCCCCACGGCGGTATTCAAAGTATTTGCTGTTTGCGCGATTGAGCGACGCTGGCCAATGTTCCCATCCGCTTTCTGGTCTCGCCACGCTCTCAACTCGAACTCAAGGAGTCGGGGCTTTCCGAAAGGCCTTCGCGCGTGCGCGAAGGATGTGCGGGGAACTTTCTCTAAAACCCTACGCGCGGGCGTGGCATGAAAAAAGGATTGCTTCCGCCCGGCACGAGTTTCAAAGCCTACCTACCCTCGCCAGACTGGTTACGCAACGGCGTAACCGCGGGGGGTTTCCGAAAGGTCTTTGCGCGTGCGCAAGGGACGGCCGCAGCGTCTTTCCGAATGATCTTCACGTGCGCGAGGGCAATAACCCGTAGTTTGGGCTGCGAGAGCTAAAGAACGATCATGGGCGAACATTGGCGGATTTCTATGGCCGTGTTATGACTTTACCGCACACCTGTTATGACTGAGGCCGTGATTTAGGGGCATTTTACGAGGTAAAATAGCGGTTAACAGGGATGGAACCGACATTACGAGCCACTGCCGTGTTATTCTTGATTTCTGATAGGCTGCTGGAAAGGGAAATTGATCTTTTTGCGTAGGAGGCGATCTGGAATAATTTTGAGGCGCAACCACACGAAAGGAGAAAATCATGGCTACTTATGTCGGTTTGATTCAGTTTGCTGACCAGGGCATCCGCAATATCAAGGATACGGTCAAACGGGGCGATGCCGCGATGGCGGAGGCCGAGAAAATGGGAATGAAGGTCGTAGAGGAATTCTGGACAATGGGTGCGTACGACGCTGTCGTCGTCTTCGATGCACCTGATGACGAAACCATGAGCGCGTTCATGCTTAAGATCGGCTCACTCGGCAACGTCAAGAGCCATACCATGCGTGCCTTCCGCCGGAACGAGATGGAAAAGATTCTGGCGAAAATCAAATAGCCTTTGCCTCAAAGCTTTCGGAGTCGGGATCACCTATCGCCGAAGCATTTGGCGTCGCCTCCGGCAAGATAGCACCGTCGTTGAAAACGGGGATCTTAAGCTAGTACGACTGCCCTGGAGGGAGGGCTGATGGGATGAGAACAACGCGATTCGAGCCATCCCATGACCCCGTGAATACGTACGTATGCCCGGGACGGACATTCAGCACAGTGGATGTCGGCTCAGAATAGTATGAGTTTGGCGCGGCCGAGGCCGTTAATACATGACGCCCCGGCGGCACAAAGTGATCGTAACGTCGCCCCTGCACAACGTTGGCAACCGTTCTGCCATCGATCTTAAGATTGAGAACTATGTTCCATCCAAAGTTCGGGACCCTCATGACGATCAAACGCCCACCCGATTGCGCGGCGGCGGCTCCGATAGAGGCTGTGCAAACAAAAACAAGAATCAGAAGGAGTGTATTGGCCGAGGTGTATCTTGGCTTCATGGCCTGACGCTACCCTCCGGACTCGCCCTTGGCGAGCGCGGCGTTCATCGACCTGTGGGTTTCTCCAAGTCGGCTGGCCAGGCGCAATTAGGCCTTGCCGGCCAGCCAAGTTGCCACAGCTCTCCAGGGGTCAAGCACACCCAGGATGGGCGCAGATAAACGTAATCCGAATCCCACATCGCAGTATATACATAGGTCAACCCCGGCTGGACGTTCACTGTTGTCGAAGTGGGCCCGGTATACCCTGTGCGCGGTACCTTTTTTACGGTTAGGACATGCGGCCCAGCTGGCAACCATGCGTGGTAGTGGCGGCCCTGCACGAAGTTCCCGACGGGCCTGCCGTCGATCTCAAGATTGAAAGCCACATTCCATCCAAAGTTCGCCGTTCTCAGGACCACCAAATACCCACCCGGTCTGGCGGCAGCGGTTCCAATCGAGACCGTGGAAATGAAACTAAGAATCAAGAAAAACCTGCCAGCGGAGTTATATTTTGATTTCATGGCTCCATGCTACGCTTGAGGCTCGTCTTTGGCTAGCGGCTTTCGTCAACGCCTCGATTTATCACCATCAGGTGTCGTGTCAGCGGAGGATTTTCCGTCCCAAGTGACCGTCTTGCCCACGTTGATTACCATCAGATCCCTGGCGATCACTAATGGTCCTTTGTATTCTTTGCGTACCGCGTCCTCAAGCCCTTCTTCCTCCTTGTAGTGATGAACGACACCGAGCTTGGGCTTCACAATCGCGAAGACTCGCCCTGCATCTTCGGCAGACGCAATTGAACGCTTGGACGGCGGTGTGGAGTTCTTCGAGCTGGCACTCCAGGCAGCATGAATCAGGCAGTCCGCGCCCCTGGCAAAATCAATAAGGTTCTGGCAAAACTTCGTGTCTCCCGAAATGACCACTGAGTGACCTCCAGAATCGATGCGGTATCCAAACGCCGGTTTCACAGTGCCATGATTGACCAGGAATGCGGAGACTCGCGTCGAACCGTCATTGTATATTTCACCCTGCGCGACTTCTTTCGCATCGATTTCGACGCCCTTAGCTGGAAGAGGATCGGGAGCGGTCTGACGAATGTGGATATCAAAGGCAAATGCTTGGACAAGGCGTTCTGCCATACTCGAAGTTCCTGGAGGACCCCAGATTGGAAGCGGTTTGTTTCGACCCAGAAACCATCCCGAAAGCCACAAATCCGGGATTCCGACAACATGGTCGGAGTGAAGATGAGTGAGAAAGAGACCGTCTATGTCCTTCGGGTTAACTCCAGCTTGGGTCAGGCGAATGACAACACCGCGGCCACAATCAAACAGCAACGCCTTGCCGGCCACTTCAACAAGAATGGCCGAGCCGAATTGCTCAACATTCGGAAAGGGAGTTCCTGTACCGAGTAACGTAACTCGCATCTCGTCGGAGCGCCGCGGCAGCCGAAACCCTGTCTATCATGCACAGCGAAAGGAACAGGACAATTAAATGGAATCCCTGCTTAGAACACATCGTATAAATGGTCCTGTCATGTTGAGCGAAGCGAAACATCTCTGGCTTGCTTTGGAGACCGGATGCCGCAAATAAATCAGAGATTCTTCTCCGCGACTGCGGGATCAGAAGGACATTATGCGATGGCTTGTATGATCTCACTTAGCCGCTTCATTTGGCGCCGGTGGCTGTTTCACTTGCACTCCATTATTCGATAGCAATTCAAGCTGGGTCAGAGTGCGATCGAGCTCCTGCACTAACAGTTGAATACGTTTACCGCTAAAAGCGTTCACTAGCGCACGATAGTACCAAAGAGCGCCTTGTTTGCCGCCGTTGAATCGAGACCAGAGTCTTTCTCCTTCCTTGCGATAATCCATCAGGATCGCGCGAACATTGTGCAGTTTGTCTGAAGCTGACACGAGTTTCGTCGGCATCGGGGCGTGCCGAACGTGAGCCACGTAGGCCTTCT
>DASXSC010000052.1:0-9112 GCA_036506215.1 Pyrinomonadaceae bacterium | reverse complement strand
GCCGTTCGGTGCGCAGTCGATGGATCTCGACCTTGTGCTGCAGCCGCTTCCCTCAGAGGGAATGGAAGCGCACGAGGTTTCTACGCTGGTCAATTCACCTGAAAATGATACGGCGGAGTGCATTCAACCTGTTTCACCCGGGCCGCAGTTGACGCTCCTGTAGCGAACGAGTCCATCCCAACACAGCGGCCCTCATAATGTGAACGTTTAGGAATGGATTGATGGAGAATTCAGTTTCAATCCTGACAACGCCACACGCTCACTTGATCACTTTATCCGCCCGCGCCAACACGTTCGGGGGAATCGTCAGGCCGATCTGAGTTGCCGCTTTCAGATTGATGATCAACACGAACTTCGTTGGCTGCTCGACGGGGAGGTCGGCGGGCTTCGCGCCCTTTAGAATCTTGTCCACATACGTAGCGGCGCGCCTGTCCAAGTCGAAAGTGCTGACGCCGTAGCTCATTAGCCCGCCGTCTTCGACAAATTCTCGCCTGGAGGATATCACCGGGAGCCGGCTCTTTAGGGCGAGGTCTGCAATCTGCACTCGCTGCGAATACAAAACGGGACTCTGCAGCACGAGGACTGCGTCAGCCCGCTCCTTGCTTGCGACTCGAAACGCAGTCTCAATATCCTTGGGACTTTGTATATCTAGGTATTGAAGCTTCACCCCTAACACCCCTGCAGCGAGTTCCATTTCTTTTAAAGTTTGTGAGGTCCCCTGTCTGGTTGAAGTCCCGATGACAGCCACTCGGCCGAGCCGAGGAACGATCTCTTTCAGAAGCTCCAATTGTTTTCCGCTGATCTCCGGGGAAAGGGTTGACAATCCGGTAATATTCCCGCCTGGTCGCGCGAGACTGGCGACGAAGCCACTGCCGACAGGATCATCATCAAACGTCATGACAATAGGAATCGAAGAAGTTGCTTCTTTAGCGGGACGGGTTGCTGTTGGACCACTGGTGACGATGACGTCTACCTTAAGATTTACTAGTTCGACCGCGAGCGCGGGCAGGCGATCGGATTTTCCGTCTGCATGTCGCCGCTCAATGACAATGTTTTTCCCCTCCACGTACCCGAGCTCGCGCAGACCCTGCCGGAACGCATCCATGCGGGGCGCAATTGTTGAAGGTGAGGAAGTGATGAGAAATCCTATCCGGGGGATTTTCGCTGGCTGCTGCGCCTCGGCTATGACTGCAACAGCAAGCAGCACCACCACAAACAGGATTGATAAGACTCCAGCTTTCCTCATTGCACACATGCATTCGCTATGTATCACGCGGGCGGTAGTAGAGAAAAGTGTGATTGACAGCGGACGGCGACAGAGATTCGTCGAGTGGAAAGACACTCAGATTGAGCCTGAGATTGAACTGATCGACGCTTCAAATCGATCTTGTTATTGGTTCGAGAATGCCGCGTTATGATTTCAAGCTTGACTCATCGCCACGAGCAGCGTTATAGGTGCGCATTCCACCGTCGGGATGCGCCATGAAATACACTCTAGCAATCATACAGCTTGCTTTCGGCCTCGGGCTATTTCTCTGCACAATCCTGCCCGTATGCACACAGTAAAACGTGGTCAACAAGCGCCTATTTGACCGCCGCTATGGTAAGAGAGCATTCGCCCGCCTCCGCTCGATGCTCGAAGATCCAGGGTTCGCTTACCAGCACATCGGTAACAAGTTCGGATTGACGAGGCAGTACATTGCGCAGCTCGCCAATGAATTAGGTATTAACGGCAGGCAACGCCAACGCGAGCGCACGTTACGCTGTGGGCCACATATCGTAATCAAGCGAGTAGAGTACCCGGCGCACATTCGAGCTGTCATCAACAAAATTAGGCGATCAGGTATGCGGGTGACGCCGTATGGCTTTCCTGTCCAACCAAGCGCGCCACACTTGGCTCGCAGATCACAGACAATGGTGCTCGTGAATGGCAGGCTTTGCACGATCCAGTTTCGCAAGGGTCGCAAACTGAGACCCAACGGGCGTGAGTATGTGTGGTTTGATACTACCGTTCGAGTAAAGAGAGCAGAGTTTGCTATGTGGGCAATGAGAAGCGGTCGTGCAATAAAGGAATACGTCGTCCCACTGACTCATTTGCGAAAGGTACCGTCTGTCTATCTTCCTATCGAAGGCAGGTACGCCGTGGGTAGCAGCAAGAAACCCAAGAAGGACTGGACACGCTACGAGGGAGCGTGGCATTCCTTGACGGCATTCGGCAGGGGGCTGAAAGCTGAGTTAAAGCGTATACGACAGGTCTAAATCGCCGATCTGTTTAATCGAGTGGCCAATGTGGCTTTGCAAAATCGAATATAACTCTTGCAAAACATCCTGTCGTTGAGAATAGAGGGGCGCCATGGAAAATGCAGTAGACGAGCTTTCGGGCATCAATGCTGATTTGGTTGAACACCTAAAATGGCTACTTGAGAGAAAGGATCTTGATGCACTAGCCAAGCTTATTCCGGTTGTCGATAGGGTAACCCACCTATTGATTGAGTTAGGACCAAAGAAATCCGGTGAGCTCTAGTTTTTCTGGAAAAATTCCTCCCGGCCATTTTTCTGCGAGTATGTTGGATTTAGAATCTTAAACCATCTAACCGCGGGCATATATTTTCCGTCTTTCCGTTTAATAACTAATCCTTCCAGATCTTTTGCTTTGATCAGCTCGCTAAGAGCTGAGCTGGAGCGCCTTACGGACGAACTGGCAAAGCTGCCAGAGCGGTGGGAGTTTGTAGCCCGCAGGGTAATTCCTTAAAAATGCCTTTTGGATTGCAAGCTCCATTTATGATTTGCTCGATCTACTTTGCTTGATCAACTGCGTGAAGTTGTTTAGCACCTCTTTGACCTCTTCAAAATTTTTCCCCAGGCGTTCAAGTGAATTTAGCAGGCGAAGCTGGTGGTACCTTGCTCTAGCGCATTCGTCTTCAGCCGCTAAAGCCTGACTGTCGTAACCGCGAAAATCTACCTTTTCGAGATTCTGTACTCCCATCGATTTTTCCTTTCGGCTGAGCCCATTTTGGGCTAGTCCGACTTGAGCGAAGTAGTTATTCCCTTCGCGATTGCTACAACAACGTCAGGGCAGACTTTATTCGTCAGCAAGAGAAGCTTGTTTGCGTCCTCGAGGGTACAGTCAATTTTTAACGAAGCGCTCGAAGTCATGGCCTTTAGGCCTTCGCATAAGTCGGATCCCGGCTTGGAATGATCCTGTTTCGCGAGAAACTCTAAAATACTCCTACGGTAAAGATGATGAACACTCATTTGTTTGGATTTGTCAAAGAAATTTTGAATACTGCGTTCAGATGTAAGAAATCTTAACGGTTTTTGCGAATATAAAGCGGGAGGCCGGTAAAAACGGAAATTCCTTTAATTTAGTAGTATTACAATATTTTTAATCATACATAGCGGCATTTAAATATAATTATCCAAAACTTTGTAAGTATTTTTTACAAAATATAAGCCCGGCCAAGCTTGTAAGGCCTTGAAAATTATAGAGTTGTGCTTCTGGCAAACGATTTGCGTCAACAGTGCCAAAAGATTCCAAACGATCGCAAAAAGCTCCAAAGAAAATGCAAAAAGGGGAGGGCGTAGATGAAAACAAAACTAGTTGGGTTTTTTAGCGCAATCGTTTTGGCGCTTGGGTTGTCCAGTAGTGCCGAAGCGCTCACGTTGCAGGTGGTAGACTCTCTCACTACGGAGAGTCCTTTTGGGGTCTTATTTGACGGTACAAACGTCTGGTTCAGCACTGGTATTGGTGGAAACGTTATTCATAAGATCGATCAAAATAGTGCGGGGATCCCTATAATCGGTAGCCCCGTGACGCTTGCGGGTGGGGGCACTGGCGCAATGGCATGGGACGGAAGCCACTTCTTAAGCTCCGCTGGTAAAACTATCACTTTTTTTAATCCTAATGGTAGCCTCGCAAGCTCACTCGCTATTACGGCTAATACGACAGGATTTAGTTTGATCGATGGATTAGATTTCGACCATAACGAGATTTGGTGGTCACCGGATGTCGGTAATGTTTACCGATTGGATACTGCCGGTGCATTCACGGGACCAGTGAATCCAGTTTTGGGTGGCGCGGGTGGTTTCTCGGGAGTTGAGCGGATTGACGTTGGCTCCGATAGTTTTTTGATCGTTGTAAATGACGCGTTTGTTCCACGACAACTTTGTAAAGTGTCTCTGACGGGCGTGTTCGATGTGAACAACGACTGCGCGACATTAAGCAATTCCAGGTATGAAGATCTGGCCTTTGATGGACGTTTTCTGTATGCAGCAGATTTGTTTGGCAATAGAATCGATAAAATCGACCTGAGCATCGATGGTGGATCTATTTTTCTTCCGCCCGGCGGCACTGTGCCAGAGCCTGCCTCCGCGATTCTTCTGACAACAGGATTCGCAGCAATCTTTGGAGTCTTACGTAACAGGAGACGTGACAGTTAAAAAAGCAACGGCGTGCATCCCATCAATGGTTTCTGCGCGACGTGCGGATACCAGCTTAAGGGCTGGCGATTGATCGTCGGGCGTAAGCGAACGACCCCGGCGTATCGCGGAAGAATACCGAAGGTGTTTAGCTGATGGTCCGCTATCTTTGCCGCGCATGCCCAAAATCGTGCGGTTGAAGCGCACATTTCACTGCCGGCATGCTCTGATTAGATAATGTTAGTTTAGCGCCCAGGCGGCGATGAACATGATACCGGCTGCGTAACTGACCCACAAAGTTAGTTTCGGCCAGCCTAGTCGGGGCGTGACTGTCTCACTTATTATCCGATGGTCTTCAAACTGGTGGTGGAGTTTGTCAGTCGCGGTATCGGTTGTCCAGCTAACATCAAACGGTAACTCCAGCTGCAGTGATCGCGGATCAAAACTCTGTTCGTCATCGAAGGACATTTTCTCTCGCAGAATCATCCGTATCTTCTTCTCCGCATCAAACTTCCCGTTCTCTAGCAGCGCATGTCGCCAACGCCGTGTATCGCGCGTTCAGGCCACATATTCTTTCTGCGTTTTGCTCACGCCTAGGCCGCTTCCCTGTGTACCTCGTATACTTCAATTCGCCGCCAGTCCGGGAAGTAGCCGCATTCGCGGCAGTAGAACTGATCGGGAATCCGGTCGTCACATCGTGGACACTTACAGCCATTACTGCGTTGGAGTTCCGTGTCTGGCGCTGTCCGCATAGGGTTCCTACTGGCGGATACTGACCCTGCGTAAGCAACAAACAGTCCACCGGTTAAGATGTGAAATTCTTTCGTATTTGGTGTCTCAAGTGACCGTCCAGTTGTCAATCCAGCGACAGGACTGACATTGTTGACCGGGCAGGAGGTCATATTTTGTATTCTGAGGGTTGTTTTGAGTTCAATAGTGCCGCCATCCGACAACGGTCAAATTGCGTATAAGAGCTGCAGTATGTGGCTAATCATGGCAAAACCTCTCCCGCTCCTGTCCGCGCTGCAACGGCTACGTCGGCATCGTCCTGCGTGAGCCCGGACGCAACACGCCGCTGCAAGCCGTCAACGGTCACTTTTTGTGGTGCGGCTATCGTTTAGCGTGGATCGTTGCCCGTGGAAATGGCAACCGATCCAAGCAACTAAGCGCAGAGTTTCACTCCCTGCATATGATTACATCTTTTAGTCGGCCCGAGGGGCTGTTGTCGTATTCGTACTGGCTTATTGTCGCCCTTCCTGTTCCGTAGAGTTTAAAATCTTTCTTAACAGAGGTGCCGTGATCTTCTATTAAAAGGGTGGTTTGAGCTGACTTTGATTGGGGGTTGGGTAGAAAAGATCCAACCCCTTTTCCTTTTAATGTTCTTGGCGGACAGATATCAGTGCATACTGCTTGCGCCTATGTCAGCTGCAAGTTGATGTAGGTTATCAAAGTCAGAGGACCGATATCGTCGTAGATGCTTCAAGCGACGTTGGAGATAGGTATTCTCCGGCCACTTCCAGCTGCGCGATGACAGCCATTCCCCAGTGTATGGCGCTCCATTGACTTTGCTTTGTGCAAAGACAAGCTGCCAAAAACTGGGCTTTCCTAAGTCGATTGTTTGAGGCTTCATAATCAATACTCCTTTCATCCTCTAGCTACTAACACTCTAGCCAAGAATCGTCTCGACTCGTCTCAACTCCTACTCCCTTCTTTCTCCTCACAGTGTGCAAGATAGCCCTCAATAGCGGCTCGAATCAGCTCCCGAAAGGGCACCCTTAGATCCACTGCCAGGTGTTTCAGCCTTTGGTGAACCTCAGGACAGAGGGAAATGGTTGTGGTGAACATATCTTGTTTAGCCTCTTTCCGTTTGATTTTTGCCATTACCACGCTTTTCAACTGGAGCAACCCGTGCGCCAAATTCCAGAAGTCATTGAGTTTCCTGAGCCAACGAGTTTTTCCCCTTCTGGTAGTGTCATAACGCGTCATCCTTAGTAACAGAATATTGTGATACTGACGTATCGTCGTACTAAGACGTAGGTGAGAGTTCCGTTTATCTACCCTTAAACCCTCAAAGTTGACGCGTTTGTAAAAAGAAACAAAGGGGGATTTTTACTTCGTTCAGTCGATTCGCCCCCTCATTGAAGGTCTCGGCGAAACGCCCAAAATAAGGTGCCTTCTGGTTATGCAATTTTCCTCTTCTGTCTCACCTAATCACCTTGTCCCGCCCGCGCCAGCACATTCGGTGGAATGGTGCATCATCGTGCATGAGCCGGGACGCAATACGTCGTTAACACGCCGTCAATGGGTCACGGCATAAGGTGTGGGCAAATTGCGTATCAGAGCGGACTGCGATATGTGGCCGATCATGGCAAAATATCTGTTGCCGCTCATGCCCATGGTGTAACGGTTATCTCTGGATTGTTATGCGTGAGCCGGGGCGCAATACGCCGCTCCAATCCGTGAACGATCATTGTTTGGGATGCGGCTATCGTATGGCGTGGATTGTGATTCGAGGTAAACAGGTGCCGTCGAATAGAGACTCGTCGCGCCAATGGCGAAGAAATCACCAGATAAAGTCCTGCGCGATTCGCAGTTGGGTATCGCTACGGCTGAAAAAGTATTCGGCGGGAAAAACGTCGACAAGCACGACGGCGAGCTTATCGGCAAGAAGCAGGACAAGCTCGGACGCTGGCGAAAAGCGAAGGTACCCATCTATTCTAGCGACCCTGACGAGCGCATGAGCAGCTCGGGTCTCAGAGCCATACTTCAAGAAACTTTCCAGGGTTACGACCGCGAAGAACCTTCCCAGCGAGTGGGCCACGTCGGAGCAACGAGGTGTTGGAAGTAGTAGACCGACACTACGGCGAATGCGCTTATGCCGGTTTCTGTTAGACCCGGCTATCGGTAATTCCGAACAAAGCCCTTTCGGCGACAGTTCGCGGACAAAACACGGACAGCGAAAGTCAGCGACGAACGATGTGTTTATCGGTGAGCAGCACTTGAGGCGTCTCGCCATTCGCCAGGGTCATCTCCGTTATCAGCACCCCGCCTTGCTTGACATTTACTTGCGTCAATACAAACCACGTACCGTCCGGAATCTCCGAAAACGAGAAACTGCCTTGTGCGTCGCACTCAGTCCGCCTGATCATGCCTTTCAGACTGGGATAGGGTGTCTCCGGAGGGTTAGGTTCGCTGCCAGCCATGATCATGTGCCAGAACATTTCACGAAAGTAAGGTGTCGCTGGCAGCAACAAAACGCGGTTCCCTGCACACGTTGTGACACTAGCTCCTTGCTGCCTGACAAGGCTTGGCCGCGTATGCCATTATCACCGGCTTTCGCGTAGGACTCATGTTCCGAATAATCAAACTTCGTACGCATCGTTACAAACGGTGGCCCAGACTGCGGCACAGGCTCTTGACGAGCAGAGCACCCAGCGTAGACGAGCGCCAAGCCCAGCATTACGGCCTCCACCCTGACGATGTTTTCCTTAAACGCTTTCATTTGACCTATAGCGATAGCGCGCCAGCCATAATCGCTGCAAGCATGAGAGCGGGGAATTTACGTCTGATTGCAAAGCGGATCTTCCGAGACGCTTGTGCTTTCGCGCGCCGTTCTGATAAAGCAGATTACCGATTAAACCTAACAGTAAAGAAGGCTCGATGGGCTTCGCTATGCTCGTTGACAATGTTGCGCCATGAGGTTTCGCAAGCGACCACCCGGTAAATACTGGAAATGGTATCCTCCGGTCTCGTCATTGTCGCGCTCCTCGCCGCTTTCTTTAATCCACCAGATCCAGGCGTAACATCGAGCGAGTTTGAATATGTTCAGCGAGTCGTCGACGGACACACGTTGATGCTGGGCACCGACGAACGTGTCCGGCTCATCGGCGTCAATCCGCCTGAGACCGTCCATCCCAAAAAAGCCGTAGAGGCATTCGGCAAGGAAGCCTCAGCGTTCACCAAGCGGATGGTTGAAGGAAAGCTCGCGCGCTTGGAGTTCGATCCGCTTTCAAGTCGGCGCAGTGATGGGAAGGACCGCTATTCGCGGACATTAGCCTATGTGTTCCTGCAAGACGGCACGCACCTAAACGCTGAAATTATTCGGTAGGGATATGGGTTCGCGGTGAGCAGTTCACCGCCGCTGAAGTATCAAAACCAATTTCGGCACCTTGAGCGTGAGGCACGAGAAATGGTAGACGCCTCTATGCAATGGGAATACAAGTTAATTGCGCTCGGATTGCTTGTTGATGCCACCGAACCGCACCAACGAGAAAAGCATGAGCAGATTCTAAACGATCTCGGTCGCGAGGGATGGGAGGCTGTAGCGTATGCCGCGCAAAGCGATACCGTTCTGTTAAAAAGACCAACGAAGCATGCCGCTGATAGAAAACCAATCCGGCAGCCGAAGCGTTGAAGATTTCCGGTCAGGCTGTTCACCAGCCCGCGCTTGTAACCGTCGAGTTGTGCTGGTGCCTTTTGGGTTTTGATGGGATAGGAAGAAGCACCAACGATTGAGGCAATCGATTACAACCCACAGTTAGGGTTTACTCTCTGTCCCCACAGCCCCTCGGCCAGTCTTCCGCTGCAATTCTTCTATACGCTTGGATGCTTCCGCCTTGGTGAGATTCTCATCGAATGGCTCGTGGGCTTCTTCTGAAAGCGTCTTCAGGTATGATCGCTGCGCGCCGGTCAT
>DASXSC010000051.1:0-24993 GCA_036506215.1 Pyrinomonadaceae bacterium | reverse complement strand
CATGGCGATCATCTCGTGGTATTGCGCCGCGGCCGGTTGTTTACGGTGAAAATCGGTGACGGCTCGTTGCAACCGATTTCGGCCGTCGATGCGTTCGCTCCGGACATCGACCCACGCTCCACCTGGTACGACGAGATGCTTGTCTCCGAGGATACGATCGCGGTCATCGGTTACAGCTATGAACGTGGCGGCACTGAAGTCGGTTTGTTCCAGATCGATGATTCCGGGAAGCTGGCCTATCGCTCAACTTACCACCTACGCTCAAATGACTACTACTCTTCCCGCAACTACGCGAGCCGGCTTATCGGCAGCAAGCTCATCTTTTACACGCCGCTGTATTTGTCCGTTGGCGCGGAGCATCCGTTTGAAAGTTTTCCGGCCGTGCGCAAATGGCATAAAGGTGCGAAGTCTCAAGAGTTTCAACGAATAGTTTCCGCGACCCGTGTCTATCGGCCGGAGCATGAGTTAAATGCCAGCTACGGCACCGCATTGCACACGGTGACCCTCTGCGATCTCGCCAATGGTGGCTTCGCATGTCAGGCGACCGGGGTGTTGGGTCCGGCGGGACGCGTGTTCTACGTATCCGAGAACGCAGTTTATGTCTGGGTCAAAGAGTGGGTACAACGCGGCCAGAAGATGAGCAACGACTCAATGGTTTATCGCATGCCCCTCGACGGCTCGGGTCCCAGCGCGCTCCGTGTATCGGGCAGTCCGGTTGATCAGTTCTCGTTTTTGGAAAGCGACGACAGCTACCTTAACGTGCTAGTGCGCTCCGACTCGGTTGGCGATGGAATGTGGGGCGCGGAGGTGGCTGCTGGAGATGTGGCGCTGATGCGTGTGCCGCTCGCCAGCTTTTCTGACGGTAGTGAGGTTGTTCCGTCGACCAATTATCGCAAGCTTCGTAAACCGGTTGGCTATACTTTCCAAAACCGCTTCGTGGGGGACTACCTTTTGTACGGCACCGGCAGTGGTTGGGGTGAGCCGGAAAACAAGGACCGCTCCAGTTTGTATGTGGTTGGATGGGCCGGCGGCGAGGGGCACCAGATTTTGCTGGCCCATGGAGTAGATCGTATCGAGCAGATGGGCGCAGACGCAGTTGTCGTAGGCACTGACAGAAAGGATCTTCATTTCACTTCGATTCGTCTCGACGACTCTCCGTCAATCGCGGATACCTATTCTCGCAAAGACGCTTCGCAGGGCGAGTTGCGCAGCCATGGCTTCTTCTACAAACCAGATGGCGCGGATTCAGGCGTCCTCGGGTTACCAATAAGCGTGCCGGCCCGGGCTGGTTACCGCCATTTGTTCGAGTCATCTGCAGCAATCCTGTTCCTACGCAACGACGGCTTGCATTTCGAGGAAGCGGGCGAGCTTGCAGCGCACTCAGATAGAGCAGTTGACGACGCCTGCCGTGCTTCCTGCGTGGACTGGTACGGTAATGCGCGGCCGCTATTCGTTCGCGGGCGCGTGCTCGCTCTGCTGGGTTATGAAATTGTTGAGGGCACACTCAACGATGGCCGAATGCGCGAGTTGCGTCGCGTCAACTATGCACCCGGGCGACTTGAAATAACCCGCCGCTGAAACAGACGGCAGGCGGCAGGCGGCAGACAGGAGAACGAAAGCATTTTCCATTTGTCATTTGTCATTTTTCATTTGCCATTGGTGGATTCAACTTGGAAGTGCAGCAGCTCAGGGACTCGTCACCATAATTGAAGACGCGAGACAGTAATAGTCGACAACCATTGGCGTTAATCTAATCGGAACCGGAAGCGGTAGCGACCGGCCAGGGACTCAACCGTAGTTGTTAGTACTTAATTGACCGCGCTCAGCGATGAAATACTCCACCGGTAAAGTGGTTCCCAGGCCGGTCGCTACCACCACCCCAGCCGGGCTGCGGGCTTCCCCGGTCCGCTTCCGGTTCTGATTCGGAATGTTACACGTGCCGTCGCTACCGCTTCGGGTCTGATAGCTGAGTTGCACTTCAAACTTGAATCCACCAATGGCAAATGAAAAATGACAAATGACAAATGGAAAATGCTTTCGTTCTCCTGTCTGCCTCCTGCCTCCTGCCGCCTGCCGCCTGCTCCTAACTGAGTGCTACAATCCGCCTCACTAATGGACTGGGAACGCTTACCTACAATCAACACGAGTCGGCTGTCGCTGCGTTCAATTTCTGCAGAAGATGTTGACGACTTCTATACCATCTACTCGAATCTTGAAGTGATGCGGTATTGGAGTACGCCGCCACTCGCCAACAAAGATGCCGCAAGTAAGCTGATAAATGAAATTCGTGACGGCTTTGCGCGTCGCGAGTTGTTGAAGTGGGGCATCGCGCTGCTCACAGACGACACGCTGATCGGCACCGTCACGCTTTTTCATCCCGACTTCACGCATCGCCGAGCGGAGATTGGGTATGCCCTGGGCCGCGCTCATTGGAGACAGGGCTACATGCGCGAGACGCTCAGGGCGGTGCTCGACTATGCCTTTAGCGTACTTGACCTGCACCGGATTGAAGCGGATGTAGACCCGCGCAATACCGCTTCAGTTCGGACCCTGGAGCGCTTGGGCTTTCAGCGCGAGGGCTATCTTCGCGAGCGCTGGCAAGTTAACGGAGAAATTCAGGACGCTTTATTCTATGGTTTACTTCGACCGGACTGGGAAGCGGCCAACAATTCCACTTATAACGACTATGCCTGACCTGCTGGTAAATCTTTTGAAGCTGCCTCCGATGGAGCCGGATAAAGTGAAGGCTGTCATTCGTAGGGCGCAGCCTTTCGAGATTACACTAGTGCGTTCGTTTGTCGAGAAGCATTTTTCGACCGCATGGGCCGATGAAGTCTCCGTTGCCTTCGCAAACAAACCCGTCTCTCTTTATATCGCTATTGCCGAAAGAGAAGTCGTTGGCTTTGCTGCCTACGAGTGCACGCGCCGAGCTTTCTTTGGTCCAACCGGCGTGGTTGAGGGTATGCAGGGTCACGGTATCGGCAAGGCGTTACTGCTTGCCTCTCTCTGGGGACTGCGTGAACTGGGGTATGTTTACGGAATTATTGGGCGCGCCGGCCCAGTTGATTTTTACAAGCAAGCGGTTGGAGCTATTGTAATTCCCGACAGTGACACCGGAATTTATATGAACATCCTAAAGTAGTTATGAATAAGGCGGAAAGTTTTCCAGTAGCACGACGCGCGCGTGCGCCAGTGGCGCCCGGCCCTAAAGGCAACCCTGTTCTTGGCGTAATGTCGGAATTCAGTCGGGACACTTTTGGTTTCATCGAACGTTGCCGCGCCTATGGCGACGTCGTCAGGATGCGTTTTCTATACCTTACGGCTTACTTTCTTTACCACCCGCGTGATATCGAATACGTTATCTCCACTAATGCCAGGAACTTTATCAAGTCGCGAAACCAGCGCTCACCTCTGTTCCAGCGACTGGTCGGCAACGGCTTATTGACGAGCGAAGGCGAAGTGTGGAAGCGGCAACGCCGTCTGGCACAACCTGCCTTTCACCGTCACCGGATAAACGCGTATGCCGAAACAATGACCGACTATGCGCAACGGATGGTCTCCACCTGGCGAGCGGGCGAAGTGCGTGACATTCATCGCGACATGATGCGACTCACGCTTGAGATCGTAGTTAAGACCCTCTTCAATGCCGACGTGTCCGCTGAAGCCGACAAAGTTGGACGCGTGCTCTCCCGGATCGTTACGCCATTTGCCGGACAGGCAACGCTTAAGTGGATCATGGACAATCGGTTGCCGACCATCACACACCGACGCTTTAATCGAGACGCCCGCGAGATAGACATGATTGTTTATCGAATAATCAATGAACGGCGTCGCAGCGGTCAGGATCAGGGAGATCTGCTCTCGATGCTACTGAATGCGACTGACGAAGACGGCAGCCAGTTGAGCGACAAGCAACTTCGCGACGAGGTCATGACAATATTCCTCGCTGGCCATGAAACGACGGCCCTCACGCTCTCATGGGCCTGGTATCTATTGGCTCAGAATCCTGAGGTGGAAAAGAACTTTCACGCGGAGTTAGCTGGGGTCCTCGCAGGAAGATTGCCAACGATGGAAGATCTTTCACGCTTGCATTACACGGAGATGATCGCAAAGGAGTCAATGCGTCTGTATCCACCGGCATACGCGTTAGGGCGGGAGGCTTTAACGGAATGTGAGATTGGTGGTTTCAAAGTACCTGCCGGTGCGCAAGTGTTCATGTTTCAGTGGGCAACCCAGCGCGACGCCCGCTTCTTCGCAGAACCTGAAAAGTTTTATCCGGAACGCTGGACGCAAGACTTCAGCAACAGCTTGCCGAAGTACGCTTACTTCCCTTTTGGCGGCGGCCCGCGCGCTTGCATTGGCAACTATTTTGCGATGATGGAGATCGTCTTGCTGCTGGCGACGATTGGCCAACAATTCCGCTTCTCACTTCTGCCCGAGCATCCGGTGAGATTGATGCCGGCCATGTCCTTGCGGCCGGCGGATGGAATCAAAGTCGTATTGAATAAACGATGACTTCCAAGAGCGGGGGCAAGCCCGCCTTCCTGACCTTGAGGTGTTCAGACTTGGGTGTGAAATATCCGGTAGTCGAACCCAACAAAAACTGGAAGAGCCAATCACGATAAAGAGTGCCCGAACGAGATGGGAGTCTCGAGGTCAGGAAGGCGGGCTTGGCCCCGCTCTTTCTACTACTCTTATTACTTAAGCGCCCGGGCGATGCGCGCCCATTCTTCGAAGCTCAAAGTCTCCGCACGGCGCTGTAAATCAACCCCAGCCTGACAGAGCACGATGCTTGCGCCTCCATGGCTCTTGATTGATTCTGCCAGCGGCGGAGAAGCGTTTCGCAAGTTATTGAGAATAGTTTTGCGTCTCTGGGCAAATCCCGCGCTGACAACTTGCCACAATAGTTTCTCGTCATTAACACTGGCCGCGAATTGCGGTCGCAATCTCAATCTCACGACGCTGCTCCATACCTTCGGCGCCGGACGAAATGAGCCAGGAGCGACATCAAACAACTTTTCGGTTTCGCAATAAGCCTCGACAAACACGGAAAGATAACCACGTTGGCCTGAACCCGGGCCGGCGGTAATGCGATCCACAACCTCTTTCTGCAACATCAATACCATCTCGCTCAGACAGTGGCGCTGCTCGATCAGTCGCTGCAGAATCGCAGTCGCGATGTTGTAAGGAAGGTTGGCAACTATTCGGGCGTTTGTCGCCGGGCGAATAGCGTCACAGATGTCGGCAACTAAGGCGTCGCGCTGTACCAGTTTGAAGTTTTCTTCGGCGCTGAATTTTGCCGTAAGCAGGGGTATGAGATTTCGATCGAACTCTATTGCTACCAAATGGCCTGTCTTCGTCAACAGCGGCGCAGTCAGCGCTCCTCTGCCGGGGCCAATCTCCAGAATGGTTTCGTCTGTCCGAGGTTCCAGCGCCTGAATAATGCGATTGATGATTCTTTGGTCTGTGAGGAAGTTTTGACCAAAGCGTTTGGAAGGATAGGGGGTGATGGATGAAGGATGAAGCGTAGAAACCTGGCGGTCTTTTTTCATCCTTCCGCTCTCAACCTCAATCCGTGTTCTTCGGATAGCCTGTGATTTCGATGTCTCTCCCTCGCTCCGTCGTTGCGACATCCTGAAGCTCGATGGCATCCGTCAGCATTTCGATGCCCCTGCCACCGACGGCGGGCGGTGCTTCACGGCCGCCAATAATCAGTGGCGCAATGAAGAATGTGACTTTGTTGACGAGTCCGGCATCGAGGAAGTTGCCTGCCACATTGGCGCCACCTTCAACCAGGAGACTCTGGAGCGACCGTTGGCCTAGCTCATCCAGAATTGCGGGCAGGTCTCGGCCGCCTGCCGCGTCTCGTACTATCTCAACTCCCACTGACTTCAGCGTCGCGCTATTAGCATCTCCGGCGAAGATAAGAACTGGCGATTCGTTGATGCTCTTGATGAGTTGAGAGTCAGGCGAGATTCTTAGTCTCTCATCAAGCACAACACGCACCAGCGGTCTTCTTCGCTTCTTTCCGGAGCGATCCGTTAACAAAGGATCGTCAGCCAGCGCGGTCCCAGCGCCGATAAGGATCGCGTCATACTCGTGCCGCAATTCATGAGCCCTCGCTCTCGACTCAGCCCCCGTAATCCAACGCGAGTCTCCTTTGCGTGTCGCAATCTTTCCATCCAACGACATGGCGAGTTTTAGGTGCACGAACGGGCGTCCGGTGTGCATGAAGTGAAAATATTTTTCATTAAGCTTTTCGGCCTCGCGGGCCAACAGGCCAATCGAAACTTCTACACCGGCTGCCAGCAAGTGTGCAAAACCTTTTCCTGAGACTTGCGGGTTTGGATCTTCAATCGGGGCGACAACGCGAACAATGCCCGCTTTGATCAAAGCATCAGTGCAGGGCGGTGTGCGACCGTGGTGCGCGTGAGGCTCGAGAGAAACGTAGGCAGTAGCACCCTTCGCACGCCTTCCAGCCTGTTCAAGTGCATATGTCTCAGCGTGCTTTAGTTGCTCGTAAACATAAAACCCTTCGCCTATAACTTCCCCATCGGGACTAGCAATCACGCAGCCTACCAGTGGACCTGGACTTACCTGGCCGACAGCCTTCGCCGCCAGTTCGAGCGCGTGTGTCATGAGACGACGATCGGTGGCTGTCCAGTCGCCTAGGGTGCCTTCGGCTTTCGCTGCTGTTTGTTGGGCTATGTCTTGCACCAGTTCTATTCGAATAGTCCGTTTACGTAGACTTCAGGATCAAAGACGACCAGGTCGTCGACCTTTTCTCCAATTCCAGCGTAGCGAATTGGCAAACCGAGCTCGTTTGCAATCGCCACGGCAATCCCACCCTTTGCCGTGCCATCGAGCTTGGTCAACACAATGCCGGTAACGCCCGCAACTTTGAGAAACTGCCGCGCTTGCTCGAGCCCGTTCTGGCCTGTAACCGCGTCAACAACCAACAAGGTTTCGTGGGGTGCCCCTTCAACTTCCCGTCCTGCGACGCGTTTCATTTTCTCGAGTTCGGCCATCAGGTTTGATTTGTTATGCAGCCGCCCTGCAGTATCCACAATAAGCACATCCGAGCCCCGAGCCTTGGACGCTTTGAGAGAGTCGAAAAGCACAGCCGCGGGATCAGTTCCCTGTTTCTGTTGAATCAAGGGGACGCCGGTGCGCTCAGCCCAAATTGCAAGTTGATCAGAAGCGGCGGCTCGAAACGTATCGGCGGCGCAAATCAGCACGTCGTTTCCCTCCGCCTTGATTCGTTGGGCCAATTTGCCTATGGTCGTAGTTTTCCCAACTCCGTTCACACCCACAATCATCATTACGTAAGGCAAGACGTTTTCTGGGACACTCGTCTCCGAAGCGACACCTTGTTTTTCAGACTGTCGCAGTATCTTCAGTAGCTCGTCTTTTATAGCCTGTTTCAGCGCGTCGAGATCGTTAATCTGTTTGCGCGCTACTCCACGTCGCACTGTCTCCAAAATATGCTGTGTAGTAGGTACCCCAATGTCCGCGGCGATTAACGCTTCTTCCAATTCGTCCAGCAGCTTTTCATCTATCTGCTTAAGCCCCTGGAAAACCGTATCCAGTCTTTCAGATAAAGACTCACGAGTGGCTGCCACGGCACGGCGAAAACGCGCTGAAAACTCCTGCTCGAGCGCAGCCTCCTGCGCCTGCAACTCTTCAATCGACAGGTTCAAGCCCAGAACAGAAGTCGCAAAAGGCGAGCGCGAAGTTACAGGGGTAACCGGCTTTGGCTGAGTAGCCGGTGGACGTGTTGGCTCAAGCTCTCGCAACGGAACTGGATGCGCCGGCGCACCACTCGGATCTTTCGTGGGTGATATTTCGCCTGGGACCGGGGTGGGTCCGCCGCCAGTCGGCACAGGCTCGATCGCCGTCGTTGCAGACCGGGTAGGTATCGGAGAAGTTGTTTGCTCTTCACGAATAGGCGTCCGCGAAGTAGCCGCCGTGCTGCCCGGTGCCTCATCGGCTCGCGTTGCAGCAACTTCTCCAGGCGCCTTTTCAGACGTCTTTTCAGGCAGTGGCTCGTTTAGTCTAAGCGAAACAAACTGATCGCCGCTCTTTCGTTTCCAGAAAAGCCCCATAGGTTTGGTCCATCAACTATTAGTGCTGATAACGGAAATACCGATTATATGCGCAACAGCCGCGTCCTAACAAAAAGGGCGCGGCTGCGACAGCGAGGCTTAGGTGTTTTGAAAAAGTTGTCGAGCTTGAACCGTTAGGAAACCGGCAAAGGCTCCTGGCCCATTGAGGGCTCAAAGGACGAAACTGGTATTTTCCTTTCCGGCGCGGCTTGGCTCTTAAGTTTGACCGATCCCGGACGGATTTGGCCTTCCTGACAAGCTTCCACGAAAGCAGAGACTACGGCGGGATCGTAACGAGTTCCGACGAAGGCCTGTATCCGCTCTATCGCCTCTTCAAACTTCATTGCCTGCTGGTAGGGACGATCAGTTGTCATAGCGTCGAAGGTGTCGGCCACGGCAACAATTTTCGCCATTAACGGAATCTCGTCACCCTTCAAACCCTGCGGGTAGCCCTGTCCATTCATCATCTCGTGATGCATATACATACCGGGCAGGAATTCTTTCATTGACCTGATTTGCGACATTATCTTGAAGCCCTTCTGCGGGTGCTGCTTCATGATCACATACTCTTCGTCAGTCAGTGCCGAAGGCTTTTTCAGAATGTTGTCGTCGATTGAAATTTTTCCCACATCGTGAAGCAGCGCACTTACTCGAATCTTTTCACATTCATCATTCGGGATCCCCAAACGTTGGGCAATCGCAACTGACATTCGCGAGACCCGCTCAGAATGGCCGCGAGTATAAGGATCCTTCCCGTCTATAGCGGCTGCCAGGGCTTTTACGGTTCCCAAAAACAATTCGCGGTTTTCATCGGCCGAATGTTGCAAGTCTTTGATGTAGTGTTCAAGCTGATCCGTCATCAGATTGAACGAATCACCCAGATGACCCAATTCGGTGCGACTGCGCACGTTGATGCGTTGTGAAAAATCACCGGACGCGATGCGATGAGCACCAACGGCCAACTCCTGGACCGGCAGCGTCAGCATCTTGGCGAAGAAGAAGCCTACGACGAGAGTTAACAGTCCGGCTACCATGCTGATCCAGATCGTTTGTCGCCGCATATCGCTCACGGAAGCAAGCGCTGCCGATTCATCCTGAATCGCAATCACTCCCAGCCGGGAGTTCTTATCCAGTTCCGCCGTGGCATATGATCCAAGCATCACCACGTTGCGCTCGTCGCGTACCAGGGTAAACGGCTCCAACGCCGACTGCACCTGAGTTCCCGACAGCTGCCAGTCGCGAACTACTTTCAGGTCAGTCATCGGCTTTTCAGAAAATGCGATACTAGCTTCCGGGTGCGCAACCGCGCGACCGTTTTGATCGACTACAAAAACTACGGGAAGTCCGGCGTCCAGCAACTCGCGCTCACTCCGGGAGGTTGACTGGTGAACAGCTTTGAATACCTCCTGAAACGAAACGATCGCTACAACTGCCGCGACGACCTCGTGGCCGGTTTCACCGCCCATCACCGGCACGGCCACGGTCATTGCCATTTCCTGCCCTGAGCGGATGATTTGCGGCCTGCTTACAACTATGCCGCGACCGTTCATTCTTGCCAGCACCTCGCTGACTCGCTGATCAACTTCCGGCCGCTGAATCAAGTCTGGCTGAAAGGCTCGATGCAATTCACCGCTCACTGGCCAGATAGCCAGGCCAATCAGGTTGGGATCCTCTTCGAGAGTCTTCTGGAGCCGTGAATCATAGCCTGCATCGTTGAGTGTCCTGATACCGCCCGTAATTTCGAAGGCACGCGCGAGACCTGATACCACGTCGCGATAGCGCTGGCCATAGAGCTCAATCTGCCTCGCCTTGTCCTGCACCAACTGAGCCTGATACCGGCCTTCAACAGACCGTAGTTCGTCCTCGCTTCGTGATGACAGCAGAGTCCCGGCAAAACCCAGGGGCAATAGGCCGACTAATAGCAACACGCCGAGGACTATGTATAACAGGCGAGTTCGCCCAATCTTTTCCAGCATTTTTTCGACTTAGGTCCGTGAATCGTTTTGGAAATGAAGCTTTCTTCAGGAAGGGCCGCGAGAGCATTTAGCAGCTGTAATAGCAGCTAGCTAATTATGTCTATTAAACTTAGGCGTGTCAACGCGATTGTTAAACTTAGTTGATAAGCCCTGATCGCTGGGATTCCCGGTCTAAGACGAGCACTCAGACCGGCACCCAAACGTTTTTAATAGACTTAAATGGCCGCAATCACGTCTAAACTGTTGACCGCAACGCCTCAACTGGCAGGCGCAGCGAGATTGGAAAACGCGGGGAACAACCTCGCAAATCAGACAGGATGGGGACGCCTACGAGCGACGAGCAGATCGTAGAACGTGCTTTGACGGGCGACGCAGAAGCTTTCGGCGAGATCGTACAACGCTGGGAGCGACGAATCTTCGCGCTCGCCTTTGGCATGCTCGGACGCGAAGAGGATGCGCGTGATGCTACCCAGGAGACCTTTCTCGCGGCGTTTCGGAACCTGCGCGCCTTCCGTGGTGAGGCTAAGGTTTCCTCGTGGTTGCACCGGATAGCGGTCAACCAGTGCATCACACGCCAACGAAGGGCGAGGGTAAGAAACGAGAGCGCGCTCGAAACGGAAGAGGAAAAGGATGCTGCAAGGTTTGCGACGCCGATTCGTTACTCTCCGGTCCGAGTAGCTGAAGGCCGCGAAACTACCGTCGCAGTAAGGCTGGCAGTTAGTAGCTTGCCTATCGAGCTCAGACAGGTTGTGGTGATGAAGGAATTTGAAGAGCTTACTTTCAAAGAGATCGCCGACGTGCTCGACCTGCCGCTCAGCACAGTTAAGAGCCGCCTGTACACGGCATTGAAGCAGTTGCAGATGCGGCTTCAGAAATTTGGTTAGGCCGAAGCGCGAGAGGTGGGAGTAAAGTAAAATGAAAGAAGTCAAGGCCTCAAATTGCGGACGCGAGAACGACTTGATCGCCTTCCTCTATGGCGAGTTGAATGAGGTAGAGACGCGAACTTTTCGGCGCCATGTACACGATTGTGCTTCATGTAACGCGGAGTTCGAGGCTTTACGTGATGTTCGTGAATCGGTTGTGATATGGCGCAATGAATCTCTCGCTCTCATTTCCGAACCGCCGGTGACAAGAGTCGACAAACAAAAACCTTCCGCGTTGGCCGCTCTGCGAGAGTTCTTCAATCTTGCTCCGTTATGGATGAAAGGCGCCGTGACCTTTGCTTCGATACTGTTTTGCTTGTTTGCCGCACTGGCTATTGCGCGCTTACGAGATAAGCCGCCCGTGCCGATTGTCACAAATCAGGAGAATCGTTCCGCACAGGAGATCAACGCCCGGGTTGAGAAGCGCGTACAGGAGGAACTGCAGCGAATTAAGACTTTAGAAGAGAAAACGCCACGTTCGATTGTTGTTGCCGAGCGGACAGCGGAGCGAAATCCGGGCGCGCGGGCGAATCGCGGCAACGGCGTCGCGTTCAACGGTCCGAGTCAGAGGGCGCGACGTCCGCTTTCGAAGACTGAGCGCGAGCAGTTAGCAGCTGATTTGAGGTTGATATCCGGAAAAAATGACAGCGACCTTGATCTGCTTGACGATCGAATCAACGAATAGCGGATTCTGTAACGCAAACTGTTAGTTTGCGTTACCCACCACCGGGAATTTATCGATGAGGTTTTTTATGAAACACAACGCAAAAGTTTTAACGCTATTTGCGGCACTCGTTTTCTTTGCTGTCGTTCCGGCAAGTAACGCGCAGACAACTCAACAACAGCCGAGCAGTGCAGAGGCTCAACCCGGCGGTCTCGGCGGTGATCCAATTCGGCAGCTCAACTTAACACCCGAACAGCGCGAACAAATACGCTCGATTCGGGAACAGAACAAAACAGAACGCGCCGTAATCAATGAACGCCTTCGCGAAACTAATCGCTCGCTCCAAGCCGAGCTCGATTCTGACAACCCTGACGAGGCTGTCGTTGAACAGCGTGTACGCGACGTGGCAGCTGCTCAGATCGCAGCCATGCGGATGAGAGTCCTGACCGAAGTCAGGATCCGGCGCATCTTGACGCCGGAACAGAGAATTATCCTGCGCTCGCTACAACAGCAGGCTCAGGGCGTTAGACGGGAACGTCTGCTCACTAATCCTGACGAGAAACAACGGCGTCAAGTGGAGCGGTCTCGCGCATTGCAAAACCAGCGTAATGGACTCGGGCCACTCTTTCCCCGACGCGAAGACCCACGCCGTCCTCGCCTCTAACATCACTAACAGCGCGAACGAACCCGGCCGGCCAGGCAAATGCCTGACCGGCTTCTTGTTGTCAGCAGTTTTCGCAAACGTGATGCTGTAATCAAGGCGTAATCCCTTCAAGCTTGACGGGTTGCGTAGATTTTGCGCATGATAAGCCGCTCTTTTCAGATGTGGCCATCGTTCTATTGGAATCGAAAGCTTTCGGAGAAAGTCGCGGTTACGATTCTTCAGACGTCGCAACAGCCAGGCGAGCAGAGTCCCCGACGAAACTCGAGACTCCTGGTGGCTGGTTCCCTTATTAGCCCCTAAATGAACTTCGTTACGCGCTCTATCTTCGAGCTGCAAGAGACCACGTTGATGACCGCGCGTGCGGTCGCCGGCCTCTTCAAGGGCCCGCGTTATCTGACTGAAACGATCACGCAGATGGACGTGATCGGCGTCGGGTCGCTTACAATCATTCTGCTAACCGGATTTTTTACCGGCGGCGTGATGACGCTGCAGACATTTCCGACTCTGGCCTTTTATGGGGCGCAATCGCAAACGGGGCGGCTAGTCGCAATCTCGTTAATTCGTGAGCTCGGTCCCGTACTGTGCGCGCTGATGGTAACGGGTCGCGTTGGTTCAGCTATAGCGGCTGAACTGGGTTCTATGACGGCCTCACAACAGATCGATGCGATGCGGGCCCTGGGCACCGATCCCGTCAAGAAGCTGGTTGCCCCACGCCTGATTGCTCTGATAGTTACGTTGCCCTTGCTTACGGTTGTCGCTGACGTAGTTGGCATCGGTGGCGGCGGCATTGCTGCGACAAGTCTGTACGGGCTCTCCATAAATGAATTCCTAACTTCGGTGCGCGATGGGATTACGGCCGATGATATTATTGGCGGGGTAATCAAACCCGTCTGTTTTGCAATCATCATCGCATCGGTTGCGTGTTATAAAGGTCTGACGACTGAAGGCGGCACAGTGGGTGTGGGAAGATCGACAACGAGGGCTGTCGTGACAGCGTCGATCATTGTCATTGTGGCTGATTTCTTTCTTGCGCGAGCGCTGCAATACATTCTGGGAATGCCGAAGAATTAGTTAGTTTAAAAAGATGGCCCTATCAGCGACTGAATCACAACATATCAGCTCCCCTGGGCAGGTTAGCCAAAATGCGGCTGGCTCAACCTTCGCCCACGTCGACGACAGTAATCGTGCGATTCCCGCTATTGAGTTTCGCGACGTGGTGCTTGCCTTCGACGACCGTGTGGTCCTGAGCAAACTTAGCTTCAAGGTAATGAAGGGGGAGACGAAGATCATTCTCGGCGGCTCGGGTGGTGGGAAGTCTACGATCATCAAGCTTGTGCTGGGTTTGCTGAAGCCTGACGAGGGACGCGTTCTCGTTGACGGCGAAGACATCACTGATTACAACGAAGTCCAGATGATGGATGTGCGCAAGAAGATTGGAATGGTATTTCAGGAAGGGGCGCTTTTTGACTCGTTGTCTGTTTACGATAATGTAGCCTACCGCCTGCACGAACAGGGTCTGCGCGAAGACGACGTAGAACCTGAGGTGCGCCGGATGCTTCGCTTCGTTAATCTCGAAGACGCCATCGACAAGATGCCAGCTGAACTCTCGGGCGGTATGCGCCGGCGCGTTGGCATTGCTCGGGCTCTAATTGGAGATCCGAAGATCGTGCTTTTCGACGAACCCACGGCCGGCCTGGATCCGCCAACCGCCCGCACCATCTGCGAACTTGCCATGAAACTCAGGGACCTTGAGGACGTGTCGTCTATCTTCGTTACCCACGAGATGAATAACCTGGATTACCTGTGCTCCGAATATGCTGTCGTCAATGAAGAGGGACAGGTAGTTTTTGAAAGGGAGGGCGAACGCCTTTGCCTGATCAACAGCAAAGTGATGATGATGCGCGAAGGCCACATAATCTTTAGCGGCACGGACGAAAGCCTGCGCAAGGCAGATGATCCGTACATTAAGAAGTTTCTTCGCGGACATTGAGAGAAAGGATTTGGGATGAGAGCTGAAGAATGAAGGAAGATAAACCACGATGCGCACTCGGACAATGCGCTTACTCTGGTTTCATCCTTTCTCCTTCATCCTTCGTCCTTAGATTTGCGCCATGCCAAGATCAACAAAAACGGTAAGCTTAAACCAATTGCGCGTGGGCATATTTGTGCTGGTGTCCATAGTGATCTTGATCTTTCTTATACTTAACGCCTCTGGCGACATCAACCCGTTTAAGAAAAAGCTTCATGTGAAGGCACGATTTGCTGACGCAAATGGTCTGCGTTCAGGATCAGAAGTCCGTCTGTCCGGCGTCCGCGTGGGAAAAGTCGACGACATCACGCTATTGCCACCTTCGACCGAACCTACGGCGCAGCGCGTCGAAGCCTTGATGACGATCGACGCGGTTATTAATGGTCGCCCAGCCACTGAACGCATACGGCAGGATTCCACAGCCACACAAGGCTCGCCGAGCTTGCTGGGAAATGAAATGCTCATCAACATTAGCCCGGGTACGGCGCTGGCGCCTCAGGTAAAGGACTACGACATTTTGCGGTCATCCAGCGCGAACACAGTAAACGACTTCGCGACGTCCGGAACTGACCTGGCCCAACGTCTCAGCAAGCTCTCCGATCAGATGAGTGTCATTGTAAAAGACGTGCAGGAGGGTAAAGGGACCGTCGGAAGGTTGTTTAGTGACGAAGCCCTTTATAACAACCTCAATGCGACCGTGCGAGAAACCCAAGATGTAATGCGGTTGGTAAGATCAGGAAACGGTTCGGCTGGCAGGTTTGTCAACGATCCCGCGCTTTACAACAACGCCAATGAGATTGCGCTGCAACTGCGCGAAATTGCCACAGATTTACGATCCGGACGTGGAACCGCCGGCAAACTGCTGACAAACGACGAGCTCTACAACCGCATCAATCGCACGGCTGACCGGCTCGATCGTTCCGTGGACCAGATCAATTTAATGATCGCAGACATCAATTCGGGTCGCGGCACTATTGGCAAACTTCTCAAGGACGAGCAGATGTACAATGACGCTCGCGCCGCCATCGCCCGCTTCAACACTACAGCCGAGCGGATTGACAATATTGTTTCGGCCGCTCAACGCGGTGAAGGCACGGTAGGTAAACTCCTTACTGACGAAGCCTTGTATTCAAACGTCAACCAGCTTTCATCAGAAGGCGTTAAGCTGATCTACGACTTCCGCCAGAGTCCAAAGAAGTACTTGACTATCAAGTTCCAACTATTCTAGTCCAAATCAGTCAACCCGCTGCAGCATGACGTTCGATAGGAATTCGCAGAGATCGTCGGTCGATAACTCTCAGACGAGTTCTGAGGTCTCCTCATTAAAGTTGCTTAGCCCACGATAGACTTCGTTGCCCTCGGGGCGCTCGCCTGCTGGCGCCGTCCGACTAGAAGGGATTCTCGTCCGCCGAGGGCCCGTAGATTGAAGGCACGGGAATGTCGTTCAATCGCAGGTAGACACCAAGTTGTGCGCGATGATGAATCATATGGTTCATCACGAAGCTGCGCAGGACGGCGATCTTCGGCATCGTTAAAATCTTGTTTCCATTTGACAGCAAACTCCAGGGCTTGAATAACTCTTCATCACTGGCGCCGGCAATCGCCGCCCGTGCTTTCGCGGCATTGGTGTCGAAGTTTGCCAAAAGTTCTGTCTGCGACTTCGCGAGCTCCGCAGGAGGCAAAGGCTTTCCTTCTGGTGCAAGATCCAGAGAATCCTCATCGATAGTGTAAACGGCCCACGTCGGTATGTTGCTCAAGTGTGTGGCCAAACCGCCCATGGCCATCGACTTCTGGTGCGGCTTCCAGTCTGACTTGTCATCGGGTACGCGCTCCAGCGTCTTACGCGTGTTTCCCATCTCGTGATCAAACTCGGGCAGTAAAGATTCACTTAGTCCCATTTCTTTCCTCCAGATATTTAATCTTCAAAGTCTTCGGAAGTTCGAAATTGACGCAACCACCTTGCGATGTCGATTGAATAATCACCGTACCATCAGCGAGGCGACACAATACCAAATGCGCGCACCGGAAACGTGCCCATGCCCTTTACCTTTACAGGCACTGCGAAGAACTTGAAATCTTGATCAGGCAAATCACCCAAACAGCAGAGATGTTCAACTATCGGGATTCCCTGTCGCAAGAGGATCGAATGGGCCGGGCGATTGCCACCGCTGGTATCGTCGATGTTGTATGAATCGATGCCTACGAGCGCCGCACCAGACCGCGCCAGATGTTCCGCCGCCTCGGCGGTCAGGAAAGGATGAGTACCATCAGAGTATGCTTCGGTCCGCCAATGTTTGTCCCAGTCCGTATGGAAAAGTACCGCCTTGCCTCTTAGATCCAATTCCCCTATTGCTGCCGCCGAAATGGCGCGCGCATCAGCGCCAACTTTTCTAATCACGATGCCTGCCAGATTCGCTAACGAGTAAAGATCAAGACCCGCGAGATCGATCCCGTCGGCGTAGCGATGGAATGGGCTATCGAGGTAGGTCCCCGTATTGGCAACCATTTCAATCTTCCCAATTTGAAACTCGGTGCCTGCTTCGTAGTAATTCTTCGAGTCCTCCCGGCTAAGATGATCTGTAATCACAGGCGCGGGCAGGCCCTTGTAAGTAACCATGCCGTCCCAAACGGTGTGACAAACATCAATTAGCTCGTAACCCTGTTTCATCGATGCTCCGTTTATCGCTCACGTTCTCCAACACACGCTGTTGCCTGGTCAACCGCTATAGAGTCTTCCTTTGCACCAGCACCTGGAAATGTGAAGCCATCCCGTCAGGTAAAATCATTTCGCGGGCAGCACCATGAACGCGAAGACGTTCAAAGTCGTCCTGGCATTCTTGCGATGCAATCGCCAACTGCTCCAGGAAACCAGCCGCCAGCAGGAATTTGTCTTGCCGCTCGAATTCTACGAGCTCAAGCCCCAACCGTGCTCCAACTGACTTTACAAAACTCCAATTCACCGTGGTGGTGAGATCTTGCTCGCCTGGTCGCGCCAGCAGGTCGTCAACGAAATGATGACGGTGAAATCCTCGCAAAGTTCCGCTTTGATTTGCCAGCGGTGAATAAAGATCCTCGGCAGTTGCACCGTAATCCACCGTCACGAGATACCCTGTGGCCATCTTGCCGGCTACTTTCTGCAGCCAGTCCTCGATTTCAAGATTGACTTCGGCAATCTGTCCCTCGCCTGGCCGGAAGCCAGACTCCTGAAAATATCTTTCCAGCCGCGGCAATAGTGTCGGGCTTGGACCATCGAGCAGCCATTCAAAGTCTCCATTGTCGCCGAAGGCTACATAAAACTCCTTAAGTTCGCCATTACGTAAAGTAATCCGGTGGATCGGGAATGCATCCAGTAACTCATTTGAGAAAACTACGCCAGGATTGATCTCCACGTCGTCAAGGTTTCTAAAGTGAACTCGATCCTCAAAGATGTGCAACCGTTCACGCGCGAGGTCGCGCGAGGGCGGGCTGACTTCGTTCATGACGTACGAAGTCGCCGCGAAGATGTCTGGGAAAGACTTGTGAAGTGTTTGCAGCAAACCATTAGCGAATTGTCCGTCGCCGCCGCCTGCCTCCACGATCGTCCACTGTCCGGGCCTCCCCAGCTCTTCGTAAAGCCGAGAAAAGTAGCGGGCAAAGGTGGCGGCAAATAAACTACTGCGTTCCGGACTGGTGCGGTAGTCGCCTTCCCTACCCCACTTTATTTGGTCGCTCCGGTAATAGTAGCCATCTTGGAAATCGTAGAGCGCTGCCTTCATCCAATCATAGAATGTGATGGGCCCTTCGTTTCCGATTCGTTCACGAAGTTTGTTAGAAAGAGGCGAGGTGTTTGGGATAGCTTCGATCATCTCTGCACAACCATCGGTGCCCCTAACGAAGGTAGTTAGGCGAATTTGCTGTGGAATTATTCTATCGCAGAAACACACGAAATAGGCCGAGAGAAATTGCCTACTGGTTCTTAGAATCGTCCTTCTCGAGGAGGCGCGTCGTGTTTTCCGTGATGCTGGGTGGTGGCTGATAAATCCCGCCGGTGTTGGCGCGTGGTCTCCAGCTCGTCGTTGCGTTCGCCGAAGCAGGCGGTAAAGCGGCGCTGCGTGCAGCCTGCTCAAATTGAGGAGTGGCAGGCGGTGCGTACCCGGCCAGTTGGTCGACCTCCATTTCCGGAACCGCATCTTCCATCAGCAACGCGTACAAGATCCGAAGCAATCCGCCTACAAAGCACAGCAAAGCAGCCAGCGGAACTAGTATGTGGGAAGTTTGCCACAACAGATTGACACTAAGGATCGCCACGATAGGAACAACAAGTAAGGTGCTGAGCATGAGCATCGCACCTTGACGAATTCCTTTGCTACGAGGCGAAGGCTTTTGCTTACCCGGCTGCAGGTAGCGTGTCGGAATCGCTCCTCCGGATGCCAGCACTGCCACGACACCATCCAGAAGAAAACCACACCTCGAACAGTATCTGATCGCATCGGAGGATTGCTGCTGCCCGCATTGGGGACAATACATTCGAGAAACCTCGCTAGCTTTAAACTTCCAGCCTTTGATCCGGATTCAGCGCCGAGAAACTTGACCTAGATAATAAACCCGGGCGGACCAATACCGGAAAGAATCTTTAGCGCAAGCACTGCTTGAGCCTGGTAATCAGCCGCGCGAACCAACGTTTTCACAAGGAGGTCGATTAGCGGTCTTGTCTCACCTGACGGCACTGCGACATGCTTCAGAAGGCAGTCATCGTCGGCAAAGCTACTGAAGGCGCGCTTGCGAGTCGCCTCAACATCGGCCAGATGCTCATTGACCCTGGCGGGTGTCGAAAGGTGTTCCGGCAAGGTCCACTCAAATGGGTCGTCCCAAAGATTTGATGTAATACCGCCGAACGTTTGTTCGATTGCTGCCGCCCCTCTCAACACGCTTTCGCCAATCGAAAGAAGTTGGAGTAGTCCTGAAGGTGATGCAGGTAATCCTGAGTTGGCTGGCGCCGTGTATAAAATATCCACCGGCGTCTTTTCAATTACGGCAGTTGCTTTCGCATGCAAACGCGCAAACTCTCGGTCAAGGCCTTCTACAATCTGACGCTTGCCGAGGGTCTGCGCGTTCTTCTTATTGTCCATACAGCTGAGCAGGTGATGGAACCTAAACGCAGCGCCTTACCTTCCCTGCGCGCTCCGGTCGGTTTCTTCCAACACCGTGCCGTAGTTTCGACCACCAAAGTTGAAGCCCGTATAGACATGGCCCTTAGCGCCCACGCGTGCTCCGCGCGAAGGCACTCCACGCCGCGTCACGACCCAGAGCCTGCCCGTGCCATCGTCAATCTCGTACGCTCCCTGGCCCAAGGCTCCGTAGCTATCCCTGACGGTGCCGGCAATTGCAACCTCTTTATTCCTATAGCGCGCCGGGTCGGCGTTGATCTTGGAAATCGTTGTTTGACTGGGACAGGCTGTAAGCAGAAGCACCGCTGCAAGTATCAACGATGCTGAACCGATTCTCTTTACTAAATGCATACGCGTCTCCTTTTCCATTGATGTTTACCAGAGGGAGAGCGCCGCATCAGGAACTGAATTGGGAAACACTGCGGCACTTAACAGATGCCGGAAGCCTTGAAACCGTTTTCTGCAAGGGGGTAAAAAGATCGCGTCTCGTTTCAGAGCACCACGGGTTTAAGACTGACGAACCGATGCTATACTGAGCGCGCACGAAAATCCAGGCGAGCGCATAAGGTTCTTCTGTTGCCCGGCCTGGAACCTTGAAGAACACCTCATCATCGTAGAAAAACGGGAAAGCCGCGATTCGGCGTTTATCGGGCGCGACGGACTGCAGCTTATGGAATCCGACTCGTCGCGTGTCCGTTTCCTTTAAGGTTACTCATGTCCGCTGCACTCTTTGTCAGCTATTCTCGCCAGGAGTCGCCCTTTGCGGATAGCCTGCTGGACGAACTCGAAGACCGTGGCTTCAAAGTTTGGATGGATTACCAGAGCCTCACTCCCGCACGTCCATGGGAGGAGGAGATCTGCCGGGGCATCGAAGAGGCGAATGTTGTACTGCTGGTAGTTTCTAAAGCCTCCATAGTGTCGAAGTTTACGAGCGCGGAAATCGAAACGGCATTTGAACTGAAAAAGCGGATCATTCTTATTATCTTTGAGGCTGTTGAATTACCGCCATGGCTTCAGGATTGCGAGTGGGTTGATTTCCGAAAGTCGTTTAAGAAAGGCTTGAATGACTTACTAAAGCAACTGCAATCTGCGAATGAGAAAGGACCTGCGCCACAAAAAGGATTTGCAGCTCCCCGGCTCATCTGGATTTCATTCCTTGTGAGCCTCGGAGTGAGTTCTATTACGCTGCTGGCTTTCTGGTCTCTCTACCTTCCTTACTTCCTGCTTCCCCTGCCGTTCCGCATCCTGAAGCGCGATTTCAATTTTTTTCATATACAACTTGCTCTCATTATTTTGCCGTTTGCCCTGGTGATCTCGATTTTCCTGAAACCTGGAAACTCAGATTCCTTCGGGCTGTTCGAAGTATATTGGGTATTGTCTGTGTTTCTCAGTTTCATATTGGTTCCCTTGATGCTTCTTCTTTTACGTTCAAAATCAATGCGGCGATGGGGTAAGCCCCGGGCCTCACGGCCGACGTTTGCCAATCCCTATCGTCCCAATGTGGAGAAGCCACGATCAGTTACTTTTACCGTAGATGCCGCGCCAGAGGACAAAAGGTACTGTGACGATCTAATCAAGGGGATGGAGAAATATGGACATCGCTTAGAGGCTGACGCTCAGAAGGCCGAAGTAGCCTTTGTCCTAATCTCCAAATACAAGACTGACACCGTTTACAACCCTGAAGTGCGGATTGTTTATCCGGTACTGTTGCAGGCAACCAGGGGAATTGATCCTAAAGTGGAACGAGTGCAATGGATTGACTTCAGGCGCGGTCTCAAGAATCTTGACGCTCTTGCTCAACTGATTCCCGAGCCGGCAAAGATATTCAAAGCGCTCGGCATTGCCCCGATCGGAAATCAGACTGTCCTGCCCCCTATCATTCACGCGCTTGTCGTCTACTTGATTCTACTTGGAATCTTTACCTTCGGAAGCTGGGGAATCGCTGTGCTTCAACTCCGTCAAGGTGTTGACTTACGTGACATCCTATTCTTGTCGATCGGATTGATAATTGTGCTAGGCAGTGTCTTCTTGTCGGCTAAATCACTAATTAATCGCAAAGGTAGAATGGCTTCTCTGCGTTACCTGATACCGGTTTTGATATTTGGAGTCGGCGTTTCGGAATTGTACTTGACCATTCATATCTCTAATGTATTCAAATCATTGCCTAAGGTGGAGGGAGATCTCCGGGGCGGGATCATCTTGGTTAACTTACTCGTCTACTTAATCGGTTTAATACTGCTAGTGCCCCTCACCGTTTGGTATTGGAAGGACCTGCGCAGATGGTGTCCCAAACGGACCAAGAGAAAACGTCGGGCGGCCTGACATCGATCAGAAAGGTGTCCGCGCGAATTTCTGTTTCCGATCGTCTTTCATTTGCCAAACCAGCCAATCGGCTTGCCTGATAGATCAACCCAGACGCTCTTGACGTTCGTATACATTTCGAGCGCGTGCTTGCCCATTTCCCTGCCGTAACCCGATTGCTTATAACCACCGAAAGGCGAAGCGGCGTTGAACATGTTGTAGGTATTGATCCAAATCACGCCGGCTTTTATCTCTTTAGCGAAACGATGGGCCCGCGTGATGTCGCGCGTCCAAATTCCAGCGGAGAGACCATAGATGGTTTCGTTGGCCTGCCGGATCAGATCGTCTTCGTTCTCGAATGTAATCACTGAGACTACCGGCCCGAAGATCTCTTCCTGGGCCACGCGCATCTGGTTCTTTACATCCGAGAAGATTGTTGGTTGGAAGAAATAACCGTTTTGAAAAGCTCCCGGCAGCGTTGGGCATTCGCCTCCGGCCTCGACTTTCACGCCTTCAGCTCGCGCAATCTCGGTATAACTCTTTATCCGATTGAGTTGATCCTGCGACACCTGCGGGCCCATGTGGGTGCCTTTGTCCATCGGATCCCCCACTACGATCTTCGCCGATTTCTCTTTCAGTTTTCCGAGAAACTGATCCTTCACTGCCTCCTGGACGAAAAGACGCGAGCCGGCGCAACACACCTGTCCCTGGTTGAAGAAGATTCCCATCATCGCGCCGTTGACCGCCTGTTCAATGTCGGCATCCGCAAACACAATGTTGGGCGCTTTGCCGCCAAGCTCGAGCGATACCTTCGTCAGATTTTCTGCAGCAGCCTTCGCAATTAGTTTTCCCACTTCCGTCGAACCCGTAAACGCAACTTTGTCGATGCCAGGATGCGCGGCCAGCGCGGCGCCGGCAGTTTCACCATAACCGGGAACGATATTGACGACGCCTTCGGGAAAGCCGGCTTCCTGGATCAACCTTCCCAGTTCCATTGCCGTGACGGGGGTTTGCTCGGCCGGTTTGAGGACTACCGTATTGCCGGCGGCGAGGGCAGGCGCGAGTTTCCAGGCGGCCATTAGAAGTGGAAAGTTCCAGGGAATGATTTGTCCGCAGACGCCGACAGGCTCTCGCAAAGTGTAGTTGAACATTTGCCCGGGCACAGGAATGGTTTCACCTTCAATTTTCGTCGCCCAGCCCGCGAAGTATTCAAAGTTTTCCGCGACCTGCGGCAGATCGACGTAGGCAGATTCTCTTAAGGGCTTACCATTATCGGCGGTTTCGAGCGCCGCCAGCTCCTTGCTGTGCTCTTCAATCAACTGGGCCAGCTTGTAGAGCATGCGGCCCCGATCCCGCGCACTGATCTTCGACCATTTACCTTCGAAGGCGCGGCGGGCGGCTGCGACAGCCTTATCGATGTCCGGCTTGTCAGCTTCTGCAACCTCGGCGAGCGTCTCGCCTGTTGCTGGATTGGGCGTGTTGAATGTTTTGCCCGATTCAGCATCGATCCACTTACCGTCGATAAAGAGCTGATATTTCAGCGCTGTGTTTGTTTCTGCTGGTTGAACTGATGACATTATTACTCCTCGATTAGAGTCTCCATGCAACCTCTGTGAGAACTCACAGAGAAGATTCAAAAGTCTGTCGTACCGGCGAGCAGTTGCCGCAAGACGTAAGGAAGGATTCCGCCGTGTTGGTAGTAATCGATCTCAATTGGCGTATCGATGCGAAGAGTGACCGGTACATCTTCTGTTTCACCTGACGCTCGATGGATTACCAGCGTCAGGTCTTTTTGCGGTTTCACTTCTTCTTCCAATCCGATTACGTCAAAGGTTTCAGTCCCATCAAGTTCCAACGAGGCAGCATTCGTTCCATCCTTGAACTGACACGGCAAAACGCCCATTCCGACCAAATTGCTGCGATGGATGCGCTCAAAACTCTGCGCGATGACAGCTTTTACACCGAGCAGCCTGGTTCCCTTAGCTGCCCAGTCGCGCGAGCTTCCGGTGCCGTATTCCTGCCCGGCAATCACCACTAGCGGCACTCCTTCCGACTGGTATTTCATCGCAGCATCGTAAATGCTGGTGCGCTCGCCGTCCGGTTGATGGAGAGTTACGCCTCCTTCAACACCGGGTAACATCAAGTTTTTGATTCTTACATTCGCAAACGTGCCTCGCACCATCACCTCATGATTGCCCCGGCGCGATCCGTAGCTGTTGAAGTCTTCAATCCGCACGCCTTTTGCCTGCAGAAACAGACCAGCCGGAGAATTAGATTTGATGGCGCCGGCGGGACTTATGTGGTCGGTTGTAACTGAGTCGCCAAAGATCGCGAGCGGTCGCGCGTTGTGTACATCGCACCACTCTTCAACATCATTACTAAAGCCTTCGAAGTAGGGAGGCTCCTGGATGTAAGTCGACTCGGGATCCCACTTGTAAACACTTCCGGTGCTGGTCGGAATCTCGTTCCACAAGGGGTTCTGTTCGGCAAAGTCGCGATATAGTCTGCGATAAGTATCCGGATCCATAGCTGCGCTCATAAGCGCATTGATCTCCTCGAGGTCCGGCCAAATCTCGCGCAGGTAAACGTCTTTACCATCGCTGCCTTTTCCCAGCGGATCATTTGCCAGGTCGATGTCCACCGTTCCGGCGATAGCAAAGGCAACTACGAGAGGCGGACTCATCAGGAAGTTGGCTTTGATACTTTGATGCACGCGCGCTTCAAAGTTTCGATTGCCGGACAGCACGCTCGCCGCAATCAGATCATGATCGCCAAGGACCTGTTCGATGTTTGGGTCGAGCGGACCCGAGTTGCCGATACAAGTAGTGCAGCCGTAACCCACCAGGTTGAAGCCGAGCTTGTCGAGATATTCTTGTAACCCAGTCTTTTGCAGATACTCACTCACCACGCGCGAGCCTGGAGCCAGCGAGTTCTTTACTGCTGAGCGAACATCAAGGCCACGCTCGACGGCCTTCTTTGCCAGCAGTCCCGCGGCCAGCATGACGCTTGGATTGGAAGTGTTCGTACACGACGTGATGGCGGCAATTAAGACGTCCCCATGTCCCAGATCAACTTCCGCATGCGGGAATTCTTCCGGATCAACCTCCACCAGGCGGTCCGGAGTCGGACGGTTGTTGACCATCTCTGTTTCCGTCCAAACGCTTGTGCCCTGCGGCGTCGAGAT
>DASXSC010000050.1:0-12553 GCA_036506215.1 Pyrinomonadaceae bacterium | reverse complement strand
CCACCAGTGCAGCGGCCAGATTATTTATTTCTGATGCAGCCGGCGGATTGGAAACTGATTCCGACCGGGCCAACGAAGGATTGATAAAACTTAAGGTGAGGACCAACAAACACATCACTACCGCGGATGAGAACGACATAGAAGCAACCTCCTTCCAGTAGCGGGGGATCATGCGCAGGCCACGAAAAAATCAGGCCCTAACGGTAACGCGAAAAAATTAGACAAAAAAGGCCACTAAAAAATCAGAGCAACCATAACGGGAAAAAAATCAGGCCCATGGTAATAAGCTCGACACTTCATCAACTTCTCCACTCGTGTTGAACCAGGGGTGGAATGGTCCCGAGCTTCAAATTGTGATTAGCGCGGCAATCCATCTCGCTGAATTAGATCTGGCTCGTTGAATTAGTGACTGCGATGTTGAAGCAGCGCTGGGATCCTTTCGCGAGGAATGCCGGCCCCTTCTCCGAGACATTGCTAGCACCGCTCAGGTTCCGGAGCTAGAGACGATCGGTTGATTGGCACTGGAACAATTGGAACTTGAACTTATTTTGATCACCTGAACTAGGAAAAGGAGCTCTTATGTCTAAAAGAATTGCAACGTTTGCCTATGGTGTTTTCTGTTACTTAATTTTTTTCGGAACCTTTCTCTATGCAGTTGGTTTCATCGGCAATGTGGTCGTTCCGAAGTCGATTGACTCGGGGCGGACAGGCCCACTCGGCGAAGCTTTATTGATTGACGCCGGCTTGCTCGCTCTGTTCGCCGTCCAGCACAGTTTGATGGCGCGGCCATGGTTCAAGCGCACTTGGACACGTTATGTCCCTAAAGTGGTCGAGCGCAGCACCTATGTGCTGTTCTCGTCTGTGGCGTTGCTTCTTTTGTTCTGGCAGTGGCGACCCATGGGAGGCTTCATCTGGAACATAGACCAGCCGATGATCCGTATGGCGCTTTATGGGCTATGTGCAAAAGGTTGGCTGCTGGTTCTGGGCAGTACTTTCCTCATAAATCATTTCGATCTTTTCGGCCTTAGGCAGGTATATCTCTTCCTGCGCGGCAAAGAGTACACGCAATTGAAATTCGGAACGCCGGTTCTATATCGCCACGTCCGCCATCCGCTTTACCTGGGTTGGTTGTTTGCGTTCTGGGCGACGCCTACTATGACGGTTGCACATCTGATTTTTGCAATAGCGACGACCGTATACATCCTGCTGGCAATCCAATTTGAAGAAAAGGATTTGGTAAGTCTTCACGGCGATGAGTACAGGCGCTATCAGAAACGTGTACCGATGATCGTGCCTCTGCGTATCGGTCGAGCGTTCGCAAGAGCTCCGCTCGCGAGCGAAGAAGCCAAGTCCGCTTAATGAAAGGGTGAGGCGCAAGGCACCCCTTGCGCCTTACCTTTGGCGAGTACCTTCTCCTGCTTTCCGCAACGGAATCATACCGTCCTCGAGCCGTGCGTGCCTTTCAGCCGAGAAGCGACTCACACGAGTGGTCCGAGAAAGAAGAAATATTTCAGCCGGGCAGTAATAAGGTGGGATCTTCAGCAACTTCCTTTTCCGGCAGTCAAAGTTGACAGCCTGTTCAGTGAGAAAGATAAGTTGAGTGGTTAGCATTTGTATTGTCAGCCCCACCATCAACTCATCGTTACAAAACCCGAACACAACATTCGCTATGCATAGGAGAAAAAAATGTACCAAACAAAAATCAAACAGGTCGTTCGTCTTCTTGTTCTGCTCACCATCGTTGGTCTCGGACTCCAGCCCTCATCCGTAGCAAAGGCGAGCGAAGGACCGGAATTGCCAGCTCAGTGTGTGAGTATAGAGATACCGGCGGGGAATAAGTTGGCTTTCCACGTTTATGCGCGTGGCGTGCAGATCTACAGATGGAACGGCGCCACTTGGGAATTTCAAGCGCCGCGGGCGTCGTTGTTCGCCGAGGAAAACTATTTCGGAGAAGTCGGCACTCACTACATGGGTCCGAAGTGGGAAAGTAAGAGTGGCAGCGTTGTGGAAGGCCGCCGTGTAACAGGCACAGGCTGCACTCCAGATCCAACCGCAATTGCATGGCTGCTGCTTTCGAAATACTCAACCAGTGGCTCAGGTATTTTCAGCACAGTTACTTACATCCAGCGGGTAAATACGGCGGGTGGATTGATTCCTACTGCTCCCGGTTCAACTGAAGGCGAGCTGCAGGAAGTTCCTTATACAGCAGAGTACTACTTTTACCGAGAGCAGAACTGAAACGACTCTGATACCAGGACGTTTGGACGCGGATAACGTCGCGACCGACACAGCATTGAACAACTCTCGAGGTTTAGGACTACGGAAGCCGCCGCTCTATATTGATCGGCGGCTTTAGAATATTGCAGCCAGCGCGAGTGAATGTACTGGAACGGTCCCACCGACAGCAGTCGGCGGGATTTTTTTTACTCTTGGAAGAGCCACCGTGATATCAGATTAGCTGGAGAGGCCCCAGGGTACACAAAAAAGGAAGGCTCGTGTGTCAATCGAGCCTTCCCAAACGGATGTTGATCGTCTTAAAGCCACAGGGCTGCTTCTCTGTATTACCCTGGATTTCATCGTGACAGATTTCTTGAAACCTCTTCTGATCTTCCTGACAAGATCGTTGTTAGCCCAAGATCGTCTCTGCAATCCTTTATCAACTCCTGACGCAGTTCCTCGCACTGCGATTGGCAGTTGCCGTGAAATGCCAACACAGAAAACAGCATTGGAACGGCGAAGATGTAAGCCAGTTTTCTTTTCATTGGATTCTACTTCTTGAGTGTCGAAAGGAGAAGTTGCTGAGCTTTACATCATATTACTGCCCGGAAAAAATTTTCCGGGCGTCGGACTCGCGCGCCTACAACCAAATTGATGGTCCTTGAAACTAAGAAGAGACAGTCGCGTTCTAACACTTTCACCCGATCTCAGAATCGATGCGTCTAAAGAATCGACTTTCTAATAGATCAAATCGCTCGCCGATCGCGTACTTACATAACATCAGATCGCGAGGCTTGCGACATTATGTTGTATCGGCACTAATCCTACTTGCTTTCTCAGTAATGGCGTCGGCGCAAGAGAAGTCTCCACTAGCCGAACCGCCAGTCATGCTTCGCATCACGCCCACCGCCGCTGCCCCGCAAACAGGTATCCAGTTGGAGGGCTATCGTCTGGGAGCTAACTTGGAAAAGGGTGTGCGAGTGTTGTTTGTCCAGGGCACGGCTGAATATAGCGTTGCCTCGCACGGAGGCGGATATGAAACAGCGAACGTGAAGCACGGTCTTCAGGAGCTTGGCGTTCACGTGCCCGAAGCGCTTCAACCTGGGCCATGTCAGGTGATGGTGGACGTAGAGGGCCAGCGCAGCGCTCCCTTAACAATTCAAATCAATGTTCCGGCTACAGCTCCAGTGCTTACGGCTGTCAGGCCGCACTCTCCGGGTCCCGGTGAAATCGTGTGCATTGAAGGCTCAGGTTTTAGCGATTCAGACGAATTTGAGTTAATCGATGCCCTTGAACAGACCCACCACGTTCCTCACGACCTTGGAACGTCGGACGTTAACGCACTGGCGTTCACACTGCCGAAAGATCTACTGGCCGGCAAAGCTATCCTTCGGGTGATTGAACGCCGTAGTGGTACAAATCAGGTCAGCAACGCTCTCTCATTCGATATTGTTCGCGGTCCTGCCCCACTCGACATCTGGTCCGATTGGCTAATGCCAGTTGCTCCTGGGCAGTGGCTTGATCTGGTGGTAGGCAGCGCTGAGCCGCTCAAATCTGCCGAACGCGTTGACGTTTTGTTTCAACAGAAAGAGCAGGTTGTCATTGTGCCCACAAAAAGCCCCAAAAACTTGCGTGTGCGAGTGCCAGAGAGTCTCACTCCCGGAAGCGTCACACTTCAAACCCGAACTGTCGTTTCCGGCGAAATGTCCGCATGGTCCAAGCCCGTGAACTATAGCTTGCTCGATAAACGAGCAGCGGCGAAAATTTATAGTCTCGAAATTCAACCAATCCGAGCGGAAGCTGCATTCAGACAACATGGTCAGATTGTAGCGATTGCGCCTGTTGATGAATCAGATTATCCGCGGGTGCGCGTACCTGCGGAAAAGCTCTCAAATGGAATGGTCGAGGTAATGACGCGAGTGTGGCGCGGTGGAAAACCTTCAGCGTGGTTATGGAAGCATTTCGGATTTGATTGGCCCGCGAAATTTCTTCCTGACGGAACTATGGGCGAGGTCCCTTTCATGGAGCGCATCTACTTGGGTCCTGACACGCCTAAAACGCTCATAGTATATCCCGGTGAAAAACTAATATTGCAAGGCACGTTTGCAGTCGAGTCGGCTGAAGACCTGGAAGTCATTCTTCAGTGTGATAGTCACGCTTCAGTCGTGTTGCATCCGATCGAGGTTGCAAATCCGCGTAACGCCAAAATTATCTTGCCGGATGATTTAGAAGATGGCGACTGGGATGTGAATGTGCTGAACATCGGTGATCGAGCGTCGACAATGTTGCCGACTAAGTTGCGAATCCAAAAAGCATCTCAAGCGCGAGACGTGAAGTAGTGTACCAACCGGAGATCTGGTCGCAGTTAACAACGCCACAGCCCGCTGAGGAAGGAGTCCCGGCCTTGAAGCCGAGAGCTTCCCAACTCTGTTAACGTTTTGGTCCCGGTTTGTCGAATCTATCGTCCCCGATCGGATCGTTGAGCTTGATCTCCGTAAACTTGAGTGTCGTAGTTGAACCAGGTGTCGCAATGCCAATTGTAAACGGCACCTTGACGCCGTCCACCTCGAGATAGTCATCGAATTCAGTAACAATTGGAACATGGCCGAGTACCGTTTCGATTTCGATGAGCCGGCGCCGCAGCAGTCCGGTTTGAATATCAAAGAAGAGTCTCTCCGTTCCGTAACTCAAGCTACCGATATGGCCGTCGCTAGGCACTCCCTCGATTAGATAGACCTCGCGATCGCCAACCTTGTCCCTGCCAATGAGCGACATCTTGATAAATTGTTCCCTGAGATTGATCTCCTTATTGAATCTCGCGTCACGACCGGCAAAGGCCGCATCCACTCCAGTCATCTCGGCTACGCGATCGTTGAATTGGCGCCACGCAACCTTCCCGTCGAAGGCTTGCATAAAAGTGTTATTTCCCGCGTGACGAACCATCAACATTCTATTTGGCGCCTTGCGATAGATTTCCAGTGGCTGCGGCGTTATCGGGTTCGTCCCGGTCGAGTCCACAACCGATCCTTTCATCCATTTAGTCCTCAACTTGTCGAGTTTGGCATGACCACCCAGGGCGCTTAGATACCTGTCGAGCACCTGGTCAACCGTCGGCATTGTCTCAACCGATTTCGTACTCCTGGTCTCTGCGGTCGCTGGGTGGTTGACGGGCAGGACCACAGCTGGTTTCCGTTGGCCGCGATGGCAGGTGTAGCAGTTAACTACCAGTTTATCGCTGAAGTTTTCCTGGTTGATGGCGCGCATCATCGCGATCATGCGACGGGCAGTCTGTTTCGCAAGCTTATCGTCCTGAGCAAACTGATTCGTATGACAGTGCTGACAAGTAACACCCAGCGACCCGGCCATAAATTGCATAGCTGCGAGCAACTGCGATTCCGGCAGCCCTTTGAAGACCTGAATATTGCGATACTTCTGTTCTGCTGTGCGTTCCTGATTTGGCGAGGCGAACGTTTTCTCCGGCCCCTGCGCGTGAACAGCGCTGGTACTTGCCGAATACCAAATGAGGCCGCCGCTGACGATGAAGAGAAAAGCGATAGTCCACTGGAATTGGTGTTTCATAAACTCTCCTGCTTTCCTGAGCCTATCCTTCATTGGCGCCTTGACCTACTTGATCTTCACGGCTTGCACTTCGTGCTCGTTCTCATTGTTGCCCCACTCTCGATGAATCAGGTGACTGACCTGGCCTGTCTCGTCTTTGAAGAACTGAACTGAGCCGTAGAATTCCTTGATGAAGTACTTCGTCTCGGACTCCGGTATCAACTCGGTCTTCTGCCCCACGCAATGGCTATAAAGTTTGCCACCTTCTTTGGTTACGTTGACGAGAAAATCGAAGTGAAAAGGATATTCCCCAACGTAGGAATCGTAGACCCGCGGATCGACTTCTATGGTATGCCTGGGTCGGTCCGCTTCCCGAAAAAGCAGGTAACTGAGGTTTCCCTTTTCATCTTTGACGAAGATCACACGACCATGTGCTTTGACGAAGAACTCGGTTTCGGATTCAGGGAGGAACTCAACTCTTTGATCTCCGATTTCACCGACTAACTTATCTCCGTCTCTCTTGATCGCGGCAACTAGCTGGTAACGAGGCGCGTACTGCCCGACATACGTGTCGTAAATGCGTGGATCTACCTCCGCGACTTCTTTCAAACACTTTTCCACCGTGACGTAACAAAAGCTTTGTTCAAAGCCAAGCTTCCTGGCGAGGGCCAGCGCGGCACTCTGACTTGCAGTCGCCCAGGTGCGGATGCTCGAATAGTCGTGCTCACGAGCGTATTCAATTGCGCGCGCCTTGAGTGCTGTCGCGATACCTTGCCGCCGATACTCGCGCGCCACGCCCGTGAAACCGAAGCTAACGCCGCCCGGCAGGGCTTCGAGTAAGATCAAATCGCTGAAGCCGACGTAACGTTCACCATGCCGTGCAATGAAACAGGCATCAGGCAGGACGAAAGGTCGCTCCATCCACTGTACGGCGGAGGCGAAGGGCGCGGGGGTATATGGCTGGCGCTGAGGGTCATCGGCCTTAACCTCATTGAGGAACTCGTGCAGCTTGCGAAGCGCTTCCGGGTTATGGCTGCACTCCTCAGCCAGGGTTGTGATCTCGATTCCCATTGACGCGACTTGCGCGATCACTGGTGCGATGCGTGTCAGGTCTGCTTCGGAGGTCGGCAGGCGCAAGTCCGAAACTCTTCGCGTTTCGGAAAAGCCTCGCTCTATCAGGAACGACAGAACGTCCGGAAGCTGGGCGTAGTTCCGATGCCAAACCGTTATCGCGTCGACGGCGCGCAGGTCAGCCATCAAGCGCTCGATCAACAAGTCACCCACGCCACGGCGGAGCCATTTGGGATCGACGATCAGAAAGAGCCTGTAGTTAGGCCGAAAAATACTCTGCTCGATTGAGCCATAGCCGAGGATGTCCCTCGTCTCACCATGTTCGGCGACGTAATGCCGTCGAATGTAGCGCGTCTCATCAAACTCCTGGCGATTTCGCAACCACATATCGTTTTGCCCGCGGAAGTCAGGCTCAAGGCTGTAGGCAAGTCCGGTGATCGGCATCCAGTCCTGCTCATCAAACGGGCGGAGTTTGGCGCTCACTTGATCGGCGAAGACTTTATTCCTGGAGGGACGGTGTTCTCGCAAATTGTCTTTGAACATCTCCAACATCCTCTCTCTCAGACGCTGGCGAGCCGAGAAGAGCCGCTTGCCGATTGTCGAGACAGGCAGTTCAAGAAATGTGCTGATCTCACGTTGCGAATATTCGTTAACATAGAACAGCGTCGTAACCATTCGCTCGTGTTCTGGCAATCGCTTGATCTCCGCGAGCACCCGATCCACCAATTCAAGTTTTTCCGCTATTACGTGTGGATCACTCGCGGTCGAAGCGAGACTCTCTCCGATGTTCAGCGGCACGAACTCTAGCCGCTTACCACGAATCAGCCGGTTGCACTGCGTCAAGACTATTCGTCTGAACCAGCCCGGAAAAGCATCGGGCTGTTGAAGTTGATGCAACCTCCCCCAAGCCGTAATGAATGCTTCCTGCGCAGCATCTTCGGCAAGATAAGAGTCACCAAGCAGCGCATGGGCGTAGCCGAAAGCCATGTCTTGAAATCGCAAGACGACCTTGCTGAAGGCTTCGTGCCGCTCGGCCAGCGCACAGTCGGGGGACATCGCCACACGAATCAGCGCTCCTATCTTTTCCATAACAGGCCCAGACATTGGCACCCCTTACCCATTAAGAGCCGAGTTCTTGTTGAGATATTACCGGCGAGTAGCGTTTTAAGTGAGGCGCTGTCAAAACGTGGACTGTGCGAGCGACTTACGGTCTAACCGTATGCGCAGGTGTTATATCGACGCATATTTCGTGAGGCTGACCCAGGAAGAAGCGGGCCACAGTTTGATTCACGATCGGAAATTAAGTGGCGGTCAAAATAGAATCGTTCGGGGCGTCCTCGTTTTCGTCGCGACAGCTAGAACGCCAGATGAGCGCGTCACTTTTCGTTCGAGGCTCGCAGCCGCTTCTGCTGCAGGTTCGTGCGGTAACTCTGCTCCAGGTATTCAGCGCCTTCGACTGTCAGACGCAGGCGTGAATTGTCGTCGCGCGTCACGAACTTCTTTTGTCCGAGGAACCAGAGTGTGAACTCGAGGTGCTCACGCGGCCTGCCGATCAGTTTTTCAAGATCCAGCAAAGAGATCCCGGCCTCAGCGTCCAGGCGCCGCTTGGTATAGAGCAATTCGAGCACGGTAAGTCGCGCAACCTGCTCCATCTCGAAGTCGTTCTCGATCTGGGCGCCGGTCGCCACTAGCCGCCAGCGATCTTGCCGCTGCTGTGCGTGTATGACGTCGTACCGCGCCCGCTTTTCCGGATCACTCAGGACCGTATAAGCCTCAAGGATCATGCGGAAGCGGCCTTCGTTACCGGTGTTTTGGTTGTCGGGATGGAACCGTTGTGCAAGCAGCCGGTAGACGCGATTGATCGTCTCCGGATCGGCGCTCGTGCTGACCTGCAACAGTTCGTAGTAATCGACGTTTTTCTCTTCTGGCATACAAGGGACACCCCCTCGACAATGCTAACAGATTTGACAGTGTCCGAGGCGCCGCTTTTTATTCCGGGCACAAATTGGCCCCAGCGTACGGGAATGGAACCCACAGCGTCTGCATAAGTTATTGAGAGATAAAGAGGATTTGGTAGCGGGGGGCGGGATCGAACCGCCGACCTTGGGGTTATGAATCACCATTGCGGCAAAAACTTAAGTCTTTGCCTTTGATATGGTTGCAGCCACCAAGAATTTTCGAGCATTTCCCGTCCTTTCCCATTCTTTCCGGTTCCTTACCCGTTGCTTGCTGTCAATTCTGGACACAAATTGAACACGAGAATTTTGGGTTCAAAAAATGCCGGTTTGAGATGCCAATTTGGCATCTCAAAGACTAACATGATAGCCAGATTCACGTCATATTAACTACTCGTGTATCGTCATCAGCGTCCCATACCACATAAAGCGTTAGGACTGTACCCCCCGGCGAGAACCGAGCAAACAAGGGAAAACAGCGATATCAATATGTAGGCAGAATGGTCCTTGCAGAATCAATGTGAACGTTTTTGCGTCTTCGCTTGGTTCAAGAACGTGAGAATTCCATTGATAAGATTAGAAGCAACCGGCAGCGTGGGATCACTGTAGGATGATACTTGCTTGTTGTGCTCATTGGGGACTGTTTTGAGAACGTGATTCATTCCATCAATCAATAATAGCTTCGCCGCTGGATTGCCGTCAGCGAGTCTCTTCGCGTCTCCTAAAGTCGCTTGTATATCCGTTGTCCCCTGCACAATCAGAATAGGAACACGCAATTTGGTAAGCTCCTTGGCTGGATCATATCGAAGCCAGGAGATCATGTATGGCTGGATGCTCGGACGAAACAGCATGTTCAATTCGGTTGGCACTGATGCAAGGGTTTTGCCGGCGGCAAGTTGCTCCAGAATTTCTTCGGTCTTTTTCAGCAACTCAGGTGAGAATTGCGGTTTGACTTGCTCCAGGATGATCTGTTGGACCGGACGACCTGCACCGGCAATAGACACAAAGGCATTTGCATCCATTCGCTGAGCGGCGACCATGCCGATCAAAGAGCCTTCGCTGTGACCGAGCACAGTTAACCCTGAGAAGCGGCGATCCGCGCGCAGCTGCTTGCCCCACCGGACGGCGTCATCAATATAAGTCTCAAAAGTAAGATCTTCCTCTCGCAGAACATTCTTTGTTTTTTCCGCAGCCAACTGCATCGCCTTCCCAGTCTCACCTACACCACGCTTGTCATAACGCACCGAAGCAATGCCTCGCGCTGCTAGAGCCTCAGCCAGCAGCTTTAAGCTGTTGTTCGCACCGGGTAGCAGTGGCGAATTTCCGTCACGGTCGGTCGGCCCGGAACCAGCTATGATCAAAACGACTGGTACCCGTGCTCGAGATTGCGGGCGTTCCAAAGTGCCGTACAACGTTGCGGTTGGTGTCTCCAGGGTGATCGGTTCCGCTACGAAACGTGTATCCGCGCTAACCGTGCCTCGCGAGATACTCTTTTGCGAAGTTTGAGCGCTTGAGATGCCGACACCCATTAACGTCATCATCGTCACGAGAATTAACGACCAGTTTGTCTTCATCATCTTCATCTCCGGATTTTCAGTCAGATCGTCTTCGTGGAAGGGCTACGTGTTCGGTTCTGTATTGAATCGTCATTTACCTTCGCTTAATTTCATCAAGGCCTCAACTATCACTCGCAGACGATCGAGGTTAAGAATAATTATGGTGGGGATTACAATCAGCACTAATGATCCAAGAACGACGCCGGTCTTGGCCCACAGTCGCCGCGCCTTGAGCGCAGGAGCCGGTGTTGACTTGAGCGCCAGCCAGCCGAAGATCACAGCCAACAGCGCCTTCTCCAACCCAGCCAGATTTATGAAGCAGGCAAGTCCCAAAATTAGCGAAATGGTGGCATAAGCGTACTTCTGGCCCAATACGATGGGAGCCTGACTTTCCCGATTACTCTCACTCATCTTATGACTCTCCTTCGAGACTGAGTTCGGAATTGATTTTGAACGGGTTCTCCCTGAGATAACCGAAAGCAGCAATCACAAGGAGCACAGGTACGAATTTGAATAAGAAGCTGAAGTCGCGGTCTGGTATCAGTTCGACTAGTCGGTAGCCCAGCAGTAGGGCGCCCAGGAAGATGAAGGACGGCAAAACCGCAGAGATACGCGTACTTCGAGCACCAACCAATCTGGGTTCAATCCTCCCCCAAAGATTCTCAGTCCGCAGCCGCCGCTCCTGAGAGTTAAGTAAGCTCGAGAGTTCCTGCAATTGACCAAGCTCCCGACGGCAATCGGCGCAGCTCGCTAGATGAGCTTCGACCTGTTCCGCCGACAACTCGGGCTGATTGCCATCTGTGATTGCCATCGCTGCCATGGACACGCTTTCGCAATTCAATTCAGTCATAGTTCAACCTTCAATCCTGTGAACGAATGGCGCGCCAACCTTTCCCGCAATCTTTTCCGCGCATGGTAGAGCCGGCTCATGATAGTTCCCTGAGGAACTTCCAACCTTTCAGCTAGTTCTTGATACGAAAGTCCGTCCAGATGCCGTAACGTAATTAATTCCCGGTCCTCAGTGGGTAATTCAAGCATGGCCTGTTCTAGTAGTATCGACTCCTCGGGTCGAATGTTTGCTGCCGGCGCCAATATTTCCATTTCATTCGAGTTGCCCATCTCTCTTTTCTTACGACCGTGGGCCAGCTTGTAACAACGATTTCGAAGAATCACATAAAACCACGGGTAAAAGCGTCGACTGAGATCGAGCCGGTCTAGCGCCTGAAAAGCGTCAATAAATGCTTCTTGAACGGCGTCCAGCGCGTCTTCGTGGTTGCCGAGGATGGCTGTGGCATGACCAATCGCCTCGGCTTGGTAGTTCTCGACGATGTGACGAAACGCCTCATTGTCTCCCGCTCTGCATCTTTCAATCGCCGCGTGATCATCCATCGTTCATCTCTCACCTAACGTATCCCGGTAGTCGTTGAATTATTCAAAATAATTTATGCTCCGAGGAAATCCTTGCTTTTAGACCTCCTAAATCATGGGGTGAACCTGAATTCAGCTTGATTCAATACAATTCTAAGTTGCTTTCGCGAATGGCTCGTCGTTGCTGCTTGGAGAATGTGGTCCCAGGTTATCCGTAGTATTGTCTACCAATGTTCCACAAGAAGAGGACGGCCACGACAGCCATCGTCTCCGGGGAATCACGGCGCTTAGTATTTTCTTTCTGGCTGGCGCTGCTATAAGCCTCACGGCAAGCTTATTACTCCGCCCCAATAGCTTTCTCGAATCGATGTGGCGTCTCAATCCTCGTGCTCAGGAGAATCTTTCAAGTCTGGGCTTGTGGGCAGTTTTATTGCTGGCTATTGTTTCACTATTCTGCGCAACTGCAGCAATCGGACCCGACATTGTTTGAGACACACAAAGAGATTAGCGCCGCGATAACAAATAGGCTGCGCAGCTCGAAGAGTCCCGATTTGATTGTGTGAAGGGCCATCTAAATAGTGATGAAAATATTACCAGGAGATGTATTTGTTGGATTAAAAAGAAGTTCGTAGCGGGGGCGGGATCGAACCGCCGACCTTGGGGTTATGAAAGCGCCCTTTGGCTTTCGCATTTTGTGACATCGAGTCACACAACTTTAACATTTATTACAACTTGCCGCCGTTACAGACCTCTTCGACTTTGCACCAATTGACATGCTTTGACAGTGATTTTCATCGAGTCACGTGACCATAGCGTGACAAGATTTCT
>DASXSC010000049.1:0-25787 GCA_036506215.1 Pyrinomonadaceae bacterium | reverse complement strand
GCTGGTACAAGACGCGGCTGTGTGTGCAACCTAACAATAGGATCCTTTCCGAAATCTTGTCGTGGATCAAGGTTGATTTAGGACAAGGTCCCTCGACAGCGAAACTCGCGCGCTAATTAGCCGGCAGCAAACCCGCCTTAGTGCAAATCACTGCCGGCGCCAACAGAAATTAGTCGTGATTTCCGCGTGCGATGCTCAAGAGATGGGCACCGACCGACTCATCGCTCTAATTCTCAGGCTCGGCCGACGATTTTTGGCTATGCACCTTGATCGCCTTCCAAGCCAGGGTTATCAGCCACACCATGTAGATCAAAAACAGGAACCGAGGGGGCCAGCCAATCTGAAGGCCGGGACCGTAATAGTCGCCCATCGGAATTACAAAAATGGCCAGGTGCACCAAGAAACCTACCAAGGCCAGCAATGGTAGACCAGCGGTCCAAAGGAGTGCGCGCCGCGCCGTTGCCCACGTTTTGTTCTTGCGCGCCAGGTTGAGGTTAATTAGCAACGCCGCAAATGGAAGGAGCATCAAGGCGCTACTGCCGGATACTATGTGAAGTATGCCGTGAGTCGATAGCGTTTTCTCAGGCGGATAAGGATCCGTGGTAAAGATGCCCACACCAACTGTGCCAATAAAGCAAATGAAGAGTATGCCGAGTCCGATTTTGCCCCAGATACCCTGTACTTGTGATTTGATCGCTACAAATAACGAACCGTAGCTCACTGCCGAGATAAGAAACGCCATTGACATTATCCAGCCGTGGGGCCCGATTGCCCACTCACTAATTGTGTGCCATGAAGGGTCCAGATCCGGTCGGATGAAGATCAGCGCGATAAGTAAAACCTGATACGTAATCACCGCCCCTATCGCCAGCCGTGCTGCTGTCAATGAAATTGGCGTCACCGGCTTCCTTATGTTTTTGTCCGCCATAGGAATTGTCACTTCTGAGACTGGACCTTAAGTATCTGACGCGTTATGTCTGGTGGTTTCCGCTCTTAACTTTGTTTTGCGCAAGGAATCCTTGCCGATCTGTTTCTTGTATTGAACCGGCGAGAAGCCTACGACAGATCTAAAGTCGTTTATGAGATGAGCTTGGTCAAAGTATCCCAAATCCAATGCCACCTGCGCCCAGTCTAGCTTGTTTCCCGATTGGAAAGTCTTGATCAACTCGTGCAGGCGATCTCGGCGAATCACCCATTTGGGGTTCACCCCGACGTACTCGTTAAATATTCGCTGGAGTGATCGTTTGCCTATACCAGTTCGAGACACGAGATCCTCCACACTTCTTATTTCATGATCTTCAAGAATCCGTCTGACAATTTGTTCTGCCAATTCAGCCGTTTGATCAGGTTTCGGGAGCCGAGCGCGGAAAAATTCGTTGGCAGCTTTAATCATTCTCGCTTCCTTGTAGGCTGACGACTCCCAGACATCCTGCAGAGCGCCAATGGCCCCGCCCAAAATCTGTTTTGCAGGAACAATTCGATTCAAGAGTGATGCCGCAGGCGCCTTCATGAACGGCCGGAAGCCGCCGGGTCTGAACCTGATGCCGAAGACTCCTGACTTGCCTTCCAGGACTCGGGAAAATCTCCCGGTATTTACACCGAAGACTGTAGCCTCGCCATTTTCGAACGCGAGGTTAAAATTTGGGTGCGGCAGCGTCTCTTGCAAATAAGGCCTCGGAAGGTTCCAAGTCACCATCCAATAAAGATCGATCCACGGTGCAAGGTCAGACGGCGGTCGCTTCCTCAGATGCTTAAATTGTCCGGTCGGAGGAGGCCATCTCAGAATCCCTCGCGCCTCGCTCAGGTCGGGGTCGAATACTTCTTCGACACAGGCCTTAGGTTCTTGTCGCGTTTTTCCAATCATGAGATCCGCCGATTTGCTACATTGCCGCCTCTGGAAAGATTTGACTATCTTACGATGACAAATTCGCCAAAGCGATTTGTTCTCGCAATTCCTAAGGAGTTTCGAAAATGTTGCCTTTCAGTTGGAAGGAACGATTTCTGAATCAGAAACATCCTGTCCGATTTTCGCTTCAAGTCTTGCTCGGCGTCTCCCTGGCGTTCGGCACTTGTGCCTTTTCGCGAGCAGGATCGCAGCTTCAAACTACAAGTCAGGAGAAATCTCAGATGTCTCAACACGCTAGTGGACCCTTCGATGTAAAATTGACAGCGCAGAAACCGGACAGCGAAGTAGCCCAAGCTGCGAATCTTGGCCGGATGACGATCGACAAACAGTTCCATGGCGACCTGGAGGCTGTCAGCAAAGGCGAAATGCTCTTCGAGAAGACGGCTGGATATGTCGCTCTGGAGCGAGTGACAGGATCTTTGAAAGGGCGCCGGGGCAGTTTTGTGCTTCAACACAGTGCCACGGTGAAGCGTGGGGTTCCGGACCTGCTGATTTTCGTGGTGCCGGATTCGGGAACAGGAGAACTGCAGGGACTTACAGGAAAAATGAATATCATTATTGCGCCGGACGGAAAGCACTCCTATACATTCGATTACGCTTTCGAGTGACTTATACACACTTGTGATGCAACCTTTGGCGACAAACCCGATGCCTGTTCCTAATTGCTGCTTCTGTAAGTGGTCAGACTATTTTCAGGCAAGACAAACAGGTCGTTCGGGTTGTATATTCGATCGTATCCTTACTGCGAGATAGACTGGCGGTAGATGTTGTTTGGAGCAGCAACGGAGGCCAGGGCGCGACTACGGACAGTAGAGGCTGTCGTCGCGTAAAGACGGTGAAGCCTGCCAACAGCATGGAGTTATCCAGAAACTAAACAACAACTTGTCAGACCTCGCGACTGGACGCGGCGCAGGCGCGCGTCCGAAACTCACGCATAATGAAAGGAGCACCGATGAACCGCACCACACAATATGCTCTGGCCGCACTGATGCTTTGCGCCCTACTGGCCGCGTCTTGCACCAGGCCTCAAGTCGAAATCGAAGTGAACCCGAAGCAGTTGAGCAGCCCCGGGTTGGTCCAGGTGACCTGGAAAACCAAAGACTTAGAGACGACCACGATATCTTCCAATCCGGCTGTGTCCGGTCTTCCTAAGACTGTGACGGGCAACGCCTCCCGCACGGACAGCTTTCAAGTCAACGCCACTACAACTTTTCAGATCAGGGCCCAGACGGGACAACAGAATCCGTTGATCAAGATCGCAAGTGCTACCGTCACGGTGGGAACAGTCCGTTGACGTGACCGCGACGCTGGGATCCGCTCGAGTATTTTCATCAGTGCTTTTCAGTGCGCTATTGTGCGCGAATCGGACCTGTTCGCATTAGTCGAACGCTGGGACTATGTATTCGCGAGCTTTGAGCCTGTCCGGCGCTTTGATCCAAGTCCCGGCCGTCCAGATGATTTTGAAAGACGTTGTTCTCGCCGTCCAGCGTCCATGTCGGCAAGTATGGCATCACTGTCGCGGATTTAAGTTGGAAGTACAAGAGTCGACCTAGATTGGCGTTCATCCCGCATCAGAACCGGAAGCGGACCGGGGTCCCCAGCCGGGCTGCCCGGCTGGGGTGGTGGTAGCGACCGGCCAGGGACTCAATCGTACTTACTTAAGTGGCCGCGATCGGCGATTGAAATAGTCCACGGGTAGAGTTGAGTCGGAGGCCGGTCGCTACCGCTTCCGGTTCTGATGTGGGATGTTACACATGCCGTCGCTTGGGGTCTGATAGTTGAGTTGCACTTGAAACTTGAATCCACAACTGTCGCAGGAACGTTGATGAGCTGTTTATGGATTGGGGAAGAATGGCGATGGATTCGCAGAGGCCGCCTTCGCATCCTGCGTGAAGTGAGAGATGGAAAGGGATATTACTTTCGACCCACAGCCTTTGGCATTTTTGACGCTTTTCCGGACGAGGACGGTCGTCAGGCACATCTGTCCGGAAGTGTTGCCGCAGCACTAATGGAAAAGGCAGGTGAGCTATTTTTATTTCCAACACTTACAAAATTGCTTAGTAAAATATTGGTTGCACCTTAGAAGAGGCTTGGCATCATTGCGCTCGATTACTGATGGCCAGGTGGCTGAACCGAAACGATCGATCCGAACAAGCCGTGTTCCTCGTCCGAAGGGCCGGCCGTAAAAAACAGCGTAGTTGTCAGCCCGTTTGCGCTGCTTGCGCTGGTGCCGTGACCAAATTGGAGCGCCCAAAGGCCATCGATCTGAATTGGCCTTCCCGCCGCGGAATGCAGCAGACCAACGGCTTCGAATTCACCCTCGGCTGTTAGCTTCTCCGGATCAAAAACGTGAATGCGACCATCCCCGAAGTTGCCGACAAGTAACTCGCCGCTGAACCTGCCAAAATCAGCAGGCGCGAGCGCGAGCCCCCAGGGCGAGTTCAGTTCACCCATTGAGGCGACACGACGGATCAAGTTGCCCGAAGTGTCAAAGGCATCCACGAAACCGTTTCCGGGACCCGTTACGTCGTCTTCCTGGTCCTCATCCTGGAGTGCATAGGTTACATAAAGAGTGCTGCCGATGTTTTGAATCCCGAATGGCGCAAATCCTGGAGGAAGAGTGGGATCGGTGAAGGTCCCAGCTAACGTGACAGCGTGAAACGAGCTGTCGAAAACATCGACTTTGCCGTTATGGAAATCGGTCGCATACAGAAACTGACCCGCAGTGCGACTGTCGATGGCAAGACCTTTATAGATAGCACCATGGGCGAGAGCATTGGCATTCGGAACCACAGTCACAATAGGGTTCCCCTTGAATGCCGAGATTGTGCCGTCCTCGCTGGAAAAGATGAAGCGCGCCGCACTCGGCGTGCCGACGCCGTTGTCAACGACAAAGCCAGTACCGCCGTTAAAGACGAGACCAGTAGGATTCCCTTGCGCGCCGCCCGCTCCGGGAACCGTAAAGATCGAGATGGCTCCGGAACTGACATTGTAGACCGTTGACTTGCCGCTCCCATTGTCAGCAATCCACCAAGGTGTTGTGGGACCTGCGTCCAGTCCCCAGGCGTTGACCAGGTTGGAATCGGTGTGGTCCGCTAACCCAGGGACATCTGATACGAGGTTGTGCTGGGCATAGAACTGCGACGGTCCCATAGCGGTATTATTCGCTTCAGCAGTCATTTCAAACGAAGCGTTTACCAGTGCTTCTGGTGCGCCGGATATCAGAGCGATCAAGATGATAAGTAGCAGCAGGCCGATCATTGTTATGCGTCTTGGTCTGTCCGTCATTATGGGTCTCCTTTCAAGCTAATCATTCCGATTAGCAATTCCAAAGAAGGCGCGCAGACGACGCTTACAAGAAGCCGAAAAACAACTCGGTCGGGACGCTTCCAGCACACCTCAAAATCAGGCGCGCCCAAGAAGGATTAGATTTTGACGGGGTTGTTAACGTATTCCCGTAGTCAACGATTGTCAAGCTGAGAAACTCTTTGTCATTTCCGATCTTGCAGGTCGCCCCACCACAAGTTAGATCAGACTCTTAGATGCACGACTGTTTCCACCAATGTCAGCCCGGCCATGGTGGCGAAACCCGGATTACGCCGCAGCATCCGCAGGCCATAGCGCAAGTCGCTGATCACGTCTTCGATCAGTCTGACGCCGCGAGCGTCGCGGCACTCTTCCTTTGACTGATCGACTCCGCCGAAAGAACGCAGCGCAGCGTTGCGCGCGTCTTCCGGGCTCATGCCACTCTAAAGATTTTGCGCGGTGTCGCGTTCGAGGTGGAAGCGCAGCTCTTCGTCAAGCTCGTTTTCCAGTTCGTCTTTATGAAGCAGCGCTCGGATCTTCTTTTCAATCGGCTTAACATGACGGCCTTGGTCGTTCACTCGTAACGCAATGCTATTAGCGGATCGACCTTCGTCGCACGCCGCGCCGGGATCCAGCAGGCTACGAGCGCGACGAGCGTCAGCAGCGATGCGATGACGGCGAAGGTCGCTGGATCAGTCCCCTTCACACCGTAAAGTTGCTCGGCAATTTGGCTCTGCCACTCGCTGCTCGCGAAATATTGGCTGGCCAGCAGGCGTTTCAAGGCGTAACCACCGAGTGCGCCAACAGCCAGCCCTAGCACTACCAACTTCATTCCTTGCCAGATCACCAGCCGCAGGACGTTGGCCGTTTGCGCGCCAAGGGCCATGCGGATGCCTATCTCATTGGTGCGTTGAGCGAGCGAATAGGCCAACACGCCTGAAAGTCCGACAGCCGCGAGCAAGAGTGCGAGTCCGCCAAAGAAACTCAAGAGCCGGGCCGACAGGCGTTCCTTTCCCAAGGTGGCCTGCGCGCGTGCTGTTTGCGTGCTGACTTCCGTGACCGGCAGATTGCTATCCAACTCGCGCACGGCCCGATGCACCGCCGTCACAAGCGCGGTCGGCTCGTCCGTGGTACGCAAGGCGAAAGACATCTCGCCAATCATTTCGCCTTCCTGTTGCCATGGCGTGTAGAGCAGCGGCTTGAGTTCTTCGCGCTGGCTCCTGTATTTGGTATCGGCCACGATCCCGACAATCTCGACTTCACGGTCGCCGGAGTCCGTGACATGCTTGCCGAGCACGTCATCGTTGTGAAAGAACTTGCGCGCGAAGCTTTGATTGACGATAGCGACCTGGGGCGCGTGCCGGTCATCTTGCGCTGTGAAGCTGCGTCCACGCAGCAAGGGAATTTCCATCGTGGCAAAATAGTTCTCGCGCACCGTCTGCCTCATTGTTTCGTGCCTCTCAGCGGTCTGTTCCGTCTCGCCGGGCAGCAAGAAATCATTGAACCAATTGTCATCCGCGATGAGTGGGACCTTCCCGAATGTCGCCGCCCGCACGCCCGGCAGGTAATCCAGCCGCGCCAGCAGTTGCTGATAGAACTCGATCAATCGTTCGTCTTTGTACCCGCCCTGCTGCGGCTGCAACCGGAAGAGCAAAAGATTCTCCTGATTGAAGCCCAGGTTGACGCGTTGCAAATTGTAGAGTGTGCGGATAAACAGACCTGCGCCGACCAATAACAACAAGGAGAGCGCCACCTGCGCGACAATCAGTCCTCTGCTCAAACGCGACACAGCGCCCGTCGTGCGTCGGCTCTGTTTGAGCGAGGTCGCCAAATCCAGACTCGTCGCGCGCCACGCAGGCGCCAAACCAAACAGCACACCGGTCAGCAACGAGACGGCCAGCGTGAACATAAGCACACGCCAATTCAGACTGAGGTCAAGCTCGTTGGGCAAGATGCCGGTGTTCTTATCGGCCAGCGTCACGAGCGCGCTCTTGCCCCAGAAGGCGAAGAGCACGCCGACCGCTCCGCCGCAGCCTGAGAGCAACACACTCTCGGTCAACAATTGTCGAATCAAACGCCGGCGCCCCGCGCCGACCGTCAGCCGCACGCAGATCTCTGGGCCGCGCAAGGCTGCTCGCGCCAGCAACAGGTTCGCTACGTTGGCACAGGCAATCAGCAGCACGAGCGCAACAACAATGAACAGTCCATAGATGGTGGGCGTATAACGTCTACGCCTGTCTAACATCCCACGACTGCCAGATTCAGTGATCAAGTGCGGATAATCTTTCGGCTCTAGTCGTGCGGGTTCATTCGCCTTTCGTGGCGGCGACATGACCTCCAAGGCGGCGGCTTGGAAAGTACCGTTCAAGCCGTCGCGTGCCTGTTCGGAGGTCGCGCCCGGTTTGAGTCGCCCCATTAAATTCATCCACCAGACGCCTGGTCGGTTCGCCGTGCCCAAGTTGCTGCGCTCACCCTGCAGCAACGGCTCGGAGGCAACCGCGACGGTGACGGCGGGGTGATAATCCACCTGCGATGTGCCGGTGAAGGCAGGCGGCGTGACGCCGATAATGGTGAAAGACAGCTTGTTGAGTTTGAGTTGCTGGCCAAGGACGGCAGGATTCGCAGCGAACCGCTTCTGCCAAAACTGATGGCTGAGCACGACTACTGGCGCTGCGCCTGCCGTGTCGTCTTCGTCTGTGATCCCGCGTCCCAAAACAGGTTGCACTCCCAGCCCGGCGTAATAGCCGCCAGACACAGCTTGTCCGTTGATGATCTCCGCTTGATCGCCGACTACCGCACTCACTTCAGGGATCGGAGCGAAGGCAAAGAAATCGCTGAGCGGACTGTCCGGCGCAGCGTCGCGCGCATGGCGCATTTTTTCAAAGACGTCATAACGAAACAATGAAAGACCGAGTGTGCCCGGCGGTGTGGGCACAGACGACGTGCCGGTCATACCACCTATTCTGAACGCACGTCCGGCTTGCCATTCAAAGAGCACCAACGCTTCGGGCTCAGCAACCGGCAAGGTTTTGAGCAGCACCGCATCCACCACACTGAATAACGCCGTATTTGCCCCGATACCCAGCGCCAGTGAAAGCACGGCTACAATCGTGAAGCCTTTGTGCTTGAGCAGCATTCGCACGCCGTAACGCAGGTCCTTGCCGAGGTCTTCGATCAGTCTGACACCGCGAGCGTCGCGGCACTCTTCCTTTGACTGGTCGACTCCGCCGAAGGATCTCAGCGCTGCATAATGCGCCTCTTCAGGATTCATACCACTCTCTATATTTTGAGCAACATCGCGCTCGAGGTGGAAGCGCAACTCTTCTTGAAGCTCATGTTCCAATTGGTGCTTCCGAAATAGCGCTCGGAATCGTCTTTTCAGTCTGCTTAACATAACGGTCTTCCTTGTTTATGGACCCGACGACCCACTCAAGCATCGCGCAGAATCAGAGCGACAGCACCCGAAAAGCGTTCCCACTCCTTGCGCTGGGCGTCTAGTTGTTTGCGACCGGCGGCAGTCAACTCATAGAACTTTGCTTTGCGGTTGTTGTCCGATGGTCCCCACGTTGCGGAGATCAACTCTCGTTCTTCCAGCCGATGAAGAGCCGGATAGAGCGCGCCCGGCGTCACACTCAACACCTCGCCTGAGACCAATTGAAGACGTTGCATGATGTCCCAGCCGTTGAAGCGTCCCGAGCGCAGCAGACGCAGCACCAACAGCTCCAGGGTTCCCTGCAGCAGCTCAGCTTTCTGTTTCTTCATATTCCTCCTCTAGCCACCCAATAGGAGTGAGCAGTATATATTGCCCACCCTATCGTGTGTCAATAGGAGAGTTGGTGCCGTTAAATGATTGATGATTACCAACTATCGGGAATGATAAATTGTTGCCAGGCAGATGGAGTTTTTGGCAGGGACAATATTGTTTTTTCTAATTGGATGATCGATATCAATCGATCGATCTTTCCCTCAATCCCGCTTATCTCTATGCGGCACTCTTCTTATGACATGCGGTGCACTTCTTTGAAGTAGGCGCCTTCACATCCGGTCTCGCCTTTGCGGCTTGATCGTGACAACCGGCGCAAGCGCGATGAAATGCCTGTTGATTCGTTACCGTAATAATCGCCGTTGAATCCTCGCTCTTGATTTCAGGTATCTGTGGCCAGAGCGTGGGCTTTTCCTCTTTACGTGCGTGACAACTTCGGCAGGGAGTAACCTTTGTGTTTGGTTCTTTTGCTATGAGGTCCGCTGTGAGCGTGGTGGTTCGATTCGCAGGATATGCAGTCTGATGCGGCAACATCTTTTTTGCTTCAGCCTCAGGCTGCTCAACATGGTGGCACTCGATGCAGTAAACGGGTCGAATGCCCCCGATGTCAAAATTCTTCGTCGTGTGATTGAGATGAGAGAACGTTACTTTTCCGAGTACCGCCTTTTCTCCCAGCACTAAGGTCTCAGGAGGTTTCGTCGGAGTTTGACTGATAGAAGAGAATGTTACTGTTCTTGTGGCCTGCCGCGAGATCGACTGCGCAGCGACATGGGATACTACTGACCAGATACCGACGATGGCCGTTACTGTGAGCAACAGCATTCTGCATAATGCTTGCTTGTTCATCCGGCTAACCTTTCTTTTTCATCGTAGCGCAGTTAGCAGCGCGAGAGGGCGATGTGAAAAGTAGGAGGAATCGTCTACGATATTGAAAACCTCCGCATTGAACAGATCAACGAAGCCTACGATCGCCTGCTCCGAAGCGACGTAAAGTATCGATTCGTGATCGACATGGCTTCGTTAAGGACATAGCCTCACCGGAACTGCACGCTCTTCAGCATCGCCTCGTATGTCGGCTGGAGATGCGCGAAATCCGCCTCCGGCGCTACAAAAATCATGTAGATGAGCGCGCCGTCCCGCTGCGGGACGGTGATCAGCCAGTCTCGTTCTTGCTGCGGTTGGCCATTTGCGTCCGGGAAAGGTGAAGGTGACTGCAACATGACGCTGCGCCCCTCGATACCGCCCACGGTGATCGGCTGTGCCTTGTTCACCGGCTGCAATCCATTGTTCTGCTGCATGACCTGAACCAGTTTGCCGGTGGCCTCGTCGATACCCAGGCCCTGAACCTGCTGTGCCGGGAGGCCGTTGAGCAACAAACCGTAGCCCACGCCATCGCCCGTGACTCCGGCCTTGGGAGCAATCGTGACGAATTGCCCCTGCTGCTCGGGTAGCTTCAAAAGCCAGTTGTCCGGACGCTGCATCTTCATTGGACCAATGTCGGTGGCGACCATCTGCTTACTTGGGGCAACGGCTTGCAGCGAGATTGCCGACGCGCGTGGCGGTCCGCCAGCCTCGGCAGCGGTGGGAAAAACGCTCCCGCCGCTCTGGTTGAGCAGCGCCCCACTTCTCTGGTTGAGCTGAGCCCACTGGCCCGACTTGGCACCCTGCGCAATCTCTTGAGCGGTGTAAGCTTTCACTCCCGCCGCGTGCTGGCGTGTTTGCACAAAAGCGGGGCTATCGGCGGTGTAATTCTCCGGTGGCCAGCTCTTGATTTGCTTTTGGATGGCCTGTTGCCGGTTGCCCGAGCTAGGGTGGCTGCTGAAGAATTCTGGTGGCGCTTCTCCGCCCTGCCCCTGCATCGTCTTGAAGAAATCAGCCATGCCCTGCGGGTTGTAGCCGGCTTTGTAGAGGATCACGGCGCCCACTGCGTCAGCCTGCGATTCGTCGCTGCGAGAGTAGTTCATCATGAGGCCCTGGCTCCCCATTTTGATCCCCATCTGCCCAAGTTGTCCGACCAGTCCTCCCGCCTTGTTTCCCATGCCCGACGCGCCGAGAGCGATGGAAGCGATCCCGGCGATCATGCTGGTGGTCTGCGCCTTACCGGCCTGCTTGGCGGAGTGCTGCATGTACACGTGCGCCATCTCGTGCCCCATCACGCCGGCGAGTTCGGATTCATTGGTCGCTGCCGTGATCGTTCCGATGTTGATAAACATCTGCCCGCCCGGCAAAGCAAAGGCATTGATCTCCTTCTGCGGAACGACGTGGAACTCAAACGGCCAGGAGTACTCCTTTGGAATCGTGGCAACCAGCTTTTGCCCGAGTTGGCGAACGTATTGTGTCTCTGGACTGCTGTCGGGCAGCACCGGCATCTGCTCATACACCTTGCCTGCGACTTCCATCCCGAGTGCCTGCTGATTCTCGCGCGACATGGAAGTCTTGCCGGGATTGGGAAACACGGGGCCCGCGCTTTGCGCGCCTGCCTGTAACGCCGGCCACAACACCAGGAGGCACGCCAACCCTTTCGACAGCACACGATTCATGGTGCTCGCGATACGCCTGCCACTGTTTTGATTTGTCATATGATCGCCCTCAACCTGTTCAAGCCAGGCGCGAATTCGAGTTATCGGGAAATCAATGGTCTCCAGCTTCACATCCAGGAACGTCTCCGTTCTTCAATGCCTGACGGCGTTCTGAAAACCAGCATTAAGCTCAAGGTTCTCGTCGGTTCACAGTGCCAACTCCGATGGCATAGTATCGCCCGGTAAGAACATTCCGGAACTGTAACTTTTGACAGGAGCTGAAGCGGTTTCAATCGAGGTTGTGTTAATGTCCGTACATCGGTTATCTGCGACGCAATCGGAAATGATCCCCTTGTCCCTCACGAGGTAGCGTACATCCCGATTTCTTTCAGCGCGCCAAGTGGGTTGATGCACCAACGGTTTTTCCAGACCGCTTTGATCTCTTGCGCGATTGGATCACTGGCGGACGGCATTTCCATATGAACGGCGGATGGCTGAACTCTTCAGGTGAGCTTGGCAAGGGAGGCTGGGGTCGCTCGCGTTTTCACGATGCTCTGCCAGTCGAATGCCGAGCTCCCAGGAAGGTTGAGACACGACTTCGGTTAACGGGATAGCACGGAGCGCATCAACGAACGGCTGCGCGTAGTTGAGGACTTCCACATCCTTGCTCGGCGCTTCAAAAGGCGACTCGACGTACGTCTGACCGATGTTGATGCACCAGTTACCAACGTGCCAGATTCTGAGGTTGGTAGTCATTGTTGTTGGCTGGATCAAACAGCAGCGGAAAGAACTGCCCACTCATTTTTTCTCCCGGAGGCACTGGCGGCACTCCTGCAAGGGGTGGGACGTCTGAGGCGGAGGCGACTCCATCACGAAACACATTGAGAACCACTGCACGTCGCGACCTCTCTGTGCGGTTCTCATAAGAACCATGGACCATCAACGGATGATGAAACGAACATTCACCCTGCTTCAGTTCAATTGCGACTGGTTTGAATTCTCGTCTCTGTTCGGGCGTTAGGGCATTGAGAATCGCATCCATGTCGTTAGCGAAATCAGCCCGGGGCAGAAGATTCCAGCGATGACTGCCTGGAACATAGTGGACACAACCGTTCTCCCGAGTGGAATCGTCGAGCCCGATCCAACACGACAGGTGAGCCATGGGCTGCGTTCTGGTCCAGTAAGAGTAATCTTGATGCCAGAGGACCACACCGCCGTGATGGGCAGGTTTGTAAAAGATCTGGTCGTGCCAGAACCGCACCGCGCCTTCAAGTAATTGCGAGGCGGGGACGGTAAAGGCTGGATGCCATAGGATGTCGTGGAGCCCCGGCGCGATACGCCACGCACCCAGGGCGTGAAAGAGGATCTTCTGCGGATCCGCCGATTCGTTAGAATTGAATTCGTAGAACAACGAGTTGCCGGGGTGATTTGGATCGACCAGCTCCAGTACTTCTATCCTCAAAGCTTCAATCTGATGATCATTTAGCAATCGAATTCCCGCCAGGTATCCGTGCTCTCGATAGAACTCAATTTGATAGTCACTCAAACGATATTGCCGCCAATCCTCTGCCCCGGCCGGCTTCGGAAAGAGACTTCCAATGGGATGGTCATATTTGGATAGATCTTCAGTCATATTACAAACTCGACTTTGCGAAGCTATCTATTTGGTTCGCCGAAACTCAACCGCGCGAAACCCTCTGGCCGCAACCGTCATTTTTAGGGAGCCGTCGACTGCGGCTCCAAGCGTCGCCTCATTCATTAAATCAATCCACAAAGAGGGCGCGTTGGCTGTTTTGTTGGGTCTGAGCACGACCGGGAGTTCACCAGCATTGTGATTTACAAGAGCCACGCGAAATCCATCCTTGGTTTGCTCAACCGCGATATCGGTCGTTTCGTCGGTGCCGTTGATGTCAACCGGCAATAATCCGCCGCGAAGTGAGAGTGCATAGTCGAACACATCTCTAATCATTTGCGGCATATGGCGAGCCGCGGTCGGTGCGTCAGGAACAACAACAATAGTTGCCCCTTTATCGTACTTGTTCACCGTAACGGCTGGAGAGCCGTCTTCAAAACTCGCGATCATGCGCGACGCTCTCACGTCGGCCTACGTTTACGATTACTTCGTTAACCATTGCTCTCTTAAAACCAGTGGCGCTTACGACTACCATGTAGGAAGCAGGGTTGAGGAAGGGTGCCTCGTAGAGACCCTCGTCATTGGTTTCAAAGGTCTGAATCGTTTTGGTTCCCAAGTTGGTTATAGTCACGGTCGCGCCAGAAACCCTGCCGCCTGTGGAATCTGTTACAACTCCAACAATTGCACCTTTCTCCGATTGCGCGAACAGCAAGGCTGGCGACAGCAGAACGAGCGAAATGCAGAGGAAACTAACTTTCAGGCTTGTCGTTAAGTTCATGGCAATCTCCTCAGAAGCAGATGGCAAATTTGAATTGGGGAAGGAAAACCTTTGCAGCGACCTTGTAACGGGACTACACCAAAACTATGAGCTTCTCGGCTACTTAGGCCGAGACCTTCTTTACACGATTAAGCAAAAGAAACCGCCCGCCACCCCGGAAGTGATTGGAACACTACGTTAGTAACGTTTCTTCTTAACCGCTTCCGAGGTCTTTCTAATCAAATCGAGACACCCGTCGCCGAGCGTTACGGCGAGAGCGACCGAAAGCACGTCGAGAACGCAGAGTTGTGCAATTCGGGAAGTTAGGACTTCACCACCCAGAGGAGACTCTGGAGATGCTGTCAGTAGAACTACATCAGAGGCTCTCGTAATCGGTGAGGGACTAAAGTTCGTTATTGAAATTGTCGCGGCTCCTGCTTTTCTCGCAGCGGCTAATGCATCCACTACGTCTTTCGTGCTGCCAGAATGTGAAATGCCGATCGCGACGTCGCCCCTCTTAAGTGAGGCGGCTGCCATCGCCTGCAGATGTGCGTCTCCATAAGCATCTGCCACAAGACCTAGTCGGACAAACTTCAACTTTGCATCGAGTGCAGTAAATGAGGAATATCCGACACCATAAATATCTACCCTTCTCGCGTGAGCTAAGGCCCTGGCGGCGACTTCGACCATTTCCGGGTCGAGTGCCTTCATCGTGTCGCCCACCGCCTTAACGTTCGTCTGGAAGACTTTCTGGGCAAGGTCTGCGGTACTATCTTCGAAACTGATGTTTTCATGTATGAACTCGACTGGTTCAACGAGATCCTGAGCCAGTCTGAGCTTAAATTCCTGATAGCCCTTATAACCAAGCGCTCGACAGAATCTGATTACCGTAGATTCTCCAACCTCGATGTCGCGAGCGACCTCGGAAACTGACATGTTCATTACCTGCTCCGGATGCTCAAGAACATAGTCAGCTACGGCTCTTTCCGCGGGCCTGAAGATTTCGATCGCGCTCTTGATTCTTAGTAAACAGCCTGCTTTCGCTGGAGCTACATGCTTGGTGCGCAAGATCAGTCTCCCTCATGTTGTTTGGTGCTTTTCACCACACTATGGCTATGTGGTGGTGATATACTCCAGAAGACGCGTGGGTGTCAACTACTTTTTAGGACACTACTTCTTTAGGAGAAGTATTATGACTGACGACCTTCATTCGCACGCTACCGCGGAAAAAATGCGTCAGCGGCATTCTCCTGGACGATGCCGATCGCAAGCCAGGCTGGAAACTCTTCGCACGCTTATTCGCGAGAGCCTCTATAAAGGCGACAGCGCCGTGCTCGTCCGCTCTGCTTTGAAGAAGAGCTGTCGATCGTCTTCTAATTGTCTGGTCCCCTCAGTAGGCGTCATCTAGTTAAGGATAACAACCCCATGACGTCATCTAGCAAGCCACCCCATGCGCATTCAATCGAAGAAGCGATCCATTCAACGGTGGAGCTATCGGAATTGATGGATATCTCCAATGACGACTCGAATAGAGGGGGTTCCAGTCGCACATTGCTGTAAAATCCTCGGCGCTTCGGGAAAAGAGTGACCGGCATGGCGGACTTTGTAAACAGAAACTCGATTGTGCGCAAAATCTGGGGCGACCCAGATCTCATACTCTTGATCTTTGCCGGTTCAGCAGCAGAGTTCGCACTTAACCGTGCAGTCGATTGGCTTTTCTTCACTGGTAAGATCCCGCGCGATCCAATCGGGCGCCTGTTCTCGACCGTCCGCTATGCTCAAGAAATCGTGTTTGTTGACGAAAAGACGGCACGGCACACGTTGAATCGCATCAATGCAGCGCACGCGTCCGTCGAGCATCAACGGAAGAATAAGATACCCGATTGGGCCTTCCGCGATGTGCTCTACATGTTGGTTGACTATTCTGAACGTGCCCACGCTCTGCTTTACAGACCACTCTCAACGTCGGAGCGGAACGAGCTATACAGTGTATTCATGCGTATTGGTGAGGGTTTATCGATTCCCGAATTGCCGGAGAATTATGAAGAGTGGCGCGTGGATCGCCGGCGTCATCTCGTTCGCGATCTCGCTTATAGCAAACACAGCGCACAACTGTTCCGCGCGTATCGGCAACACCTGGGAGTTTGGCGCTACTATTTGCTGCTTCAAGTACAGGCGTTGCTTGTACCTGAACATGTCAGACGGCTCCTGCATCTGAGCCCGAACGATTTGATGTCGGCTCTTGTGCAAACATATGGAATCGTCACCGCTCTTAATCTTCAATCAATCGTTCACATTCTACTGATACCGCCACGCTACTGGGCGGAGTTGCGCCGCTTCGATCGGGTTACATCGGGAGTTTAGTGAGTTTGCGCGCCGTGCTTCAGTTTCAGAATGCGATTAATCGCGCGAAAAGACGAAACCAAGAACTGTCCAGTTTCTTATGTGACTTCCTTAAACTTAATCTAATAAAGTGTAGCGGACCTGTTATTAGGACGAACGCAAGGACAATTGCTCCTCAGAATTCATATCTAGAACCCGGATGGTGGTTCTCCCAGTCCCCAGTCTTGCCAACCAAATGAATTCCTCGCCACGCAAAATGATCATCCCATTCTTGTCTTCGCGGAGGAAACAACGCCGTAACCTTCTTAGTTACCGGATCAATTCCGGTCAAGTTTGGACCTTTGTGGAGATTGCAATCAACGCAAGCGAGAGCGAGATTGTTGAGTTCATCCGAGCCGCCGTGCATTTTGGGAATGATGTGTTCTATGTGCAGTGAGGCAAGTGGGGAATCATCCTGATGAAGATGGCAATACTCGCAAGCGTTATTAGCACGAGAGCGGACTTCAGCTCGAATCTTCGGTCCAATCATTAGGAGCGCGAAGTCGAAAGCCGTTTGGCGTGTCGCTTCAGAATAGCGACGAACTTGTTCGCACGCACGTAACCGGCGTACTCGTTCCGCTCGTCGTCCGTGAGTTGGCCTTCATTTGACTTATGGGCGAGTTCTTCTATACGCGCCTGAAGCTCAGGATCAGGATTAAAGCTGAGGACCTCATCCGCCTTATCCGGAAGTACAAGCGCCATCATCGGCCGCACACCGCGTTCAAATGCAAGACTTTCTGATGTTATAGCCATGTGCTGGAAGAGGTTTCACCTGCGTGTTCAGACTATCCTGTCCTTAATATATGCTAAGAAAGTACGATCGAATCAGTTTCCTTTAGGCGGAAGCTTCAAGCCGCTCTATGTCGTTGGCTCAGATTATCTTGCCGAAAGCCCCTCGGGAGTTGTAGCTTTCGACGAAATAAAAAAGTTTAGGCGTGCTCAAGCTGACGCTTGGCCATGTGCGAATGTCGCGACTTTTCTGTTTATTCTGCCACGAATCTTTTCGCTGCTCGGAGGATAATCATGAAGAAATTGAGTTTTGGGGATCACAGTTTCCGCACTTCAAATAGAGGGAGAAGAGCATGGATCGGCGAGAGATGCTGAAAACACTCGGTGTCTCAGTGGCAGGACTGTCACTGGGTAAATCGCCAGAGCTAACAGGCTGGGCTCAGAGCGGCTCTTTGCCAAAGGCAGCGCCGAATATCATCTTCATCATGACTGACGATCAGCAGCAGAGCGCGATGAGTGCCTACGGCAACACCATTCTTAAAACGCCCAACCTGGATCGCATCGGCTCTGAGGGATTCCGCTTCACTGAGATGTTCGTAACCAACTCGCTTTGCGCTCCCAGTCGCGCGTCTTTTCTTACCGGACTTTACTCACACACTCATGGCATCACTACGAATGGAGCGTCCGACACTATCTTTCGCGATCAACCCGGGCTAAAAGAGGAGCAGGAAACTTTTGTTCACTTGTTACGACGCGCAGGATATCACACTGCCCTGATTGGCAAATGGCACCTTCGCTCTTCTCCCAACGGATTCGATCAGTGGATCATCCTGCCGGGTGGTGGTGGCCCCTACAACGATCCCGAGATGATTACCAATGGCATGAGAGTGAAGTTTCGTGGTCATGCCGACGACGTCATAGGCGATCAAGCTCTAACATTCCTCCAGGAAAGGCCTAAGGATCGCCCCTTCTGTTTGCTTTTCAATTTCAAGTCACCGCACCGCAACTGGGTGCCGGCGGCGCGCTTTGAGAAAGCGTTTGAGAACATCGACATTCCTATTCCACGCTCCTTCAGCGACACTTTTGAAGGACGGCCGCAGGCGCTCCGCAAGACGGAAATGGCGGTTGCCAACATGCCCGATTTTCGTAACCGAGGAGTGCCCGAAGATCTTCCGCCCTTAGAACGAAAGCAGAGGAACTTTCAGCAATTGGCGAAGAACTACTATCGCACTATGCTCAGTGTGGATGAGAACGTCGGACGAGTGCTCGACTTTCTCGACAAGAACAAGCTCGCGCAGGAAAGTCTGGTGGTTTTTTCCTCCGACAACGGCTTTTTTCTGGGAGAGCATGGTCTCTTCGATAAAAGGTTGATGTACGAGCCGTCCATACGTGTGCCACTGTTAGTTCGACTTCCGTCTCGAATCAAATCCGGTCAGGTGAATTCAAAGCACATGATTCTCAATGTTGATGTTGCTCCCACACTACTTGAAATTGCCGGGTTAACGGTGCCCGGATGGATGCAGGGTCGAAGCTTCCTGCCACTGCTCGATGGGCGCGAGACTGCGTGGCGCGACGCCTTCCTCTATGAGTACTACGAGTATCCGGCGGAACATTGCGCACAAAAGCATCGTGGCATCAGAACCGAGCGGTGGAAATTGATCCACTTCTGGGAGCAACCGGAAGAATGGGAACTCTATGATCTTCAAAACGACCCAGACGAGGTAAGGAATCTTTATGGCCAACGCGATCAGGAAAAGCGTATCCGCAACCTGCGCTCGCGACTGGATGCACTAAGGCGCGAGACTGATGATATCGAGCCGGCAGGTCCCACTGCTTCGGTTCGACCGTGTGTGAACGTAACGAGGTGAGGTAGTTTGTTAGCTCAACTCAAGAAAATAATTCGCTGTTACTGCGTGATAGTCGTGATTCCGCCACAGCGTGTGGCCAAACTGTGATCCTGCTGATCTTCGCGCAACTTTTGGTACCAGGTTAGGCAAGGCTGGATAGCCGACATTGACATCGACAACTGCGTTCCGCCCGAGGATGCACTTATCGATATTGGCGCGAAGGAGAATCTCGCGGCAGGTTCCACCATGGCTGCGGTGTTCATCTCCATGGCGCTCGTGGCGGAAGTTGGAGCGCTTCTCAAACAGCGTGGAATTCATCCGCCGACATTTGTTTCACCAAACGTACCCGGTGTGGAAAAGGATCACAATCAGAAAGTTTTTCAAGCCTTCACCGAGCACCTGTTCAGCCGGCGGCCGTAACGCGGCGTGCAACTCACCCGCGGCGCTTTGTTCGAATCACCAATCCGAAGAACTACCATTGCGACCATGTCTACTGAAGCACTCAATAGCCCGACCGACACTCTATTTCCTTGCTGCATTCTGTGCATTAACAGCTTGTTCCACTTCCCTTGCGCAATCCAACGCATTTATCCGAATCAATCAAATTGGCTATCTCGCGGCTGACACGAAGATCGCAATCGCCTTTTCTAAAACAGCACTGCAAGGAAATTTTGTTTTAAGAGATACTTCACGTCGTGTTGTCTTTCGCGGCCCTTTGAAGTCGATACCTCCGCCAAATTGGGGTGGCACATTTCCGTACTACTACGAACTCGACTTCTCAAGATATCAAGAACCTGGTCGAAACTTTTTGCAACTCGAAGAGAGCGGCATCACATCAAGTGAATTTTCCATCGGCCGCTATCCGACATATCAGGAAGACTTGCTGATTTTCATGCGCCAGCAGCGTTGCGGGTACAACCCCTACTTAGACATGGTCTGTCATATGCGCGATGGTCGGACCGTCTATGCTCCGGTGCCTGATGGTAGTTTTATGGATGCTAGCGGGGGATGGCACGATGCAGGTGATCAATTGAAGTACTTGATTACTGCGAGCAATGCGACGGCGCGAATGCTTCTGAGTTTTGAGTTGGCCAGAGACAAATTTAAAGACAGTGTTGATGCGTTAGGTCGTCCGCAGCCCAACGGGATTCCTGACGTACTCGACGAAGCAAAATGGGGTCTCGACTGGATTCATAAACTTCACCCGGTACCGGATCAGTTATTCCATCAGGTCGCAGACGATCGAGATCACCGCGGTTTCAAGCTTCCCGATCAGGATATTGCCGACTACGGTTGGGGACAGAACAGTTATCGTCCCGTCTACTTCGCCAACGGTAAGCCACAGGGGTTAAGAGAATGGAAGAGCAAAGCAACGGGTGTGGCAAACATCGCTGGACGATCTGCCGCTGCCATGGCGATGGCGTATCGCATCTGGAAAAACGATCTTCAGGATCCGCTGTTCGCTCAGAAATGTTTGAAGGCCGCTTTTGAACTTTATGAATTAGGTAGACGACACGAAGGATATCAGCAAGGCAATTCCTACGGCGCGCCGTATCGTTACAACGAAGATACCTGGGCCGACGATATGGAATGGGCGGCAGCGGAGTTATTTAAGGCGACCCATAAACCTTCATATCTTCTCGACGCAAAACGTTATGCGCTGATGATCGGCCCAACATCATGGATGCAACATGATACAGCCGAGCATTATCAGTTCTATCCATTCATGAACATGGGCCACTTCGCGCTACACCCGCTCGTAGAAGCGAAGACAAAAGCGCAACTCGCGAGTTACTACCGCGATGGAATTGAAAGCGTTATCCGCAGAGGTCGACAAAACCCGTATCAGGTCGGCGTGCCTTTTCTCTGGTGCTCAAACAATCTGGTGGTGGCGTTCATTACGCAGGTCTTGCTGTACGAGAGAATGACTGGCGATATGCGTTATCACCCGGCGATGCTCGCGCACCGTGATTGGCTATTTGGTCGCAATCCGTGGGGCACCTCGATGTTTTCCGCTATTCCGGAGAACGGCGAATTTCCCGAAGATGTGCATCTGCCCATCGTGCAAATTCTGAAGAAACTAGTGCCGGGTGGACTGGTCGATGGACCTATCGCCACGAAGACCTACAACAGCCTTCGTGGTTTGCACTTGAATCAGCCGGATGAGTTTGCCGAATTTCAAACAGCAGAAATCGTCTATCACGACGATGTGGGCGATTATTCGACAAATGAACCGACAATGGATGGTACAGCGGATGCTATTCTAATGATGGCTTTGTGGAGTCGACCGCCTGACCGACAGCGTGCATTTGCTGTAGCAAGTGCAAAGCGTGCTTCATTTGATTACCACGACGGAGCGATCATTCGCGGCGACCGCAGTGCGAAAAAGTTAGCACTTGTGTTCACTGGAGATGAGTTTGCAGACGGAACTGAGACGATCGCAGACACACTTAAAGATCGAGCTGTTCGCGGTTCGTTCTTCCTCACCGGACGGTTTTACCGAAACCCGGCATTCAAATCCGCTGTTCAGCGTTTGAAGAGCGAAGGTCACTATCTGGGAGCACATTCGAACGAACACTTGCTCTACTGTGACTGGAATGATCGCCACAAGCTGCTGGTTACGCGCCAACAGTTCGAAAACGACCTGCGAAAAAATTATGCCGCAATGCGCGACTTCGGAATTACTTACAATGACGCGCCGTATTTTCTGCCGCCGTTTGAGTGGTACAACCGAAAAATCAGCGAATGGACTCGGGCGATGAATTTACAACTGATCAACTTCACGCCGGGAACACGCTCGAACGCTGATTACACAACTACCGACATGAACAACTACGTCGACAGCAAAAGGATTCTGGATAGTATTAAGGAATACGAAGCTAGGGATCCTGCTGGCTTGAATGGTTTCATATTACTGTCGCATATAGGGGCGGGGCCAAAACGCCGGGATAAGTTCTACAACTATCTGCGGGAGTTAATCGACTGGTTGCGGTCGAGGAACTGTAACCTGATGCGAATCGATGAGTTGCTGGAGTCGGCGAGAGCAAGTTCAGTGGATTGATCTAATGAGTTGTCTTGTCTCAGCTTGCGGCCATCGTAATTCAACAATGATCTACCTCACTTTGCTTGTGGTATTGTGCCGGGTGACGAAATCTTTATCACTTGGAGCGGCTAGAGAAGTCACTTTACGCTGCTAAAAACTGTATAAGAGTCAGGCGCGTTCTGGCAAAATTCCGGCAAAGATCATTAACGTCAGTTTTTTGCTACTGCGGCAGGCCGATACGCTGCAAGAGGTCTTTGAAGCGTGGGTCTGAGCGCAGGTTGTCCCATCTTGGGTCTATCCCAATCCATTGCATTTGAAAAGCGTGCTGTTCGTAGCCAGTGTCGAGCCAGGCAAAAGCCTGGTCCTTCTCGTCCAGGCCTGCATAGATTAAGGCAATGCTGGTGGCAGGCACATATTCTTGTCCGGAAAGTTGCTTGAGCTCGTCGAGTATTGTTTGCGCCTCCCTTTTCTTATCTGATACCGCATAGACATGGCCGAGACCGGCCTTTGAAAGTGACGGTTCACCGCCTCCTTTCAGCGGAATCGCGTCTTTAAATTCAGCAATGGCTTCGCTATACATCCCCTTTTGTTCATAAGCGGCAGAAAGGAAATTGTGCGCCGGAAAAAAGTTCTGGTCTAACTCCAGCGTCTTTTGAAACTGTTCGATAGCCTGGTCGTAGTCGCGGCCGTAGTAAAAAGCCAGTCCCAATTCGAAGTTGATGACGAGGGAGAGTGGGTCCAGTTCCTGGGCCCGTTTTCTCTCGGCAATCGCTTCATCGCTGCGGCCCATTACCGATAAGTATCCGCCATACCATTGGTGAGCTGTCGCATAGCGCGGATTCAGCTCGATGGCCCGCTTATATTCCCTCTCGGCACTGGTCCAGTCCCAATCGTATGCTGCTAGCACGCGGGCTAGTGAAACATGTGCTTCGGCGAGCGTCTCGTCCAGTTCCAGTGCGCGCATCGCTGCCGCCTTAGCTTTAGGCATTGCTTCTCGCGGTGGCAGCCGGTTGGCAGGTACAACATAGCTGTCGGCCAAACCAGCGTAAGCCAATGCGAAGCCGGTGTCTTTTTCAATCGCTTGATTGAAATACTCGATTGATTTCTGAAGCGCTTCGGCCGTCCGCTTGTTCCAGTAGAACCGGCCTTTTAAATAGAGCTGATAAGCCTCGTTGCTCTCGGTGTAGTGTTTGGCAGATCTCCGCTCTTCGCCCGAAACCTTCAGCTTCAGTTTCTCGACTATCTCGCTCGTAATCTCGCGCTGGACCGCGAGAAAGTCTGACATCTTGCGGTCGTAATGCTCGCCCCACATTTGCGTCTTATCGCTGGCATGGACAAGTTCGACGCTGATCGATAGGTTCTCGCCGCGCTGGGTGACCTCTCCGGTTAGGATCGTGTCGACGCCTAATGCCTTCGCCACTTCCTGCAAGTCAACTTCTTTGGCCTTGTACCTGAAGGACGAACTGCGCGCGATTACCTTAATGTTCGGCAGTTGCGAGAGACTGTTGATAAGGCTCTCCGAGATGCCATCAGAGAGATATTCCATGTCCGTGTCTTTACTCACATTAGTAAAAGGCAAGACCGCGATGGAGTGAATGGCGCCCTTAGAGTTTTGCGAGCGCAAGTAATACCAACTCGCCGCCGCGATTCCTGCTACAACCAGCAGGGCAGCCAGCGCCGCGCGCTTATGGCGGCTGATTCCACTGATGACATATTCGACACTTGATGTCGGCCGCGAGGCCCCAACTTCCGACGTGCCGATTGCTAGTGGGTAAGTGCCCTCTGGTTTTGCCTGCTCGTCGGGACTTACTGACCTGACGCGTGCCGCCGATTGGACGGTCTGCTGAAATTCGGGAAAGCCCTTTAACTCCTGCCGGAGTTCTTCTAATTCAATGCCTACATCTTTGATTGACTGGTATCGCTTCTCGGGTTCTTTCGCCAGACATCTGCGAACGATCCTTTGCAATTCGAACGGCGCTGCGGCATTGGTGTCTCTAATCTGCGGCGTCGGCGCGTATACGATCTTATGCAGCGAGTCCAGCACATCCTTTCCGTCGAAGGCTCTCAGCCCGGTGGCAGCTTCATAGAGAATGCAGCCGAAGGAGAAGATGTCGGAGCGGTGGTCTATCTCACGCACCTTACCCTGCGCCTGCTCCGGCGACATGTAGCCAACCGTGCCCATTACCATTCCGGGTGTGGAGTGTTGCGATATCCTGGCTGTGGCAACCTCACTTGGAACTCCGTCACCACCCGTCGGCTTCGTCGGCTCAACTAACTTTGCCAGTCCGAAGTCGAGAATCTTCGCGTCGCCGTCGCGCGTAATCATGATGTTGTCCGGCTTGAGGTCACGGTGCACGATCCCTTTCTCGTGCGCCTTCGCCAGACCGCGGGACACTTGGGCGAGGTACTTCAGGAGCTTAGGAAGCGAGTTCTTTTCGCGGTGAATCTCGTTGCGCAGCGTCTCGCCCTCGATGTACTCCATCGAGATGAAGTGCTTGCCTTCCGCCTCGCCGATCTCATAGATGTGTGCGATGTTGGCATGATTGAGAGCGGCCGCGGACCTGGCCTCTTGTTCGAAGCGGCGCATCCGATCTTTGTCGGCAGCGAATTCGGCGGACAGGATTTTCAGCGCGACGGCGCGGTCCAGTTTGGTGTCTCGCGCCAGGTAGACTTCACCCATCCCTCCCGCCCCCAGGAGCGAGCGCACTTGGTAATGGCCGAGCCGTTTCCCCGGCGAAAACGACTTCTCCTCTGCGAGCGCTTTGGCTGCGTCATCAATCGCTCCTGCAGCCAGGAAATCTGCGCCGTCCTGTTCGGCGGCGAGCAACGACTCCACCTCCCGGCACAATGACTCGTCCTCACCGCACGCTTGTCTCAGGAAGGCCGTACGTTCGCCGGGACGCAGTTCCAGTGCGGCTTGATAGAGCTGACCGACTTGCTCCCAACGTTCAGGTGTCATCATCTACTTCTCTGTTCAACTCACGGTACAGCCAAGCCTTGGCCAATCTCCAGTCAGACCGCACTGTGCGGGGTGAGATTTTGATCACCTCGCCCACTTCCTCGTCAGTAAGTCCGCCAAAGTATCGCAACTCCACCACCTGACTCTGCCGCGGGTTGAGTGCTGCCAGCCTCACCAACGCCTCATCCAGAGCGAGCATATCTGCGCCGCGTTCCGGCGAGACAACCAAAACTCTATCGAGTGAGACCTGCTGTGCCCCACCGCCGCACTTGAGATTGCGCCTGGCCCGCGCCAGATCAACCAGGATTCGCCGCATCGTTTTGGCCGCGACGGCAAAGAAATGAGCACGGTTCTCCCACCGCACACCCTTCGCATCAAACAGGCGTAAATAAGCCTCATGGGCCAAGGCTGTAGTTTGCAGCGTGTTGCCGGGACGTTCGCGACTGATATAGCGATGAGCCAGCCGGTGCAGCTCTTCATAGACCAGCGGGACCAACTTGTCGAGCGCTGCTTGGTCGCCGTCGCTCCAAGCTAAGAGCAGTAGAGAGACCTCTTTGGGTGAGTCTGGGGTCATGAACCTTCACCCCGGGAAATGTTCTGTCGCGACACTGAATTTACTACACCCGCCGGTGGTTGGCCACTTGGCCGGGGAAAATTTCTTCCTACCATTGCCGCATTCCGTGCCGGATTCCGCTTACTTAAGTGAGAACGGGACTCAAAGTCCAACCGAATATCCAGGAAGGAATAAAGACAATGCATACGCTGAAGAGCTCGACCATCACCTTCTTCGGTTTTGTCTTATTAGGCGTGATTGCGGCGGTGGTGCCGCACTCGGGCCGCGGACAAGCTTTAGAAGGAAACGGCGCGATAGAACTCAATTGCGATGAGCAACCGTGCGATGCGGTGGCGCGAGGGCGTAAAGCCTTCAATGACCGCAATCTGA
>DASXSC010000048.1:0-6186 GCA_036506215.1 Pyrinomonadaceae bacterium | reverse complement strand
AGAGCCGATCGAAGAGCGCCGTTTGCAATTTCGATCGATTGCCTCGTATAAAACCGTCGCAGCGCTGGCAAAAAGCAATCGCTTAGCAAGGAAGCCAGTTATCAAACTGCGAGACCTAAAGCCGACATTCTTTATCGGAATTTCGGAGACTGCCTATCCGGGTTATCGCCATTGGCTGACCACGACGTGCCAGCGGGTTGGCTTTACGCCCAAAGTTCTCCAGGATGCGGATCTTGAACGAACAGTCATTCACGCGGTGGCGGCGGGCCTGGGGGTCGCTCTTTTACCCGATAAGGTCAAAAAACTGCCGCACGAGAATGTCGTATTCCGGCCATTAATTCCGACAGTTATGACCGAATCGTGCATCGCATGGAAGGGCGAGAACGCTTCTATGGCGCTGAGAGCGTATGTGGAGATCGTGAAAGAACGAAGCACGAGCATGCGCTAAAACGCGACTTGACTCCTCTGCGGCCTCGGCTTCTTCCGGGACGTTTTCGCTTTGCCCACCGCGCTTTTGCTGCGCCAGAGAGTTTCGCCTTCGTAATTCAGCATCCCTCAACGTACACAAGATTAGGGTTGACTCTGACAACAAGCGGTTAGCGGCATGCCCCAAGATGCCTTTAACTCAATCCAGAAAGGTAAAATAAAATGAATACATTGAATAAAGTAATAACTTGGAATCCGCTCAGAGAGATGGAAGAAGCGCCACAAAATCGCTTCAATCCATTCTTCTTGGGCGGCTTTCCAAACAGAATAGGCCGTGGGGAGATCCCCAGCCTGACGGTCGCAGATTGGTCTCCGGAGGTTGATATCAGTGAGGATGATCACGGGTATGTTCTCAAAGCTGACCTGCCTGAAATGAAGAAGGATGACGTTAGGGTAACAGTCGAAGACGGCATTCTTAGCGTTTCCGGAGAACGCAAAATCGAGAAGGAAGATCAGAAAAAGAAATTCCATCGTATCGAGCGATGCTTTGGCACTTTCCGACGCAGCTTCACGCTGCCCGAAGATGCCGATAGCACAAAAGTGACAGCGGACTTCCACGACGGAGTGCTGAAAGTGCGCCTCCCGACAACGCCGATAGCAAGATCAAAAGCTATCGAAGTTAAGGTAAAATAATGCGCTAACACTGACGGCGAGCGTGCGGAGGGTTCCGTGCGTTAGCCCCAGTGTATCACAAATCCAGAAGGTGAGCGACTGGAGCACTTGGACCAACGAAAAAGGACCTCATGAACTCGAAAATTATTAGCCGCGCAGCCTGTCTGGCGGAACTCACTTCCAGTCCCAAATCCTTCTTGAACTGTCCAGACTTGCACGGTGATGTCCCGGACCTGCCAAGAGGTAGTCGTCCAGAAGGAATGGTTGCATCGATCGGTCAGGCTTCGGTCGAATTCGTGCACGCCAACAACCCGATTCCAAAAGTTTCGGGAAACCGAATTTCGCGTTTTAGAGAATTGGTGGCACCACAGCGAGCGGTTCGCCTGGTTACCTTCGGGCCCATGCCCCGACGACGGCCATCCAACTGGTAACGCCGTTCGATGCCGCAACCTCCTTTTGAAGCCTCTCTTGCAGCGTATCGAAGTCACCCAGCTTCCTTAGAGACAGGTTTAGCCGCTCAATTTGCGGTCGCAAGCTGCACATAACATCGTATATCCAGCCTATGAAGTCTGGATCATCGCCAAGCGGTACTTCCATCTGCATGGTTGGCGCGGGCAGTCCCACCTCCTGAAAAATCCCATAGAGAGCAAGTCCCATCTCTGGGTTTGCCCCTGAGCGTCGCATGGTCTCGCACATCAGAGAGGCAGCGGCCGACCAAAGGGTCAAGTGCGTCGAAATTGCAAAAACAGGCGCCCAAGACGGTTCTTGGAAGGCAACAACTCCACCGGGGCGAACCAACAGAGATAGCTGGCGCAAAACGGAAGCCGGGTCAGGAAGCCACATCAGAATGAAACGGCCCACGGCTGCGTCGAAGGGTTCGCTTGCGGTGATTTGGGAAACATCGGATTGGACAAAGCTCACATTATTTAGGCCAGCTTCAGCCACGCGAGCCCGCGCGCGGTCGAGGGAGCGCGGGTCGCGCTCGATTCCCACAACCTCTCCGGAATCACCAACCAATCTTGCCACCAGCATCACCACATCTCCTACGCCGGAGCCTAGATCCAGAACACGTTGACCTGGGGCGATTCCTGCTTCGCGGAATAGTCGCTCGGTTAGGGGAGCGAGACGCGCGGCCTGTCGGATCAGGCGCTCGTGCTCGGCGTCCGTGCTGCCAAGCACGTAATCAGAGGTGGGACTGCTCACTGTCATGTTAGCGCCGGATTCTATAGCACGTGACGACGGCAACTTTATAAACATTGCGCCGCTTCAGCTCGGCCAAAAAGTTCGTTGGATTCACTTTGCGCGCCTTGACGAAGCGCTCGTCACGGCACACCACTCTACCTCGATGCGCGTGACTTGAAAAGCGCGTGCAAAGTCCGAAACAACCGATTAAGACTGGCTGACGTTCAACACTCGCGCCACAGCATTCGATTCGTCTCATTAAACGTAATGGTACGTCGATGTTGCCGGTTGAATCCAAAGCGCGAATCTCACCTGAGCGAAAGCACGCGCGCGTTTCGGCATAGTCGATTGCGTGATCTTTCTCCCGGAACACAGGCTCAACGCCCGAAGCTTCAAAAACTTTCCAGCCTCAAGGATGCGGTTTGATTTCAATCACTGTCATCGCTGTGACGCGCGGGTTCGCTGCATCGCCTAGTTAGATGACTTTGGTGTGACAGCGGCTATTTGAACACGAGCTGAGCGACAGTGGCTTCTAGGTTCCAATAAATTATCGCGACCGCCGCAAGATCGAACGCAGCATGCGCACACATCACCATCCAGATCCGGCCCGTTATTGCAAAGATCGTCCCAAAGACGAGGCCCGTGATCATCGCCTGTTCGACGCCAGGAAGCCCTAGGTTGGAGTAATGGCCCAGGGCAAACAACGCAGAGGTGAGCAGGACGATGGATACTTTTGCGCCGACCCCAGTCCCGAAAAACTTGCCGAGGCGTTCAAATAGGTAACCTCGGAACAAAGTCTCTTCTGCGAAGCCGGCGCCGACAATCATCGTAAACACCATTCCGGGGAGTGCAGCCCGGTTTCCTGCCAGGTAATGGTAAGCGGGATTGATTGCTGGGGCGCCGAGCAGCGGCATGACGATCACCTTCATAAGGAGTTTAAACGCGCAGCCGAAAAGGATGCCGACGGCAAGACTGCCAAGCCAGCTCTTGGGTCGCACGTAGCCGATCTCACGCCATGGCGTGTGTGACCGCCAGGCCCACACCAGCACCAGAATGGCGCTCAGAGGCTTGAAGACAGAGGTCAAGACGATGAGGAAAATCGCGAGAAGCCCGAGCGGCCCGAATCCACGCAGGCTGGCCGCGACGGGATCGTCAAACGGCGGTGCGACTCGCCCTTCGATCAGGGGCGTCGGGAGGTGTTTCGGCAGTTTCGATGCGTCGCTTGTCATACCTTGTATCAAAAATACGCGGGGTCTAACGAGAAAGAGATAAGCCACGGGCGGGGTCGGTGGCAAGCACGCCGAAGTTGCCTCGCCAAGGGCCCGTTAGCTGCATCGCTGGGTTAGGCGGCGGGAGCTTCGCTGTAAGGCGGTCAACATATGTCCCAGCGTCTTCTGTTTTTTGTCCGCAGTCGGCGAATCTCGTTTGCCTCGCTCTGGAGCCATTTAAGGTCTCACGATTTGCCGGGACTTTTATCTGAGTTTCCAACTCCTACGAGGAACGCCTCTGAGCTCCTTCCAAGAGATGCATAACAAGGCTGCTGAGACGCAGGTATTCATAAGCACGGATCGGATCGCTAATATTTCCACTCTCCGTGTGGCTCCTCTCGTTTCGGAAGCGATCGATCGCCATCGTAAGAAACTTCACGCCATTCTGGAAATCCTTATCCACATCGGTAGCCGCCGCTCGGGCTATATAAAGCTGCCCCTTACCAAAGGCATCTGATCCAGTCTCGTATCCGGTAAGAGCACGAAGCCTATCTCCAACTAGCTTGAAACTTTTTTCAACAGCTTCTGCGTAATCACCCCCTTCACAGAGGTTACGACATTTCGCGTAAATCTCGGGATGTAAACTCTCTATGCCGATGGCATCTGGGGATTGCCCAACCGCAAGCTCGAGCCTCCCAATTAGTCGGTCCAGCCAGAAAAGCCCTGTTTCGAGTACTCTTTTGCTATGTGGAAAAGTGAAGCGCGGAGATGAGTGCTCTGCTGTCTCCGTAACAGCAGTGAATGTCCGCCCGATGTCTCTTTCCTCATAGAGTGTGGTGAGCTCGGCGGCTGTCTCTTCGCGCCATTTAGCGAAGATAAAGAGCCAGTCCTCGTATCCTCCGGTGCTTTCAGCGATCTCAGCTTTGCCTGCAAGATCCTTGCCCGCTCGAATGCGGTCGGAGATCGCCTTCTTGGCCTCTCCACGCGGCTTTAATACCTTCGCCATGCTTTTCCTCCGTCTGATCGCTTAGAGGTCTTATCGGCCTCCACGATCTTCATGTCCTTTTGTGTGGTCATATGTTGCGTGTGTACTGTTATCGCCTAACGAGACACAAGATCAGCGACCCCGCCCAGGAGCGGTCGTGGCCGCAAGCTGGACGAACTAACTACACAAAAGCTACGCATCGGAGCGGGCGCGGTTCGCTACATCGCCTGGTTAGACTTTTATGGGCGCTATACTCGCAATGATTTCTCGCTGAGGCGTCATGGGTGAAATAGGTGAACCCGAGCGGGAATGAATCCGACTGCCGGGTGATAGTCGAAGCCTTCGACGTAATGATTACGGCGCCGCTCTGCGACATGATCAGCAATTAGTTTACTCGCGTCCGATTCCGTAGAGCAATGTGAAACGCCGTGTGCGCCAGGCCCGCTAAGGGGTCGAGTGCTGTTTTCCCTTTGATACAAGATCGCGTATGGACGGGGGCGGCGTGAAGACTGCCCGATCGACGTCATTGAACGTAACGGAGCTGTAGATCGTAACCTGCAACACGGTCCAATCGCCACCGGACTTCGATTTGATCTTGACGACTTGTTTCATCGGGACGAGCACACCGTCTATCTTTCGATAGTCGGAAAAAATCTCATGCGTGAGACCCGAGCCGCCGCGCCATTCAGAGTCGAATTCGTAGCCGACCAGGAGTCCGGTCTTCTGGTCGTAGAAATGGTCGTTCGTTTTGCCCCAATTGTTGATTCCGTGCAAATGATAGCAGCGCTGACCCTCGTAATCTTCCAAGCCGGCTGTCTCCATGGATTTGAACCAGGTCAGCTCGTCCAGCGGGTAGTAAAAATCCGCGTCTCGTTTCGCGGATTCGCGTTCATCGCCAGTCGTTATCGCTGGGCCGCTCCTCGGATCGAAGCTCCAGGCCAGCTCGCCATCGAATCCACTCAACACCTCTCCCTTGTTGTCAGGCAATGAGACCTTTCCAAGCGCAGGTAAGGCGCGCTCGCATAGAAGACGAACGGCAGCGTCACTACTTTGCTAGGCCCATGGACCTCATTCGTGCCCTTCATTGTGCTAGACGTATGCCGCCGGAGCGCGGCCTCTCCGCCCAGAGCTTCATCGTACTTCGCCACAATCTCCTTGGCGCTCGGTAACGTGCCGCCCGTCTGCGTCTGGCCACACAACTGTGGGACGACCGCAGCGCCAACACCCAGCACCAATACTATCGCGAGAGCTTTTCCTGGTTTCATTTTCATGTGAGAATAACTCAGTTACAGATACTGAAAGCGAGCGTTTTCATCTCTCAACACTCAACTGCTTTTTAAAGCGGTAGCTGTTAACCGCATCGTCTGGTTAGGCGGAGTATTCGGCAATGCGCGTCTTCACAAGCTTCTTCACGAGTCCGGCGGGAAGCGGTTTGTCGGCCGGAAATCGAATCGTGCCTTTACCGAGATCATATCCGGCAAGCTCGTTCTCGTGTGCCCTGATGGGTTGAGCACCGGGATAGAAGGCGCAATGGTTCTTCGCAGCGCCGAACGAGACCAACAGCCTCGATCCGAGGCGGTAGCCTGGGATGTCGTAGCTGATGCACTCTTCGGCGGCGGACGCCGCGGCTTTGATGTCTCGACGAAGCTTCTCAAGCGCGGCTCGCTGCGTGGCGCTCACGCGTGCAAGGTAGTCATCAATCGTTTTCGGCTT
>DASXSC010000047.1:0-22348 GCA_036506215.1 Pyrinomonadaceae bacterium | reverse complement strand
TGGCGCTGGCTACGACGTTCATGACGGCGCCGCTGCTTTCGTTGGTGAAGCGGAAAAGATCGGATGTCCGATAAACTTTAGTTTGTCGTTTGCTTGTAGCAGGACATTCTTTCACAGGAAACGAATTCGTGAGTCAGCCATGTCGGACACTATCTGAGTGATTTCACTGGAGGTCTAATATGAGCGCGTTTCGTTCGTGGTCCGCGATACTGGCGGCGTCCACAATAATTCTGTTTACGACGTCATCCTACGCACAGGACTGGCCGCAATGGCGCGGTCCCAATCGCGACGGCAGCGTCCCTGCTCTTTCATCTGAGTGGCCCAAAACTTTGAAAGAGGAGTGGAAGGTCACGGTCGGTGTGGGACATGCCTCGCCGGTGGCAGCCGGCGGCAAAATTTACATCTTCGCCCGGCAAGGCGAAGAGGAAACACTGCTCTGCCTCGATGCCACCACCGGGAAAGAGATTTGGAGGTCGAGTCAACCAGTCTCCTACCAGATGAATCCAGCAGCGATGGGTCATGGGAAAGGACCAAAATCTACGCCAGTGGTTAACAATGGAAGCGTCTTCACGCTTGGTATCAGTGGTGTGCTCTCCGCTCATGATGCACGCACAGGCAAGGTGAAATGGAGGCACGAGTTTTCGAAACAATACCCAAACACTTCCCCGGTCTACGGCACGGCCATGTCCCCGATGGTCGATAACGGCCTCCTCATCGCTCATGTCGGCGGTCAGGATAAAGGCGCTCTGACGGCTTTCGATGCGGAAACCGGCGCCGTGAAGTGGACAAACGACACGGATGGTCCTGCATATGCTTCACCAATCCTTGTTACGCTCGCCGGTGTGCGCCAACTAGTCACGTTCATGCAGAAGGATTTCGTCGGCGTGGACGCAGCAACCGGGAAACTTCTCTGGAAGCTACCCGCGAAGTCTGAATACGATACAAACTCCGTTACCGCCATCTCGTACAAGGACATGCTGATTTTTTCGCGAGAGGAGCAAGGCTTGTTCGCGATCCGTCTCGCGAAACAGCGCGGAGAGATCGTACCGCAGGAGATCTGGAACAATCGGGAGAACATCCTGTATCTGAGCACTCCGGTCATGCATGGGAGCACGCTGTTCGGCTTCTCCGTGCTCAAGAAAGGGCAGTTCTTCGCGCTTGACGCCGACACTGGAAAAACTCTCTGGCAAGGTCCCGGACGCATGGGCGAGAACGCGGCAATACTCAATGTTGGTGGCTCGGTTTTCCTGGCGCTTACGAACGAAGCCAATCTGATCGTTCTCCCCGTGAACACGAAAGAATACGCACCTTCGGTGCAATACACAGTTGCCAACAGTCCCACCTGGGCACACCCAGTGGTGATCGGCAATCGCATTTTGATCAAAGATGAATCTACACTCAGATCGCTAAGAACTCAGTAGGGAGGATTGAAAGGTCTTAGAAGAGTAGGAACGGCCTACTTGATCAGAGGTTCCTTTAGTTTGTCGTGACTCCGCGACAAGCTAAACTTATCGGACACCAAAAACAGGGAGGAACGGAAATGACCCGTAAAATTATTAGCGCCAGCGCAGTGGTCCTGACTCTTTGTTTGTTGGCCATGGCCGCACCGAAACCTAACTTCAATGGTGCGTGGGCAATGGATCGGAGCCGGAGTTTTGGCCTGCCTGGAAATATGCAGCAGACCATGACCGTGACCCAAACTGAAGATCAGATTGAGGTGGAAACCAGGCTCATACAACCGGACAACGAACGAACTGTGAAGGACATTTATTTGCTCGACGGAAAAGAACATGAGTTCACGCCGCTGACAGCGCCCAACGCCCCACCCGCAAAGGGCAAACGAACAGCCAACTGGCTACCGGCTGGCAATGGACTAGTAGTGAACGAAGTGACTACAACGGATACGCCCAAGGGACCGGTAACCACCCAGGTAACGAAGAAATGGACTTTCACCGGAGAGGACGAACTAACGATCGCGGTGTATGTCGATGGGCCAAACGGCTCGTATGAAGCTAAGCGGATCTTTGTTCGGAAGTAGCCGTAACGGAGAGCGGGAGTAAACCACCCTTCCGAACCTGAGAGTCTTTCAAATTGAGTGATTACCGGTTGCAGGCTTCAAGCTTGCGCAATTTCGCAATTTAATTCATCTCTCAGGTCGGGAAGGGCGGTTTACCCCCGCTGATCCGCTAAGTTGATCCTATTCCGCAGCGATCTTGTAGGCAGCCATCTGAGTCGCGTTGCGGACGAATAGTCGTCCACCTGCAATCGCCGGGTAGTTCCACGTCTTTCCTTCGAGCGCGGAAAAGCGGGCCACCTCTGAGTATTCCGCAGGCGTTGCTTTCACGAGGGCGAGCTCTCCGGCATCGCTCATAACGATCAAGTGACCACTCGCCAGGATTATCTGTCCATAGCCGTAACGCCCGCCCTTCCACTTGCGCGCTCCCGTGTTTACGTCAAGGCAAGTCAGAATTCCCTCATCCAGGCCGTAGACATATCCATCATGAAGGACCGAGCTATTAAACTTGTTCTTCATGTTGATGTTTTCCCAGATGCCGCGCGCCGTGAAACTGTTTCCCGCGTTCGTCACCTCCACCAGCGCTGCTCCCTTGCCGTAGCCCGAAGAAATGAAGAATCGACTCTTGTCGACCATGATGGGTTGTGAAACATTGATGCCCATATCGGTATCCCACGGCAGACTCCAGAGGAGCGCACCGTCTTCCGGAGCCAGTCCGAAGACGCGAGACGCGCTCACTACCAGGACCTGACGCCGTCCCGCTAAAGTCACGAGCATTGGTGAAACATAAGCTTGCCGGTCGTTCTGGGACTTCCACACCGGTGCGCCTGACATCTTGTTGTAGGCCACTACTGATTTGCCGGCGGTGCCGCCCGGAAGCACGATTACCTTGTCATCTACAATGAGAGGTGAAGCTGCCATTGCCCACGACAGATTCTCCGCTTGATTGTCGCTAAGAATATTCTTGCCCCACTTCACCGCCCCGGTTTTCCCATCGAGACAGCGAAGCTCTCCCGTGGCGCCGAGCGCATATAACCGGCCATTGTCCCAGGTGGGAGTTGTGCGTGGTCCATCGCCCGTGGTGTCGCTGTATTCGGCATTCCAACCCTGGACCCAGAGTTCGCGGCCGGTGTTGACGTCATACGCTGCCACTACCTCCTGGCGGCGTCGCTGCTCGATCGTGTAAGCTCGGCCGTCAGCTATTGCGACCGAGGCATAGCCCAGCCCGACCATTTCCTTCCAGACTAATGGCAATCCCTGCGCCGGCCACTTGGTCAAAACTTCCATCTCATCATAACGGCCGTCCCGATTGGGGCCGCGAAAGTTAGTCCAGTAGTTTCGCGAGGCGTGCGCCGAGGCGATCTCAGGTGAAGTTCCAGCCGCTGGTGCTTGTTCAGGGACACCCGCGGATTGCTGGGTTTGAGTAGCCGCAGCAGATGTTTGATTATTGACTGCGGGTTGGTCCATTGCCTGGCGCTGCTGTTGCGCCCGCTCCTGTTCCAAGGCTGCGTAGTGGGCTTCGTTTGCGCCCGATTTGCTCCAGACGTTGTAGAGAAAGAAATATCCTGCGCCGAGCAACAATATCCCGAGCGTGCCAAATAGCTTTGTCCTGGTGGGCGTCTGGCGACGCGCCCAAAGCAGTGCCAGGCCAACTGGAGGCAACAACAGTGAGGCGGCAAGCAACGACGTGACCGACCGGTACCATGGGGTCGATTCCTGAGGTTCAAACATATCTACTCCTCCTCAGTTTTCGCTTTCGCTTTTGAGCGCGAGCCGAGCTAATTAGTGGTTCTCTAAACTATTAAACGTGTCACATGTGATTTCATTAACATTAGACGTGTCGAGCGGCGAAATAGTTCCCAAGCGGTTGTTCGACTTCTGGGGTCGAGACCATCAATGAATCAACTGCCAATACAGTAAAGACTCTTCTCGCCACGAATAAAGATGTTTCCATCAGCGACTGCGGGAGATGCATAAACGGGCTCGCCCACTGAATTTGTTGCGAGTATCTCGTGTCTGGGTCCCGCTTTTATCACGAAAGTATCTCCGTCTTCACTGGTGATCAGAATTTTCCCATCAAAAGCGATGGGCGATGCCGTGAACGTCGCCGGTATCGGTACGCGGCCACCTTCGTACTTCACTTCCCCGGTCCGCGCGTCAAGGCAGGTCAGGATTCCGCGATCGGTGGTCAGGTAGAGATAGTCGCCATAAAGAATTGGTGACGGAACATAAGCGGTGCCCTTGCCATATTTCCAAACTACGTTGTCGACGAGATCGCCGGCTCCGCCCAACGTAATGGCCATGGCAACCTTGGCTGGAAACCCAGCGGAGATAAAAACCATTTCGTTATTTGCGACCGGAGACGGAATAGCGTTGCTTTCAACTCCTTTATGACGCCACAACTCCTTGCCCGTCGCTGGATCATAAGCAATCACGGCTTCGTTCCCGCTGGCGATGAGTTCGGCGCGTTTGGCTGTGTGAACAAGTAGCGGCGTCGCCCAACTGACTTGGATCTTTCGCGGTGTCCGCCAAACTTCTTTGCCGGTCTTTTTGTTTAGACCGACGATGAAGGATGCCGCACCGTTTTCTTCATCGCATTGGACGATAATCAGGTGCCCGAAAAGAATCGGAGAGGTGCCGGTGCCCATTCCGACCGTCCCGATTTTGCCCAGATCTACCTTCCACGCGAGTCTGCCGTTCATATCGTAGGCATAGAGACCCTCCGTGCCGAAGTAGGCATAAACATACTTGCCATCGGTCGCGGGAGTGGAAGCGGCGAATGAGCCCTTACGATGCCGGTCGTCGTAAGGCGTACCCTCAAACGCAGTCTCCTCCCACAGAATTTTGCCTGTTTTGCGGTTGAGGCAGATAACTTTGAAAAGATGTTTATGATCAGCCCCAACGCTATCGGGATGGATAAACTCCTTCTCGCCATCCATATGCTTCACGGCTTTCGCTCCCGGCACAAGCGGGCCTTCAATCGCAGTCGTGACGAAAACTCTGTCGCCCCAAACGATGGGTGATGAGTGTCCGCGCCCAGCGATCGGCGTCTTCCATTTGATATTTTTTGTAGCGCTCCACAGCGCCGGAAGATTTTTCTCCTCGGAGATGCCTTGTCCGGAAGGTCCTCGCCATTGCGGCCAAGTCGCCCCGGCAAATGCGCCCGTAGATTTCGTAAAGAACAGGGTCAAGAGAGTAGTAACAACAAATGCGATCCCGATGCGTCCAAAGAGTTTCATTTTTCGAATTCCTTCAGGGCCGGAAAAGATCTCGCAAGCCGAACCCGGGTTATTGTTTATCAGTTACCGACCCTACTTTCGGCGTTACAGCCGGGCCAAACGCAAAGATGTGGTTGAGTCCACGTACAATGATCAACCCATCCGAGATCGCTGGACTGGCCATCATCACCTCGCCCACGCGATTGGTGGCGAGCAGTTCATATTTCGGTCCGGCCTTTACGACGAAAACATCTCCGTCCTCGCTCGCCAGATAGATCTTGCCATCGGACGCAACCGGCGACGCTGTGAACGCGCCGCCCTTGCCACCCAGTCGCTCCTGATAGAGACGATCACCGTTGTCGGCGTTGTAGGCAGTCAAAACACCTTGATTCGAGCAGGTATAGAGCACTTCACCGTAGACCACGGGCGTCGGCATATAGGGGCCGCCTCGCTGCTTACTCCAGGCGATGAAGGTATTGGAGGTGGTTCCCTCCTTCAAGGAAATATCGCCGGTGGCGCCGAGTTTGATCGCATAGATGGGCTGGATTGGGGCGTAGCCGCTGGTGATGTAGATCAGATCACGTGCTACAAACGGCGTCGGGGCCGTGACCTCGGAATTGGGCGTGAGACGCCATAGCTCCTTACCCGTCGCCGGATCGTAGCCGCGGATGGCCTTTGAGCCGTTAGTGATCAGTTCAGTCCGTGTCTTGCCTTCGTAAATTGTGGGCGTGCCCCATGAAGAAATCTCCGCCCGGGGCGTCTTCCAAACAATCTTGCCGGTTTTCAAACTGTATGCAGCGATAAAAGAGTCTTTCTGAATGTCCGCTTGCACAATGACGAGATCGCGATAGATGATCGGCGAGCTGCCGTGTTCCCATTGATAGTCAGGATCGTAGAACCACCCCGAGTCGAGCATCCCAATGTCCTGCTTCCATAACAGCTTGCCCTTCAGATCGTAGGCATAAAGACCGTGAGAACCGAAGAGGACGACAAGATACTTACCATCAGTCGCCGGCGTGGAATCTGAGTGGGTTGACTTTGGATGTCGCTTGACCTTCGGAAGGCCTTCGTAGGCGATCCGCTCCCAAAGGATCTTGCCAGTTAGCTTGTCGAGCGCATACACCTTCCAGGTGTGTTTCGGATCGTCTTTGACTGGAGTCACATCACCGTAGAGCCCGTAGCGCGTCTCGTCCTTGGGTCCAGAGGTTACGGCCGTCGTCACAAAAACCTTGTCGCCCCACACTACGGGACTCGAATGCGCGAGACCAGGTATCGCGGTCTTCCAAAGAGTGTTTACTGACTTCTCTGCATCCCAAGCGACTGCAGCTGGGTGTCCTTCGACCACACCGGCGGCGCCGGGACCACGGAACTGCGGCCAGTTTTGCGCCTGGACGCCGACGGCTATCAGGCACAGACAGAAGAAGATTGACACGAGCCTTTTCATCGGAGTCCCTCGAGTCCTTGAATTCTTGTCAGTACGATCTGCGTTAGCGGTTGGGTCCTGAACGCGATACCACCCACCCGCTACCGAGGGTGTGAATACTCAGGCTCTACTGCAAGGAGTTGACGCTGAGTATTCACACAGTCTCTACCGCAGGTGGTCCTTACCGGAACCACTCTTTCGACTATGGTTGTTTGGCTTCAGTCACGCGTTTCATCTGCGTTGTGACTTGTCCTCGTTTCAACTCCAGGCTCGTAATGTTGCCCGACTCGAGCTTAAAGCTGACGACGATGCCATCGAAGGCCACAGGTCTAAAAGTGGTATTGTTGACGGCCATCAAAGCAAACGGCCTCTGGCCTGTAGGGACGGCAAAGAGCCGGCCGTTAGTGAGTGTGATCGCTATCTCTGTTCCCGCTTCGTCCTTGTACTTGCCCACGTACGATTGCAGCAACGCGGCGTCAAGCTCCGGTGGCGCCACGGCGCCTGCTTTCTTGAGCATGTCTGCAATCTCGGCGTGGTCTTTGTCATCGTTTGCAAGCACAAGGGCCGCCGTAAGCGTTTCCGGTTTCACATCTCCTCTTGCTAACGCGACCTTGACCAGAGCCGTTTTGCCACCTCTCACACCGGTCATTAAGACATCGTTAACGCTGCCGGGATCTTTCTCTAGCAGTGCACTCACAACGTCCGCGTGTCCATTCTCGAGCGCCCAGGTCATTGCGGTAGCGCCGTAAAAAGTGTCCTTTACACTGGCGTCCGCTCCGCGTGCGAGCAGGAGTTTGACAATCTCCAGATAGCCCCGCTCCGCAGCTTTAAAGAGCGCCGTTGTGCCGTAGCGAAATTTTGCATTCACGTCGGCGCCTTTATCTAGTAGAGACGTAACCAGTGCCAGGTCGCCCTTACGTACCGCCTCCCAGAATTGATCGTTGAGTTCCTGCTTGGGCGTCTGTGCAAATGCCGCGATTGAACTAAACACCAGAATGCATGCCAGGAGGAATTGCCGGTTGATAATCATAGGAGCTCTCCACGCTTTTGGGAGTTCACCATTTGAATGTTAAATTCAATAAGTTGGCGCAAAGAAAAAGTGAATCACTGCAACTTGGGTCCACGTATTGTACAACGTTATGGTTGCAGCAGTTCAGGCCTTTTGGTTTCTTTTATAAATTCGCGTAGGACCTCTTGATCAGAGATTCGAACGGAAATCCAAAATGACTAAACTTCTTTCCATTTTTTTGAACCTCAGTTTCTTTCTAGTCCTGCTGACGACTGCGTCGGCAAGCGATTGGGCTGAGTGGCGCGGTCCGGCGCGTGATGGTATTTCCAACGAAAAAGGACTGCCTTCAGCCTGGTCCCCGGCGGGGCAAAATCTCGCCTGGAAGATCCCCTACGGCGGACGTTCGGCGCCCATCGTGATGGATAATCGAGTTTACTTGCAAAACACCGCGGGCAAAGGCGAGTTGGAGCAGGAACGCGTGATGTGCTTCAACGCCGATACGGGAAAACTTCTATGGGAGCACCGATTCAACATCTACTTGAGCGACGTTCCGCCCCATCGAGTGGGGTGGGCCTCGCCAGCAGGCGATCCGGCCACCGGAAATGTTTATGCCTTTGGTGTCGGCGGCACCCTTCTGGCATTGGATCGCAGTGGAAAGGTTTTGTGGGAGCGGTCGCTGGGAGAGGATTTCGGCTTACTCACTACGCACGGCGGCCGAACCGTCTCGCCGATCATTGACGGCGATCTTGTTATCGTCAGTGGCGTTACCTTCGTCTGGGGCGATCATGGGCGTGGCGCGCATCGCTTCATGGCTTTCGACAAGCGCACAGGAGAGACAATTTGGATTAGCGCGCCCGGTGGCCGGCCCTACGACACGACCTACGCGCCGTTGACCATCGTCAACGTGAATGGCACGCGCTTGTTGATTGAGGGGGCGAGTGATGGAATGGTCCACGCGATCAAGGCGCAGACGGGCGAGCCGGTTTGGAAGATTGAGATATCGAAGCGTGGCATCAATTCCGGAGTCGTTATGCACGGCATGGATGCCATCGTGACGCATAGCGAGGAGAACCTGGACTCGAGCGAGATGGGCATGATCGCGTCGGTTGACGCGACCGGGCACGGCGAGATTAAGAAGGACCAGGTCAGGTGGAGTGTCTTTGGCTGGATGGGCGGCTTCTCGTCGCCTGTGATCGATGGCGAACGCCTTTATCAAATTGATAATAGTGCAAACCTCGCTGCGTTTGACCTCAACACTGGCAAGCAACTCTGGCGGCTAACACTTGGTACGGTGCAAAAGGCTTCGCCGGTTCTGGCTGACGGCAAACTCTACGTCGGGACGGAGAGCGGCAAATTCTACATTCTTAAACCCGGCGCAACGGGCTGCGAGATTCTCGACCAGAAGCAACTCGGCACTGAGTTGCAGCCGGAAGTAATCATTGCCTCGGTCGCCGTGTCGAATGGTCGCATCTACTTGGTTAGCGACTCGAACCTCTACGCCATTGGCAAGAAGCTCGTCACTTCCACGGCTGCGCCGACGAACTTATCCGGTGCGACCAGCAACGCGGCTGACGCCAATGCAACGCCCCGACACGTGCAGGTCTTCCCCACTGAGCTCATGCTGAAGCCTGGAGACAAAGTGAACCTCCGTGTCCGGCTCTTTGATGAGAAGGGTAATTTTATTCGCGAAGAAAAGTCGGCCGAGTGGTCGCTCGATAAGCTGAAGGGCACGGTTGAGAACGGACAGTTCGTCGCAGCAAGTGACGGCGGTTGGCAGGCGGGATCGGTTAAGGCGACGGTTGCCGGCTTAACAGGGGCGGCGCGCGTGCGCATTGCTCCGCTGCTTCCCTGGAGCGAGACCTTCGACAGTCTCGCACCGGCCAGTGTCCCGGTAACATGGACCAACACCTTGACGAAGTATGCCGTGCGCGACGTTGATGGCAAACGGTTGCTCGTCAAGACGACCGAAGGCTCATCGCTGTTAACGCGGGCGCGGGCCTACATGGGACCTTCAAACTTATCAGACTACACAGTCGAGGCTGACATCTGGGCTACCGAGAAGCGACGGCAGCAGGGAGACGCAGGTGTCATAGCGCAGCGCTACGCGCTCGTGATGTACGGCAACGGCCAAACGCTCCGCATTGAAGAGTGGCAACCCGAGACCGGGCGCACCGTGACAGTTCCTTTCGCCTGGAAGCCGGCTGCCTGGTATCGCATGAAGCTGATGGTTGAGAACCTGCAAGATGGAAAAGTGCGCGCCCGCGGAAAGGTCTGGCCAATCGGAGAGCCGGAGCCCGCGGCGTGGATGATCGAGCGCGTTGATCCAATCGGTAATCATCAAGGCAGTCCCGGCATCTTCGGTAATGCGGTGGCTGAAATCTATTTCGACAACCTGAAGGTGTATCCAAATAAGTAGGCAGTAGGTAGTAGGCAGTAGGCAGACAAATACCAGCAACCCAGAGAAGGAATGGACAGAAAATGACTAGCAACAGGAACAGTAGAAGAAGGACCTTTGGTCAGAGACTTTCAACGATAGTATTCGCGGTGTTAGCGACCAGCCTACTGCCTACTGCCTTGTGGCTACTGCCTACTGTTTCCGCTTCCGACCCCGGTTCAGGCGATTGGCCCATGTGGGGCGGCACGCCCGACCGCAACATGGTCTCTAATATGAAAGGACTCCCAACCAATTGGGATGCGAAGACGAAGAAGAACGTTAAGTGGGTCGCTGCGCTCGGCTCGCAGAGCTACGGTAATGTGGTCGTCGCCGGCGGCATGGCTTTCGTTGGCACCAACAATGAGGGCTTGCGTGATCCCAACATCAAGGGCGACAAGGGCGTGTTGATGGCCTTTCGCGAGTCGGACGGCGCCTTCATGTGGCAAATGGTTCACGACAAGCTGGTCGCCGGCCGCGTCAACGACTGGCCCTATCAAGGACTCGCATCGTCGCCGATAGTCGAAGGAGACCGGATCTACTATGTCTCGAACCGCGCCGAGCTAATGTGCCTCGATACGCAAGGCTTTCGCGACAAAGAGAACGATGGCCCGGTGACGGACGAGAAGCTGACCGGCGACTTTAATGCCGACGTCGTTTGGCGTTTCGACATGATGGAGGAAGTAGGGTCCCAGCCACACAATCTGGCGAATTCTTCGCCGGCGATCTTCGGCGATCTGATCTTTGTCAGTACATCGAATGGGCAGGATGAGAGCCACGTCAATATCCCTTCGCCCAAAGCACCCGCCATCATCGCCCTCAATAAGAAAACGGGCAAGCTGGTCTGGGAAGACAATTCTGTGGGCGATCGCATTTTGCACGGGCAGTGGTCTGCACCGGCGCTTGGGCGAGTAGGCGGTATGGACATGCTTGTACACGCGCAGGGCGACGGCTGGATTCGCGGCTATGAGCCGCTGACGGGGAAGAAGCTTTGGGAGTTTGACACTAACCCCAAGGATTCTGTCTGGCCCAAGACGCGAAACGAGATTATCTCGACGCCGGTTATCTACGAAGACAAGGTCTACATTGCCAACGGGCAAGACCCGGAACATGGCGAAGGCCCCGGCCATCTCTATTGCATTGACGCGACGAAACGCGGCGACATTACCAAGACAGGATTGGTATGGCACTACGACAAAATTCGGCGCTCCGTCTCAACCGCAGCGATCAAGGACGGTCTTATCTACTATCCCGACTACAGTGGGTTCCTGCACTGTCTCGACGCCAAAACCGGGCAGGTCTACTGGACCCACGATATGTTCGCCGCCGTCTGGGGATCTCCGATGCTCATCGACGGTAAGATCTATCTTGGCGATGAAGATGGAGACGTTACAGTCTTGCAAGAGGGTAAAACGAAAAAGGTAATCGCTGAAAACAATTTGGGTAGCTCCGTCTATTCTACGCCGGTGCCCGCGAATGGTGTTCTCTATATTTCGAATCGTAATCAGCTTTACGCGCTTGCGGAAATTCCAACGAAGCCTGCTGCACAGCCAAAGTGATTTTGATTAAGTTTGGAGGTGTTAATTCACAGTCGGCCGACGAATCAGCGGCGGTAAACCACCCTCCCGACCTGAGAGATAATTAAACTTGCAAGTTCGCGCCATGGGCCAAGCCTTCAACCAGAAAAGGAGTGAGTCAATTTGAAAAAGCTCGCAGGTCGGGAAGGGTGGTTTACTCCCGCTCTTGATCTTAGCAAATTGTTAATCCCGCGGACTCGATGTCTGGTCAACTAGCTATTCCCGCTTTCGAATCTACTATCGCGACAATGGAAGCCTTCGACTACTATCCAGGTACTCGCGTCATCTTCGGCGCCGGCGCCATCAGCCGACTCGGCGAATTAGCCCGTGAGCTAAACTTTCGCAAGACGCTGCTGGTAGCCGATCGTGGTTTGGTGAAGTCTGGCCATGTTGCCGAAGCCGTGTCTCCCTTGCGCGAGGCAGGCATCGAAGTGGTTGAGTTTCACGATTTCGAAGTCAACCCTGACACGCAGATGGTAGAAGCGGGTCGCGACTTTGCCGCATCACTAAACATCGATTCGATCATCGCGATCGGCGGCGGCAGTTCTCTTGATTGTGCCAAGGGGATCAATTTTCTGCTGACCAATGGTGGACGAATGCATGACTATCACGGCTACGGCAAAGCAACGCGACCTTTGCTGCCGATGGTCGGCATACCCACCACCGCCGGAACCGGCAGCGAAGCGCAAACCTACGCCTTAATCTCCGACGCGCAAACCCACGTCAAGCTCGCGTGCGGTGATCCAGATGCAGCCTTTCGCATCGCGCTACTCGATCCAGCTTTGACTGTTTCGCAACCATCCGATGTTACTGCGACCTCAGGTTTTGATGCGATTGCTCACGCGGTGGAGACCTTCGTGACTACCGGGCGAACTGCGCTCTCCGAAGTCTTCTCGCGTGAGGCGTGGCGTCTCCTGGAGCGCAACTATGAACGCGTATTAGCGGATCCAGGCAATCTCGAAGCACGCGGCGCAATGCAGTTGGGGGCCTACTTTGCCGGCGTGGCGATCGAGAATTCGATGCTTGGCGCTACCCATGCTTGCGCAAATCCGTTAACCACTCACTACGGAACTGCGCACGGGGCATCGATCGCCATGCTGCTGCCTTCCGTGGTGCGCTGGAATGGACCAGCAGCGGCCGGGCGATACGCGGAACTACTGAAACTCTCAACCGCAAATGCTGAAACCGTTGGCAAGGAAGCTACCGAGAGGCTGGCTCGAAGATTGGAAGAACTGGCCACGGCAGGAGGATTGCACAGGAGGCTCGGCGACGCTGGAGTGCCTCGCTCCGATCTCTCGATGCTGGCCGAAGAGGCGGCCGAACAGTGGACCGGGCGCTTCAACCCGCGTCCATTCGACTTAAAGGGCGCGTTGGAGGTCTATCAGTGCGCATTCTGACGTCAGTGCTCGTTGGTCGGCCGCTAAACCACTCAACTTCTTCACTGGGAGCGCGGGCATCCCGCCCGCTGCGAGCGCGAAGCGCGAGCATGAGATCGAGGATCGAGCAGTTTGTAAGGTTCTCGCACCTTGCGGTTCTCGCAGCGGGCGGGACGCCCGCGCTCCCAGTGAAGAGGTTGAGTGGTTGCGTACTGAGGTCTGTGGTGGCCCTGCTGATTACGATCTGCTGCTGGCAGCCTATCACGCTGATAGCGCAGGACACTCCAGCAGATAACTGGGCGCAGTTTCGTGGAAACCATCGCCTGACTGGCGTCTCGGAATCGACTGTTCCCAATGAACCGAAGCTGTTATGGACCTACGAGGCGGGCGAGTCAATTGAGTCTTCGGCAGCAATCGTCGGCGGTACCGTTTTCGTCGGCTCGCAGAAGGGTGAGCTCGTCGCTCTCAATCTGGAAAATGGCGCCGTCTACTGGAAATATCAAACCGGCGCACCCATCGGAGAATCCTCACCGGCTTACAGTAATGGCATGGTCTTCATCGGCGATCTCGGCAGCGTGCTTCACGCGGTTAACGCATCCGATGGAAGGAGAGTGTGGACCTTCAAAGCGGGAAGCGAAATCAAGTCGTCACCGGTGGTGGTGGGTGACCGGGTCCTGATCGGTTCCTACGACGAACATCTTTATTGCATATCCATGCGCAACGGCTCGGTAATTTGGAAGCTAAAGACCAACGGCCCGGTCCACTCCACGCCGAGTATCTCAGGCGGTCTCGCTTTTATTGCCGGTTGCGATGAGCTCTTTCGCGGCATCCGCATTTCCGACGGCCACGAGATGTTTAATGTCTCGTCGGGCGCTTATACCGGTGCTTCGCCGGCCCTCAGTGGCATCTCCGCCTACTACGGAACATTCGATAACGAAGTACTAATGGTAAGCCTCAAGGAACATCGCATCGTCTGGCGCTATCAACACCCGCAGCGCCACTTTCCCTTTTATTCATCTGCCGCGGTAACTCGAAATCGAATCGTGGTGGGTGGGCGCGACAAGATGGTGCACGGTCTGAACAGCGCCGGTAAAGCAGTTTGGACTTTTGCGACGAAAGCGCGGGTCGAGTCTTCGCCGGCGATTGCGGGTGGACGAGTATTTGTCGGTTCAAACGACGGCAGGTTCTACATTCTCAATCTCAACACCGGCGCAAAGCTTTGGGAGTTCAACGCCGGTGCTCCGCTTTCAGCCTCACCCGCAATCGGCAAAGGCCGCATCGTCATCGGCTCTCAGGATGGTCGACTGTATTGCTTCGGCTGAGAATCAGTCGCGGATTTACGCGGATGAACGCGGATAGGAAGAAAAGATCAACAGGTTAAGTCGACACCATGTGGCGCTGAGTTGTTAGGACATCCTACTTGGCTGACGTGAGTTCTGCTCTTACTGGGTTTTCTTCCTATCCGCGTTCATCCGCGTAAATCCGCGGCTAATTCTGCCTCCCGCATCCGTCACTTACTTTGAAAACCCAAAATACTTCGCAATTGTCGTCTGTTTAGGTTTCCGCGTAACCAGAGACACAACCACCATCAGCAACGCGGACACCAGCACCATGGGAACAACCGGCATGAAACCGAAAACTGCCGTTCCGCCGGGAGTGCGGGATAGGGCTTCCGTTCCCCCGAGGTTCCAAAAGACAAGGGGTGGTCCCGGAGCTGGCGCCGGCACGGCGTGCTGAAAAACAGCAACGGCAACTACTGCCGCGGCGGTCCATAACGTTACGGCCAACGCGCCCCACTTAGTGCTTCCTTTCCAGAACAGTGCCGCGACGAGCAGTGGAGAGAGAGCTGCAAAACCTGAAAAGGCGTACTGAATCGCCAACTCGAAGATCGTCTCCGGCGCCCGTAAAGCCACCGCATAGGCCACTATCGTAATAATCACGATAAAGATGCGGCCGGTGTGTACCTGCACAGCTTCGCCGAAACGTCTCTTGCCGCCGTAAAAAGCGAAGATATCCTCGGTGAACATCGTCGAGAGGGCCAGGATCTGTGAATCGCTCGCCATGACTGCCGCCATGATGCCGGCGCCGAGCAGCCCCGCGAGCCAGAGAGGCGCGTAACGCTGAAGCAACAGCATGATTACGTCGTCTCCAGCGGCCTGCTCGCGCAACTGATCGCGCGCTTCCGGCTCCATTGTTTTCCCCTGCGTCGCCAAAACACGCCGCGCTTCCTGCTTGGCTCGTACTTGGGGAATGTCGGTAACGCGGTTCGCCATCACGCCCAGAAAAACACAGGGAAGCCAGATGGCGAGAATGCAGAGTGGATAGAAGATCACAGTCTTCTTAAAGTGGTTCATCTTCTCCGCTGTTAGGCAAAAGATGAGAATGTGGGGAAAGGCTATGGCCGACAGCGGAATGAAAGTGTAACTAAAGAAATAGAGTGGTGAAATTCGCTCGCGCGTGAGCAGTGGGGCCAATGCGGGAGAGGCAAGCATGGCGTTAGCGGCGCTGCGAAACCCTCCCATACCGGCGCCGATAACGATAATGGCAATGACGCCAAACAGTAGAAAGAGAACCGTCTGAAACGTGTTGACCCAGGCCGTGCCCCGCATACCGCCGAAAAAAACGTAGCCCATAACGACCAGCGCGACGATCGCCCCGCCAAACCAGTAAGGCACGAGGTCACCGCTGATGACCTTCAGTGTTGTGCCCCCACCCATGATCCCAATGATGATGTAGGGGACGAGCAACACTGCTTGCACCACGAAAATCGCCGTGCCGATGTGCTCACATTCCCAGCGGTCGCGAAACATCTGCACTGGCGTCATGAAACCAAACTTCTTGCCGAGCGCCCAGACGCGCGTGCCGATTAAGAAGATTGTCAGCGGGATAACCAGTCCGGAGGATGAGGCCATCAGGCCAAAAGTGACGATGCCGTTTGAAAACGCATGACCCGACGAACCAAGGATTGCAAAGGCAGTCATGTTTGTTCCAAAGAGCGAGAAGAGAAAGACGAAAGGACCAAGCGAGCGACTTGCCAGAAAATAATCTTCGGCCCTTTCGCGCCCCCGTGCCTGGCGGAACGCAAAGATACCGATGTAGAGAACTGCTGCTAAATAGACGAAGACAAAGATGGCAGGGATCAACGCGTGACGTCCTCCTCGGTCTCTCGTTGTTCGATCTCGCGTTCGAGATGATCAGGCCAGGCAAATTTCACCAGCAACAACATCAGCAAAGAGGCCGCTACTGAAAAACAGGCCTGATAGAAGAGCCCGATGGGGACAAAGCCAAAGACGAGAGGATGGGCCGTTCGCCAGAACCAAAAGTCCTGGTGCAAAACGTAGAGCGTTAGGACCGCAAGGAAAAGAAGAGTTCGTTTCATTTTTCCTCTTAGGCTCTTTTAAGGTTCCCAAATCTCCTGGCTACATAAAGGCGCTAATGTGCCCGATACTGTTGGCACATAGCCGGAAGAAAATAAACAGCGGAATTCTCGGAACGACAATATAAGACGAAATAAGATGAAAACGCCAACAAAGGTGACCTGCAAGCAACTTAAAATCCGTTGACCCGTAATTCCCTAATGCGGAAAGAATTGGCGTTAATGGTGGAACGCGTCGTTGCCGAAAAAGTCATGCAACGAGTGCGTGGAGCGCGGCATAAACAATTGCTCCGCGGCTTTGCCGGCGCACAGTGCGGTAAGGCTCCGCCTTACCGCAGACAGTTTTTAATAATTGGGGAGGCTACGCCTCCGATTCATTACGGGTCCATGAGGCACTTCCGGATTGCGTAACTTCGATGTCAGATGGAATCGCTATTAAGTCTCCACAGAGAGATCGCAATGTCCGATAAGCTTGAGCTTGTCGCTGAGTCACGAAAAACTAAAGTTTATCGGACACTTTCAACGAAACTTGCTGCTTCGTTAACGCGAAAACCCGATTTGCGAAAGGCACTAACAAAAAGGAGAGTGTTGTATGACTACGATTACGACCAAAGACGGCACCGAGATCTACTACAAGGACTGGGGCAAAGGACAGCCAGTAGTATTCAGCCATGGATGGCCTTTGAGCGCGGACGCCTGGGAAGACCAGATGCTGTTTCTCGGCACGCGCGGATTTCGATGCATCGCGCATGACCGTCGCGGCCACGGCCGCTCGAGCCAGCCTTGGAACGGCAACGACATGAACACGTACGCCGACGACCTCGCCGAACTCGTCGAAGCGCTCGATCTGAGGGACGCAATCCATGTCGGTCACTCGACCGGCGGAGGCGAAGTCGCTCGTTATATCGGGCGCCACGGAATGGAACGAGTCGGCAAAGCGGTGCTGATCAGCGCAGTGCCGCCGTTGATGGTGAAGACGGACACGAATCCTGCTGGCCTGCCGATGGAAGCCTTCAATCAGATTCGCGCCGGCGTTCTTGTGGACCGCTCACAGTTCTTTAAGGATCTCAGCGCCCCATTCTACGGAGCTAATAGACCCGGCGCGAAGGTGTCGCAGGGCTTGCGCGACTCGTTCTGGTTGCAAGGCATGCTGTGCGGACACAAAGCCGCCTTCGACTGCATCAAGGCTTTTTCGGAAACGGACTTTACCGAAGATCTGAAGAAGTTTGACGTGCCCACTCTTATCTTGCACGGTGACGACGATCAGATTGTGCCCATCGGCGCTTCGGCAATGCTCTCATCGAAGATTGTCAAAGGGGCCACGCTGAAAATCTATCAGGGTGCGCCGCACGGAATGTGCTCGACGCACAAGGATCAGATCAACGCAGATCTGCTCGCGTTCATCAAAGGCGAGAAATCAGCGACGGCCTGATGAGAATGCGTCTAATCGGTTTTATCCGTTGATGCTATCGGAATAAGGTGAATTCTCTGTGCCACCTCTGTGAACTCTGTGTAACAAGGCCGTAAGTCCTTTTTGATCTCAGATTTTGCTCGGACCTGCAACCCACCCGCTGGTAGCGGGTGGGTCTCCCCAGATAGGTCGGTCCGCGCACCGAAATTGCTCAGAAAGGGTTGGGTGAAGCGGCGACAAGTCTTTGACCTCCGATGCGCGGTAAGTCTTACCGGAGACCGTACCCGAGTTTCCGGTCTTTGACCGGAGTCTCCAAAGGTCGGAGACCTTAAAGAATTTTAGAAAGGTCGCCGGCAAGTCGGAGACTTGCCGCGCATCGGAGGTCAAAGACCTTACCTGCAAATTGAAAATCCTGAGGGACTACCCACCTGCTACCGCAAGGTCGTACTGACCTCATAGGACCGGAAACGCCGCAGCCCGCGGGGGCGGTAGCCTTTAGGATGCCGGTCCGACACGCAAGCTAAAGCTTGAACTCGAAACTGGAGCAGTGCCGACTTTCCTTACAGCAGATAATGCAAGAGGCGCCAACTAACAGTTTGCGCTACAGCCGCCGCCGACAAAATGCACAATCTCCACCTTGTCTGCTTCCTGCAGCACCGTCGATTCCCAGTGCGCTCGGCGCACCACTCGTTGATTGAGCTCAATCGCGATCTGCTCAGGCTTCAAGCTTAAGCTGGCGACGAGTTCCGGAAGAGCTAAGTTTTCCTTTACCTCTCGCTGCTCGCCGTTAACTTGAATGAGCAAGAGTTTGCTGACCTCACTCCGCAGGATGGATTACACGGCGCACTTCCGTCGTTTCGCCATTCGCAACCGCACGGATCAGGACCGCTGCGCGCCCGGAAGTAAAGTGGGGCATCTTGGTTGAAACGGCAGCCACACCATCGCGTTCTGTTCTGACCGAATAGATTTGTGGCCGGAAAGTAGTGCCAAGTATTTTCACTGAAACAGCTACGCCCATGATTGGTTTCTGGTCTCGGGATCCATCTTCCACGAGCACACGAATCGTAAATGACTCTCCCGCGCGAAATTCACTCTCGTCAAGGATCGTGAGGACCAGGCCTGTCTCCTGCTCCTTAGCTTCGCCCATCGGCGACTGCCCCGGCGAGTCATAGACCGTGTAGGCCGATTCCTTCTCGCGCGCGCGCCGTCGTTTTCGTGGCCGCGGGGTATCTTCTGAGGAAGTTCTGGGCACCTCCAGGGTGTCATCAACAGACGCAGCCTCTTCAACGGCCGGCTCCACAGCGGGAGTTTCCGCTTGAACAGTTGCCTCCGTTGCTGCGGCCTGGCTCACCTCGTGAACTTCGTCCGCCTGGGTTTGCTCCGAGACAGCCTCGGCCTGGGTTACCTCGTCCTCGGCTCGCGCGCCCATGCGCCTTAATTCCTCGAGCCGGCCGGCGCTGATGGCGGCGCAGATCAATCGATGCTGCCGCTTCAAACGCTTCGCCAGCTCCTCTTCGTCAAATCCCGACGCGATCAGATCTTTGTAAGGGGAACGCTTACTAGCCAGAATCGCTCCGCCCGCGTAAACGAGCGAAAGGATCAAAGGTGAGTCAAGACCTTTGTCTTCCGTCTGCACATGATAGACAACGCCACCGTGCTCGATGTCTGTATTAAAGCCAGTTATCACAATCTTGACGACGCTACGATCAGATGTTTCGGGCGCGAGCCACCATGAAAATGTCGGGAAGCTCAATCGAAGTTAACACAGCCATTTTTGCAGGGTCAATTACCAAATTTTTCGTCGATTAGCGAAAGACAGGGTTGCTTGACACCCCAGATCAGTTCGACTACGATTCGGCTTGTACAATGATTCTCAATCTAGAATGATCTCGAGCGACCCGACATAAACTCGAGATACGTCGTCTGGCATTGAATATCAATGTCAGGCGCGCATTGAGCTGAGCTGACCGCAACAAAACCAATGCCGTTTCGTCTTTACGATTACCTGCCCATCCTGCTGATGTTCATAGTTGCCGGAGGCTTCGCTATCGGCAATATTGTCCTTTCGCAATTTGTGGGTCAACGTAAGCAAACGCGGACGAAGATGATGCCGTATGAATGCGGCAAGGATCCGGTTGGCACTGCGCGCGAGCGGTTCTCGGTGAAGTTCTATCTGATCGCGATGATCTTCATCCTGTTTGATATTGAAGTCATCTTCCTGGTGCCCTGGGCGGTCGTTTTCAAGACGCTTGCCGGCCCAGCTTATGGGTTGCGGACGCTCGTTTATGTGGAAATGATGGTGTTTGTGGCCTTGCTGCTCGCGGGTTATGTCTATGTGATCAAAAAAGGCGCGTTCGACTGGGGCCAGACTGCTCGCCGGGAAGCTGAAGCCGAAGCCCGACTGCTTGCAGACATGGAGAAACGAAGACTTGAGAGTACCCGAACCGCCGCGTAGCGAATTTGCCTGTTAAAAGATCTGCATGGGACTCGAAAACGTCATCGCCGAAGCTTTACCGGAAGTGCTGACCGCGCGGCTTGACTCGCTGATCAACTGGGCGCGTAAGTCTTCGCTTTGGCCGGCAACTTTTGGTCTCGCCTGCTGCGCGATCGAGATGATGAATGCTACCTCGTCCCGCAACGACCTGGCGCGTTTCGGTTCGGAAGTTTTTCGCGCCAGCCCGCGGCAGGCCGATGTAATGATTGTTTCTGGTCGCGTTTCCAGGAAGATGGCGCCCGTGCTACGCCGCATTTACGATCAGATGCCTGAGCCGAAGTGGGTGATTTCAATGGGTGCCTGCGCGACTTCCGGCGGGGTATTTGATAACTACGCGATTGTCCAGGGCGTGGACAAGATTGTTCCGGTCGACGTTTACATTCCCGGATGTCCGCCGCGTCCGGAAATGTTAATTCATGCGGTGATGATGTTGCAGGACAAGGTCATGAAGGAATCGGCGCGTGACCGCAGGGACGTCCCTGAAGCAGAAGCGCGAACCGCGGCGACACCGGGTACGCTCCCGGTTACTGACGGTTCCACCCTTAACCAGGACGTTCTCACTGAAGCGCGACCGTATTCGATTGCCTCGCGACACGAGCGGCGCCGCTCTTCGTAGATATGCTAGGCGCAGATTGTTTCATGACCACAGGGGCAAACAACGAGAGCAGCTTGCCAGAGCCGGCCACAAATCCAGATCAAAAACCGACGCCGTCCCAATTGGTGACGGCGTTGCAGCATCAACAGGGACACTGGATAACTGAGGTTATCGAAGCGTATGGCGAAGTAACGGCAATCGTGCCTAGCCTGCATATTGTTGACGTATGCGCTGCCCTGAAGTCCGGCGCGGATGCGAAGTTTGATTTCCTTGCGGATATTTGCGGCGTCGATCGCGGTGTCGAGGAGGAGCCGCGCTTTGAGGTCAATTACCACCTGTTTTCGACTACTAAACATCATCGGCTCAGATTGAAGGTGGTGCTGAACGAAAGCAATGTGCATGTGCCCACAGTTACCGGTGTCTGGCGCACGGCAAACTGGCACGAACGCGAGACTTTTGATCTCTTCGGTGTTGTCTTTGACGGACATCCCGATTTGCGAAGAATACTTTTACCCGACGACTGGCAGGGCCACGCGTTGCGGAAGGATTTTCCCTTGCGTGGATACGAACCGTATAGCCTGAAGTAGTAAATGGTGAATAGTGAATAGTAAATGGAGGAAACGCGGCCAGGACAGCTCGGACCTGGTCTCACCATTTACCATTCACCATTTACTATTTACCGAAGATTTATGAGTTCCGCAGTAAACATTCCGCCGCAGTTTGAGATAGTCGATCGTCCGCTGGATACGCAGATGACTATCTCGATGGGGCCGCAGCATCCGTCTACACACGGCGTGCTCCGCCTCGAGTTGGTGCTCGATGGCGAAATGGTAGTTAAGGCCACACCAGACATCGGCTACCTCCATACGGGAATGGAGAAGCTCTTTGAATATAAGAAGTATCAGCAGGGCATCGTAATCACCGACCGCATGGACTACCTCAATCCCCTCGGTAACAATCTTGCCTACGTGATGGCGGTTGAGAAACTCCTTGAGCTGGAAATTCCCGAGCGCGCGCAAACTATCAGAGTGTTGACATGTGAACTGCAACGCATCGCATCGCACCTCGTTTGGCTTGGCACGCACGCGCTCGACATCGGCGCGATGACCGTTTTCTTCTACTGCTTCCGGGAACGCGAGAAGATTCTGAACCTAATCGAAGCCGCCTCAGGAGGGCGACTTACCCCGTCTTATTTCCGCATCGGCGGACTGATGATGGATTTGCCACCCGGTTTTGAACGCCGCGTGCAACAGTTTCAAGACGGCTTTCTCAAGTCAGTTGATGAGTTTCATACGTTGCTGACGGGAAACAGGATTTTTCAAAAACGTACGCAGGGCGTCGGCGTAATCACCGCGGAAGACGCGATTGACTGGGGACTCTCCGGACCGTGCCTGCGCGGCAGTGGAATTGACCTGGACATTCGT
>DASXSC010000046.1:0-16997 GCA_036506215.1 Pyrinomonadaceae bacterium | reverse complement strand
ACTTAAACGTAACTACGAGAGAATGATTGACTGGTGGAAAAACTTTTTTCACGGCGTGGCGCTCGACTTTTGGCGCGCTGTGGTGAGCGACGAACAGACGCGCGCTGAGGCCGATTTCATTCAAAAGCAACTTCAACTTTCGCCACTAGGTCAGTCTCAGCCACAGGGAGCGCGTGGTTTCATTCAACTAGTAGCGCCCGCTACCTGCGGTGCCGTACTCACCATCCAGACAACCCGGCCCAGCTTTCGCGATTCAAACCCACACTCCCCGCTCCAACCTATATTGTCTCGCTTGGAGGTTCCTATGAGGTCCAAATTCTCTGGTTTGTTCCTTCTGCTTTTCCTGCTCATTTTCAGCCCAACGCTCTACGCCCGCACCAATCTGGAAACGTTGGCGCTCAAGGCCATCTCTGAAAACTCAGCAGTATCCGCCCCGGCCCTCGCGGAGCTGCGTGCTCAGGGTCCGGCAGGATTAAACGCGCTGTTTCAGACGTACGCGAGAGAGATCAGTGAGCAAGTCGCGAATCCATTGCTAGCGCCCACGCCGGAGTGGCAGCGTTTAAGCACTGCGCTCGATACAGTGAGTCAGCAGAAGGACAGTTATCTATCCGGTCTCTATTGGTACACCGACATTGAACAAGCAAAGTCAGCAGCTCGCGCAGCGGGCAAGCCCATTCTCTCTCTGCGCTTGCTGGGAAAATTGAGTGAAGAATACAGCTGTGCAAACAGCAGGTTCTTCCGCACGGTTCTCTACTCGAATGCGGAAATGGCCCACATGCTTCGCGAGAGATTTATTCTCCACTGGCAGTCGGTGCGGCCAGTGCCGCGAGTGACGATAGATTTTGGGGACGGGCGCAGACTCGAGCGCACCTTAACCGGCAACAGTATTCACTACATTCTCGATGCCGAGGGCCGTCCGCTTGATGCGCTGCCGGGACTCTATGGTTTTTGGCCATTCTTTCGTGGACTCGAACATGCGGAACAAGTTTTCAAGCAGTTGCAGGGAATGGATGATCAAAATCGCAGCGTGGCGCTCGTCAACTATCATCGCGCGCGCATCGACGCTATTACTGCCGCGTGGGTTAAGGACACAGGAAGCTACGGCGGCAAAATCCCGGAAGCACTTCTCCCGCGCTCGGGCAAAGGATCGCAGGCTGCTTTCTTGGTTGCTCCGTCAGCCGTAACCAAGATGGTTACTGAAGTTCCTATCCTCGCTGGTATCACAAGAGACGCCGAGATGCTTGGCAAAATAACGGACGAATCAGCGTGGCAAAGGATCGCTGCGTTGCATGCCGCCGATTCGCTTCTCGATGCTCGGAGTCAGGCGTTAATCCGCAGGCAAAGTGCGGACCTGTTAGCATCCTCCACTCCCGGGGCGCAGTTTGATGCTCAGCTTTCGAGGCTTGTCAATAACTTTCAAAGGTTGATTGCGCTTGATTCGGTGCGCAATGAATATGTGCTGCACACCAAACTTCATGCGTGGCTAATCACGGACGCAACGCGCAATGATGCGAACGCGCTGAACGAGAAAGTTTATGCGGAGTTGTTTCTAACGCCGCGTTCGGATCCATGGCTGGGATTGTATTCACCCGAGGTTTATACAGCGCTTGGCAGTGGCGGGATCACTGGGAAGTAGCCTAGCCGGAATGAAAATGTTCAGGCATGGGTGGTGGGTCTAAATTTGCTCGTTTGCGTCTGACTACCGAAGATCAGCCGCTTAAGACTGAAGATTTGTACTCGAGCGTCTCTCTTCATTAACAAGTACCTTACGCGTTCATCTTTTGAATAATTGCGTCAGCAAACTCCGCAGTTTTCGCAGTGCCGCCAATGTCGCGCGTGCGCACCTTGCCCTCTTCGAAAACTTTGAGTAGCGCGCTTTCCGTTCTGTCAGCCGCTTCGCGCTCGCCGATGTGACGCAGCATCAGAATGCCTGATTGCAGCAGAGCGGTGGGATTGGCGATCCCCTGTCCCGCGATGTCGGGCGCCGAACCATGCACTGCTTCAAACATTGCGCCCTTCTCGCCGATGTTCGCTCCCGGCACCAGGCCCAGGCCGCCGATCAAACCGGCACACAAATCCGAGACAATATCGCCATAAAGATTTTCCAGCAGCATCACGTCAAACTGTTCCGGACGCATCACCAGCTGCATACAGGCGTTGTCAATGATTTTGTCGTCAGCCTCAATTTCGGGGAACTCGATTGCCACTTTTCGGAAGCAATCGAGGAACAGTCCATCAGACAATTTCATGATGTTTGCTTTATGCCCGCAGGTTATTTTCCTGCGACCTTCACGCCGCGAATACTCGAAAGCGAAGCGCGCGATGCGTGTAGAAGCTTTTTCCGTAATGATTTTCAAACTCTCAACCACCCCCGGAACCACAACATGCTCGAGGCCCGCGTACAGACTCTCGGTGTTCTCACGAACAATAACCAGGTTGAGTTCGGGATAACGACAGGGAACATTCGGCAGGGCGCGGATCGGCCGCAGGTTCGCATATAAATCGAGCGCTTTGCGCAGGCCTACGTTGACCGAAGTGAAGCCTTTGCCGATGGGTGTGGTGACCGGACCTTTGAGCGCAACCTTGTTTCGCAGGATCGAATCAAGCAGGGCCTGCGGCAGCGTTTCGCCAAACTTTTCCAGGGCCTGAGCGCCGGCATAGTGAGTTTCCCATTCAATCTCTACTCCCGAAGCTTCAATGATGCGCACGACGTTTGAAGCGAGTTCAGGGCCAATGCCGTCGCCGGGAATCAGTGTGATACGATGTTTCATAATCGTTTTGGTTTTTGTATCTTTGGACTTTGTTCCGAAAGTCCTAAAGCATACATAGTTCAAAGCCCAAAGACCAAAGGCGAACGACCCTCCCCAGCCGAACGTTGGTCCAGATCAATCGATGCATGAAACGACAGACACAGCCGACGTAGTGATCATCGGTGGCGGCGTGATCGGCCTGGCCGTCGCGCGAGCGCTCGCTCTCCGTGGAATTAGTGAAGTGTTGCTGCTCGAGCGCGGCAGTTTAGGAGCCGAGTCATCTTGGGCCGCCGCCGGCATGCTGGCGCCTCAGGCAGAGGCCAATCGCCCACATGAATTTTTTTACCTCACGTGCCAGAGTCGCGACATGTATCCGAGGTTCGCCGCAGCGCTATTAGAAGAAAGTGGAATTGACATTCAACTTGATACGACGGGCACGCTTTATCTGGCTTTTACGGAACACGACACTGACGAGATCGAGAGACGTTACGACTGGCAGAAGAACGCCGGTCTTCCTATTGAGAAGCTAAGCGCGGAAGCGGCGCGGGCACTCGAGCCACTGATTTGCGAGAACGTGCGCGCGGCTCTCAAGTTTCCCCTGGACACGCAGGTGGAAAACCGGCGGCTGATAAGCGCGCTGGCCGCCGCAAATAAACGGCTCGGCGTCCGGATGGAAACAGGCATCGAGGCAAGGTCCCTGAAAGTCGAGCATAGCCGGGTCACAGGCATTGAGACCTCGCGCGGGTTGGTCGCCACTGATCGTGTCGTCATTGCCGGAGGCGCCTGGAGTTCCCTGCTGGGAGCGTCGGACATAGCCCTGCCGAATCCTGGCATCAAACCGGTTCGCGGCCAGATGCTCTGTTTTGAGGCCAATCCGCCGGTTGCAAGGCACGTAATTTACAGTCCGCGAGGATACGTCGTGCCGCGTTGTGACGGACGGCTGCTGGCCGGTTCTACTACAGAGCATGCGGGTTTCGAGAAACGCGTAACCGCCGCCGGAGTCCAGGCGATCCTCGCGGCGGCACTGGAGATTTCACCGCGGATTGCGTCTCTTGCCATGACCGATTCGTGGGCGGGATTGCGGCCACGCGCGGCCGACACTTTGCCTGTGCTTGGTCCCTGTGCTGAAATTACAGGCGTCTTCTATGCAACCGGCCATTACCGCAATGGCATCCTGCTAGCGCCGATAACCGGCGAACTGATCGCGCGAGCAATAGTGGACGGGATGATTCCTTCCGAACTTAACATTTTTTCCCCGGACCGCTTTGACATGGTGACCGTAAACTGATGGCATACGTAACCCCGAGGATGCGGCAACTCTTTGGACCGCGCTGACCTGTCAGCGCTTTGGTCGGTCGCGACCGTCGCGGCCATGCTGGCCGGCGGCGTCAAGCCGCCGTTGACCAAAGCGGCGACAGGTCGCGACGCACTCCAAAGAGTTGAGCACTCGATCAGTGCTTTTTAATTACTGCATGAAGTTTTTTGATCCCAAGTACATGGTTATTGTGGCGGCGCTTTCGTTGGCGACAACCTCAGCGCCTGGCGTTTTTGCCCAGGTCGAACCGAACGCTGTGCCTCCAGCTGAAAAGAAGGATCCCAGCGCCCTGCCTGAGAAGCGTCCAGCCAAAGCGTTGTTTGAAGAAGCACGCTCTTATGTAAACAAAGCGTTTGCTGAGTTCAACAAAAAGAAAATTCCTTACGATCAGAAACTCGAAGCAAAGACAAAACAGGAGCAAAAAGATCTGGCTGCGAAGTATGCGGCCGTCCTGCAGGCGCGAAAGCCGCTGGCAGACGTTGACGTCTATTACCTCGGCATGCTCCATCACCTTGCCGGGAACGAAGACGGAGCGCTTGAGGCAATGAGGATTTATCTGGCGGGTGAGGTTAGTGGGGAAAATGCACAACTGGCGCGCGCAGTGCTGGTGTTATATGCAACGAGAAAGAACCTCATTCCGGAAGCCGAGCGCGCGGTTGAAGCCTACGCGCAAAACCAGCCGCAGGATTTGACCGAGTGGTTTGGCATGGAGACGCTCACTGCCGAGGCGTTCCAAAAGGTAAAAAACTACCCGGGCATGTCAGCGCATGCTCAGGAGATGCTCAAGGTTGCGAAGCTGGTAGCGTCGCGGAAAGCCGGCAATGCATTCCGGCGCGACGACATGCTGTTCAAGGCGATCTCATACCTGGCTGAAGCTTACGTGCAGTTAAACAAAAAAGATGAAGCGATCAAGGTCGTAACTGAGATGCAAAAACTGGCGCTCTCATTTCCCTCCGGAAATCTTTTAAGGCTCACAAACATTCGACTCGCCGGCCTGGATCGTTCGATTGATCCGCGCGGCATATTCAATGAAGCGGCGCCAGCGACCGCCGAACCGCTCCCCGAAATAGTTGCTACTCAGTGGATCGACCAGCCGCCGGTGAAGTTGTCAGAGCTGCGCGGCCGGGTTGTGTTACTGGATTTCTGGGCGCCATGGTGCGGCCCCTGTCGCTACACTTTTCCCAGACTGCGACGCTGGGATGAAAACTACAAAGGCAAGGGACTGGTAATACTCGGTCTTACAACCTATTCTGGCGATATCGACGGGCGCCGGGCCACGCCCGGCGAAGAGCTTACCTATCTGAGAACTTTCAAGAGGCAAAATCGTCTGCCGTACGGTGTCGTGGTTGCTGATTCGGCTGTGAACGATTTTAATTACGGCGTTTTTTCCATCCCGATGTCGTTTCTAATCGATCGTCGCGGGAACGTGCGATTCATCGCGATGGGCGCCAATGAACAGGAAATCGCGGCTCTCGGCAAAATGATCGAGAAAGTAATGGGCGAGCCTGAGGCAGTGGAATCAGACGCACGAACTCCCGTAGGCGCGAGAGCGACGGCGAAGAATTGATGCCAGGTCGGAGCATCCAAGCATTTTAGAGATTAACACCCACAGCCGTTCAGAAGTTCCTGATTATCATGGTAAAGGGTGTTGGCCGTATACTTGATCACTAGAGTTAAAGAGGTAAGAAGTTAACTTTGGAAAGCGCAAACATAACAATCTGGATAGCTTTCATTGCCGGGATCCTTTCCTTTCTTTCGCCATGCGTTCTCCCGCTTGTACCTGGCTACATCTCGCTGATTTCCGGCGTGAGTATCGACAGGCTCAAAGAAGGCGGGTCGGGAGGAACCGCGCGCCGGGCGGTGATTCTAAATTCGTTGGCTTTCAATGCCGGGCTTTCAGCTATTTTTCTGGCGCTGGGAACAACGGCGGGTTTGGTTGGCGCTTCAATCATCAGTAACCCGTGGGTGAGAGGAATCGGCGGCGTCATAATAATCCTGTTCGGTTTGCAGTTAATTGGACTGCTGAAAATTTCCACACTCTACAAAGACACGCGCTTCTTCTCAAACGAAAAGCCTCGTGGTCCGCTGGGCTCATTTACTTTAGGAATTGCTTTTGCGGCTGGTTGGACACCGTGCATTGGGCCCATCCTTGGCGGCATCCTCGGTCTCGCTGCCGCCAGCGGTGGATGGCGCAGCGGATTACTGCTCTCGGCTTTTTATTCCGCTGGACTCGCGATTCCATTCCTGGTAACCGGACTCGGCATCAACCAGTTTCTTGCCTTCTACGGAAAGTTTCGCAAGCACCTGCACAAAGTTGAAGTTGTGTCTGGCGTCGTGCTGATTATCGTTGGCTTACTGGTTATGACCGGCCAGTCAACCTTGCTAACGAGTTCGAAGCTCGCCGCCTGGCTGCCTAACGCCGAGGCCTGGATAAAAGTCAAGCCGGCGGCGCCTGCGACCACCGCTAACAGCCAATTCCAACCTGCACCGGACGTCGAACTGCAAACGCTCGCAGGTCAACCGTTTCGTCTGACTGATCTGCGCGGACGCGTCGTACTGCTCAACTTCTGGGCTACGTGGTGCGTTCCCTGCCGCGCGGAAATTCCGGAGCTTAACGCGATGCAACTCGAGTTGAATCCGCGGGGATTAGAGGTGGTGGGCGTGTCAACCTCGCCGGGAGACACCGTGGAAGCTATCAGAGACTTTCAAAAGGATTTGAAGCAGGAGTACACGGTCTTGCGCGGGCCGGAAGAAGTTGGTGAGAAGTTTGGCAATGGACCCGGATTGCCGGTTACTTACTTGATAGATCGCGACGGACGCATCCGGCAGAAAATCGTCGGCGCACGCGATCGCGCCGGTTGGGAAGCAGCAGTGAAACCTTTGCTCGATGAGACGCCGGCAACGGCGCAGAACAGCAACTAGAGTGATCAGCAGGAGTATTACCATGAGAAGATTATTCGCCTTGATACTTTTCGCGCTGGCATTAGCGCCGGCTGCAGCCTACGCTCAGGACGGGCACGAGTATTCGCCACTCGTTGAGAAAAACGTCAACTACAAAAATTGGACGCTCAACGACCTCAAAGACAACAAGCCTGTCGATCTGCGGACGCTGGTTCAGGGCAAGAAGCTCGTCATGGTGGTCTACTTTGCGCCCTGGTGCGCAAACTGGCGTAACGAAGCGCCTGTGGCCGCCCGGCTCTACGAGAAATACAAAGATCAGGGATTCGCAGTCGTCGGTGTTAGCGAATATGGTACGCGCGACGCGGTCAGCAATTTCTTCGGACCAACCGGGTCGCCCTACACGGTGGTGAGCGAATCGGAGTTGCGCGAAGATCGTGATAAGACTGCGCATTTCGGCTACCGTCAGGCCACGGGAGATACGAGGAAGTGGGGTTCACCCTGGAATATATTTCTCGAACCTGTGCGTTTGTCGAAGACTGGCGACGTGCTTACGGAGAAAGCCTGGGTAGTCAACGGTGAGTTGATTGAAGCCGATGTGGACAAATTCATCGCCGATCGTTTGAAGGCGAGCACGGCGTCGGTGATCGTTCCTTGTAAAGAGTGACCAGTTTTCGAAGAAAGGCTTTGGGGCGCATGTCCAGTGGCGCTCCTTTCTTTTTTGTACCTCCTACTAATACCTTGCCTTAGGAAAACCCATAAAGACAGAACAGAACCGAGAGCGTTGGAGAGCGGCTTTGCCGCCGCACAGTGCGGAAAGCCTATGGCTTTCCGTATGCCCCTACTAAATAAGAGGCTGCGCCTCCAGTTTGAGGCGTAGCCTCAAGATTCAAGAGTAGCTCGCGGAAAGGCGAAGCCTTTCCGCACTGTGCGGCGGCCGAGCCGCTTTACCACGCTCCGTTCGCTATTGAGTTTTCGACTATCTTGCAGGTTCGCCCTCTTTGCGCGGGAGTTTAGTCGTTGCTACTATTGCCGACTCTTTTTGCCGGGGCCATCAAGCAGTTTAGATTTCAAGCTTTAGCTTGCCGCAGGTCACTACCGCCTGCGATAGCGGGCGGGTGGCTCGCTAATTAATTAATGACCCACCCGCTACCGCAGGTGGCACTGACAAGATCCTTCGACTATGAAACTTCGTTTGCTTTATCACGGCCACTGTTTCGATGGCGTCGCCTCGGCCGCCACCTTCACGCGCTTTTACAAAGAACGCATCCACCCGGAAGCGGAAGTTGATTACGGCGGCTTATTGCATCGCCCGGGGAACCTGTTTGATCTCAGTTTGTTTGACGGTGACGAAAACGCGATCGTGGATTTCAAATATGCGGCGTCCGAAAAACTAACCTGGTGGTTTGATCATCACGAGTCTGCGTTTCTTACTCCCGAAGACGAACAGCATTTTAGAAATGACAAGTCCGGCAGGAAATTCCTCGATGCCACGCGCAAGTCGTGCACTGAATTCATTGCCGACGTTGCGCGCGCTCAATTCGGATTTGACGACACGCCGCTCCAGTCGCTAATCCATTGGGCGCATATCATCGACGGAGCGCTTTATGAATCGGCGGCCCAGTGTGTAGAACTGAAAGAGCCTCCGTTACAACTGATGCAGGTGATCGAGGCCGACCCGGATGACAAGTTTATCGAGCAGGTCATTCGCGAACTCACTAGGAAGTCGCTGGAAGAGGTTGCCACCAGCGACGAGGTACAGCGGCGTTTCCAGCCGATTCTGAAACAGCATTTGGAGACGCTGGAAGCAATTCGTCGCAAGGCGATCTCTGCGAACGGTGTAGTTCAATTTGATTTGGTTGATGAAGGCTACGAAGGCTTTAACAAATTCATTCCTTACTATCTCTATCCGGAAACCACCTACACGGTCGCCTTAACACGCGGTCCGCAACGCACGAAGATTTCGGTGGGGTCAAATCCCTGGGCGCCGCACCCCCGCACGCACAACATCGCAAAGATATGCGAACGATATGGCGGCGGCGGCCACGCCGTAGTCGGCGCTGTCTCTCTCAAACCTGATGAAGTTGAAAAAGCGCGAGCGATCATGCGGGAGATCGTTGCGGAATTGTCCCAGTAGGACGTAGTGATGCGGAACCGTGCGCGGTAGCGCCGGATGCTAAAAGTCAACGTTGGCGTAGTGATGCAGAACCGTGCGCAGTAGCGCCGGATGCTAGAGTCAACTTTGGCGTGATGATTATACGAGGATTGGCGGAAGAGACTTGTTACAGGCAGCAGCACCTATTAATTTCCAGCCTTCGCTTGTGCGGATGCTGCCACTGGGCAAATGTTTGAAGTTGACTTTAGCATCCGGCGCTACCGCAAGGTGGTACTGACTTCATGACACGGCAACGCACGTTTAATTCACAATCTCTCCGGTCCGGTTCTGATTCGGGATGTTTACACGTGCCGTCGGCTGTCGCTTCGGGTCTGATAGCTGAGTTGCACTTGAAACTTGAATCCGCCAATGACAAATGAGAATTGAAAAATGAGAAATGGAAAATCTTTTCTGCCAGACAAGAATACCCTGCCCTACTTAGCCATCAGCGCTTCAATCTCATCCGCCTGTTTCGGCACTTTAGTAGTCAACACCCGCGGGCCGTTTGCAGTGCACAGCACATCGTCCTCGATGCGCACGCCGATCCCCAGATACTGTTCAGGAATGTCTTTCGTGTCGGGCGCCACGTAAATCCCCGGCTCGACGGTCATCACCACGCCCGGCTCCAGTGCGCGCGATTGTTTGTCGTAGTAATAAATCCCCACGTCATGAACGTCGATGCCGAGCAGATGCCCGAGGCCATGCATGTAAAACTGCTTATACTTCTCTTGCTTGATCAGGTCTTCGGGTTTGCCCTTCAGCAATCCCAGCTTGACCATTCCTTCCGTCAGCATTTCTACGGAATGACTCTTCAACTCGTCGTGCGTAACACCGGGTCGCACCATTTCAACGCATGACATCTGCGTCTCTAAGACGAGGTCGTAAATTTCTCGTTGCGCTTTCGAATAGCGGCCATTGATCGGGAAAGTTCGCGTGATATCCGACGCGTAGCCTTTGTATTCGGCGCCCGCATCAACAAGTAGCAACTCGCCATCGCGCAGTTCGCTGTCGTTATTTATGTAATGAAGCACGGTGGCGTTGGCGCCGGCGCCAACGATTGAGTTGTATGACGGCCCGGCGGCACCCCGCTGACGAAAAATCTGCTCGATGATGGCCTCAACCTCGTATTCCTTCATACCTGGCTTGACCGCTTTCATTGCCACCACATGGGCCTCCGCGGCAATGTCGGCAGCGCGTTGCATCAACTCGATCTCTTCCGCAGACTTTAGAACGCGCATCTCGTGAACGATCGTCGCCGGATCGATGATGGTGCGCGGCGGATGAATGGGTTTGCGATTGAGGGCGCGCATCTGCGTAATCTTTCGGATGATTGCCGCGTCAAGCTCGGTGTTGACGCCGAGGCGATAGTAGAGCTTGTCGGCGCCGTCGAGTATGTCCTGGAGCTTCTCTTCAAACTCAGCGATCGGAAATGATTCATTAGCGCCAAACTCACTCTTCGCGCCCTCAACACCGGCGCGGCGGCCGACCCAAATTTCCTGTTCCGGGTCACGCGGGCGCACAAACAAGGTGTATTTGTGTTCGTTCGCGGGTGAAATGATCGCAATTGCCTCAGGCTCTTCAAAGCCGGTCAGGTAGTAGAAGTCGGAATCCTGACGAAAGCGATACTGCGTATCATTGGAACGGGTGGCTTCGCGTGCGGCGGGAATAATGGCGACTGACTTTTGATCCATGCGGCGTATGAATTCCTCAAGCTGCGGTCTGATCATGAAAACGTCTCCTCTGAGTGAATCTGCCTGGAAATGGGAGCCCGATTGTAACCGAGAGGAATAGAACTCAGAAACCACCAACCAGAACCAGGAAATTGTTCAACTATGAATGCCTCTGAGGTTGGGACGGTGGGCTTGCCCCCGCTCTAGCTGAATAAAGATCTCAAGAGCTAGCCGTGGCAGTGGCTTTGTTAGATAATCGAGGCGAATGAGCATTCAAACGTTACCATCGCAAGCAGAACAAGCTCGCGAGATCATCTCCTACGATCCGGCTAACGGCGAGGAGATTGGCCGCGCGCCGTTAGCTTCAGCCGAGGAAGTGAAAGAAGCCGTGCGCAGGGCACGGGCCGTGCAGCCTGACTGGGCCAGTCTGTCCTTCCGCGAGCGTCGCCGCGTTATTCTGCAAGCACGCAAACTCATGCTCGCCGAGCGCGATGAGATCGCCAACCTCATTTCCAAAGAAACCGGCAAACCTGTCGCCGAAGCCGTTTCGATGGAGATAGTGCCGACGCTCGATGCCATGCACTACTTCGCGCAGGCATCAGAAAATCTTCTTAAGCCGCAGAAAATTGACATTGGGCAATACGGTTTGATGGGCCGTTCATCCAGGATTGTTTACCGCCCGCTCGGGGTAATAGGAATAATCTCGCCGTGGAATTTCCCGCTCGCCACACCTGCTGATGAAGTGGTGATGTCGCTGATGGCCGGCAACGCGGTGGTGCTCAAACCCAGTGAGCTTACGCCCCTGATTGCCTTGAAACTTGGCGACATCTTCGAACGCGCCGGTCTGCCCGCAGGTTTGTTGGAGATAGTTACCGGCGACGGCTCGACCGGCGCCTCACTCATTGATGCCCTCGTCGACAAAATAATGTTCACTGGCAGCGTTGCCACCGGTAAACGGGTTGCAGAAGCAGCCGCCAAATATCTTACTCCGGTTGTCCTTGAGCTCGGCGGCAAAGATCCGATGATCATCCTCGAAGATGCAGACATCGAAAACGCCGCGCGGGGCGCAGTATGGGGCGCGTTTGCCAACGCCGGGCAGGCCTGCGCCTCAGTTGAGCGCTGCTATGTGCAGGAATCGATCGCGCCCGAGTTTATCAAGCAAGTGGTTGCGGAAACCCGGGCACTTAAACAGGGACCGGGAACTGAAGAAGCGGTCGACATCGGCGCCATGTCGAATGAACGCCAACTTCAAATTGTTGCCGATCATGTGAACGATGCGAAGCAGCGCGGCGCAAAAGTGCTTACCGGCGGGCAGCGTGGAACAAACTCTGATGGCCTCTTCTACGAACCCACAGTGCTCACGAACGTCGATCACGAGATGCTAATAATGCGTGATGAGACCTTTGGTCCCGTGCTGCCAGTGATGACATTCAAGAGCGAAGACGAAGCCATCAAGCTGGCAAATGACAGTGCTTATGGTTTGACCGCCAGCGTCTGGACAAAAAACATTGCCCAAGGAAAACGAATTGCAGAACGCATTGAAGCGGGAACGGTGATGGTTAACGAGGTCGTGTACACTCACGGCATCGCACAAACGCCCTGGGGCGGCGTCAAAGAAAGTGGCTACGGCAGAACTCACGGTCGCTTGGGTTTGCTGGAGCTGGTCCACGCGCAGCATATTCACGTGAGTCGTTTTTCATTCCTGCCCGATCTTTGGTGGTTTAAGTACAGTCCAAAAGCTGCGAAGCTTTTTGGCGGGTTGGCCTCGAACTTCACAACCGGCTCCATTGTGAGAACTTCCTTGCTGTTGCCCCAAATGATTCGCCGACTCTTCGGTTCGCGCGAATAGGCCTTGTCTACTATCGCTCTCCGTTGAAAAGCATTATACTGCCCCGGCTCAACACACCGGGGCGCCTCGAGCTTGTGCTTTCAAAGGTGGAAGACTGTAATAGACCACTAGGAGTACGGCTTGGCGTGTCCCTATTTTTTTGAGTGGTATAGCCTGGGTGTGCAGGAATTCGGCTGTTGGAATGCAAATTGTCCTTGCAGCTTGCCTACTAAAGTTTCCTGAGCATATAATCTCGCCCCTCCCCTGTAAACCGAGCCATCACAAGCTTCCTAATGTGGGAGAGTTGATTAGTTTTGTGTGCAAGTGCGTATGTCCATCCGTGATGGTGGAGAATCCCTTACTCAATAACGTTCTAACCCCTTTTGGAGGAAACATGAAAAAAGTCTTTGGTTTGCTTCTGTTAGTTACCTTGAGCATCTCAGTGGCCCTTCCGGCGTTGGTGCATAGCCAAAATCCAGATCCGGGGCCACCTCAATTTCTCACCCGACCAATCCTCGTGCATGTGTCCGAGAGGGCTTTAGACAATGGGCACGCGATTTTTGAAGAGGGTCCGGGCGAATCCGCTGTTCCCGGTCCCTTGGTACCCGATCTCGGGTTTGCAGCTTACAACCCGGCTGCCCTCGCAGCCTTGTTGATATCGTCTGGCGCCGATCGGGACGTTTCAGATAGTGCAGACTCGTATGAAGGTGAGACTGGCGCAACTGGAACTGGCGGCATCCTGGTGGGCGCATCGAACCACATCTACCCGGGGAATTGTGTCGCCGCCGCACCAACAGGATCTTTTGGCGATTGCGCGGTTAAGGCATATGCCTCGATCGACGGTGGAACGACTTTTACCGGTACAGCCATTTCCCGCACTTGGGGTGGCAACACCTTTGGTATAACCTTCGATCCGGGGGTCGACTATGACAAGAACGGTAACTTCTACTTCTCATTCGGCGGCGCGCCATTGAGCAGCAATTACCCTAACTCTATTGCTGTGAGTAAGTCCACGAACGGTACTGCATGGGGAACGCCGGTCGCCGTTACGTTCAACAGAAACCGATTCTTCGACGACAAATACTATCTGGCGGTCGACCGCAGTAATAGCTCATTTGCGAATCGCATCTACGTCTCGTGGGATCGCAACTCCGGCAATAACCAGCTTCTCTACATTTCTTACTCTTCGAATGGCGGCACAACGTGGACCGCGCCGATCAAGGTCAACGACGGCACTTCGAAATTTGAACGTGTGATCGGCGCTTATCCAGCCGTCGACCAAAACACGGGCGTTGTCTACGATTCGTGGCACGATTATGCCAGGAACATTATCTATGTTGACAAAAGCACGGACGGCGGCGCGACCTGGGGCACGGACCGGGCAGCCGCAACTACACATGCCGGATTTGGCACTGACATTGGCTGTGTCGGCGGCCGTTCGCAAGGCCCGGCGCATGCTTTGAAAGTTGGTCCGAGCGGAACGCTATATTTGGTCTACGCGGATCCGGTCTCAGGCGGTCAAAACAATCATGGGTTCGACATTCTGCTCACAAAGTCAACGAATGGCGGAACAACCTGGTCAACACCGGTGGTCATAAACGACGACAACACGTCCTCAGATCAATTTCACCCTACGCTCAGCGTAGAATCAAACGGCGCAGGCGGCGACAAGATCACCGTCAGCTTCTATGACCGCCGCGATGATCCGGGCGACTGCCTTGCGTACGTCTATGCGACGCAAAGCACAGATAACGGAGCGACCTGGGCGGCTAACATCCGTATTACCTCCGCTCAATCAAACTTTGACGGGAACCCGAACGGACCCGGCGATTATTCATCCTCGACGCCTTTCAGCTCGGCCGTCTGGCCATTCTTCTCGGATCATCGTCTTAGCAATCCGGAAACTTCCAGCGGTGGACGCTATAACATCTACACGGCGAATATTCAATAAAACCTTACTAACTAAACGTTAGTGTTATCGGCGGGCCGCTTTTGGGCGGCTCGTCTTTTTTTGGTCGTAGCTCCGCTTGATTCTCCTCCGGCACTGCCTTTAGGATGCGATCTCTCTATTTACGAGGTGAAATCGATTTGTGGAAAGCATTCATGCACGGGCGCGAGCGCGCACATCACGAGCGAGATAACAATCGCCTGGTGCGACCCTTCGACTGGGGCCTGGAGTTTATTAGCGATCACGTGAACGGGGACGACCCGCGGCGCGTATTGCGTCAGCACACCGAGCAGGCCATGGTGCGCAGCGGGGATTTCTATGCGCTCCCTGAAATCCACGACTTTCAACTCCAGGATGATCAATTAACCTGGACCAGCGCTATTCATACGCCCGCCGTTGAAAACAACCTAGCGCGCGCCCGCTACTTTCCGGTCAAGGCGAACCGCGCGAGGCAGCCCCGTTCAGCAGTAGTTGTGTTGCCGCAATGGAACGCCCAACCGGAGAGTCACGTTGAAGCATGCCGGATTTTTAATTTCATCGGCATGTCGGCGCTGCGTTTGACCCTTCCCTATCATGAAGCGCGCCAGCCGCCGGAACTCCAGCGCGCCGATCATCTGGTTAGCACCAACGTTGGTCGCACTATTCAGTCGATGCGCCAGGCGGTCCTGGACACCCGAGCTGCGGTGAGATGGCTAAAGCAGCAGGGTTACGAGCGAATTGGCATTCTGGGTACCAGCGTCGGATCATGTATCGCATTTCTCGCCTTCGCCCACGAACCGGATATCAATGCCGGTACCTTCAATCACGTCTCTGGGTATGTGGCGGATGTTGCCTGGCGTGGATTATCTACGCGCCATCTGCGTAAAGGGTTTGCCGAGCACTTAACTTTAGAAGAACTGCGCGAGTACTGGACGCCGATCAGTCCAGTGCCTTTTATCTCTCGTGTGTCGGAGTTTGGCCCGCGTCCAATGCGATTTATTGCCGCCCGTTACGATCTCACGTTTCCACTTGATCTCACACACGAAACGATCGCCGAAGCGCAACGCCACAATCTGCCTTTCGATGTGGTCTGGCTTTCCTGCGGCCACTACACAATGGCGTCGCTGCCCTGGAAAGCCATTGATGCCTGGAAGATTGCCACGTTTATGCGAAAGCATTTGAAATGAAAAATCAGATGCCCAAGCTAGTTGCTTGGTGGCGAAGTGGTTTCGCTCATCCTTTCAGAGCGAATATCAAAACTAAGTCAACTGGCAGGTAACCTAAGAGCGGGGGCACTCGACCAGGAAGATCTCTCAGGTCAGGAAGGTGGGCTCGCCCCCGCTCTTTCGGATTGGGTTAGGGTTCCCACAGGCTTATTAAGACTTTGCCAACATTGGCTATGAGTTACCGTGAATTGCACATGCTCCAAAAACTTCTCGATCAACTCGACGAACTTAAGAATCTTTTTAGTAAACGTGCAGATAAGACGGTCCAGGCCGCACTCGCACGATTGAGCCAACTGAAATTTAGCAATGTCGCAGCTCTGATTCGCTATCACGAGATCCTTCTTTTCCTGCGGGCTTATCCACATTCTTCGGTAACCCTTCGACTCATTGAACGAGAATTAACAAACTTTCTGAAGCGGGTTGCAGCCTTGCATGAAGCAGGCGTCGATCTCTCGCCACTTGAGGTGCCCGAAGTTTCGGGGATTGCCGGCACTTCCGTTACCGATACTTTCAGTTATTACGTCGTTCGCTGGTTAGTAAAACCTCGCAGTCAACAGGGCAAGGTGGCACTTGATTGGGACTGGTTCGAAGATGAAAACCGTCTCGCGGAGACCTGGCCAAGATTCATTCCGTTGCTTGAGGAGGATTCGCAGGTTGAGGCCAACGTCCCTTACCGAGAATGGTTGTCCTCGACCGCACCGCCGTCGGGGAAGCGTGGTTCTGCAGGAGAACTTACCTGGCTCATTCAGCGATTCGAATCCTTATCAAAAACAGAGAAGGAAAAGGCGGAGCTTTACGACTCGCAGAAACTCTACGTGCGCTGGACGCCCGCGTATCGCTCGACACGCACAGGAATGCGTTTAAGGACAACCAGGATTTTTTATCATCGCGGTCCGCTTATCAAGAGAAGAGATGTTTCTCTGGTGGATGAACTGGAAAGTCCGCCAACTATTTTGAAGCAACTCTCGCCAAGGCGCGGCGCAGAGATCCTGGACCTGACGCGCGCGGCTTCAACCGTGCGTTATCGCGAGTTGTATGGATTTACTCATGGCGACGCCAAAAAAGTTTTCCAGACAAATCTCGGTCGTGGCGTCGATGTTTTTGTAGTGGGCCTGCCGCCCGGCAAGCGCCTCCCCTTGCGTGTCTACCACGCGGCAATGATTTTCAAAAATGGGGTGCCGGTTGGTTACTTTGAGGGCATCTCCCTTTTTGAACGGATGGAAAGTGG
>DASXSC010000045.1:0-19933 GCA_036506215.1 Pyrinomonadaceae bacterium | reverse complement strand
TGGGCTGCGATTCATGAGTCAGACATGCTGCTGGTTCCTGATGCGTCTCGAATGTGGATGGAGCCATTTGCGGACCACCCAACCCTATGTCTTATCGGGAACGCTGTCGATCCCATCACGAAGGAAGGCTATCCCTTCGATCCGCGATCAGTGGCCGTACGCGCCGAAAACTATTTGAAGTTCACCGGCCTGGCAGACACGGCTTATTTCGGGCCGGAAGCGGAATTCTTCGTTTTCGACTCGGTGAAGTTTCATAACGAACAACAGTCGGCTGGTTATTCGATCGATTCCGACGAAGGTCACTGGAACACTGGTCGCGACGCGAATGAATTCCAGGGTAGTAATCTCGGTTACCGGATTCGTCCGAAAGAAGGTTACGTGCCCGTTCCGCCGGCCGACACGCTTAGTGATCTACGTTCCGAGATCTCGTTAACGCTGGGAAAATGCGGCGTAACGGTGGAATGCCATCACCACGAAGTCGCTACCGCCGGGCAGTGCGAAATTGACTTCCGCTTCTCAACGCTGCTGGGCACCGCCGACAATCTCCAGATATTCAAATACGTAGTGCGCAATACTGCATTCCAATATGGCAAGGCAGCGACATTCATGCCGAAGCCTCTTTTCGGCGACAACGGATCAGGAATGCATTGTCATCAGTCTTTATGGAAAGCCGAAAAACCGCTTTTCTCCGGGGACGGCTATGCCGGCCTTTCTGAAATGGCTCGTTTCTATATCGGTGGGCTTTTGAAACACGCCGCAGCAATCGTCGCATTCGCGGCGCCCACAACTAACAGTTACAAGCGCCTGGTACCTGGATTTGAAGCGCCGGTTAACCTTGCTTATTCGGCGAGGAACCGGTCGGCAGCGATTCGCATCCCAATGTTCTCAACCAATCCAAAACTAAAGCGCTTGGAATTCCGGCCGCCAGACCCATCCTGTAACGCCTACCTGGCTTTCTCGGCTATGGTGCTGGCCGGACTTGACGGAATTCAGAACCGGATTGATCCGGGCGAGCCACTCGAAAAGGACATCTACGATCTCTCCCCGGAAGAACTCAAGGATGTTCCCACTCTGCCAGGCTCACTGGACGAGTCGTTGAAAGCGCTCGAGGCCGATCATGATTTCCTGCTGAAGGGTGACGTATTCAGCCAGCAACTGATCGAGCGTTGGATTGCCTACAAACGCGATAAGGAGATCACTCCGCTGCGCATGCGTCCACATCCGCTGGAGTTTTCACTTTATTTCGATATTTAGAGCAAGAGTCCGGATTCGTGTCATTAGGTACCGCGGACGATCTATCGCGAGAGAGACCCACCCGCTACCCAAGGCCCTGTGAAAACTCAGCGTCCACTCCAAGGAGTTGACGCTGAGTATTCGCACAGTCTCTACCGCGGGGTGGTACTGACTTCATTGACATGACTCCAGACTCATAACTCATCTGGCGTACTATGTCCGCGTGCAGAATCTTGAGGCGAAAGTTGAATCCTTAATTCGCGTTCTGCCTGACGATAGAGGCGCCCGGCTTTTTTTGGAACGTCTCTCAAACGAGCAACCGCGCGCATACCAAAAATTACTCCGCGACCCTGCCTTGCTTTCCGACGCCCTGACGCTGGCGGCCTGGAGTCCGCTGCTGGCTACTACACTGGAGCAGAATCCCGACTACTTATCCTGGCTCAGGCGCGAGCGCGCTGACGTTCGAGTCAGAACTCGCGACCAGCTCAAGGAGTCGCTGGGACGGTTTGCACTGACAAACTCATCATTGAGTCCGCAAGTGTTGTTTGCGCGATTCCGCCGCCGGGAGCTACTGCGCATTTATCTCCACGACGTCCGGCGCGCCCAGACGCTGGTTGAAACAACGGAAGAGTTATCAAACCTTGCCGATGCGATTCTCGATTATGCTTTGAGTTTGGCTCGACAGGACCTCGACAACCGCTATGGTGCGCCGCTCCGCGATGAGCGAGGGCGTATTGCCACCGCTGAGTTTTGTGTGATTGCCCTCGGCAAGCTCGGCTCGGACGAGCTCAATTATGCTTCGGATATCGATCTGGTCTTCGTTTATTCCGACGATGGAACAACCGCAGGCTCCGGTGAGTGGGGTAAACTCAGCAACCGCGAATACTTTGTCAAACTTTCAGAAACTATCAGCAAATTGGTCGGCCAGCCGGCGGGTGAAGGCGCGGCCTATCGTGTGGATTTACGTTTGCGGCCCCACGGACGCGATGGCGCGCTCGCTTGTTCCCTTGGCGAAGCAATTAAGTATTACGACAAATCGGCGCAAGCATGGGAACGTCAGGCCTTGATTCGCAGCCGGGCTGCGGCAGGTTCGAGTTCACTTTTTTCCAGGTTTGCAGCGGCGGTGCAACCGTGTATTTACCGTTCCGATATTTCAGTTAAAGACGCTCTGGAAAGTGTTCGGTTGGCAAAACAGAAAATCGACCGAAACATCGAACGGAGCAAAGCCGGCTTCAACGTGAAACTTCAGCGCGGCGGAATCAGGGAGATCGAGTTCATCGCGCAGGCGCTGCAGTTGGCGCACGGAGCCAGCGACGAATGGCTGCGCGTCACCCACACGCTGATAAGTTTGGGCCGGCTCGCCGACCGGAATCTCATTTCAGAGCAGGAGCGTTCAGAACTGTCCGAGGCTTACGTATTTCTGCGCACGCTCGAGCATCGTTTGCAGATGGAGCATGGACTGCAAATTCACACAGTACCGCAACTTGCAGCACAACAAACGCTGGTTGCCAGACGCATGGGCTTTTCCGGCAGGAGCACACTAAATGATTTCGAGAACATGCTGAGGCTCCACACCAACAACGTGCGCAAGGCTTACGATCGGGTCTTTGCGGACGATGAAGGCGGTGTGGTCGCGAAACGACGCCAGGCGGCGCTGGCGGGCGTGGGGTTGGAGGATCATGGACCAGGCGATGATAAAGCTCCGGATGAGGTTAGGGATGAAACCCGGATCCTGAACGCCGCTGCCAGAGTTTTCATTTCACATTTGAGACCTGCACCCCTGGAGGCGCAACCGGCGAATGTGGAATCTCTAACGCGCCTGCTCGGCGAAACAGTGCATAAGTCGGCCAACCGGCACCGCGCCCTGATGCTGACCGCCCGAGTGGCTGCATCGCTGGAAAAATCCGACTGCCAGATGGACCTGTCTGAAAATAATCTCGCCGCCCTGGTGCGTCTTTGCGGTGTCTCCGAGTTTTTCGGGGAAATGATGGCGGGTAACCCATCGCTGATTGGCTCGCTCGGAAATGAGAGGCCATTGCCTCGTCGCCGAGACTACCGCGCCTTGTTGCGAGCTAGTATCGACCCCGAGAAGAGTTTTTCCGCCGAGCTTTCAGCTTTGCGCCGAGAATGGTCAAGATTGCTTATTGAGATCGGAGCTGAAGATGCCGCCGAAAAGATTTCTCTTTTGGAGTCGAATGAGCTTCAGACCGAGCTCGCCGTGGCGAGCATTAATGTCGCTTACCTCGTGGCGCGCCGCGAGATGGCCCGGCGCTATGGCCCGCTGAAGGGAGGCCCACGCCTCGGCATTCTGGCCCTTGGCAGGCTGGCCAGCGGTGGGGTGGATTATGGATCAGACCTCGACATAGCTATCGTCTACGATTCCCTGGTTTCGTCGCCTGTCGCTACGCTCACACAGGATGAAGCATATGCCCGTCTGGTCGAGTTGATGATCACGGCACTCTCCAGCGTGACTCGCGAGGGTTATCTTTATCGAGTTGATCTCCGTCTACGTCCTAACGGAAAGAACGGTCCACTGGTCATCAGTTCTGAAGGCTTTCTCGAATATGTGAGACAGCACAGTGTGGTGTGGGAGTGGCTTGCGTACGTAAAGCTCCGTGCAGTCGCCGGCGATCTGGAGTTGGGCAGAATGGTCGAAACGCACGCCAGGCACGCCATTCACGAAAAGGCCCGCGAGATCAACTCAGATGAGTTGAGACAGGAAACGCGCCGTGTGCGCGAGCGACTTGAGCGGGAGAAGGGAAGGATCATAGGTCAGAATGGGCGTCACGGTGAGGGTCGCCATGGCGGGCGTAAAGGCGGGCGACACGCGACCGACATTAAGTATTCAGCGGGTGGTATGCTCGACGTATACTTTGCGGTGCGTTACCTTCAACTTCGCGACGATGTCGCCGACGAACGCGAGGATCGTTCGACGCTGGCAACTCTAGAACGACTGGTAGGCAACGGTTCTTTAGATACTCGCGACTATGAAGCACTCAGTAGCGGGTATGAGCTTCTTCGTTCTGTAGATCATCATCTGCGACTTATTGTGGGGAAAGTCGCAGCCCTGCCATCAACGGATTATCCTGCCTTTAAGGAAATCGCAAAGCGGCTCCGATTCAAAACTCCCGCAGAGCTAAGCGAAACTTTGCGCGAACGAATGAGCGCGATACGTGAGGCTTACGATCGGATCACGGCAATCGGATTAACCTAAGGTCTGATCGAACCAGAAGTTTGCTTTTGATTCCTTAGCCGTTGAATTTTGATGGACCAGCCGGGGGCGAGCCGACCTTCCTAACCACGAGCTGATTACCGTAGAGCTTTGATCGCTGATCTGAAAGACTTTTGACGCGGACATTATCTTCGCAAGCCACCGAGGCTCTCAGGTTGGGAAGGTGGGTTAACCCCCGCGGTTTTCAATACCAACAGTTTCTAAGCCACTGTCTCGCCACTGACCGCTTCATACCAGCAGCGTGTGCACCACCGGTGCGTTGCCTGGCGATCCGCCGCCTGATAGTCAGCCGATGCCGGCAACCGTTTCACCACTTCCCGTTCCTCGTCGCTTAGTTCATTCCAGCTTCGTAAAGCTTGCTCGTGACATCGAGGACATATGCTGTCGGTGTTCACCGTGATGCTACCTCCTGTAATGCAAGCTGATAGCTTGCGCGGCAACTAACAGTTTGCGTCACGATTTTTGAATCATGACGCAACCAAAAATGCCAGTTTACGTACCATTCTCAATCGTGTAACTTATCTTTAAGCGCCGGTGTTTGCAACGGATCGCGCATCCGAAACATCCACAAGTTGAGCTGGTTGCCCAGGCGATTAGAACACGAATAAGGCATAGAAAATGTTTCGAATAAAAGCTTCTTACACAGGTCAGTTGGAACTGAAAACTACTTTGGAGCGCGCCCGCGAGTTTTTTGGCGAGCTGCGAAACTTCGCCGACCTGATGCCGGGTATCGAAGGGATTCGCAAGGAGTCCGGTGGCATTATGCGTTGGATCGTGCGCGCGGAAGTGCCGGTTATCGGCTCGGTGCAGGCAAGCTTCGCCGTACGTAAGACCGAAGATCGGCCGGAGCGACTCGAGTGGTCACCAGCCGGCTCGGAGATGAAAAACTATCTGCGGTACGCTGCAGCTTTTGAAGTACGCGGGCACAACGTCCTAATAAAAATCTCCCAGCATGTGGAACTCCGCCGGGCCCACGCCCGAGAATTGCATCGGCTGGCAGCTCTGGTTGGTGAGGGCGCGATCAGCTCGGAAATGCAGAAACGCGTTGGCGAAATGATTCGCACGTTTCTGGAGCGCGCCCAGGTGAAACTTGAAGGCGAATCGACTGTCGAGCAAGAGGCCACCTCGTAGGACGAGCATTCCTGCCTTTGCGTTCGGTTTCATCAATCCGAACACAACCCAAAGATTCTCTATATCTCATTTTCCATTTTTCATTTGCCATTCGCGGATTCAACTTGGAAGTGCAACAGCTCGTCGCCTCGTCTGTAATTGAGATGCGAGAGAGTAACAGTCGACCAGCATTGGCGTTTATCCTAATCAGAACCGGAAGCGGTAGCGACCGGCCTGGGACTCAACTTTACCGGTGGAGTATTTCATCGCTGAGCGCGGTCAATTAAGTACTAACAACTACGTTTGCGTCCCCGGCCGGTCGCTACCGCTTCCGGTTCTGATGCGGAATGTTACATGTGCCGTCGCTAGCGCTTCGGGCCTGATAGCTGAGTTGCACTTCAAACTTGAATCCAACATTTGAAAAAGCGAGCGGAGTAGAAACTTGAATTGTGCAATGACCGCTCAGCATCGTGTGACATTGGAAGCGCTCATCTCACTCTGGAAATGGCAAATGAAAAATGTCAAATGAAAAATGGAAAATTTTTCGTCTGACAGGCACAAATGCCTCAAACACGGACAGGCAGGAATGCCTGTCCTACCGGTGTCCGTAGCTAATCATATTCGCAAACATGCGATAAGCTCCCGGCACACCCGCGCGTAATTCCCGATACCAAACCATGCTCGTATAGATGTAATTTCCCTTGCCATAAGAAGCCACCAACAGCCCACTGTTCAGTGGTGCTTCGCCCGGGTCGTTAGTCGAAAACAGCGCGCGATAGTGCTGGTCCCACTCCTTCGGATAATAAAGTCCGCGCTCCTGAATCCAGTTCGCGAAATCAGCGGCAGTAATTCGGTTAGGCGTGTTCAATAAGGAATGACGTGGCAGGAGAAACTTGATTGGTGCGGTTTCGTCCGTTACGCGTTCGTCATCGAGGACAATTGCGTAAGGAGCAAGCTGAGGACGATGCCTTCCGGCATCGGGATTCCATTCATTCGCCTTGTGATAGAAAACAATCAGCGTCCCTCCCGCATTCGCGAATTCCAACAAGCGAGAATTTGCTGTGATTAATTCCGGATTCGCTTCATAGCCGCGGTTGTCAATGATAATCGTGTTGTAGCTCGACAGGTCAGCGCCCTTAACTTCGTCAGTGGTCAAGGCTTTGGATGTCACGCCGAGCGCCCCGAGCGCGTGCTCCAACGTTTGGTCAAAGCTGGGAACGTAACCAACGCGCAAGTTTGCGGCGACTCGCGCGGCGCTATACACCACCGGCACCCTTCGCTTCGTGACTAAGTCGGTTGAGTCGAGAGCCTTGATGGAGAATTCCACCGAGCCTGAGCTTCTTAGTTCCCTAAGAGTTTCCCGTGCCGGTCTGGTGTCCGGAATAGCCAACGTGTCGTCGCGTTTCTCGTTCGGTCCCAGAACAAGTTGATAGAGCACGCCACGGGTGTGACCGGAGCTGGAGGCTCCTATTTCCACAGTTCCGCGAAATGGCACTGCCAGATGATTCACCAGCGTGATCTTGAACGCGTCACACCCGCCCAGCGTCTCTTCTGTTCGCACGCAGGGCGAGTGCGAGATGCTTTTGATCTCTACGGCAGGCACAACCTGTAACGCGAGTTCTGCGCGCAGCGAGAATTTAGCGCCATCGATTTCCAGTTCAGCGATAGCCTCGAAATGTTTGCCAAGGAAAAGCCCATCGTAGAGATGTTCTTCCTGTGGCACCGTCAACGAAGTAGTCTTCGGCGGTGTGTTATCGACTGTCACAATAGTTTCGGTGTCCGGCAGCAATATGTCCGCCGCCTGCGGGCGCACGTTCTCGCCCCCGCCATTGAATCGGAGATCCTCTACGTGGACACCACGCATGCCTGGGTTAGCTAGATCAATCGAAAAAGTGGACTGGGCACCTGGTACAAGCACAGAAGGGCGTGAGCTCAGCGTCAAAGAAATGCCGGTAGCGATTCCCAGCGCCCGGTCAGCGCGCGATTCAAATAAGCGAATGCGGTCAGGATCATCCGTCAGTAACTTAGGAACACCCCTGCTTGCGCGCCAACCAACTAAGACCGCGAGCACTCGATCCGGTCGATCGAGAAAGTTGCTTAACGGGCGCCCCTCAATCTTTGGCGGCGTCACCTCGGCAGCTAATGCCGCTGGCAGTTCGAGTCCGGCCAGGGGAGTAACGGCATTCGGCGGCAAAGTTGGAACAGCGGCAGCCTCGCGCAAGAGCCGGTAGCGAATCAGTGGCAGTTTGCCCACCTCGATCCGTCGCGTTCGCATTAACTCTGAAATCGACTTTGGCCAGGGTCCCTGGGTGGCGTGTTGCTGGAGAGCTGTGAGCGCTTGTTCCGCGAATGATGTTCCGCGTATGGGATCGACCTCGTTTGGATCAATAGCGAACACTTTGTCAGGTTCGCCTGCAGATTTCTGCGCATTTGCGCCGAAGATGCGCAAGAAGAGTCGTTGCGCCTGCCAGGGCTTAACATGATTCAATTGCTCAGGAAACCGTTTGGGATCAGCGGCCGCCTCGAAGGCTTCAATTATCAGCCGGCCGGTCGCCTGATGATGCCCATGACCGCTGGTGGTGTCGTGATTGGTGATGATTACATCCGGCCGCAGTTCACGAATCTTCAGGACCATTCGACGCAACGCTTCATCGTGGCCCCAAACTTTGAACGCTTCGTCCGCTGATTTCGAATATCCAAAATCCTTCAGACCCAGAAAGTATGGCTCGGAGCCCTGGATCTGCGCAGCCTTCATTGTCTCCTGCGCCCTGATTACGCCGAGCTCCTCGTAGAGCTCAGGACCTACTGCGTTCTGCCCGCCCTCTCCATAAGTTGAAAACAAACTGACTGTGTGCACGCCATTCCTGCGTCTCAAGACGGTCAAGGTTGTGCCGTCTTCATCGTCGGGATGCGCGGCCACACACATCACAGTCCAGGGGCTGGTCAGATCGAGTAGCGCCTGATGAAGCTCGGCCTTGTTAGCCGACTGGTTAATAGCTTGAGTTGCTGGTGCCGGCGTAGGAGAGGCTGCCGGCGTTTGTGCAAAATTCGTGAACGAAGCCGATACAATTGCAACCGCACCCAGGAGAACCAGGAATTGCCGAACAACTCGCAACAGTGACCGGAATTCAAGAGCCCGTTTTAGCGAGCGAAAGCCGCTTTGCTTGTTCATCATGATTTTACTGGTGACGCCAACTGTTAGTTTTCACGCAAGCTAACGGCTTGCGTTACTCTAGAGCTCAATTTCGTATCCATCCGGGTCAGACACATAAGCGAAGGGCATTCCCGGCGTAAACTCGCCACGCTTCTTCAAAGCGCCGCCCGCCGCCACAACCTCGCTAATCGCGCTCTCGAGGTCGGCCCTATTTTTCAGTTGAAAACCAAAATGCAGGATGCCGCCGCTTGCTCCAGTCGGTTGCTCTCCATCGGATTGGTGTAGCGCGATGAGATCGTTAGAACCAGGCGTGTTGAGAAAGACGAGGTCGTTATGTGCCCAAAACTTTACTTTCATTCCAAACACCTGTTGGTAAAAACCCAACGAACGATGCAGGTCCTTAACAATGAGATGAAGGTGAGTCAATCCGCAGGTTTTGATCATGGTTTGTTGCCTCTTCTCTCAGCTTTCTAATTTCGAGTTCCGAGTTTCGAGTTTGAATACACGACAAGTGGCTCGAATCTAACTAGGAACCCGAAACTCGAAACTTTAAACCTTTAGCCCCGTAACCGTTCCAATCGCGTTGCGACCATCATAATTAATCCGATCATCAGCATCAGGACAGCGCCATACGCCGCTGCCGTTCCCAGATTGAAGTCGCGCAACTCTGAAGCAATGGCGATTGAAATTGGCCGATTGCCTGGGACAAAAACCAACACCGAAGCCACATATTCTCCCAGCGCTATGACAAAAGCCAACAGCGTCCCGGCAATAGCGCCGGGCCAGACGAGCGGCAGGGTGACGCGAGTGAATCTCTGCCACCAGCGCGCGCCCAGACTGGACGCTGCTTCCTCGAGTGCCGTATCGATCTGTTCCATGCTCGCTTGCACCGCACGCACAACCAGCGGCATGAAGCGCAGGAAGTAAACTGCGGGCAAAATCCAGAACGTGCCGACGAGAATGAACGAACCCAATAACGGCGACGGTTTTCCGTAAGCTTCGGCCAACGAAACTGCAACCACAGTTCCCGGCAACGCCCACGGCACGAGTATCAACGACGAAAGCAACCGCTTCCACCGGCGGCTTCCTTTTTTCGCCAGTAAGCCCGCCACACAAAAACTCCAAAGCAGCGCGGCCGTGGCGGCAATAGCCGACATCGACAAGCTGTTAAGAAAAACTTCACTGGCGCGTGAGTCGGAAAATAACTTCACGTAGTTGGCCATGGTGTAGGACGTGGGGAAAGTTTGCGTTGTCCAGTTTCCTTCGCGCGCAAAGCTGACAAGCACCAACGTGGCCACCGGCAAAACGAGTAACAATGAGAAGAGAACGCCACATGCAATCGCAATCACGCGCGAAGTACCGCCGGCGATCGGCTTACGTTTTCTGGTCGAACCCTTCATCGCCGCCGCGGCAAACTTTCGCGTCCCTTCGTACCGCTGAAAGAAGAAGAGCGCGCTGAGCGAAATCACCGCAAGAATCACTGTTTCTGTTATGGCCAGGCTTGCGTCGCCGCGCTGACGGGCCGTGTAGATCTCCAGCGTAAGCACGCGCACGCCGCCGCCGAAAAGTAGTGGCGCGCTGAATGAAGCCATCGAAGTCATGAAAGTGAGTAGTGCCGCGGCGATGAGCGATGGTGTCAGCTGCGGCAAGAGGATTCTGGTGAGCACGCGCAAACGGCCAGCGCCTAAACTTCCAGCGGCTTCCGCGAGAGAGGCGTCGATCCTTGCGAGGCCCGCTCCGGTCAGAATATAGAAGAAGGGATACATCGTGTAAGTATGAAAGAGCAGGAGTGCCGGCCAGCCGCGCAGCGACCAGGGTGATTGTTCAAGATGAAAAACTGACTGGGCCAACCTCGCCAGAATTCCTGACTCGCCGCAAAGAAAGATGAAAGCAACTGTGCCGACCAGGGGTGGTAGCACCAATGGTAGAGCAGCGAGCGTGGCGAACAATCGCCGCGCTGGAAAGCTATAGCGCTCAAAAAGAAAAGCGAGCGGAACACCCACCGCCGCGCAGAACAAAACCGTGAGAACAGAGACCCCGACGCTGGCAAATATCGATTGCCGGACAATATTCTGCGACAGGACCTCGCGGTAGTTAGCTAACGACCAGCCCGTGTTTCGCTCGAGCGAAGCTACGAACACATGAAGGTTTGGATAGATAACCCCGTAAAGGAGAACGATGGCAACGATGGCCCAAAGAAGGAGAGGGAAAACAGTCGCGGCTTTGCCGCCTGATGTGCGGTGGCGACTTTGTTCCTCACGCAGCAGGCTGTCTTTAGTCATATGGGCCGCGGCCTGAAAACGGGAGATAGCTCTGCAGGAAGAAAGAGCGGGGGCAAGCCCACCTTCCCGACCCGAAGCTTTTCAGACTTGAGTACCGACTAATGAGCTTGAACGGCACTCAAGCGATAAGAAAAACTAAGCAACTTGGGAGAGTCTCGGGGTCAGGAAAGGCGGGATTAGCACCCCAGCGGGGCTGCCCCGCTGGGGACCCCGCCTTGCGCCCGCTACCCCGATCGATTCCAGGTTTAATGGCAAAGGTCTGTGCCTTTCCGCATATCAGGCGGCAAAGCCGCGTTCTCTAATTTTCCTGGCGCCATTTCTTCGCGTCAATATTCATTCTTTGAGCAGCGAAATTCGCTCGGGTGGCAACACCACCGTACGCTGATCACCGGTAGAGAGACCATCCGCATCCAGAGCCAATGCTTCGAGCAGCAAGCCACCGGCATCGAACTTTATGCTCGAGGTTGCGCCGGCAAAGTTAATCTCGCGCACGGTCGCCGACAGAGCGTTTTCAAGTCTCTCGCTGGCATCTCTAATGACGAGGTGTTCCGGACGGATCGCCAGTGTGCAAGGCTGGTTGAGTGGGCCGAGATCATTATCGCTAACTGGAATGCGAATCGTGTGCCCACCGTCGAGTGTCTTGAATTCGCCAATTTCAGATTTACTCGAACTCAAACGCATAACGCGGATCAAGTTATTTCGTCCGAGAAACCGTCCCACTGAGAGTTGCGCCGGACGCTCATACAAGTCGCGCGGCCTGCCTGTCTGCAGGATCCGCCCGCCAACCATCACGCTGATGCGATCACACAACGCGAACGCTTCTTCCTGATCGTGCGTGACGTAAACGGCAGTCAATCCCAGGCGGCCGACTAACTCGCGTAATTCGCTACGAGTTTCTTCGCGCAAGGTAACATCAAGATTTGAGAGCGGCTCGTCGAAGAGGAGCAACGCCGGTTCAATAGCAATGGCGCGCGCAATTGCCACGCGCTGTTGTTGACCACCGGAGAGTTCATCAACTCTGCGCTTCTCATAACCCGGAAGCTGCACGAGCTCCAGCGCGGCTTTGACGCGATCTCTAATTTCGGGATTTGACTTGTGGCGAGCGCGCAGGCCGAAGGCAACGTTTTCGAAAACATTCAGGTGCGGGAAGAGCGCGTAGTTTTGAAAGACCATGCCAAAGCCGCGCCGTTCGGCGGGCAGAGTTGTGATGTCGCGTCCTTCAAACTCAATCGTGCCGGCGACTGGCTTTTGAGTCTCATAACTGACGGTTGTGCCAGTAGCGTTTTGTATATTAGGTGTGGAATTAACTGACGTTGTATCTGGCTTCTCAAGCCCTGCAATCATCCTTAACGTCGTTGTTTTCCCGCAGCCTGAGGGTCCAAGCAAACCAAAGAACTCACCACGCTCGACATCGAGGGACACATCGGTGACTGCTAGCGTCGAATCAAAACTCTTGGAAAGATGTTTGAGAGAGAGCAAAGGCATTGGTCAAATTATCTTTCAAACGAGTCCGCGTTAGCGGACGGAAGAATTTAGCCCAGGGCAAGCAAAGCGGAACGAAGTGGAGCGCAGCGCCGCCCTGGGTCCAGGTCCGAAAAAATCTCCGAGCCCGCTTTAGCGGGCGATAGACGAATGTGTCAATAATCTCAGTCGCCCGCTAAAGCGGACTCAGAAAACTTCGCTGGTCGAACCCAAGGTTCCGCTTCGCTCCACCTTGGGCTAAATTCTTCCGCCTGCGTTGCCGGCTCGTTGAAGCTTTTTTTCCTCAACTTCAGAATCCACAATGCTTCATTTCTTATTCTGCCCCCGTATCTCGGTGTCCCAATGGCGCAACCATTCGCCGCTTTGCTTGCGCAGCAAATCCCAGTCGAGCGGCATTTCGTTGACAGGCTCGTTCATCCACGCCGGCAGTTGGGTTTGATCGACATCTGTGCGTACCGGGATGCGATAGTATTTTTTCGCGGAAAGCACCAAGCTGTCGGTCGTGGTTACAAATTCGTAAAAACGCTTTGCCTCTTCTTCATTCGACCCGCCACGTACGATAGCGATACCGTCAGTTATCACCGGCGTGCCACTCGCCGGAAACACGTAGCCGATCGGAAATCCTTTTTGCTCCTTGTAGATCCACACGTCCGGAAGATTCCACAAGCTGATGAGCCCTTCGCGACGCACCAGTTTCTGCATCAGCAGCGTGCCGTCGGCAGTGTACTCATGCACATTCGCATCAAGTCGGCGTAGCCAATCATAACCCTTGTCCGGCGATCCGGTATCTTTGTAAAAGCGCCAGATCATGGCGCCGAAGATCGCGCGCATCGAATCGGACGGGTTGGGATTTCTGATAAGAACTTTGTCCCGCCACTTCGGATCAAGCACATCGTCCCAATTCTTCGGCGCCTCCTCCGGCTTAACCGCATCGCTGTTGTAAACGATCACTTCCGGCGTTTTGTAGGTTCCGTACCAGCGGTCCTGGCTGTCGCGGCTGGTGTCTGGTGTCTTGTCGGCCCAGGTCGGCCGGTAAGGGGCGAGAAGGTTTTCGTCTGCTGCTGTTTGAAACGTGGTGTGCGCCGCGCCCCACCACAAATCAGCTTGCGGCCGATTCCGTTCAGCACGCACGCGCTCGAGAATCTCACGCGAGCCCATGTCTAGAAACTGCACGTCAACGTCCGGGTGCAGAGCTTTGTAGCGCGCAACGAAGTCGCGCAACAAGTCCTGCCCATGCGGCGTGTAGATCAGAAGTTTGCGGTTCGGCTGACCACCACTGCGATTGCACGACCAGAGCATGGTCGAAACACAAATAGCAACAATTAGAAGATAGATCTTGACGCGCATTTAGTTCAGTGGATCCGGCTGATACGAAGCACGAATGCTAGCATATACTTTTGAAGCGCGGCGACTTGACGCCCCTTTTGGTACTGATGCAGATTCAAGCCGGCAGTTTAGAGTAGCCTTTAGGCTGCTGCCTCGACACGCAAGCTAAAGCTTGAACTCTAAACTGCATCAGTGCCCCCGTTTTGCAGCAAATTCAGGCTACAGTCCAAACTGAGGTGGTTTTTGAAAGACTATGGCGAAGACAGTTAAAGGCAGAGTTGGCTGGGCCGTTGTTAAGAAACTCCTCAGGGCGATTCCTATCGTTGGTCCGGTTTTTACGGTTGGGTTTGCCGGCCACGACATCAAGAAAAAAGGACTTATTCCTGGCGCCATGCACGTGGGTCTGGATGTGACGCCAGTAGTGGGGACGGCAAAAAACGTGGTCGAGATTTTCACCGGCGATTGGATACCTGATAAAGCACCGGCAAATTCGAAATCAGATGAAACCAATCGACAATATCATGAGGTCGGTACCACCTCGCGGTAGCGGGTGGGTTCTCCCTCGGGATTTTTCAATTTGCAGGTAAGGTCTTTGACCTCCGATGCGCGGCAAGTCTCCGACTTGCCGGCGACCTTTCTAAAATTCTTTAAGGTCTCCGACCTTGAGACTCCGGTCAAAGACCGGAAAACTGGGGTACGGTCTTCGGTAAGTCGGAGACTTATCGCGCATCGGAGGTCAAAGACTTCTCACCGCTTCACCCAACCCTTTCTGAGCAAGTTCGGTGCGCGGACCGATCTATCTGGGGCGACCAACCGGCTACCGCCTGGTGGTACTGACCTCATCGCACCGCACGTTGTTAATGTGCGCATCGTTCAAACTGCATCAGTACACGATAAGCTTGAAGATTGTCGGAGAATCTCTAATCCGATATAGTTCGGGCAGTAGCTCTTGTTGAATCCAATCGAGGCACGTTGCCCTTTCGAGGAGTTCAAACATGGATCCCTTTACTTCGGTCTTGGCGTTTTTCTTCTTTGGCTTCCTGGCGATCGTGCTACTGGTAATAGCAGCAAAGACGATCAGAATCGTTCCTCAGGCGACAGTTATGCTGGTCGAGCGGCTTGGCCGGTTTGATAAAGTTGCCAGCAGCGGGCTGAATTTGCTCATTCCTTTTCTGGATCGACCGCGCGCAGTCTATTGGACAAACACCAGGCCGGGCATTACCTCGATTGATCTCCGCGAACAATACATTGATCTTCCGCCACAGCCCGTTATCACGCGCGACAACGTAACAATACACGTCGACTCCGTCGTCTATTGGCAAATTACTGATCCAGTCAAAGCCGTCTATGAGATGAACGATCTGGTGGGTGGAATTGTGCAGTTGACGATCACGGGCATGCGCGCTGTGATGGGCGATATGGATCTGGATCACACGCTATCTCAACGTGATCAAATAAATGCGAAGCTGCGAATAATCCTCGACGAAGCGACGGATAAGTGGGGCGTGAAGGTGACGCGCGTTGACGTCAAGAACATTAATCCGCCGGAAGACGTGCGCATCACCATGGAGAAGCAGATGACGGCTGAGCGCAATCGCCGCGCGCTGGTCTTACAAGCGGAAGGCGATCGGCAGGCAGCAATCACGCGTGCGGAAGGTGAAAAGCAGGCAGCGGTAACTCGCGCGGAAGGCGAAAAACAGTCGGCCATACTTGCCGCTGAGGGTTCAGCGCAGGCGCGACAGCGAAACGCCCAGGGTGAAGCTGAAGCGATCGCGCTAGTCGCCGAGGCCATGCATGAGCATGGGAATCCCGCGCAGTATCTGATTACCACTCGTTACATCGAGAGTTTGCGCGACATGACTCGCACCAATAATTCCAAGGTGATTTTTATGCCTGTGGAAACTTCGGCAATGCTCTCGAGCCTGGGGGCAATAAAGGAAGTGCTCTCACAGAGTGGTCAGGTCAGCGGCGAAAAAGAATCACCGGCGCCGCCAAGACCGAGAGAGTTGCCGCCAAGATAGATTGGCGACAACTCTTTGGACTATGACGCGAGCACCCCAGCGCGGCTACCGCCTGGTGGTATTGACCTCATCGCACAGCATGTTGCTAATGTGCGCATCGTTCAAACTGCATCAATAGGCTCACAGCCAGTTATTGATGCACTTTGGATTCCCGCGAGCAACATCTTCACTGGGACCGCGGGCGTCCCGCCCGCCCGCATACGGCAGGCGCAAGCATGCTTCCCGAGATAAGTAGGGTCGGCCACGGATGAACACGGATAAGCACTGATCAGAAGTTTGCAGATTTCAGATCTGTGTAATCCGTGTTTATCTGTGGCCTAGTTCGCGACACTCCAAACTATTAGCGCGTGGGTTCGGCGAGTGGATGTCTAGAGATCGTCGTGTACTTAGATCCCTCACTGCTCAGTTCACTTCTAATCACTAACAACTCAGACACTGCGATTTCCTCCGGTCCAAATTCCAAGTGTCTGTGTGCGGCCGCCAGTGTCCGCGAGTGCCGCGGCTGGCGCAGACGAGCAATGGTCAGGTGCGGATGAAAGGGACGGTCGTCGGTATCAAAACACGCATTCGCAGCTTCGTTCTCAAGTTGAGTGTGCAATTCGGCAAGCTTGCCCGAGGGATCGCTAATTCCAATCCATAAGACGCGAGGTTGGCCCTGCTTCGGAAAGGCGCCGGTTTGCTCGAGGCGAATTGAAAACGCTCCCAGTCCGGCAACTGCTCGCGACGCAGCCGCTGAGATTTCCGCAACTGAAGTTTGTGGTATCTCGCCGAAAAATTTTAAGGTGAGATGAAGGTTAGCATCCCGCGCCCAACTCGCCGCTGCCTCGGGGACGGCTTCTTTCAAGTGGGCAATGTGTCGCAGAACAAGATCGCGACTAGTTTTCGCTAATTCAACGGCGCAGAACACTCGCCATAGCTCGTTGAGCATCTGACCCTTTCTCTCATCTGAATTGGCCATTTCAATCGGAAAAGAGAGTTGTTACAGGCAGCACCTATTAATTTCCAGCCTTCGCTTGTGCGGATGCTGTCACTGGGCAAATGTTTGAAGTTGCCTTTGTCTCGTCAGCTATTTCTTTGGTTCAAGCACGAACATATCCTTCGTCGCTTTCGCGATGGCAGCTTCGCTAAAAGGAAATTCACGCGGCGTGACGGCGCGCCAGTCAGCGAGTTGATCGTTCCAATGAGGGCTCGACGGAACTCCTGATTCGCCCAGGGATATGCCGTGTTGAGTCTTGTCCCAATCGCTTACGTCGGCGATCACTCGCATGGAAACGGGTGCACCGACATTCACTGCAGCCGCCTGGCCGCCCGTGCCATTTTGCGGAAAGGGCGGAATCGTAAACTGCAAACCAACCAGCGGAGCTCCAGCAAGTGGATGCGGAAAACGCACCTTGACCATCTCACCCCAGGTCCACTTCGACTCGTCTGCGCCGATGCTTTTGGTCAAAACAGCGCGCGCATCTTCGTAACAGGCGCGCAGTAGCTCTGCGTAGCTATTGAACTCCTTAGGCAGCCAATCCTTTGGTTGTTCGGTGATCAGACGGTCGATAGTGGTATCGAAATTCGCCCACTGGAAAACTTTGACAAGCTCATCACCAAGCGCCGCGGTCAGTATTCGTGAACGAAAGGCAATGCGCATTTGCGCGAGCAGGGGCGCGACGTGGGAGTCTGCATTGACCAGTCCGTCCCATCGGTCAAAGCTGTCGAGCAATTCACCGAGTTTCGTGTCAGCGGGTGTTAGTTGCGGGCGCAGTATCTTGGAGCTTTCGCGCGCAAATAGAGCATGACCAATCGAATAGACATCACCCTGGATACGTCGAAAGTCATCAGTCGTTAGCTTCGGTTTCTGATTCAACAAATCGAGAATTCTTCGCGCGCGATAAGGCTGGGCCCACGAATGCGTCAGGAAATAGGAATAGTCTGTGCCGATTATGCGCTGGTTTGCGGTCACGATAATTCCTGAGGGCGGATCGTAAAGTTTGGGCAGTTTGTCGATCGGAATGTAATCGATCCAATCGCCCGCATCGGTGGAGCCGTCGTAGGGAATACTGCCGTCGCCGGTTCTTCTAATCGGCACGACGCCGGCGGCATGATAGCCAATGTGGCCGTTAACATCTGCATAGACGATGTTCTGGGTAGGCGCCGTGAATGAACGCAAAGCAGTATTAAATTCGTCCCAATCGCGCGCTCGATTGATCAGGTAAACAGAATCGGTCGAGTTGAGTTTGGGATCGAGCGCCGTCCAACGAAGTGCATAACGCTTGCCGGCCTTCTCAAAAATGATTGGACCGTGCCTGGTCATGGCAACGTCCAGCGGGAGAGTATCGGTTGCGGAATCTGTGAAGCCTTTGCGCACTTTGATCTCTTCATGACGGACATCCACGTAACGCCAACCTACCGGGGTCAGATAGCGTTGCGCGTTTGCCGGATCAAACTTTTCCTCGTAGAGATCCTGAACGTCGGGGCCCACATTGGTCATGCCCCACGCGATGCGATCGTTGTGTCCAATAATCACTCCCGGAGCGCCCGGCGCTGATACGCCCGCCACTCGTAGACCGGGCGCGCTCAGATGCACCAAATACCAGATTGAAGGCGCCGTTGCCGGCAGGTGTGGATCGTTGGCGAGCAGCGGCTTACCTGAGACTGTATGTTTGCCGCTGACGACCCAGTTATTGCTCGCCGCCAGCCCTTCAACGTAAAGGCCAACGCGCGCCAGCGATTGGTTTGCGAGTTCTTCGTCTCTCATGAGGGCCGGCAGAATCTCCCGCGAGAAGGACTCCTTTGATTCCGACGGACTAACGGAGCTCGTCTTCTCTTTCATGTCCGGCGAATCTTTGCCAACAACAAGAACATCGAGTGGCGACATTTCAGGCATAAGCCGGGCGCGCTTTTCCGCGGGCAGACCAGCAAGAGCTGCGCGCATCAGGTCGAGTCGCCAGGTTGAGGAGAGCCCTTCGGCAAACACTTTTGTAATCAGCAACGAATCGGCGGGCGTCCAGGGTTTTGGCTGGTATTGAAGTATCTGAAACTCCGGCGGCAGAGTTCTGGCGTCGAGTGATGCAATGAAGGCGTTAACGCCACTGGCATACGCTTCCAGCAGGGTTCGCGACCGCGCAGAAGCCTGAGCAATTTCGGCGTTCACTACCTGCGCGAATCCGAGCGTGCGATGCTGTTTGTCTTGCTCCAGGGCAACGTTGTTTGGCCCGGCGCCAAGCACTTCGGCGAGCTCTCCGCGCTCAGTGCGCCGCAAGAGATCCATCTGCCAAAGCCGGTCGCTGGCTGTCACATAACCCTGCGCAAAATACAGGTCCTCCTCATTCTTCGCTTCAATATAAGGAATGCCGCGCTCATCGCGTCTCACTGTCACACGGTCATGCAAACCTGCCATGGCCATCGTTCTGGTTGGGCCTTGATCCGGATTGTTCTGTCCGGCCGATACTTTGAATGACGGCTGCGAAAGCAAAGAGAGAAAGGCAAAAATGATCAGGACCGTTGCTGGCTGTCTTTTCATCGAGGGGACCTCACGTGATGTGAAATGGCGAGATAGTAGCACAGGGAGTTATTCGCTGACCCACCCTCTGGTATTTGGGTAGTTGGTCAGTTTAGCGTTGGGAGGTCGGATTCTTTGGAGAACCGTGCGCGGTAGCGCCGGATGCTAGAGTCAACTTTGGCGTAATGATGCAGAACCGAGCGCGGTAGCGCCGGATGCTAAAGTCAACTTTGGCGTAGTGATGCAGAACCGAGCGCGGTAGCGCCGGATGCTGAAGTCAACTTTAGCGTAATGATGCAGAACCGAGCGCGGTAGCGCCGGATGCTAAAGTCAACTTTAGCGTAATGATGCAGAACCGAGCGCGGTAGCGCCGGATACTAGAGTCAACTTTGGCGTAGTGATGCAGAACCGAGCGCGGTAGCGCCGGATGCTAGAGTCAACTTTGGCGTAGTGATGCAGAACCGAGTAGCTTTGCTCGTCTGCGACAAGCAGATAACGAGATGAAACTCGGAGTGCGACCTTGCTAATATAAGCAAGCTTACAAGTCGCGAAGGCCGTCACCGCACTGGTGTTAGGTTTTGCCCGTAACCGAGTTTGGTCTCA
>DASXSC010000044.1:0-20884 GCA_036506215.1 Pyrinomonadaceae bacterium | reverse complement strand
GCTCGGATTTTTGGTGTCTGTTTTAGGTCGTTAGATTTTATGGCTGGATCGATGCTAGTTGCCGGGGTACAAGCTGAAGGCATTGTCAACTTAACTTCCTGCAGAAGCAAAATCGTGACTGCGATAAGACCCAAGCACTTTTGGTCATCGATTCGATTTACGATCAGTCCTACTAAACTGCCGCGCCGGCGACAATCGCCTCAGTCCATTGGGCGAATCTCGACTTCCACACTGCGCGGTAGCCGCCAGCGCTGTACAGATGTCTCCCTACTCGGAAGTGTGAGTTAATGATTCCGAAGGCCGAGAGAAAACGCTGTGCGTGGCCCGGTGACTTGAACCATTTCATCACCTTCTCTCGCAATCTGGTTGGCTGATGTGAATTCTCCGCACGGTTGTTCTGATACTTCTGGTGGTGGTGTTCAACACTGGGCAGTACTGCGGCCTTCGCCGCACCGTAACTTCTCAACTTGTCGGTAATGAGCACACGCGGAACATAGCGCAATCCCTTTAACAGTTTGCGAAAGAATTTCTTGGCGGCTTTCTTATCTCTCTTGCTTTGGACCAGGATGTCCAAAACGTCACCATCCTGGTCAACTGCACGCCAGAGGTAGTAGAGACGGCCGTTGATCTTGAGGAACACTTCATCAAGGTGCCACCTGTCGCCGGGCCGAGGTGATCTGCGTCGCAAGTGGTTGGCATAAGTCTGCCCGAACCTGAGACACCATTCTCGGATAGCCTCATAGCTGAGGGAGACTCCGCGTATGGACATCTCTTCAACGTCGCGGAAGCTCAGCGAGAAGCGGAAATAAAGCCAGAAACAATGACTGATAATCTCAGCTGGAAAGCGGTGCCGACGATACAACGACCGAGAGACATTCATCCGCGGATTATGCTGCATCCGCCCCGTCTTGCACCACCTCCTTGTTAACCTGACAATACCGCGCGTTTCGTTCCGTTTTTCTAATTAGTTGGCCTCGATCGTCGCATTCGATTCGAGCACGTCTTCGCTGACGAACGAGCGGCGGCGTTCACGGAGGGTGAGAAGGATATGAAGAAGCAGCATCACCACAGACGCCGCCATCACCGCCACTAGTCCCGTGCGCACATCGCCCGCCGCTCCGGCGGTGGCGCTGGAGACATAGCCGACCGCAGGCGGAATTAAAAGGAGCCCCGCGAAGCCAACACCCATCACCAAGCTCATCGCGGTGCCGGCAATTCTGGGCCTCATTACTGATGCAAGACCAACCGAGGTAGGGAAAATCGGCCCCATACCAAACCCGGCCGCAATTAAGCCCAGACGAACTGTCCCTGAAGTACTTGCGGTAAAAGCAACGATCAGCGAGACAGCCGTTAGCGCAGAGCCCGTGGTCATCAATAGAAAGCTATTCATGCGTAAAATCCCGAGCACGAAACTCGACACCAGCCGACCGACAAGTAAGGCTATCGCAAACAACGTAAGCGTTCTTAGCGCATAACCAGCGACAGCGTAACCGACTGGGTCATTTTCAAAGAACCGACTCAGCAACTCGGGTGAGGTGCGCGCGAGCGCCTGTAGCTGGGCGACGTTTAGTCCCTGGCTTGCAAGGATGCGTCCGTCGCGCTCCATAAAAGTCACGACCCACTTGCCGACTGACACCTCCATGCCGACATACATAAAAAGCGCGATTGCCAGTAGCAGGAAAGAAGGGTTGCGAAAGAGGCCTCCTGCTTCCCCTATTGGAGACGACTCGGGATGCATCGGCGTAGGAAAGCGGGAAACCAGCACCAGCACGAGCAAGACGGTAGCCGCTCCGCCGAGCGACCAGAAAATCATTCCCAATCCGCCGCGTTGTTGCAGCGGTTGGACGACCAGCGGCACCGACGCGAGCCCGAGCCCGAAGCAAATGTCGAGCAAATTGAGCGCCGCATTGCGCCAGGTCGCGGCCACATCGGCGACTAATGCATGGCCCGCGGCGACGATTGCGTTAGCTCCCAGACCGAGCGCCAATGAGCAAGCGAAGATCAGCAACAACGCTGCCGCGGCCTGCACCTTTGTTACCGTCAGGGCGAAACCGACCATTGAGGCGATGACCATTGCTGTGCCGAATAGGAGCGCAAACTTCTTTCCGATGCGGTCGATAATCGGACCGCTTACGATGTACGCCAAGACGGCGCCTATAGCATTGATGAGCAGGAAAGTAGCGACTGCGCTGTCGTTCGGCAAATATTGGTTACGCTCGAGAGTGGGGAGCACTGAACCGGGCAGCGCCGCCAGCAATCCATAAACAAAGATGCCTAAGAAGGCAACGATCATGAGCAACAGGTCATGTCCGTCAAATGATCTGGTTGGTTGTGCACTCAAACGGGTTTCCTCACTTTGCTTCTGAAATAGTCTTGGCTAGCCAGGAGTTCTATCGGAAAGACGTTTATCCGGATTACAGGGGTTTAGAGTTCAAGCTTTAGCTTGCGTGTTTCGTAGTAACAACCTAAAGGTTGAACTCTCACGCCTGTCCTCAAACACAAAGGACGCGCAAGCCACGCTTTTTGAGACCTACTCCGGGCTCTTCGATCTCATCGCCCCTTCCACAAGCCCTGCGCTACAAGCGGAACATACCTATCGAGACCTTCGGGCTTAAACTCAATGGAGCGCTCCTGTTCGGCACTCATGTAGGCAGTCATCAGCAACTCTGTTACTGCGAGACCATCATGGAAACTCTCTTCCGGCTGCTTGCCATCGAGAAAGCAGTGCACAAAATAGCGGTCCTGAGATTCATAACCGTACTCGGCGGCTTCATTGCCCAACACGGGCATCAACCCCTGTTCGGCATTCTGCTTTTCAACCATGTCCTCGCCCGCGTCGCCTTTTACTTTGCGGCTCAGAAAGAGCTTCAGTCCGCTGTCAAGCGAGTTCATGGAAAGCGAATACTCCGGCCCCAGCACTTCCAAACTCAAGCGCAGACCCGCCCCGACATAACACCAGGACGTGGTCACTTCGACGATCAGCGGGTTGTTATCTTCGTCCAGATAATTGATCGTGGCCCGCGCAAAGTCCTCCGAAGGTCTGTTTCGGTAGTTAACCTCGACGCCCATGTCCTCCTGTAGATCTTTCGCATACTCGGGACGCGACCATTTCAGACTGTCAATCTGCGCCGACACTTTCACGGGCCGAATACTCGAACGCTGCGCGCCTGGCTTCGTCAACATGAATCTCGCGACCTCGATACTGTGGCACATCATGTCATTGAGCACGCCGCCACCCTGCAACTCGCCTTGCCAAAACCAAGGCGAATGCGGCCCGCTGTGCTCTTCGGCTGCGCGCGCGAGGTAAGGACGTCCGGTGAGCGCGGCGGCCCGGCTCCAGATGATTTGCTTCCCGCGCGTGACACTCGGCGCGAACATCTGGTCTTCGAGATAACCGTGCAGCAAGCCCGACTGTTCTACCATCTCAACCATGCGGCGCGCCTCAGCCACGTTGCGGGCCAACGGCTTCTCGCAAGCAACACCGATCAGTTTCCCTTTTCCAGACTGGAGGGCATCGCAGATACTTTGCATATTCTGCAAGCGCAGATGGTTTGGCCCACAAAGCCACAGGCAGTCTAATTCCGGTGCGGCAATCATCTCTTCAATGGAGCTGAAGGCCCTCGCGTTACCCACTCGCAACTCGCGGGCTAAGCTCGCTGTCGCCGCAGCGTGATCAGGGTTTGGGCTGTACACGCCGAGTACATCAGCATCACGAACACCGCGCCATGCCTGAAGATGAAATCGGGTGACGAATCCACTCCCGATGAACCCTATTCCGAGTCTGCTGGCAGCCATCGATAAAGAATCCTCCCATTTAGCAATGTCCGACATGCATAAGGAACTTTTGATCAAGTGTCTTCGACGCGTAGCGTCGGTGTGAGTTGAGCCCGGCCTTTCAAGGCCGGGAAAAGTCCACAAGGTCTTTTCGTCGCTTAGCGACGCCTGAAATTGGCACTCGATTCAATCGTCGCAACGCGACGACGGCATCCACTGAACGCTTTCCCGGCCTTGGAAGGCGGGGCTAAACTCATGCCAGCGCTACGCGCCGAAGCACTTGTTCAGAGCTTACCGAAGTTCGTCAGACAAATAGTGCCCGGCCTGATGACGCTTGCATTACAATGACCCACAATATTGCGCGGGCACATTCTGACATCTCTGTCTCGATTATCACAGTACTGTTGTGCCGAACGACAAACGCGATGGCCAGGCGAAAAGCAATTGAAACGTCGTACAAAAAATTAGTGAGGTTCTAAAGCCCATGAAAAATAGAAATCTACGTCTAGTCGTGGCTACCGTTATTCTGAATATTTCTTTAACGAGCAGCCGGGCTGTTTACCAACAAACGCCGCTGGGCGCCTTCGCGGCCCAAACCGATGTCGGTACCACGAGCAAGACCGGCTCTGCAATCTACGATCGTGAAAAGCAGGAGTACACGATTGAAGGTTCCGGCACGAACATGTGGCTTGGACGCGACGAATTCCATTACGTGTGGCAGCGCCTAAAAGGAAACTTCATCCTTACGACGAGGGCTGAATTCGTCGGCAAGGGTGTCGAACAGCATAGAAAAATCGGCTGGACTGTGCGCTCCAGTCTTGACGCGGACTCACCTCACGTCTCCGCGGTCGTGCACGGCGACGGTCTCACATCGCTCCAGTTCCGCCGCATCAGGGCCGCCAACACTGAGGAAGTAAGATCATCACTAAAAGCAGCGGACGTGATTCAACTCGAGAGAAAAGGCGACAACTACATCATGTCTGTCGCTAAGTTCGGTGATCCGTTTGTCAGTGAGCAAGTCTCTTTGCCATTGGGCGACGAGCTGTACGTTGGTCTATTCATCTGTTCCCACAATAAGGATCTTGTCGAGAAGGCTGTCTTCAGTGACGTACGAATCACAGTGCCCGCGAAGGAGAGCTTTGTTCCCTATCGCGATTACATCGGGAGCAACCTCGAAGTAATGGAGGTTGGGACCGGCAAGCGAAAAATTCTCTATCAAGCACCGGACTCTTTTCAGGCTCCGAATTGGACCAGAGATGGGCGTGCCTTGATCTACAACCGCAACGGCCGGTTATGTCGTTTCGATCTTACCAGGAACGAACCTGTAGTAATCGACACGGGATTTGCCACCAATAACAACAACGACCACGTCCTTTCTTTCGACGGTAAGATGCTTGCGATCAGCAATCACAGCAAAGATGACGCGAACGCCTCCATCATTTACACGGTTCCGGTCAAGGGAGGCACGCCCCGCAGGATTACTGCTAGAGGACCTTCATATCTGCATGGTTGGTCACCCGATGGCAAGTACCTGGTCTTTACCGGCGGCAGGGACGGTGAATTCGACATTTACAAAATCTCAGCCACTGGCGGCGAGGAGATCAGGCTCACCAGCGCCAAAGGATTAGACGATGGTCCTGAATTCACGCCCGACGGCAAGTATATCTACTTCAACTCGGCGCGCTCGGGCTTTATGCAAATCTGGCGAATGAAACCTGATGGAAGCAGCCAGGAGCAGGTTACGGACGATGAATACAACAACTGGTTTCCGCACATTTCTCCGGACGGTAAGTGGATCGTCTTGTTGTCCTTCTTGAAATCAGAAGTCGCCCCGACCGATCACCCTTTCTACAAGCATGTGTATATCCGGTTGATGCCTGCGGCGGGCGGTAAGCCGAAAGTCATTGCGTATCTCTATGGCGGTCAGGGGACAATTAACGTTCCGTCGTGGTCACCCGATAGTAAGCGAGTAGCCTTCGTAAGTAATACCGATATGAAATGAACTTGGTTTCGTCCTGTAACGCAAGCTGTTAGCCTCCGGGCCGCGCGCAAACTAACAGTTTGCGTTACCAAGAGTCTAGAATTTTAGCTGCTCCAGATAACGCAGACTGTGCGGGATTTGAGCAACTGAAGTTGGCGACTCATCTTCAATGAAATACCATTTGACACCGGCCTTTTTCGAAGCGCGGAAAATGGCGGGCCAATCCATGACGCCAGTACCGAGCGCCACGTTGTTGGTCACATCCGAATGTCCGGTAAATGCGCTGGGCGTGCCCTGCTTCATGTCTTTGACGTGCATTAGCTCAAAGCGGCTGCCGTATTTCTCAAGCAGCTTCACCGGATTCTGGCCGGGATTCGCAATCCAATAAGTGTCCATCTCGTAACGAACGAACTGAGGCTTTGTCTCAGCCATCATCAGATCGAAGAGGGTGCCCTTGCCGTAAGGCACGAACTCATAACCATGAGTGTGGTAGAAGAACTTCAATCCGTGTTTGGCGAGCGCCTCACCGGCACGATTAAAGACAGCGGCTGCCTCGCGACAGGTGTTTTCGTCGAATGGATCCTTATGCGGAATCCACGCGCAGCCGACGTATTGCAGACCAAGCGTTTTCGCGTCACGCGCCACCTCTTCGATATGATCGCGACACTGTTCATACTGGAAGTGTCCGCTGATCGCCTTCAGCTCCCTGGCGTCAAGTTGCTCTTTGAATTTCGCGGGGGCGACGCCATAGGTCCCGGCCGTCTCGACGTACTTAATACCAAAGCCGCGCACCTGGTCCAGCGTTGCGGGGACATCTTTGGCGAATTGCTCACGCAGGCTGTAGAGCTGAAGACCGATCGGCCCTTTAAAGCTGGGCCCAATTCCGGTCGAATGTTGGCCCGTGGTGTTGGCAGGGTTCGTCGAATAAGTCAAAGCAAATAGACAAGCGAAAAAGGGCACAAAGCGTAATGACCGTTTCATGCGCAGTCCTATAACATGAAGCGCTGCGAAAATGGAAGGTTTTCGTTGTAACGCACACTGTTAGTTTGGGACGCGGCTGGTGGGGGACATTCAACGTTGCCGCAAGCTGATTGCTTGCGTTACAAGGCGGCCAATTTTTTAACGGGCGCGAATTCTAATATTGCGATACCAAACTTCGTCGCCATGATGTTGCAAGGCGATATAGCCCTCCGGATTCCGCGCGAACTGCGAGTAACTCTTGAACTTACTCTGCGCAATCAAGAGCTTCAGTCTATCGCTGCCCAAATTGTACTCGAGGATCTTTTTTCCGTTGAGCCAATGCTCGACGTGACCATTGTGGAGGACTAGTCGGGTGTTGTTGTATTGGCCGACCGGACGGAGAGTTTTATTGGTTGGAGCAATCAAGTCAAAGAGAGAACCTGCCGATGTCTTGGGAATCTTTCCATCGGGGTGCTTTAGGTCATCCAGCACCTGCATCTCAGGACCTGTCTTCCAGGTTTGGTCCTCGTCTTCAGAGACGAGATAGATGATCCCGCTGTTGGCGCCTGGAGCTACACGCCATTCAAGTTCTAACTCGAAATTTCGATACTTGCCCTTCGTGATGATATCTACCTGGTCGGCTCTATCGCAGCCGGCAACGGTCTTGAGTGATCCATTCTCGATCACCCAGCACTTTGCGGGGAAGGTATCTCGCCGAAAGCCTCGCCAGTCCGTGGTGGACTTACCATCGAACAGAGCTTGCCATTTAGGCTTTGCCATTACCGCCTTCGGGTCAAATGCCAGGAGCACAGATATGGCGCAGAAGGTAAGAAGCTTGACTTTGCCGTTCATCAACGTGATCACGCCTCGCGGTTACGTCCAGATGGCAGAAGCCGGTGGAACCATAAACGCCGGCTGGGATCCGCCGGAGCCACTACGATTCTTGAAAAGCAATCGCCGGCGATGCATTTCAGATCTTCGAGCCAATCAACTTCGATCAAGTAAGCGCCGCTCGTTTCCTCGATCAGCTTTTGTTCTGGATGTTGGTGTTCCCATTCGACGATAACCGCACCACGCCAGAACGCATCACGCCCGACGATCTCAATTCTGATCTGAGAAGTCATGATCTGAAAAAGCGGTTGAGTTCTTCCAGATACTCGTTTGCCACTCTCTCGTCCGGCCGGTCGCCGTAGAGCGCCGCGACCAGGTCTGAAAACAAAATCTGCAAATCTCGTCCCAGGTCATCGGTCGGAGCTAGTCTGCCACCGAGTTGTACTTGACTCATATCTAAGGGGACCCCGAGCGCCTGACCATCAAGCGGCGACAGGAGGAAGTAAAGCACTCCGACAAATCCGAGCGGTCCGGTCGACTCAACGGTCGGCCTGCCTAATTCATCCAGCTTCGGACTTTCAAAGGCATGTAGACCGGGCTGCAACTCTGTCTCAGGCCCTTTCTCTTGCTCCATCTTCTGCTCTGATGTTGATGTCTGGGCAGTCTGTGCCGTTCCCGTGAGCAGTTGCCGGCGCACGGGCGAGGCTCCCACACCCCCTTGGGTAGCGACCAGCCGAGCTAATACGCCATCGACGAAACGCAAGCCGTGCTGAGAGCTGACTGTAAGACGTCCGCTCAAAACGAGTCTGTGTTCGGCCAGAGAGGCTGTCGTTGGGACAAAGCTGAAGCGGTAGATTTTCCCGCGCGCCTCAAATTGACCATCAAAAATACGCCCGCGGAGTAAGCCGTGGATCGTATGTAGTTTGCTTGGGGCGCCGGTCGGACGGGCAATTTGTAGCGTGCGATTCTTACCTTCCATTAACATCGTCGGCCGCTCCTTCACAAACTTCCGCGCTTGTATTCATCGGCCAGGTATTCGCAGGCGCGCAAAGTTAGCGCCAGGATTGTGAGCGTCGGGTTATGGTTGGCTGATGAGACGAAGGCCGCGCCGTCGGTGACGAAAAGGTTCTTGACCTCATGCATCTGATTGAATTTGTTGAGCACCGATGTCTTCGGGTCATTGCCCATCCGAGCGGTCCCCAGTTCGTGGATGATGCGCCCTGGAGCCGTGAGCTGACCTCCGGTGGAAACGACCTCGGCCCCGGCGGCGCGCAGAATCTCCTCGCTCGTGTCCGCCGCATCTTTTGCCATCTCTCGTTCGTTATCTGAATACTGAATGTGCATCTTGAGAACAGGAATACCCCATGCATCCACCACGCCGTCGGGATCAAGCTCGACGTAATTCTCAAAACGTGAAAGCATGGCAGCGCGCACAGTCATACCGACCGGCGCAGTGTAGAAGCGGCGGACCTGCTTCTTGTATTCAGGTCCGAAGCCGGTGATTAAGTGACGCGCCATGCCGGGAAACATAGAAGTCCCCGAACCACACTCAAAGCCATAGCCGCGCAGGAATCTTGAATGTTTCGTCTTAGCGTCGAGATTGCGGAAGCGGGGAATGAAGATCCCTGTGGCCTTACCGTCTTCATTAACAGGATCGCGTCCGGCGAGAACAGGGAAGAAACCTGATGCTCCGACACCGCCGAAGTGGTCCACGAGATAGTGACCGAGCACTCCTGAACTATTTCCCAGGCCCTGGGGGTGTTGCCGCGATTTGGAATTAAGTAGGATGCGAGTGGATTCGAGTGTAGAAGCGGCAACTATAATTACTTTTGCGTACGCTTCATTCTCTTGACGAGTCGCTCGATCAACGAAAGCGACGCCTCTGGCCTTACCGGTGTTGTTGTCCGTGACGATGTGACGCACGATTGAATTCGGACGGAGCGTCAGTCGCCCCGTGGCCGCTGCTATGGGCAGGGTTGAGGCAATCGAACTGAACATTGCGTTGACATCACAGCCATCCCCGCAGTGACCACAGTAATGGCACTTACGTCGGCCTTTCATAAACGGCTTAGGTTGGCTTGTGAGCATTGCGACGCGCATGGAGATGGCTTTGCGGCCGGTCTTTTCAGCTCCCTTGCGCAAGAGGTGTTCCCCGCAAGTCAAGGGCATCGGAGGCATATATTTGCCGTCTGGCACATGCGACAGGCCATCCGTGTTTCCGCTAACCCCAATGAACTCCTCTACACGATCATAGTAAGGAGCCATCTCTGCGTAACCAACCGGCCAGTCATCACCAAAACCGTCATGACTCGCCGCTTTGAAATCCAGATCAGACAGCCGCCAACTGAGACGTCCCCAGTGCAGTGTCTTTCCGCCCACGATACGGGCGCGCACCCACATGAAAGGTTTACCGGGATCGGTAGTGTACGGATGTTCCGAGTCCTTAACGTAAAAGTGGCGGCTGTAGTAGGAGGCCGTGTCCTGCATCCACTGCTCTTGTTGCTTCCAGCCGGGAGGGCCGAACCCGCGATACATCAATTGATATGGCCAAGCGTGACTGGTGAAGTCGCGGACTGGATTCACGGGCGGCCCGGCTTCCAGGACCAGCACCTCAAAGCCGCGCTCGGTCAACTCCTTGGCAGCCATGCCCCCGGAAGCACCCGAGCCAATGATCAGTGCGTCATACTTCTTAGCCGCTCTCAAGGCAGACTCCGCAAGAAAGTTTGGGAGCGAATTGCAAGTTCGTTAGGTGGCCGTCACCATAGCATAGGCGGGAAACGCTGAGCAAGATTTTGACCAATGATTTGGACTAATGATTAACGGGCCGGTTCATCCGGTCCATCCGTTTTACGACGGTCTTTGAAAATAGAAACGTACGCGGCTCTGCCATTGCGATGCGGTGTAGGGGAAAGGACCGGTGGTTCACACTAAGGCCATTGACTTTTGTGACCTTGGTTTGAATAATTGCGTGGTCGCTCCGCTCTTCGTTTACAGGCTTCGAACAAAACACTGGACTGCTCAAAGAATGCGATCCATCTGTAGCTAAAATCATGTCAGACAGGAAAACCCTCAGCCGAAGAAATGCCCTGAAAGTGATCGCGGTCGGAGTTGGTACGGCGAGCGCACTGCCGATTCTCGAAAGCGCGGTCCTCGGCCAGCAGGAACATCACGGCATGGAGATGGGTGAAGCCATTGGCGCACCTGCGCAGGCCGAGGAGGCGCCACGTTTCTTCAACGTGCAAGAGATGGCCGCCATCACCGCAATCGCAGATCTGATTATTCCACCTGACGAGCGTTCGCCGGGCGCAAAGGCCACCGGAGTGCCTGGCTTTATTGATCTAATGGTGAGCGAATCCCCGTCCGAGGTTAAGACTTTGTGGCGTGATGGTCTCGCGGCGATCGAGAGCATAAGCCAGAAGAATTTTTCGGCGGCCTTTAATAGCGCGGGCATCGAGCGGCAGGTATCCCTGCTCAAAGCGATCAGTAAGAATGAGCGTAAGCCAAAGAGGATCGAGGAACGCTTCTTTGTGGCCATCAAGAGTTTGACGGTCGATGGCTATTACACTTCGCAAATCGGCATCCATCAGGAACTGCAATACAAAGGGAACGCGTATCTTAAAGAGTTTGTGGGCTGCACGCACCCTGAGCATTCGAGTTAAGGCAGACAAAACGCCGCGGAGTACGGGCAGCATAAGTCTCGCGCCCCAGCCGACGTGCTCGGTCGCGGACCCCACCTACGTGTGAGCGAAGCGCAACCCCGGAATTAAGGTAGTTGGCGGCTATGCCGCACTGGTGCGCAGAGCGTGAAACTGCCTCAGCACGCGAGGGAAAAAACTATGCGACCATTGAGACAGCTGATTCGTTTGGCCACGCTCTTCATTGTTTCCACTAGTGTGATTTATGCGGCTCAGAGCGCTGAGGGTAGGATACCGATCGTCCTTTCCACTGATGTCGGCAACGAGATCGACGACCAGTGGGCGATCACCTATCTGCTTCTTCAGCCTCGGTTCGAAGTGCTGGGCATAATGTCGGCACATGCTCCGTCGATTACTGCGCCCGCCGGCCACACGTCTTACCGCATCCTCGTCGATGTGGTCGAGAATCGGCTGGGGATGAGCACGCATCCGCCGCTGATTGAAGGCGGGAGTCTCGCCTTGGATAACGCGACTACACCACGCCCAAGTCCGGCGGTCAACTTTCTTATTGAGACTTCGAAGAGCTTTTCGAAAGAGAATCGGCTGACGGTGCTGATGATCGGCGCCGGCACGGACGTAGCATCCGCGATCCTCACCGATCCAACGATCCTCGAACGCGTTCGCGTCATCCAAATGGGCTTTAACGATGAGCAAGGTGGCGAGGAGTTCAACATCGCCAACGACGTGCACGCGGTGCAGGCGATCCTTGCCTCGAACGTGCCGCTGGTCATCGGCCCCGGCAAAGTTTGCCGCGCCAGCCTTTCGCTCACCTTTGATCAGGCCCGGGAAATGTTAGCCGACCGGGGCGCAATCGGAGCCTGGCTCTGGGAGGAATACCAAGCGTGGTACTTCCGCTACGTCAAGCCTCTCCGGGTCAACGACTTCTCTACGCCCTGGGTCATTTGGGATGACATCACCCTGGCTTACGTTTTGGGAATGACCACCCAGCACACGCTGCCGCGACCCAGGCTGCGTGACAATATGACTCTCGAGCAAGTCAAGACTGATCGAACCGTCACCTGGATCACGGACGTTGACCAAAAACGAATGTGGACTGATTTCTTGAGGCTCGTAGATGACTACCAACGAACGCATGCAATCAGCAATAGAATGAGAGGCACCCGTTTGACGTTTATGATGCCTTGAACGATTGAAAGCTAAGGCTGGCAAATTGTCCGGAAAAAGAGCTTGCCGATCCGCTCGACGGTCTCGGGCTGCTGATTAACGCGATCCCGAAAAGGAGCAGTGCATATGAAATCGCGCGAATCCGACAAATCTAAGCTGCGCAAAGTCGAAAAGGAAAATCTGCTTATGTTTAGAGCTTGTCTCTCGTCATTACAAATTGTCTCTTTGTGCGCAGCGTTCTCTGTTTGCCTTTGCGGGTTGGCCGCCGCTCAGACGCTTACCTCGGAATGGCGGTTTTACGGTGGCGATCAAGAGGGAACTCGTTATTCAAGCCTTAGACAAGTTAACCGCAGTAACGTTGCTGGATTGCGCAGGGCGTGGACCTATCACACCGGAGAACTGGAGCTGGGATTGCAGACCGCCGCCTTTCAGGCCTCCTTCTCGTGCACGCCTTTGGTGGTCAATGGCGTGATGTATCTTTCCACTCCATCCAGCCGCGTCATCGCCCTCGATGCGGAGACAGGTAAAGAGATCTGGAAATTCGATCCGCAGGCTGACAAGAAGCAGCGAGAGTTTAACTCTCATCGTGGAGTTGCTTACTGGGAAGGACCCGGGGCCGGTGGCAAGAAGCTTGACCGGCGCATTCTGTTCGGAACGGTCGACGGTCGTCTGATCGCGCTTAACGCCGAGACGGGGAAGCCGTCGCCTGACTTTGGAGCCGGGGGCTTCGTTGATTTGCGCGCCGGCGATGCGGACAGATTCAGACAAGAGCCATCGTGGGGAGCGCGAGTCACGTCTCCTCCGGTCATTTTCAAAGACCTGGTGATCGTCGGATGGGGGCTTCCGGAATATCCGGCTAAGGGACCGAGCGGAGATGTGCGCGCCTTTAACGTACGGTCAGGTAAGCTGGTGTGGACGTTCCATACCGTGCCGCGTCCTGGCGAACCTGGCAATGAGACCTGGGCCGGCGAGTCGTGGAAAGACCGAATGGGCGTCAATGTTTGGTCCGCGATGAGCGTGGATGAAAAACGCGGCCTGGTCTTCTTGCCTATTGGTTCACCTTCATACGATTTCTACGGCGGCGATAGGAAGGGGCAAAATCTTTTCGCTAACTCATTGGTCGCTCTCAATGCCGCCTCGGGCAAACTCATCTGGTATTACCAGATGGTCCACCATGATCTATGGGATTACGATCTGCCAGCACAGCCACTGCTGATTACAGTGCGGCGCGATGGCCGATCGATACCTGCAGTTGCGCAGATTACAAAGATGGGCTTTATCTTTGTGCTCGACCGTCTGACAGGCACACCGCTGTTTCCGGTGGAGGAGCGCAACGTGCCGCAGAGCAACGTGCCGGGAGAGGCCACTTGGCCCACTCAACCATTTCCCGTCAAGCCCGCTCCTCTCGCTCGTCAATCCATGACGCGCGCCGAGATCAGCCGCGTCTCACCGGAATCCGAACGCCACTGCACAGAGCTGTTTGACAAGCTGGTAAACAAGGGAATGTACACGCCCGCGGGCGTTGAGCCGACACTGATGTTTCCCGGATTTCATGGTGGCGGTAACTGGTCCAGCGGCTCGTTTGACCCCGCGACGGGATATCTGTACGTGAACATGAACGAAGACGGGGCTGTCGGGGCGATGACGCCGCAGCCGGCCAGCGAGCCTCTACCATACGTTCGAAAGGGCAGATTTGAAGAGTATTCGTGGTTTCGTGATCAGAACAATAGGCCCTGTCAGCAGCCGCCCTGGGGTACGCTCAATGCGGTTGATTTGAATAGCGGCGAGATTGTCTGGAGAGTGCCGCTTGGTATAGTCGACGAACTAGAGGCTAAGGGGATACACAATACCGGAACCCAGAATTTGGGAGGGTCGATTGTTACAGCGGGAGGCTTAGTCTTTGTCGCGGGTACGACGGACCATCGCTTCCGAGCTTTTGATGTGCAAACGGGCAAGGAACTTTGGCAGGCGCAGCTTGAGGCTAATGGCCATGCAACGCCGATGACTTACCAGGGAAACAGAAGCGGCAAACAGTTCGTCGTCATTGCCGCAGGCGGGGGCGGTTTCCTCAGATCCCTGAGTTCTGTACTCTCGGACACGTTAGTGGCGTATACGTTTCCATAACAGCTCTTCTTTTCGCTTCGAACATCGAGATTGAATTTATGAAGAAACTCATTTTGTCGGCTTTGTTGTTGCTCGGGCTGGCGTCCAACGCGACTTATGCCGTGCCGCGCTGGACCGTCGAGAAGGCTAATCAGTGGTACAACCAGCAACCATGGATCATCGGCGCGAACTTTATTCCGAGTACGTCGATCAACCAACTTGAGATGTGGCAAGCCGAAACGTTCGACCCGGCGACGATTGATCGTGAGCTAGGCTATGCCGAGAGGATTGGCCTCAACACAATGCGCGTTTTTTTGCACAATCTGCCCTACGAGCAGGATGCCGCCGGATTTACGCAACGCATTGATCAATACCTGGTCATCGCCGACAAGCACCACATCAAAACAATCTTCGTGCTCTTCGATTCCTGTTGGAACGATAACCCGAAAACCGGCAAGCAGCCTGCACCGAGGCCTGGGATACATAACTCCGGTTGGGTGCGAGCTCCCGGAACAGTCCGCATGTTCGATTCGCGCACTTGGGGCGGGTTGGAGGCCTACACGACAAACATTCTCAAGACGTTTGGCAGGGATCCCCGGGTGTTAGCGTGGGACTTGTTCAACGAGCCGTCGAACTCCGGTTACATGGACGCCGTCGTTCCACTTCTGCGTGCTACGTTCGCGTGGGCTCAGTCAGCGAATCCGGAGCAACCCTTGACCGTCGGCTACTGGAACGACCACCCTCTGAGCAATGAGCTAATACTCGAAGACTCCGACATAGTCACATTTCACAATTATGATACCGCCGACAAACTCGAGGCGCAGATCAAAACTCTTCAGAGAATGCAGCGTCCGATGATCTGCACTGAGTACATGGCGCGCACGCGCGGTAGTCTGTTCGAGACAAATTTGCCGGTGTTCAAGAAATATCGTATAGGTGCAATCAACTGGGGATTGGTGAAGGGGAAGACGAACACGATTTTCGCGTGGGACAAGCCGATGCCGGACACCGACGAACCACCCGTTTGGTTCCATGACATCTTCCGACCTGACGGTTCTGCGTTCAGTCAGAAGGAAGTCGACTTTATTAAAGCCATCAGTGGGCGGCCGTAATGACGGGAAATGAGGCCGTACTCCGAATAGAGCGAACCACCCGTTGTCTTTTCCGCAGTACCCTAACCAAAAACCTACATCCATGGGTGCGGCCTTAGGAATTGGGATTCCTACGGTAGGACTCTGAATGAAGAGAGCATCAAAGCGAATGCTAATTGGACTTGGAGGGTGAACCATCTGCATTTCCGTATTGGAAAAGATTGAACTATTCAATGCCTTCATGGGACCGTCGCGCCGGAGTTGGTGCGGCGGCCGCGGATAAGAGCCAACCCACCGAGCGCCGCGGCGAACAGCCCCAGCACGAAGGCTCCGGCGCCACCAATTACTCCGTTGCCGCTGCCGGGACCACCGGTGGCGACGACCAAAACCAACCAGCCGTTGATCACGGCGATAAGCCCCGCCACCATGGCCACGATCGCTCCGCGTCGCCCGTGGTTACCGATCCGACGGAAGGCACGATAGAGAGCCAGCCCACCAATGACCACGCCGGCCAGCGACAGCACGAGTACTATGGTGGCCCAGATTCTCTTGGGAGTCATGCCTTGAACCGTGGGGCCGGATGGCTCCGAAACGTGCGCGGCCACGAGCACGAAATGCACAAGCACTCCGAACAGGACGACGGCAACCAAGCCGACGAGAATAATAGCGAGAGTTCGCTTCATAGATGTTCGCTCCTTCTTGAGATCGTCCGATACGTTACGCGCGTGATCGCTAGTCGCGCGGCTGACGCGGCGCAACGGTTCCCAGTCTTAACGTGCCGCGCTCAATCGAGTTCACTCCGACTCTGATTTCTTGATCGTGTTTGGATGTGATCCGGTCGCTTCGCCAACGCGATCACAAAGAGGTGGCTGCCGCCCTTTGCGGTAACCGTTCCTCCCTGGTTCACGGTGATGAGTTCTTTTTGGGTCACCGCCACCTTGTGCGTGTGAAGCATTGCTTGTGTTGTCTTGAACTCAACCCCCTGAGGCGGCGGAGCATTTAGCACCGCGTAGGGAATCAGCAGGTCATGCACATGTGGTGGGAAGCCGCCACTCGAAGGGGTAATCAGGTTATCGACGGCTTGGTTGTCGTAAGTTGGCGACTTTCCTGAAGCACACGCGATCAAAGAGAGACACTGCACGGTTAAAACTGCAAAGCCGACTCCTTTGACAAACGTCCTTCGATCCAAGGCGATTACTTCGGAGTGGTCGTTGATAGTGAACTGGGCTGGCACTTTTTCGCTCGGTTTTGTCATGGCTGCTCCTATGTCTGTAAATCGCTTATCACACGCGAGCCCTCTCGCTCGGCGGCGGCGCCGCTGCCAAATGCCGCAACTTGTCCGGATTGCGCACTGTGTACAGCGCTCGAATAAGGTCACCCTCAATCTCGAATGCGGTCGTCTGTACCGGCCCCTCGGGTGCATCCACGATGACGGCGGGGAGACCATTAACAGTCGCGAATCGTATTTTGAATTCGTCGCGCCACCACTGACCCTTGTGTGGTCGCGTAGCATTCACGATGGCCCGCGCCACGTGATCGGCACCCTCGACCACTTGCCGCGTTGCCCGTACCTTGCCGCCGCTGTCTGACACGACGCGAACGTCGCTCGCCAGGAACTGTCTCACGGCGGTGAGATCGCCCGCCTGCGATGCCGCAGCGAAGGCGGACAGCAGCTGTGCATGTTTCGCCTCGATCTGGCCCGAACGCGCCGGCGCCGTCGTACTGCGAGGCCGCGCGGCGCGGATGTTAATGCGGGCGCGGGAGGCAAGCTTCCGGCAGGCGGCTTCGCTCCGTTCCAGCGCCGCGGCCACATCGTCGAATGAGAATTCGAACACGTCGTGCAGCAGAAAGGCCGCGCGCTCAAGCGGCGACAGCCGGTCAAGCGTCAACAGGAGCGCGTAGGACAGATCTTCGGCCAGCTCAGTGCGGCTGTCCGGCGCCAGGGCGGCTGTGTCGAAAATGGGCTCGGGCAACCATGGACCGACGTACTCCTCACGCCGTGCGCGCGCTGACCTCAGCACGTCGAGACAAATTCGCGTTGTCGTGGTCATGAGAAAGGCCCGCGGATCCGAAACGTTGGTGCGGTTAGCGCCGTGCCAGCGCACGTACGTCTCCTGCACCGCGTCTTCGGCATCGGCCATCGACCCGAGCATGCGGTATGCGAGACCGAGCAACCGTTGACGGTAGGGCTCGAAACTCTCAGAGGGATTCGACATTGTTCCGTTCGTATAGAGCTGGCCTGATCACCTTATCGCCGCCTTCAATCGTAAGACGGAATAGATCCCGTGAATGTGACATCGACCTCGGAATCACACCCTGAAAGGCTGTCTACAGGGTCGCGGGCGGCGAGAATAAAAGCAAAGGTTCGCTTCATAGGAATTCACCGATTATCCAACAGAAGAGCAAGGAAATTCCGATGGGCGAATTCAAATGGCTTACCGTTGTCTCGCCTGATGGGCATCCTGATATCGAACTTTTGTTCGAGCCGAACGCGAATCCCGCCGCAAAGATTTATCAGGAGGCCCTCTTCAAACAGGGTATTCCGTTTACGGCCTTCGAAGTGGAGGAAATTGATTCAGAAACGCAGCGCCTGAAGAAAAAGAGAGTGAAGTTTACGATGGATCCGACGGATGCCGGGCCCGGTAAAGATTGCTATTTTTTCAGACACGTGCGGGAATTTGATTCAGATATACCACTCGCCGGGAGAAGCCGTGCGATGATTGAAGAAAACATGGCCAAGAAACCTGAGCGGTGCAGGGAATCGCGTTCTACACGCTCGGCCCGCTCACTAAGGTTTTTTGTCTATTCAGCCTTCTGGGGTGGAGACGGCTATCGATTCTGTCCGTCAATTCCCAAATGCTTGGTGGTGTTCTCCGTCACACTGTAACTCGAAGGAGTGATTCGGGTCGTATCCGGCGGGCGGGGTTCCAGCGGATTCGTATCTGGCTGTAAAGCCGGTTCTGTCGGTAAAGCGGGTTGGGCAGCCCGTCTCACGACTTCCGCCAGCTTCTTGCTGACGAACACTCCGTTAACAATCAGTGCTAACCCGACGAAGATTGGTATTAATCCGGCGATCCACAATCGGCTCAGGATTTCCGCGGCGGCAGGCGAAACGTTGCCGCTCAAGATGATGCCATTCATCAAAACGAGAAGGACAATTGAAAGTCCAAGACCGGCGCTGCCAGTGATCACGCCAGCTTTGATTTCGTTGTAACGGCGAACCTCAGGCGTGATGCCGCGCCGATGGTCTAACTCCTCTTTCCGTCTCTTGCTCTCCGCGTCCGAACGCGCAATCTCGGCAAACCAGGGTGTGTTCGAGTCTCGCTGCAGACTCGGGTCGCGAGTGTCGAGCGCTTGTTTCACGACATACAGGTTTGAGCCGCACGCCGTACAGAATTTCAAATGCTCGTCTTGAGTAGAGCCGCATCGTGGACAAAACATAGAAATGCTCCAATTCTTAGTTCGGTTGCGCTACACGTTAGCCGCTAAAATTGCTTATGAAAATAACGACCTCTTGCCAGCATGTACGGGAAATCTCCGCAGTATGTTCGCAATTCAAGGCAGGTCTCAAGTCCCTCAGATCAATTGTTAGATTCGTTCGCGTTCACCGTTCTTAGTCGCCGAGCCGATGAATCGTTCCAGCAGCGGGTTTGGGAGAATGAAGAAAAGTGGCACAGCCACATATAAAATCAAGCTCGCTTTCGTGCTCCAACCTGCGAGAACCACGGCTAGCGCGTAAACAAACATCGGCGAGGAGTGAATCACGATCACCGTGCGGGCAAACTGCCCCGATAGATTTGGAAGGCGTAGTGCCTTGGTGACCAGAGGAGCGCAGGTGATCTTGAAGCAAAGGAGCGTATCGATGTTCAGATGCGTTCACACGGTTGGGACCGTGCCGCCATCGATGACGTACTCGCTTCCGGTGATTGATGAGGCACGATGAGACGCAAGGAATGCCACCAGCTCGGCCACCTCTTCAGGCCGATTGGGTCTTCCTAGAGGAATGCCACCGAGTGCGTCCATGATTCTTTGTCTGGCGGCGTCTGCGCTTATGCCGGTTCGTTCGGCAATCTCATTCACCATTCCCACCGCCGCATCAGTCTCTGTATAGCCCGGCGCAACCGAATTGATGCGAATACCTTTTGCGCTGAATTCTTTTGCTAGGCCCTTACTGTAATTGGTTAATGCCGCTTTCGCGGCGGCATAAGCTAGGGTGCTGTCGTAGAGCGGTAGTCTCCGTTGAATTGAAGAGATGTGAATGATTACGCCTGCGCCCTGCCGCAACATCAACGGGAGGAAAGCACGATCCAATCGAACCGCCGTAAATAGATTGATGTCTAAGGCTTTCTGCCAATCCTCATCTGACAGCGCCAAAGCGCCGCCGCCCCGTGCGGCCGAACCGCCCACATTGTGAATCAAGATGTCGAGCGCCTCAAACCGATCCGTAGCTGCTTTAACGAGACGATCGATCCCTTGGGGCGTGCTAAGGTCCGTGCGGATAACTTGATCGGATGAATCCTTTGTCGCAGATGGTCGTCCGGTCGTAATAACGATACCGCCTCCGTCACTGAATCGGTCGACAATTGCCGCGCCGATGCCCCGGGTGCCGCCGGTCACGAGAATTCGCTTGCCTGCAAATTCAGCGGTTTCTGCTTTTGTTGCATCATTCGACATCGCAGTCACTCCCTTTTATATAACGAGTCCAATTACGATTGTCTCCGGCTATGGTGTCTGTTTGGTGTCTATTATAGGAGAGCACCAGAGAGACTATAGAGAATTAAGCGAACTAAAGAGAAGAATCTTAACTTTTGTGATCAAAGCACTTGCCCTGTAAGTTGTTGGCGTTGCAGAAGTTAGAAGAATCGCTTTTAACGAGTCCCCCCTTCGGCATATCAACCCTGTAAGTTCCACCAGCTCAGCAACTTACGAGGGATGCCGAAGCTGGACCTCGACGCCCACACACGATATAGACACAGCCGGGTCTGGAGTCCCAGATATTGTTGGACCACTAATCTATTTCGTGGTGTCTGTTTTTTATCAGGATATTAGTGTTGAACCGAGCGCGAAAGTAGTATCGATCAGCAGATTGCGGCAACTGATCAGGTCCACGTGCGAAAAAGGCGGATCGCTCAAAACATTTTTAGGGCGAAGACAACTATCTGCCGCAGCTCTTTGCTGACGCGATAGCCGGCGGCTTCGCACCGGGAACGACTGGAGGCACCTCAGTTTTTTGCACCTGTGCCATCAGGAAAAGAGCAGGCACGATGAACAGCTGCACAAAGAACAGTTTACTGATGATTCATCGGTCTCTTCTTTCGTATTAG
>DASXSC010000043.1:0-20785 GCA_036506215.1 Pyrinomonadaceae bacterium | reverse complement strand
CTCCTTTTCTGTTCGTGGCGCTGTATGGTAAGGGAATTCTTGCAATAATCCTAGCAGTTAAGCGGTTTTCTGGAGACTGGAAAAAGGTAGTGTCCGGCAAACTGCAGCTTCATAATCAAGGGAATACTCACTCATCGCGTTTCTTTGATGTCCCTCGATTGTCAGAGCCTCTCAATAGTTTCGCGGTATATTTTCCCGCCAGTCGGAGCGGCCGCAGCGCGTAGTAAAGAAACAAAAGCGAACCGGGCAGCGACAGCAACTTCCAATCATCGACTCTGGGCGTGGCCAGCAAACGAAGACCGGATTTAAGTTTGTCTCGCTTCCCTTCTTTCATCGCCAGATGAAGGCGAACCTCATTAAACGTCCCGACGGGCTGAGCTCGTTCTGTAAACAGGCCACGTTGCACCTGGTCGGCCAGCGCCAGGACTTTCGGATCCGCCGGCGCCGTTGTCCAAATCTCCAGGGGAACTGGCGCCCCTAACAGGTTGCTTGCCAAATAGAGACCCAGCGAGAGAATCCGCCGGCAGCCGAGTCTGTCTGCGTTTTCGAGTACCGTTGGCCAGTCGATTTTTTTCTGGCTATCAATCAATGCCGCAACATCGCAAATCCAGCCCAGCCTTTCCCAGAAATGCGTGAAGCCGTGCAGGCAGAGAATCAATAGCAAGTCCTCTACTGAAACGGTCGTGAGTTTCCTGCCATTCACGGATATCTGTTCAAGTCGATCCCACAATTTGTTTGTATCAAGGCGAACCGAGGCAGAGGGCGCCACAAAATCCCAGTGCACGTCTAACCAGACATTTTTTTCGTTAGCAAAGTTATGCGAACAATCAAACCGTAAGATGGCTGCTTGCTGTGCATCAGTCAGGCCTGGCCTCGGTGTGAAACCCTCACTAAGCAACAATTCTTTGACCGCTGGAACTTGCTGCTTCTTGACCAGAATATCCAGATCGCCAAACTCCCTTCGCGACACATCACCGTAAGCCCATAAAGCGAGGGTTGGTCCTTTGAACGGGACAGCCGCAATGCCATGCGCCTCCAGCAGGCCGATTAGTTTCAGCAATTCCCCTGTGAGTAAAAGGTTGGACCTGGTGTTCTCGTAATTGAGTTGTTCCAGCCGAGAACTGACCTGCGGAGGGATTGCCTCCGGATAAACAGAAACGAGGTGATGATGTAGACTCGGGACTACGCGATGTCGCTGGGCCATCGACAGCAGGTAATTCCAGTCCAGATCACGTCGAAGCAACTGGCGAAGATTCGCCCTCGCGGCAACATCGAGCGATCGGTGGGCCACGCAAATTAGTATTTGGTCCTCGGGACGTGCGAACAGCATTACGTCAAGCTGACGAAAGGCGAGTGCCGAAATCTCACTAAAGCACCCGCAGAGACTGTCACGTTGTTGCGAGTTGAATCAAGGCGCCTGACGATGATAGCTTAACTTCAATGACTGACTTAGCCGAGTTATTCTCGAAACAAAAATACCTAGTTTGGCACTCGTGCCTCAACGATCCTGAGTTGACTCTGCTTTATCGGTGGGCTTGCAGGCGGGCGGAGGTTGGCACCATGTTTCTCGACGATACGTCGCCCGGCGCCCTCTCCTCTGCTGGAGACGTTTTTATGGATGGACTTCTAATGGACCTGCTCCCGCAGGCGGAAGAAGTTAGTGGGCTGAAGCTTTTCCCTACCTATTCTTATTTTCGCGTTTACCATCGCGGCGACGTGTTGGCGAAACACACCGACCGCCAATCCTGCGAGATCAGCTTGTCGTTATGTCTGGGTTACCAGGGCGAAAAACCCTGGCCACTTATGGTCGAGGGCCCTGAGGGCAGTTCAGCCGTCGAACTGGCTGCCGGTGACGGATTGCTCTATCGGGGAATCGAGTGCCCACATTGGCGCGAACCCCTGGAAGGCGAGCACAATGCCCAGGTGTTCCTGCACTATGTCGATCAGAATGGTCCTTACGCGGAATGGAAATACGATAAGCGGCCCGCTCTTTCGTTCAAACGGCCGCGTGGTCCGAGGTGACCGCGGCCTTTTTCAAGGGGATGCAGAGAAGAATACTCGCTTGTTTCATCCTGCAACGTTCCTCTAGGCGTAACAACTATTCGTATAACTGTTCGCGCACTCTCCGTCTGAGTTGATAATCTGCCACTCGTGGCGCAGGAGAATCATGACAGAGCGTGCCCCCATTTCAGTAGTTATCCCAGCTTACAACTCCGAGGATTACCTTCGCGACGCGATAGAGAGTGTGCTCGCGCAGAGTCTTCCCGTGATCGAGATTATCGTTGTCGATGACGGCTCTACTGATGGCACTTCCGAGATTGCTAAGAGTCTCGGCGCCTTAGTAAGTCGACAGGAGAACAGAGGAGTTTCTGCGGCGCGAAACGTTGGTATTAGGGCGGCTGTGAATGAATGGATCGCCTTTATTGATCAGGATGACCTTTGGGCACCTCAGAAGATCGAATGTCAGTGGGCCGCGATACAGCTCTATCCAGATGTGGGTATAGTTTCATGTAACATGACCGGGTTTGCGGATGAAAGCATACGCGGTTCATCTGGAATCGATACTGATGTCATAGGCGCTCTTGCCCGGGAAGATCTCGGTGATGATGGGAGCATCAGGTACTTTCATCGAGTAAAGCACGAACTTCCCCTTAGTCGAATGACCGATTACCCGTCGAGCGTTTTGGTCCGCCGGGATCTACTCTTGTCTGTCGGTATGTTCGATGAAAGCCTGCGGCAAAATGAGGACCTTGAATGTTTTCTCAGAGTAATTGCGCAGTGTCCACTCGCGGTCATCCAAAGTCCGCTTGTTCAGCGCCGGATACACAGTAGAAACGCTTCTCTCAATAATCCTGAAGAAGTGGCAACGTCTTACTATAAAATACTTGACTGTCTGCGTGCTTATCCGCACAAGTATCCGCCCGGAGCCGCGCGCGCCTATAACAAGGTTCTTTCGCGTGGGCTGATCACGGCAGGTCGAATGCTCCTGGAAGACGGGCGAATGCGCGATGCTCGTGCCTTACTTAGTCGAAGTCTCGGAAGGATTTACTCAGGTCGCGCGATCTTTTTGTGGTGCCTTACTTTCTTGAGTCCCGGAGGTTTCAAACATTTATTAACCATAAAGCGTAAACTTTTGTAAGGTCTCATCTGCGGGAACGAAATAACGCCGGGAAACGTCAGTCCAATGTGAATTCAGACCTTCGCAACTGTGATTGTCAGTCACTCTCTTCTGCAAAGGTCGTTTTGAACAAGGAGAGATTCTTGATGTGGCTTATTAGGTCCTGAACCCCCGGCTCAAGTTTTGCGACGTGCTGAGGTTCCGCTGCCGCGCGAGCTCTTATTTCTTCTATTGTGAGACCTTCAAGCAGTCCTCTAAAAACAAGCAGATGGAGATCACCGAATTCTCCGCTGCCAAGTACATTCGGTTCTTTTGAGCCGAAGATCTTTGTGGCCGATAGTTCCTTCACCCACCCTACTACGAGGGCGACTGCATCCTGTGACGGAAACTTTTCCTGCACCAGTCTCAGCACTGTTGCTCTTTCCGGCACGTTCAAGAGTAACGCCAGCAGAAACCGATGGTCCTGGCCTTTGATCTGGGTTCGCCGTCGAGTGATCTCCGCCTGTCTCCATCCTTCCTCGAAAACAGGAAGCAGTAAATCAGCAAGCTCGCCATGTTTGCGGCGCGCGCGATCGAGCAGGGCATCGAAGCGGTCACGGCTGCGCGATACACCAATGATCTCTTCCAGTTCACGATGACAAAGAAAATCGAAGGCTTGCTCCAAAACTGCATAAGCAGTCTGGAAATCCGAATCGTCGAGCAGTTCTTCGATAAACCGGTCAGCCTCCGGGTGTTTCATCCGCAGTAGCAGCGAGACAGTCTGGACCTTTTTTGTCAGCGAGGCATCCGTAAAAAACGGATTAATGGCCAGGAATGGTTTGAGGTAAGAATACTGCACGGCCGCACCAGGTGCTTTGTAGGTTCTAACCGTGATCGTCACCGAGGGTCGATCCAGATGAAAAAGGGAATGAATGAACTGCGGTCCTGAAACTATCTCTCTTATGTCGCCCTGCGATAGCAACGAAACGTCCTTGAATTCAATCTGGCCAACTAAGAAATGAGGATTGATCTCCCGCTGTTTCTCGAAGCCATACCGGCTGTGGACGCTGCTCCCAAGTAGTACCTGAAAGGCGCCGGAGAACGAGTGCTGGTGGATAGTGGTAGTGCCGTCAAGCCAGTAGTAAACATCTATGAAGAATCTCGGACCAACATAGACAGTAAGCGGTGGATTCCCGAATTTTCCAATCAGATCCATCTGCTCTGGCAAGTCCGGAGTTCTGTGGACCCAGCGAATGATCTCCCACGGATCAACGCGGGCGCTCAGATTCAACTCTGCGAGTGCCTGGGCGGCAATACCCGGAAACACGTACTCGTCATAATCCTGGGCACGCCAACGGCTTTCCACCAGCGCGCCAAGTTCAGCGAAGGGTTCGATCCTGGTTTTCCGAGCTTCAGTAGATTCCGAAATCATTTCCACGTGTTAGTTTAGCCACTTCCCAATTCGGAAGGAATAGGCCATGGCCTGGAACTTGAACGAACGTTAATAGCTTTGGTTGATGAAGGTGTGATCTGGTCAGGTCTAAACTGGTTGAGCTCTCTCAACCAACACCGTCTCGATCGCGTCGAGGGTGGCGGGTAAGTTCTCGAGACCTGAAGGGAAGGAGACCTCGAACACCGGCACTCTGGCTACCAATTCCAGATAGTGATTGATCATTCGGCGTTTGCGATCGGCATCCTCAAGCCCAAAAGACCAGGCGTGTGACAAGACCGCCGCGAAGGCTTCGCCAGAGGGAAGGAGCTGCACGGCAACCGGCGAGGTCAGCGCGCTTTCTCTGCGAAGCACGCAAATGGCCGCCAGCGGTGAGGTTTCTACACCGGGCGAGACATGGCCATTACCTTCTTCATCGGGGACGCTGGCCGTCCCCTTGAAGAGTGCAGCCGCCGGCGGCCGCAGCCGCATGGTAAAGGGAAGCGAGATTGCCACGCCGCCATGATCTGAAACCTCAAAGGCCACCAGATCATCAGCCCATACAGGGTAACCTCGACTACTCAGCCCAAAAGCGATGGTAGATTTTCCTGTCTCGGAATCCGCACAGAGTGCCGTCACGCCCGCGGGCGAACGGACCGCACTGGCGTGCAGCACCTCTCGCCCGGAAACCTGAAGGGCCATCGGCAAGATCCTTCGTTGGTAGGCATCGAGGACGAGCTCATCTGTGGCGGTGCCGGTGACTGCAGCAGCAACTTCGTCGCCGCGACTGGTGAAGCGAAAGCTCGCGAGATCAGGAAGGTGCATCCAGTATTCGTCACCGAGGTTTTCGGCATAGGCATACACCGTGCCGTCCCCGTCACGCCAGACGTCACAGCACGGATCAGATGTTCGAGGCGATGGAGGCACTATGGCTCCCATCCGCTCGATGGTTAGTTTCAGCATCGCACCTCGTCAACAGCGAATTGGCAGAAGCGAATATCGCGTCCGTAGGCGGCGATCATCCCTGCCCGGTTGGCTTCTTGGGATCACCCGGATCAGCAGGCGCCGTGCTCAACTTCCCACCTCCGGGGAATTGAACCACGTCTTTTGCCTCCCCCGTGTAGGTCAACTTCATCGGCTCCCAGGGTTTCTTCGACTCGTTGGAGTCAGTCTGTTCCGAACTATCGTTGTCGGGTGTTAAAGGTCGATCTTGGTTTGTCAATGATCGATCCTCCTTTCATGAAATATGGGCTCGAGCCCAGGTTTCTAAATTCAAGGTACTCCAAACGCGGTGGGCGGCGCTGCCATCCCTGCATTGCACCAAAAGCGTCTCAATCGTGCTACTCAATATTCCATCATCAACAATTCCGAGGTCCCCAAGCGCCCGCAGTCCACCCAAGTGCCCCCAGAATGCGGTTCCGTCTCTATATATTAAAGAAGCGTAAAAACTGGTCGCTTCCACCTTTCGCTGTTGCCCAAAACCGAGATTCGGAAACCTGCGCGCCAGCGAAGAGCGGATCAGACCCTTACTGCGACCCTCCTGGATCAACATGAAGGGCGGTGTCCTATATAGCATATCCACGAGATCCGCGTCGCAAAATGGCTGAAGCATACGCACGCCAGCCCTTTGGTAAACCTCAAAAATCTCTTCTAACTCCCAGGAAACGACGGGATGATCGAGGGCTGGTCTTATGTCCCGTATGTAATGGCTGTGGGATGATCGCAGTTTGTTAGCGTGTTCCTCTTCCCGGCGTCGATCAAACTCCCGGCGCAACTCACCCTCAGGCGCCAGCCATTTCGGAGCCTCCCACGGTGCAGGCCGTAGCGACAAACGCCGGCGGAGCTTCAAGGCCCAGGGCGCAATTTCCTTGACGAACTTGTGCGCTGGTGGCATGACGAGTTGCTGCGCCCCAAATTTCCAGAGGAGATTCCACCCCAGGGCCAGACTGGAGCGTCGCAGTGAGCGTCGCATGCTGTGCCATAACCTGTAGAGGCTCACGAAATCAAGATCGCGCATCAAATCAGCCGCCAACAAAGGGCTAAGTCCCAGCCACTCATCTCCGCCCCCGCCGGTGAGAATAGTGTGGCAGCCGCGTTTTTTGCCTTCAAGGGCAAGCTGATAATACGCCGGCAGCCAGGTATTCATGAGCGGGCATGGCAAAGAACTACTGAGCGCTAGTGCCGGACCTAATAATCCGTTCGTTCCGGTTGCCTCAAAAAAGGGCTTCACCACCTGAGGTAATCCGAGTTGCGCAGCTACCCCTCGCTGCACGACCTCTTCATTCGATAAGCGATCAGGGAAGATCAATGACAGCGCCCAGGGCTTTCGCAATCCTTCAATACGGCATCGTTCGGTGGCCACAGCGGCGACGGTGACTGAATCAAGACCGCCGCTCAAAAAGATCCCGGCCGGTCCGAAGCTCAAGCAGCGGCTCACGGCGCGATCCAACAATTCATCAAACCTTTCCACTTCATCAGCAGTTAACCATTGCACTTTTCCATCGGGTGAAGGGTCCCAATAGCGAAAACTGCGGCGTTCTTCACTTGCTACTCGCAGCACGTGTCCCGGTGGCACACGGCTGACGGCCTCATAACAGGTCTCTTCCAATCTGGGGTAACGATCCAGAAAATGGTCGACCAGTGCCGAGCGGTTCAGTGCACTCGAGACATGCGGCTGCCGAAGCAAAACTTCAATCGACGGCGAGAGCAGCAAATCATTACCGCCGCCCTTTGCGTAGAATAACGGATGGCTTCCAAGCGGATCGCGGAGGCACAGCAGAGTTTCTCGGGCCTCGTCCCAGATGATCAACGCAAACGAGCCTCTCAGGCGCTTCATTAGGTCTTCACCCCAACGCCGGTACGCATTGAGAATAAGTTCAGCTTCATTCCCGGTCGCCGGCGCCAGGAAGTCCCCGAGTTGTTCCCGCAAATCCTCCTGATTAAACAATGCTCCCTCGAAGATCACACTGCAGTTTGTCTCCGCGGCGCAAAGGGGCGGGACGGAATTGACTTCGTTACCCAGGTAGAGAGTTCGCGATCGGCCGTTAGCCCCCACCACCTGCCCCATGTATCCCGGCAGATCAACGGGCGGAATCCTGGTGAACGTGGCAAACCAACGCGAGCCGCGCTGCCCTATCACAACGTTCTGCTCCGTTTCCTGAACCTGGTACTTATTCACTACTGCTCACCAAACCTTCCTGCTGTAAAGAAGCGAGCAAGGCTCCGGCTTCGCTGGCAAGCTGATCTCGGTCAACCGCAAACTCGTCAAGCATCTGCTCGCTAACTTGAGCAGTATCGTGTCCTGCGCTTAGCAATTCCCAAAACCTGGCCGCCGGTCCATTCAGCTCGTAGAAGTGATCGGTGTCCAGGTTGAACAGAACCATCTCATCGCCAAGACGCTTGAAGAGCACATTGGGGTTTGGCTTAAAACGGTTTGAATCTTTTGCTTGCATACTTGATTGTCTGAAAACGGCTTTAATCGTCACAAATTACAGTGGCCCGCGGGGACTATCAACACAAATGGTCAGCGGGGATCCGCCCTTTGGATCTTATGCGAAAAGAGAAAGGTAAGCTATCGGCTTGACTCTCCTGTCGCTCTTGATCGCTCTTCTTGACCGAAGAGGAAGCGTCTGGCTGGGCCCTAAACCAACCGGCGAATGCTGTCTTGGAAGCGCTTCCTTCAACTTCGGTAATACGATGCTGAAAATCACGGGAGAGCCGAAAGACTACGGCGTCGCCACTGCCGGTGTTCGCCGCCTCACTGAGGACTTTTCGCGACTCGCGGTTGCGTATCTGAAGCACACCACCGGAATAGACCGCTCGACTCAGATTGATGCTCATGCCGACGAGCCGATCTTCACCAATATCATCATGCCAGGAATCGTGATGTCCATCACCCGGATTGACGCGATAGACTCTACCCTCGAAACAATTAATTCGATCGCATCGAGTTATGTCCTGGATGATCTGGAAAAGTTTTTCGTCGTTCATTAGAAACAATAACGCGCCAAACGCGGCGTTTGCCACTAGGCAAAGTTCCTTATTAGAGTCAATCCGTTCGTGGACTCGCTCGCGAAACTCACCGCGGTCAATCTGTCGTTGAATCAAGTCAAGCAGCCCCGGTTCGAGTAACCCGGGAAGCAGGAAATAGTGGCGCCGCTCGAATTGGGTCCGCAGATCCTCCAGAGCTTCACTAGAACTGGAAAACTCTGTTCCCTGCCGAGTGACTTGAATCATAAAAGTCTTGCGACACCGGTGCCGGTCAGCCAGGGCAGATTAATTGAGCGTCGGCATTTCCGGAGCTAGCCCAGTGCCGACACCGCTTTCGAGTGGAGAGAAGTGCAGGCATACATCACTCTCCTCATTGAGCGCGAAGCCGTCTATCTCGACCCAGGCGTGGGCTTGCAGTTCGCCACCTTCCTTGCGCGCCCCAAAACGAATCTCGCTCTCGATGTTGTTTCGTCGCAGCAGGCACCACAAGACCAACGTCTGTTGCAGACACATTGCCTCAAGGATACCCTGCTCTGAGGCAATTTTCACCATCCGCGCGATCGCTTTCGCCTGCTCGCTTACCCTTGCATCTGCGATAACCAGAGGCGTTTCCGGCGCATTGCTGCCTGTATGATTCGAACTGCGATTTGAAGTTCTCCCCAAGGACGCGAGTTGGGCCAGGAAGCGGTGCCATCTGCTGACACCCAGTGCGTAAACTCCGCAAAACGTCAGAGGCAAGAGGACCAGCGCCTGGCTGAGCAGCCGACGCTCGGTGGCCGATAATCGTTGCAGCTTTCGAAAACTACTCAACCGAAGCCTCCGTAAAACCCTGCTCGCAATTTTTCTCGTCAAACTAGTCAAATGTAGTCTGATTGCCAGCAGCGTCTAGTTACCGACGCACCTCGCCGTCGCTGGTTGTCTTGTTCCAACGACAAACTGAAGTTTATCTGACAACGGAAATCCGTTGTGCGCTTAGACCGGGTTCGAGCTACCACTCGAGCCTGAATGCGAGGACCGCGCAAACTATAACTATTCGCCGGCTAAAAAAACCGTATACCGAAGGTAAAAGCGATATTGTCCAATCTTTGGCTACCGCCTGGTATGTGCCCGTGGTAACGGTAATAGTCGACCTGACCCACGCGGATGGCTATATGCTTAGCGGCGATTACGTCCAGGCCGCCCCCAAACTTTCCCGTCCAACCGTCGGTAACGATAGGGCGACCACCGACAGTCCTGGGAAAGCCACCTAGCTGACCGCCGCCGATTAACGCATGGACAAACGGTTGCAGGTTGCTGTTCTCCTTGCGCCAGGTGTAGCGCGGACCAACCATATAGCTAATGAGGTATCGCTTCACTCCGAGAGTAGTCTTAGTAGTGTAAGTCACATCCGCTTCAACGGCGACGTGCTTTCTGAAATTAGCGGCCGCGGCCAGGGTAAAGCCTTGCAGATTCTGGCGGGTAGTCGGGGCCGGGGTTTCAAGGTGATTGAAAGTGTAGGCTGCCGTGAAGTCAAACTTCGGGTAATCGCGATCCTGGGCAAACGCTGCACTTCCACAAAAAAGCGCCAGGCATAAACAGGGCAAGAGTCTACGCATAATGTGGCTCATCTCCTCATTCGAATGTCAAAAAACGGTGGGAAAACGTTAGGGAAGCTACTATGGAAAACAGCACACGTCAAGACTTGCTACAAATGGGTAGCGGATCAGTTTCAGGGATGAATCGCCAAGCAGGATAGCGACCAGGAGATCGCTTTGGACTTGGGACCTTGGACCCCGATTGAATTAATTCCCGCGCCCGGCAATCAGGACCAACCTTTTTCTTACGCGATGGTTTCCGTTGGCAGCAAGACTCAGACCAGCTTCCGGGAGTGAGTCGTTCAGAAACCTTCGCAGCTCATCTTCGTTTCTTTCCTGTACCAGCCTGGCCAAAACTTTCAAAGCTGTTTGCAGGACGTCCGGCTCAGCAGACGCTAACTTGTTAATGAAAATCTTGGGGTGCGAAGTCGGCACTGTTTCCTCTGTCTCGAAACTCAATTCCTCGTACAGTTTTTCCCCGGGGCGCACTCCCGTTTCGACAATCTGGATGTCCTCGTGCGGTTTGAGACCCGAGAGGGTGATCAGCGTTTCAGCCAGGTCCACAATACGCACCGGTTCACCCATGTGCAGGATAAAGACTTCGCCGCCTTTGCCCAGTACGCTGGCCTGCAAAACTAACTGGGCCGCCTCCGGAATGGTCATAAAGTAACGTTTCATTCGCTTGTCGGTGATCGTTACCGGACCGCCGTTGCGAATCTGCTCGCGAAAGATAGGAATCACTGAACCAGCAGACCCAATGACATTGCCGAAACGCACAACCACAAAGCGGGTCTTGTAAGCCCGGTTCAGATCCTGAACTACCAATTCTGCCGCTCGCTTGCTGGCGCCCATAATCGAGGTTGGCCGCACGGCTTTGTCCGTCGATATCAGCACAAATACTTCTGCCTTGAATTCGCCAGCCAGCTGCGCCAGAAGCCGCACGTTCAAGACATTGTTCTGGACCGCTTCCGTAGCGTTGCTCTCCATCAGCGGTACATGCTTGTGTGCGGCCGCGTGAATCACTACCTGCGGCCGATGGCGATTGAAGATCGCGCGCATCCGTGACGCATCACCGACGTCCGCTACGAGCGGTACAATTGATCGCGTGGGGTGGGCGGCCCTTAGCTCACAATCAATATCAAATAAGGCAAATTCCGCGCGCTCGACCAGCAACAGGTGGGCAGGAGCAAAGCGCAGGACCTGCCGGGCCAATTCTGAACCGATTGAACCACCGGCACCCGTTACCATCACGGTCTTGCCGGCCAGTTCCTCGCTGATGGACTCAGTGTCGAGCTGCACCGGTTCTCGTCCCAGCAAATCTTCGATCTCCACGTCGCGGATCCGGCTGATCTCGACCCGGCCTTCAATAATTTCGTAGAGTTCGGGAATGATTCTTACCTTGACTGGAATCGCTTCGCATATCTTGACGATGCGGTGGATTTGATGACGAGAAGCGTGCGCGATGGTGATAATGACGTGGTTGATTCCGTGAGTGTGAACCAGCCTGGACAGATCTTGAGTAGAGCCTAAAACCCGGTGGCCTTGAACTACTGATCTTCCCAACTTGGCGCGATCGTCATCGACGAATCCCTTGATCTCCAGATCGAGATCGCCACGAGCTTCAATTTCTTTGGCGGCGAGCAGCCCCGCCCGGCCGGCGCCAATCAATAGCACAGACCGCTTTTTCGCGCCATTTCCGTTGCCATTGCCATTTATATGTTTCTTTAACTGCACGCGTTTCTGTTTGTATTCATACTCGGCGCGGCGCAGCACGCGAATGGCGTAAACCCCGCCGAAAGCCAGTAATACATCGATGAAATTGACTGACAGCGGCACTCTCCACGCCTGGTACGGCACCAGGCCGAATCGCATCAGAGTAACAATAAGCATTGAAGCAAACGCCGCGAAGAGAAACGATCTTAGGTGGAGGAGGTCGGTATAGCGCCAGATCGATGCGCGGGCACCGGAGACTGTCAGGGCAACGAATTGCAGCAAGACCACGAGGGGTAACTGGCTTAGGAAATTGCGAAATTCATCCGAAGGAATTTGAAAGTCAAAGCGCAGCAGGTAGGCCGCGACAAAGGCCGCAAGGAGTAGTGAAAGATCCAGAAAAGCCTGGATTCCGCTGGCTAGTAGATGTCTTCTTGGGGGGAGTTCTAACATGCGAGATTCTCTCGGGGCTCTAAGGCAGAAGAGTCAGACAGAAGCGACCATCTCTTTGGAACGCTGACCTTGATTAAAAACGGGTAATTAGGGGCAAAATCCCGCTCAAGACTCGACTGAATTAAGCGATGTCTCACCACCGAGCTGTGTTCAGACCAAAATCGAGGGCGCAAAACCTGGTTAAACGTGCCCAGTTGTTTTGGCGTGATTTCAGAGTTTGTGACCTTCTCGAAATTCGCCTTCAGATTGCGCCAGGCGGCTGACTTCAGCCACTGACAGCCGGCCAGCCTCACGAGGGACAACCACCGCCGCGATGGTTCGCAGTAACACCTTGAGATCAGTGCGCCAGCTTCGCTCCTCAAGATAAGCGACGTAGCCATTCAGTTTGGCTGGTTGCAGTTCGTTCGCGTAGTACTGCTCCGTGTCGCCCGCTATCTGGGACAACAACTCTCCCTCACTACGCAGCCGCAGGGTCACCGGATCCGTAAGGCCCGGTCTCACCGCCAGGACCTTTTGCCATCTGGGGTCTGCCAGGTTTACGAAGCGCGGAACTTCGGGCCGGGAACCAACAAGCGACATGTCACCTCGCAGCACATTCCAGAGTGTCGGCAATTCATCCAGCTTCGTCTGGCGGAGCCACCTTCCGAGACGCGTGATGCGTGCGTCATTTCCGCTGGTAATTTGCGGCCCAGTGGCGGAAGGCTTCATGGTGCGCAGTTTGTAAAGGGCAAACGTGTGACCGTGTAGTCCGACTCTTCGCTGGCAGAAAAAAACCGGCCTGCCAGAAGACACGGCGATCGCCACCCCGGTGAGCGCGATAACTGGCGCCGCCAGGACCAGCCCGACAGACGCGACTACCGCGTCTACCCAGCGCGGCAATCCCCTGGTCTCCGGCGCGACGGGGCTTCTTTCTTTAACGATGACTTCAGCGCCCATTGGATCTACAGATTCGTTTCACAGTGTGAACAACCTGCTCTAGTTCGTCGTCAAGCATTCCCGGAAAAATTGGCAAGCTGATGAGCCGCTTCCACTGGGCGGTGGCGACGGGAAAGTCCTGCGCCCGCCAGCCGAATGTCTTTTGGTAATAAGGATGCAAATGCAGCGGGCGCCAGTGGACCGAGCAACCCACGCCGGCGCGTTTGAGTTCGTTCATGAAAGCATTACGATTGATCTTCAGGCGCTTTAGTCGCAGCTTAATCGCAAAGAGGTGCCACGAGTCAATCCGATTTTCATCGGATGGCGGCAACTCGATTTGTTCCACCGCGGCGAGCATTTCGCAGTATCGCCGGGCGATGCGCTCGCGCTCGCGCCGCATTGTTTCAGCGCGGCTGAGCTGGTGCAGTCCGATGGCGGCAGCAATGTCCGTCAGATTGTATTTGTAGCCGGGCGCAACAATCTTGTAGTCCCACTTGCCGTCGCTCGCATATCTGCCCCAGGCATCCGCCGACAGGCCGTGCAGCGACATCAGCCTCATTCGCTGCGCCAGCTTCGCATTGCTGGTGACGGCCATGCCGCCCTCGCCGGTCGTGATCGTCTTGTTAGCGTAGAACGAATAACAGCTGACTGACCTCGAGCCGTTGCTGCGTTGATCCCAGGAGCCGTCGGCTCGCTGCCACGCGGCAGGAAAGGCGTGGGCCGAATCTTCAACCACCCAAAGCTTGTGCGCAGTGGCGAAGTCCTCCAGTAGATTCAGATCCATTAACCTTCCGCCAACATAGACAGGCATGATGCCGACGATCTCCGTCGCTTCCTGCCGCTTCCCCTTTCCTTTTTGCCTTTTCGCCTTTAGCCTTTGCGCTCTGCGCTCCGCATCATCCAGATCCAAATTCAGGGTGAGGGGATCGCAATCCACCAGAATCGGAATACCACCCTGGTAGCGCACGACTTCCGCTGTGGCGGCAAAAGTCATGGTGGGGACCAGCACACCCTGACCCGGTTTCAAACCAAGGGCTTCAACGGCCAGGTGCAAAGCTGCGGTGCCGGAGTTGACGGCCACGGCATGCGTTTGTTTTCCTTCGCCCTTCCCCCTTTGCCCTTTCCCATTTGCACTCACAGCAGCAGCAAACTCGTCTTCAAAACGCTTGACCTTTGGCCCGCTCGTCAGCCACCCCGAGCGCAGAGTGGCGACCACTTCATTTACTTCTTCTTCCTGAAGCGCCGGGCGGAAAAATGGAACTTGAAGTGTCTTCAAAAGGGTTTAGTCTGCTTTATCGAATCAAGATGATGGTTTACGAATTGATTGACGCTTACAGCAGACCAGTGTGTTCCTGCAACACGGGTTGGGCTGAACGCGTCGTGCGGTCGCCCCAACGATTCCAGAACCTCAGAATGCCTACCAGAAAACCAGCGCCGTAGGCCACGTGAATGATCGTGAAGGCTACGGGAAAGAGTGGTAAGAGACGCCACCCATTTCGGCGTGCTGCTGCGATTGTTGCCCCCAGACTAAGAACCGCATAAGCGATTAGCGTGGCAGCCAGCAACCAACGGCTCACCATAAACAACGGCGCCGACAAAACAGACAATAACAATGTCATCAGAAAAAGCGGCGGTACAAACTGGCGGGCCGACATTTGACGTGAATGCTTCTGCAAAACTCGCACCTTCCAGTAGCCGTACTGAAAGTATTGCTTCCAGAGTTTGCGAAAGCTGGCGCGGCTGTAATAGCGCGATTGAATATCAGGTGACAGGAGGATGCGTCCGCCGAGTTTGCGCACGCGATAGCTGTATTCATCATCCTGGTTACGTACCAGTTCTTCGTCGAAAGGGCCGGCGCGTCGAATCGTTTCTCGCCGGTAACCCGGGAACGCCACCGTGTCGACGAACTTCGCTTCTCTTGCTCCAACGCGAAACGCTGAGCCGCCAACTCCAAAGGTTGAACTCATCGCCACCGCGATGGCCCTGGCAGTGTACGTTTCGCCGATTGTCTCCAGTGGTCCGCCTACGCAGTCGACTTTGCCGTCAGTCAAATGCGAAACGCAGCGGCGCACATAATCCCTGGCGATCTCGCAGTGGCCGTCGACGCGAACGATGATTTCGCCTTTGGCCAGGCGCAACGCCGCGTTCAGTCCCGTCGAGACAATCTGTCCCGGATTATTAATCAAGTTCACGTTTGGATTCTGTAGCCGCAGAGCCTCGACAACGTCACGCGTGCCGTCGTCTGAGAGACCATCCGCGATTATTACTTCCATGCGATCGAGCGGATAATCCTGGGCCAGCACGGCCTCCAGGCTGCGCTGAATGAAGCCCGCTTCATTACGCACTGGCATAAGGATGGAGACGAAAGGAGTGGTCTGCATTTAGGTTAGATTGTGACCATTCATAAAAGGTTCGATAAGCTGTTGCAACTGTTCGCCCCGCTTGCTCAAGGGAAACTCCTCCAGAATGCGCGCTCTGATTGCCGCACGGGCTTCATCTGGAAAAGCCAGCGCGGCCTGGACTGCCTGCGCGATCTCTTCCGGCTCAGTTGAATTGATCCGCAGTCCGCATTCCCCGGTCACTTCCGCAAGAGCGCCCGCGCCCGTCGTAACCGGAACGCAACCCGCCAGCATCGCTTCAGCTACGCTTAGACCAAAGCCTTCATGAAGCGAAGGCTGAACGTAAACGGCCGCCCGGCGATAATAGTCGAGCAAGACTTCGTTACTAATGCGTCCAGTGAAAGTAACGTTAGGCGTGGCGATGCTCCGCAAGTGTTCAATCGCGCCGTCCTTCCAGTCCCCCACGAGCACGAAATTCACATCCGGCAACAGCGCAGCCGTCCGCACGAATGGTTCGTGCCCTTTGCGCTGAAGGTTACCGAGATCGACGTTACCTACGGTCAGAACCAGATGCTCGCGTGATCCATTTGGCAAAGATTCAAATGGATCTGGCACGCCAAGGTAGATTGCACGTACCCGTTTGCCATCGACGCTGGCGTTCTGAATCGTCTCATCGCGACTGTAAGATGAAGGGGTAACGAGTAGGTCAGCGAAGCTCATAGTTCGCCGGCTCAGCCATTTCTTAAGCCCGCCACGTTGATGCCCGTAGCCGATTGCAGGCATTTTCGCAACGTCGTAACCTCCCACTACCAGCAAGGATGGCTTATGTGAGATCGAAGCCATCAACAACGGCAGAAACGTGTGCCACGAAGCAAACCAGCCGAAAACCAGATCGTGTTCCCGCACCTGCCTCCAGAGCGCCGCAGGATTTATGTAGCGTGATTTCTCGTAGTGCTCGGTAACGTCGTAGTGCTGGCGCAATTCTTCGAGGTCGTGCCGCACGAACTCAGTTAACGAATTGTGAATGAAGAGAATTCGACCCACTGTCAATTAGATATGGAGGTCAGAGGCGGTCCGGCGAACTTCCGGAAGTGTTGTGTTGACGTCTGAACGGGGCCCCAACAGCGCTTCCCGAAAGACGTGTTCTATTCGCGCACTGTACTTTCGCAGATCAAATTCGCTCGTCGCTTGCTTGCGGGCGGCAGCACCCAGAGTTAGTCTCAGCTTTTCGTGCGTGAGCACGCTTGAGAGCAAGCTACTTAGCCGAGCGACATCTCCCACCGGAACGAGCAAAAACTGATCGTCGCTGGCCATCAATTCGCGCACACCGGCGATATCGAACGCCACGATCGGAAGTCCGCAGGCCATGGCCGAAAGCAAAGCCAGCGGGCTCGTGTCCTTCTCGATCGAGCTGTAAGCGAAAACATCCATCGCGGCGAGAACTTTGGGCAAATCGTGCCGATAACCTGCAAACTTGATCCGATCTTCCAGACCGAATTGCGCCGCCAGGTGCAGCAGTCGTTGCTGATACGCATCGTTATCGAAAACTGGCGAGCCTACCAAAAGCAAAGAAACATTCGGGTGATCGTTTGCGATGCGCGCGAATGCCTCGATCAGATAATGCTGCCCCTTCCACGGCGTGATGCGACCAACGTGGCCCAATACCAGATGATTCGCAGGAATCCCGAGTTCCTGGCGGACGTCTGCGCCGTCGAGCCCGGGGCGAAAGACGTTGGTATCGACACCGTTGTGGATGACGCTAACCCGTGGTCGCAAAGATCGAGCCAACTGCGTTTCGATACTGGCTCCGTCTACGATAATTTGATCTGGCAGCCACAGAGCAGCGAGGCTGAAAACGCGACGGTAAACTCCCAGGGTTCGCTCGGAAATGAAATCCTGGACGTGCCACACGCAAGGTGTTCGTAACTTCCGCGCCGCTAAGCCCCCCAGGAAATGAGAGGAGAGTCCCTTCGTCACTACCAAAGCGGGCGAACATTCAAGAAGAAAACTCCTCAGTTGTCTCGCCGCCCGTCGAATCAACCATGCATCCCACGCCCAAGCGGCAGGATTGGGCAGACGAGCCGTGCCAAGGCGGAGACTGGTGGACCAAAACCGCGGTTGATCGAGTACGTGGACTTCGATTCCAGAATCACGACAGGCTCGGCTTAGGTCTCCCTCTTCGGGACAGACCACTATCGGCTGCCACTGCGCTTGATCCAAATTCCGGACGAGATACAGCGTGCTGAATTGAACGCCGCCCATCGCCGCGGCGGATTCTACAAAAACTACGGTCTTGCGTGTTTCTGATTGCATCTTGTCGTTATGAATGTATAAATCAGTCGAGCGGGAAAATGCTGATCGGGAACGCTAGCGCGGACTCTGTTCCAGTCCCAGTTCTTCCAACTCCCAAAGCTTCGCCTGCGAAAGAAAGTCGTAAATACCAAAGTATCCACAGAGAATGAACCCCCGCCAGCCTTCGAGAAAACCCTTCAGCCAGACATAACGGTGAAGGAAAACTAGCCAGGGCCTCAAGACCAAACGACTCCAGCCAAATCGAATTCCCTGCTTGCGCAGCTCATCCGCCTCGTAACGCGTATAGCGGTCGAGATTGCGGAGCTGCTTCGAGATGTTTGGCATTCCATAATGCATGATGTGATGTTTCAGATTTCGCACTTCACCGGGAACTACGACGTGAGCATGAACTTCGCGTTCGATCCAACGGCCCTGGTCACGTCTGAAAAGCCGGGTCTGATAATCAGGATAGATCCCGGCGTGACGCATCCAACGCCCAAGGACATGGTTTTTCCGCGGCAGGCGAAACGCCTGCACGCTCTCGCCAGATGCCAGCGCGTCTTCGATTTCTTCACGCGAGCCTTGTTGCAGGGCTTCATCAGTATCAATCTGCAGCACCCATTCGTACCGGCATTGTGGCGCGGCCCAGTTCTTTTGCCGGGCGGAGTTGAGATACTCATGCTGGATGATGCGCGCGCCGTATTCGCGGCAAATTTCAAGGGTTCGATCAGTGCTAAAGGAATCCACCACCAATATTTCGTCGGCCCACTTCACCGACTCCAACGTCTCACGCACCGTAGCGGCGCTATTGAAAGTTGGGAGCAGGATAGAGATTGGCGGGCGCATAAGAATAAGATAACCCTGGCGCTTCTGAGGTCTGTCGCAGCCAAATATCTACCAGTGACCATGTGAACCAGACCGGTAGAACCATTTGCGGCAACACTTCGACTCCTTGCATTGCTAACAAACCACCTGCACCCACAAACGATAATAGGAGCGACAATCCGAGATCTCCCTGAGCAGTCGCTCTCAGCCAGGTCGGCATTTCTCGGACGATGCGCATCAGCGTGTAGAAGTATCCAGCGAGGAAGATGAGACCAGCGATAATACCTAGATTCGCGGCCACCTGAAGGAAATCGCTATGCACCCATCCCGCACTGCTCCAGCCTCGGCCAAAAGGAGATTCAATAATTCCATTCACAGCTTCGAGCGCTCTTTCCTTGCGATCTTGTGCGCTATGGTCAATTGGATTCCCCCGCAGGGCGGCCAAACCGGTAATTAATCGCTCATTGGTGTTGGGAATAAACTGATACCCGCCGACCGCAACCACAAGGACCAGAAGTGCAACGGCCACCCCATGCTTTTTCAGCCTCAAAACACAGGCAGCTAGAACCTGAATCAATAACACGAACCAAACGCTGCGATAGCCACCAATGTAAATGGCCATTAGCTGTAAGACCGCGCTTGCGACAATTGCCATACGCCTTATCCATCCGCGCCACAAGGCAGTCAGAAAGATGGCGCCGGGCAGAGCCAATACACATATGAATGTCGCCTGAGATCCGCCCCAGAATGAGAATTGCCCTCGAACGAAACCGTCCGCGGTCACCTCAGGCTTTGCAGCGCGGATGAAAGCGGGGAAAATTTTCTCCACTGCCGGGAACCAATACTCGACAACTCCCATCAGGGCAATCCAGGTACTGGCTGCGAAAAACGCCAGCAACAGGTAGCGCCAGTAAGACTGGCGCTCCAGGACCACCGTCGACACGATCAGTAATGGAATCAACAACAGGAAGTTGCGAAACTCGTTCAACATCTTGTCCCAGGGCGCATCACCAATGATCAATGGCCACCATGCAAGCACACAAAAAGGAATGAGCAGCCAAAGCCACCACGGCAGCGCAAATCGAGTAGACGAACGGAGCCGGCGCTGTGCACAGATGCATGCAAACAGAAGCCAAATGAGAATCTCAGAGGGATGAATGCGGAGGCTCTGAGTCGCCTCAAGCGTGCGATAACCCAAGGCCAATGTCAGCACCCAAAGGATTAGGCCAAAGCGAATTCCGCGTTCACCGCCGAAGGTGATGATCGCGCCGGTGAGAACTCCCAGCCCAACCATTAACTCTTTATACGATAGTCCTTGCTTGTCGGCGTAAGAGTTCACCGCGATGACGCCCAGCACGATGAGGGCCGCACCAATAACGAGGCTCTTGCTGAGCTTGATTCCTGCCACTCGTTCAATCATTTGCTCACCCGGAACCTTCTGATTTCACGTTGTTCAATTCCCACCTTCTTAATGAACCTTGCAGGCACGCCTACGACGACTGTCGCTGGCGAAACTGATCGAGTTACCACGGCGCCCGCACCGACGATGCTTGATTCCCCAATCTCGACTCCTTCGAGTATGGTGACATTGGCGCCTATGTATGCGCCTCGTCGAATGATAACTGGCGCCTGAGACGTAGGAATGCATCGGTCCTTGAGAGGGCTCGCGCCGGCGTCCGTATGCGTTAGTACCATCACGCGATGAGAAATGGTCACCTGGTCCTCAATAACGATTTTGTCTTGTAGATCCAGAAACAGCTCACGTCCCAGATAACAGTGGTCGCCCACTTGCAGGTTCTCGTAGTACCTGCCTCGCTCGGCGCTGCTATTGTGAATGACGACTGGAGACCGAAAGCGGACATTCGCACCAATGCGCGCGCCGAAAGCTCTCAACGTCGGACCAATAGTCTGTGTGGGCATGAACATCAGGGGAACATTTACACCTTCGCCGCCATAGGTCACGGCGGCGACTCGGGCCCACACCCGGAAAAAGAAATATAGAATCAACACCGCCTAAATTCCGCTCCTGCTAGATTTCGGTTTCTTAAACATGTGAACAAACGTCCAGATATCGTTTGCGACTTCTTGTTACTTCACTGTCCAATTGAATATTGCTGCGTGATGAGACTTGACCTGGGCTTATTCCGACCAAAGTCTGAAT
>DASXSC010000042.1:0-22534 GCA_036506215.1 Pyrinomonadaceae bacterium | reverse complement strand
CAGAACTTTGCCATGTGGTTGCTGCAAAATCGGACGTAGCGTGAACCATTGTCCCGGCCGGTAAAACGCGTAGGCGCCCTGCGTGTGAGCATCGCGCTGCCAGGCCATTGATTGAATATTCACAGCCAGCTCCGGCGCTTTTCTGCTAAGTGGCAAAAGATCGCGGGTAATGATATCGCTGCGCCGGCCGCTGCTTTGTGAGGCAAGGACGTCAGCCTTTTCACCAATCGCATAACTGCAGAGTATCCCTTGTTTGCCCGGCTGATTTTTGGTGCTGTGAAAATAATAGTGAGAAGTGACATCGCTGACGAGCGAGAAGTCTTCCGGGCCCCAGAAGCGTTCGTTGAATAAGACCTGATTCTTGACGATGCGAGCGTACTGAAGTTTATTAGCCGCCTCGATGTGAGCAGACGGAAGCGGAGGATCAAAAATAATCTTATTGAGCACACGCGCGGGCACTGTGCAGATGCAGGCGTCGGCGCTGAAGTCTCTGCCACCCGCAGTCACAGTTACCCGCCCACCTCGTTGAGCAATTTTCTGCACCACCATGCCGGAATGAATTGAGGCATTACCAATCCCCGAAGCCAGCGCGTTTACCAGACGCGAGTTGCCGCCGGCCATCTTGAAATCCATTTCGTTAGCCGGACTGGATTCAAAATACTCGGCGGCTGCAGTGTAGGCCGATACCATGCGAATGGTTTCGCCAAAATCTGTACTGTCCTGCAAGTCGCGGAGTAAAAGATCCTCTTCGGAGAAGCCGATGTCTTTGAGCCAGGTCCACCAGTCGTATTGATCCAGTCGTGCCCGATCTCGGTCTGTGTAGCCTTCGTAAGCCTTCCTAAACTTTGCAAAAGCGGCTTTCGCTCTTGGCGAGAAATCCCAATGGCCCGGTCGTTTGACCACGCCATCCTGCATTAGCCAGGCCTCGAAGCGATGGTCTTGCAGCGGTATCTTGAAATCATGACAGAGTGCCTTCATGCGCTCGTGACTGGCGCCCACCCACTCGCCGCCGAGTTCACAAACCAGTTCGGAATTTTCTTTAAAGTTGAAAGACAGGACGCGCCCTCCGATGCGTTGCCGCGCTTCCAGCACAGTAACGTTCCAGTCTTTGAGCGCGTAGGCGGCAGCTAATCCCGAAAGGCCCGCGCCGATGATTATGCAGGAATACGAGCGACTCTGGACGTATGGGCTTAAGACAAGCGGTGCCCCGATAGCGGCGGCTGCCGCGGTCTTTAGGAAGTCGCGACGAGAAGGGGGAAGAATTGGGTCACGCCGCCTCACCATACGTCCCCGGTTAAGAGGTCTTCATAAGTGTCACGACGGCGGATTAAGGCAGCGTCTCCCTTGCTGTCGACCATCACGGCCGCGGGCAGCGGGCGACCGTTGTAATGAAACATCTGGGCCAGCGAGTAGGCGCCGCAGTTGAGCAATGCCAGCACTTCACCAGGCTGGACATTCGCCGGCAGTTTTCGATAGTCGGGCAAACGACCGCAGCGTTCGATGTCGAAATAGACATCGCCGGAGTCGCAAAGCGGTCCGGCAACTTTGTAACTACTGTCATGCGGTTCACCGGCGCGGGTCGCCGAGATAGTGTGGTAATACCACTTGTAATTATTCATCGAGAGCATGATGTTGTAGCCGGCATCTGTCAGCAGCCACACATCGCCTGTTTCCGGCCTTTGCTTCATGTTCAGAACAGTCGTCAGAACGAGGCCAGCATCGGCGATCACGCTCCGTCCGGGCTCGAGGAGGATCGTGGTCTTATCGAGTAGATGTTCCGCTTGCACGAGGCGAGCTGACTCGCGCGCAACTCGCAGGGCCTCCGACAAAACCATCGACGGCTCGAGATCTGCGCCCAGCATATCGCGCTCGTGTTCGGGCAGTTGATCCGCTTGTGACCGATCGCGCAGGTAATTAACAGGAATGCCGCCGCCGAGATTGATGTGTTCCAGCGTGTGGCCTGTCTCCTGATGAATCGCGACGAGGTGTTCCCACATGCTGCGGAAAGCTTCGGCGAAAGGTTCGACATCGGGCGTTTGCGAGCCAACGTGAATATGAATCCCGCAGACATGGATTAGTTCGGGATTTTTTAAACTTCGCCGAAAAGCGTCAAGGACCTCCGACGAAGAGATGCCAAACTTTGAGGTTAGTAAAGCTGTTTGTAAACCGAGATGCGAGCGAGTCCCAATTTCAGGGACGAGGCGCAGGGCAATGCGAGCCGGTTTTGGCGAGCTACCCTTTGCCGCCGCCAATCGCTTCACCGCTTCTTCAACCAGACCGATTTCGTAGATTGAGTCGACATTGATCGAATAAATGCCTGCGCTCACCGCGTCGTCCAGTTCGCCGGCGCTCTTGCTGGTGCCATTGAAAATAATCTGGTCGGGCCGAAAGCCGGCGCGCAACGCCTTGAAGAGCTCACCACCACTGTTGACTTCGATATCGATACCCGATTCCAACACCGTCTTGAGCACTGCCATGTTGGAATTTGCCTTCGACGCATAAAAAAAACGAATTGGATGATCAACCGACTGGGCTGCGGATTTAAGGCGGTTGATATTAGAGCTGATACGAGGAGCGGAGAAAACGAAAAGAGGCGAATCATGCTTACCGACAAGTTCCAGCGCATCTGCGCCATTGATCGCCAGGCGACCATCGCGAACTTCGAGAAAATTTGGAATGGTCCAGGCCGGGGTGGTTGATGCTAGCGTCGTCGACATCTCTGAAGTTTTCTCCGAAGAGGGAACTAATTATGAATTCGAGCGAAGATAGACCGGGACTGGAAAAGCGTCAAGCTTGTTTAAGGAAATTCCGCCGCGGATTCACGCGGATGAACGCGGATTAGCCGAAGGAAGGAAAATCAAAACATGAACAGTTGAAGTAGTGAAACCTCCAATCCACATTCATTGTTTCTTTCTGATCCACGTTTATCCGCGTAAATCCGCGGCTAAATCTTGAGTTTACGCAGCACTTCGCGAATCTTTCCCAGCCTGCAAGTGCTGGGCTATTAGCAGTCGTCCGCTATCGCGGACTAAAAACCTACTTTTGTGCAAAACCGATCGGCAACCTTAAGGTTGGACGCTGAACTTCTTGAGTGTGAACCGAGAATCAGTTTGAGGGCTCGCCAAAGTTGTAAATGATCATTCCAATTACTTTCACTGGCTCACCCATCAACAACGTCGGCGAAAATCTGGCCTGCCGGGCCGCAGTAACTGCCGAGGCTTGTAGCAGGGGATGACCCGACACGGCATGGGCTGCAATAACAGCTCCACTTTCATCAATTGTGACTTGTACCGCGACCGCTCCGGAAGCTTTAGCTTGTTTTGCAATAGCTGGATACTCGGGTGTCGGTAGACTGATAGCTTTGCCATTCAATACGCCGCCCGAAATCGGACCTCGGACCGGCTCGCCTGTAGCAGGAACACGATTAGGTTCATCTTGTTTTGTGTCCGCGTTGTCATTGGCCGCCGGCTTCGGCACTGATTCTGCTACGGCCGCGTTGGCTGCAGGCGAATTCTCAGAGGCGACTGTACGAGGGCCTGCGTCAGTCTTGTCAGGAAGGACGAACGAACTCAGAAACTCCTCCTGAATGGCATCTTCCTTCTTAGAATTTAAGTAGACTACCGCATAGAAACGCTTCCTGGTGGCAAAGACCTGAGCGGTTCCAGTCAAGTCTGCGATTGTTATGCGATATTCGCGACCGGCGTTTCCCTGCAAGGTCTTGTCGCCAACGAGCGTGAGTTTTGCAATTGCGTCTTTGCGAACTTTTGGCGCAAACAGAGTCTTGAAGGCGTCGACATAGGAGTTCATCCGCTGCATCTCGGTGTAGAGCGCTGGATTTGATTTTATACCGCTCAGCGAAACTATCGCGAAGACGGGGCCAGTCGGACTACTGGAGATGTACGTCCGCGTGTTCAACTCCATCTTGTGATAAGGCTCTTTGCTGGATGCTAAAGTTGAACCTTTGGGCATGAGCACGGAAAACTCCTCGCCTTCAGGGCGGAGCGTTTCCCAGTCCGGGGTGGTCGCCGGCGCCGGTTTTACGGGCGACTGGGCTGACGCGACTGATAAAAAGGCGAGTCCAAGCAAAACAGCGAGTGGTCTTATTGCGAATTGAAATGAATACATGGTGCTACTCCTTTAAAGCTTGCCGCGGTTCATGAGGTTCATCGGGATGATCTGATAGATTTTCGCTTGATACTCGGCTAATTTCAAGGCCCGGTGATGTTTTGTAGTGGGTCAGTTTGATGTCCGATGAGCTTTAAGCTTGTCGTTGAGTCACGACAAACTAGAGAGACGTCTAATCAAGTCAACTCCCCGAGCGCTCCGCTCCTCGCCTCGTCGAGGCGAAATGTTTATAGCACTGGCCTACCTCTTTATTAGACTCGCTCCATAGGAGCGCAATGTTTTCCTTATCGCGGTCCTACGGAGCGCCGGAACCAAATCCCCTCGTCGGGCTATAAACATTTGGCTCCTGCTGAGCCGTGCAACTCAAGCGCCAGCGCGCAAAGGCGTCAACCAGTGACTTAATCAGAGCTTCCTTAAGTTTATCGGACACTTTCAACAACTGCCCACTACTTAGTAGTTTGTTTGCCTTTGCGACCTGTACTTCCATGGTGGTTTCAGCCCGATGACCAGTCGAATGAATCGTGGTCCAACTGAATCAGTATCTACGATCAAAGCTGCGCCACCATCTCTGCCGGGTTCCAATAGCCGTATAAGGTCTGGATCTTTCCGGCTTCATTTACTTCGAAAACATCGATACCTTCAAAATGTACCTTGCGTCCTTGCTTGCTAATCCCACATCCTGACCATTTGACTGCGGCCCCGTTGCCGGCTATGAAAACTTCGTCTTCCTTCATAGCAACCTCCTTAAAGGCGGCTGTAATCGTCTGGAAAAATTCTCCGAGTTTCTGATGACCTCTCGTCGGGGGCGCGCCCACCGGATCGTAAGTGATAGCATCTTCGGCAAAGGTATTCAGCCATGCCCGCTGATCCATCGCTCGTATGGCTGCAAAGTACGCCTTAACTGCTTGCGAAACAATCTCAGGCGACATTTAGTCTTTCTTCCCTTCTCGATCTCGCTGCACCAATAGCCGGCGCAATATTTTCCCCGCTGGGGATTTGGGAATCTTATCGATAAACTCGAGCTTGCGTATCTTCTTGTGCGGCGCTACCCGGTCGGCAACGAAATTCATGAGCTCTGCCGCAGTGGTTTCTCCTTTCAATACCACGAAAGCCTTCGGCACTTCTCCCGCCTCGTCATCCTGATAGGGGACGACCGCCGCATCTGCAACGCAATCATGCGTCAATAACAATGCTTCCAACTCGGCGGGCGGCACCTGCAAACCTTTGTACTTGATCAACTCCTTCGCGCGATCGACGATGTAGAAGTGCTGGTCGTCATCCGCGTAGCCAATGTCTCCGGTATGTAACCAGCCTTCCGCATCGATGGTTGCCGCGGTCGCCTCGGGACGATTTAAATAACCCTTCATTATTTGCGGACCGCGAACGCAAACCTCGCCTTCCTTATTGGGCCCGAGCGATTGTCCAGTTTCCAGATCGACAATCTTACATTCGGTATTTGGGGCGGGCACGCCCACGGAGCCCAACTTAACGAGCGCGCGGTCGGCCGGTGAAGAATGCGTGACCGGACTCGTCTCCGTCATACCGTAACCCTGGCGAACATCGCAACCGAGCCGTTGCATACAGGCGCGCGTCTGCTGTTCACCGAGAGGCGCGGCGCCGCAGAAGATTGTCCTTAGTTTCGACAAATCGTAGTTATCAACTACCGGGTTTTTGCTAAGAGCGAGCACGATGGGCGGCACGACATGCATCAGCGTTACGCCGTAGTGCTGAATTGTTTGCAGGAAAGGCTCCAGCTCAAAACGCGGTACCGTTACGATTGTTGCGCCCTGATAGAGTCCCATGTTCAAGACGACGACGAGCCCGTAGATGTGGAAGAGGGGCAACACGCAGATCAAAATGTCGTTCTCATTGAAGTATTGCAGGCCCTCCATCTGGCACATGTTTGCGACCAGGTTGTAGTGAGTGAGCATTACGCCCTTAGGAAGACCGGTTGTGCCGCTTGAATAAGGTAGCGCCACCAGGTCTTCGCGCGGGTTAATCGCAACTTCCGGAAAATGCCCGTCACCCTGCAGCAGGGAAGAGAAAGGAGTGCCATTAGCTTCATCAAACTCGCCCGCTTTGGGACTTTCACAGGCGGCGTTTTCAAAAACGAACAATTCCTCGATATTCGCCTCGCGGGCGGCGCGCGTGGCTTTTTCCAGACATTGGGGAACGGTAACCAGAAAGCGCGCCCCCGCATCTTTTAGTTGGTGAGCGATTTCCTGTTCGGTGTATAGCGGATTTACCGGTGTATTGATGCCACCCAAACAGGCGACAGCATGAAAGAGAATTGCATACTCCGGCACATTCGGACTGAGAATTCCAAAGACTTCACCTTTCTTAAACCCGCGCCGGGCGAGGCTCGCAGCAACGCGCGCAATGGAATCAGTTAGTTCCGAATAGGTTATGACGCGACCGGTCGGCCCATCGATCAGCGCCGGCTTATCGGCGCGCTCTTTTGCATTCTGAAAGACGAAAGGAGTTATCGGAAGTTCAGGTATGACGACTTCAGGAAAGGGTCCGCGGAAAATCATGATTTTGTCGTGTGAAGCAAACTGTTGGTTTGCGGGTTCGATAATGAAATTTCAGCTGACCGGCCAGTGGCTTACCTTATGAACGCGCCTACCTTATCAGGTGACCCCGCTTCTGGAAAAGGATTATATTAGGCCCTCTTCAACTCGCGTTCGATCGTCATCAGAAGCACATGCGCCAAACCGAGACTAGCCCGCTCAACGTCGTCTGTCTCGCCACCTATTTCAAAGGTGGCGACTTTATTCGCGAGTGCAAGCGCCTTGGTTGTAAGGTAATCCTGATCACCAAGGAAAAGATGCTTCAGGAAGACTGGCCACGCGACAGTCTTGAGGATCTGATTGCCGTGCCCAATGATGCCGGCCCGCCCTTGATGATCGACCTCGTTGCGTTTATCGCGCGCAAGGTGAAACCGGATCGCGTGATTGCGCTTGAGGAGTTTGATGTAATGACTGCGGCCCTGATTCGGGAACACTTTTGTCTTCCCGGCATGAGCAGCTCCACGGCAAAAACCTTTCGAGACAAATACCGGATGGCTGAAGCTGCCAAAGCCGCGGGGGTCGTGCTTCCTGAGTTTGTGCCGTTGATTAGTCCCGACGACGTGCGGGAATTCATGGAGCGTGTGCCGCCGCCATGGATAATCAAGCCACGCTCGGACGTATCCGCTATCGGAATTCGTAGGGTAAACGACTCAGCGGAAGTTTGGCGCGTTATCGATGAAATGAATGAGCGCGAAAACCTGCGCGAGCGCGCGACTTACTATCTGTTAGCGCAGTTCATTTCCGGCGAGGTCTTCCACGTTGATTCCATCGTCCGGAACGGCCGCGTGGTATTCGCCGGCGCCAATCGCTATGGACGCCCCCCGTTGGAAGTGGCCCACGGCGGCGGCGCCTACATCTCGCGTACCGTTGCCCATCGGTCTGAGAACGAGAAGCAGCTGTTGACAATCAATCGCAAGCTGGTTAAGGCGCTGAAGCTCGACCGGGGTGCGGCGCACGCGGAGTTTATTAAGAGTGATGCCGACGGTAAATTCTATTTTTTGGAGATCGCGGCGCGCGTAGGCGGCGCCTACATCGCCGACGTCCTGGAAGCCGCGACGGGTCTCAATCTCTGGCGCGAGTGGGCGAAGATCGAAGTTGCGGACGGTTGGACCAGACGGCAGGAGCAGACGGCAGGAGCAGGAGAGAAGCCAGACCTTCAGGGACAGCTAGGATCGGGGCAGAAGCCAGACCGTAAGAGAGGGGTCGCTGGCGACAAAATCAAGCCTCTGCGAAACGAATATGCCGGCGTTATTCTGTCTCTCTCGAAACAGGAACATCCCGACACCTCTTCTTATGACGATCCGGAGATCGTCTATCGCGTAAAGAAGCGCCACCACGCCGGCTTGATTGTTCGCTCGCCAAGTTTGGAACGCGTAGAGGAATTGCTCCAACAATATACCGGACGCTTCGCTAACGAATTTGTTGCCGTTGTTCCTCCGCTCGAGAAAGCGGAGTGAACTGCCGCGGCGGCTTTGTCGCCAGCCAGGAGCGGGGGCAAGCCCCCATCCAAGCTGCGGGGACAAGCCCACCTTCCTGACCTAAGAGATGCTGCATCTGCTCTGTCTTCAGCCTTGAAAGTCTGTCATTCAAGCGTCAGCATTTCAAGTTTAATCAGCTCAAGGTCGGGAAGGTGAGCTTGCCCCCGCTCTTACCTCGCACAAGTGCTTGGATTTTCGTCAACGGCCAGATGTCCACGCTAAGCGCTTCGCAGTAGTGCAGCAGCGGATCGCCTTGCGGCGTGGGCAAACCGTGCGATTCAATCATAGTAGAGTTGAGGCTATTAAGTTCAGCCGTCTGCAAAGGCCAGGGATCGTGGTGAATCCGAGCGCGGTAGAGTTGGCTCTCGCTTTCGCTGTAGAGGCAGTAGCGCTCAGTTAAGAAAAATTCGAGCGAGCCTGGTGGCGAGGTTGGGAGTTTCTCACGAACAGTCCATGAAGAGTGAAACTCGGCAGGCGGATCGTCTGTGCGAACCAGGGAATAATCCACGGAACGATCTTCATTCGCATTTTCCTCTGCCAACTCTATTTCAGCTTTGTAATACGGGAGGTGGTACAACGCGCGTGCCGCCAGCACGGCCGCCGTGCTGTTACAGTCGAGCGAAAAGAACCAGACGCCGGGCTCGTTATTTAGATAAACGTAAGTTCGCACATTCAATTCGTGCGCTGAACTCAGGCCAGGCACGGGAGGAAGGAACGGAGGCAAGGCGCGAATGTCCCACATGGTGAACGGCGCCACTGCGATCCACGCCGAGTCGTCGAAGATATCGATTTCAAGCGCCGCGGGAATCAGTGGACGCAATAGCTTTTCGTCGATACGCCAGTGAATGAAGAGAAGCTTGCCCCAGGTCTGGTGCATGATGGGCTGCCCGTCGGGACGCAGCCGCATCGCGAGTCGATCGGCGTTTGTGATTCCATCTATGTTCATCACGACAGATTAGTTACTAGTGATCGCGGCGCTCTTACTCCGCAAGGTTATGACCATGTTTCCAATCTCAAATCGCTGAATGTCATTCAAGGAGTTTTAGAGTTCAACCTTCAGGTTGTGCTTCAAACGGCACAAGCTACAGCTTTTCACAGAACCTCTGAACCGGTGAGAAAAGTTGTTGGCAGTACTGGTCGGCCGAAAGATCGACGCGCTTACATTGCGCGGCGCGCCACTGGCCGCTCTTCATGAACTCAATTTCCTTTGGTACGTTGTCACAAAAGCCCGGCGTTGGGCGGCTGGTTTCAAGGCAGCTCTGCATGAAGAGATTTGCCGCAATCGTCGCGGCGAAACCCGGCTCTGCTTTATACCGCACGATCGACTGGTCCACGCAACCCTGATTGTCGGTGGAGAGTCCAAAGCCGCGGCCTTGAGTCACTTGAGCTTTGCCTCTGGAGAGGAGAGCATCCTTGTTGTGCGACCACCAGTAGACCCCGAAAGCAATTACTCCCACCACCACCAGCAGGCCTGCGACAGCAACGATAATCAGCGCTTTAGCCCAACCCGGCATAGTTGTTCATCGGCAATCTGCGAAGTTTCTGTTTCGGCTAATAAACTCTCCGGTTCACTTTAAATACTTGTCGAGCCAATTAAGCACCGTGTGATACCAGAGCTGCGAATTCTGGGGCTTAAGCACCCAGTGACCCTCATCGGGAAACACGAGAAGTTTCGAGTCAACGCCCATACGCTGCGCCGCCGTGAACAATTGCAGGCCTTCACCAAACGGCACGCGATAATCGAGTTCACTATGGATGATGAGAATCGGGGTCTTAAAATTTTTGACGAACCTGTTTGGCGACCAGCGCGCATACATCGCCGGATTGGTCCATGGTGTTCCCTTAAACTCCCAATCGGTAAACCAAAGCTCTTCGGTCGCACCGTACATGCTCTCGAGATTGTAAACGCCGTCGTGTGAGACGAGCACCTTGAATTGGAAACGGGGATCGTTATTGTGTCCTTCGATCCAATTGATCATATAGCCGCCGTAGCTGGCCCCGGCCGCGCCAACGCGATTTCTGTCAATGAATGAATTGCGCCGCAGCACGTCGGCCGTGCCAACCATGATGTCGGTGTAGGCTTTGCCGCCCCAGTCGGCACTTATCTCGTTAACAAACTGCTGGCCGTATCCGATGGAACCGCGCGGGTTCGGTAGAAAAGCGATATAGCCGTTGTTGGCGAAAACTTGCGGGTTCCAGCGATAGCCCCAATTATCATAAAAAGCGCTCTGCGGTCCGCCGTGAATGATGACTACCAGCGGATACTTCTTGTTCGGATTGAAGTCTGCCGGCTTAACGATGAACCCATGAATCCTTTTACCCAGGGCTCCGGTCCACTCCACATCCTCTGCTTTTTGTAAGCCGAATTGCGCCATGAGATTGTTATTCGCACTTGTCAGGGCTGTTAGTGTGCCGCCATCAACGTCTGCACGATAAATCTCAGCCGGCATCGCCATGGAACTGTTCGCGAAGACGAGCGATTTTCCGTCAGACGTTATTTGCAGACCGGCAGCCGAAACATTCGGCACGATTTTTTGCGGCTCGGCGCCGCCAAGGGGCACCCGGTAAACCGGCAAGTGACCGCGCTCGCCCGCGATGAAATAAGCATAGTTTCCATCCGGCGATAAGGCGACTTCTTCAACCTGAAGATCAAACCTCTTCGCGATCTCCGTGCTGGCTCCGGTCGCGCGGTTGTAAGACATTAGGCGCCAGCGGTCGGCCTCGAATCCAGCTGTCGCCTGCGAACGGTAGATGATGTATTTGCCATCGCGCGTGTAGATTGGTCCGACGTCGTAACCCCGGTTCCGCGTGGTGATGTTCTTAGCCGCGCCACCTGTTAGAGATACCACGTAGATGTCGCTGTTAGTAGAAATGGCTTCGACCTTATCCGGATTGCGAACATAAGCCAGCTCTTTGCTGTCAGGCGAGAATGCGTAATCGACGCCGGTAGCCGCAGCGTAAGGCGGAGAGTCGAAATCTCCCGGGGTAAGCTCGCGCGGGGTCCCACCCTTGCTGGACACCACGAACACATGAGTTCGTTTGACGTCACGCCATTCATCCCAGTGGCGAAACAGCAGTCGAGTAGTTGTATGTGCCTTTACTTTGCTCTTCTCCGCTGCTTCGTCTTTCTTTTTGTTGCAATCGTCGTCACTACAATCGGGATAAACCTCAGAAGTAAACGCGAGCCATTTTCCATCTGGCGACCAGACTGGTGCCGCCGCGTTGGTAGAAATTTTCGTTACCTGGTCCTTCTTGTCGCCATCGTTCTCCATTACCCAGATTTGTCCTCCGGTGGCATAGGCAATCTTCTTGCCGTCAGGAGACCAGCGCGGCGCCGTGGCAGAGCTGGCCCCGTTCGTAAGTTGTTTCATGCTGCCGCCGCCAACCGGTATCACATAGATCTGGGTTATTACTTTATTGACGTCCCAGTTTACGTCGCCAATCGTGAACGCGATGCGCTGGCCGTCCGGCGAAACCTGCGGGTCGCCTACCCGGCGTACCTTCAATAATTCCTCAATGGTAAAACGACGGCTCTCTTGCGCGACCGCGATAAACGACGGAACGCAGGCCAGAGTAAGCACAAAAAGAGATATCGCGATGACGAAGCGCTTCATATGGTCCTCTCCAGAGCGGCTAATAAATTGTTGGGGATAGCGCGGCTATTATTGCATTAAACGAATTTGCGCGCACGCAACGGGAATTGTTCGTAGTGGGTCTAAACGTGGTCGTGGGCCGGACCGGCTGGGAGAATCAGTTGGAGACAAACAAACAGGCGTTTGTGAATGTCTGGGTCCAGCGTCCAACCTTCGTAAGCGCGTACGGCAGTCTGTCTGATGATGCTGACGTCGATACGCTGATAAGCCACACGGGAATAAGCTTCACCACCAACGAGCGAAATGCACTGGTTAGTAGCTTAGTGAACCGCACGGCGACGCGCGCTACGGTGCTGCGACAAATCGCTGAAGATCCGCGCTTCGTGAGCGCGAAGTTTAACGAGACGTTCGTGATGATGGAATACTTCGGCTACCTCAGGCGTGACCCGGATCCGAATGGCTTCCAGTTCTGGCTCGACAAGCTGAACCAGTTTGGCGGCAACTTCGAAAAGGCCGACATGGTCAAGGCGTTCATCATCTCAGGTGAATATCGCGACCGCTTTCCGCGTTAAGTGCTAACGGCAGATTAATAGGCCGCGGATTTGCGCGGATAAACGCGGATCAGACCTAAACCAAGTTCTGATCTGCGCGCATCCGCGTCAATCCGCGGCTAAATGTTTTAATGCTCATCCCCACCCAATAGATTAGAATCCCATCGGTCTCAACTCCATTCATCGATGACTCGCCGAATTATCGTTGCCATTCTGAGATTCGCGATGCGCGTCTACTTCCGTCGCGTGGAAGTGGTTGGGCTTGAGCATGTGCCGCGAAAGACTCCGGTCATTTTTGTGCTCAATCATCCGAACGCGCTGGTAGATCCGGCGTTCCTGCTATCGCTGGCGCCGCGGCGCGTTTCATTTCTGGCAAAGTCGCCACTGTTTCGCATGCCTGTGCTCGGTTACCTGGTGCGCGCGATGGATTCGCTCCCGGTCTACCGGCGCCAGGATGAAGGCGAAGACGTTTCCAGGAATCAGGAGATGTTTATTGCGGCGCGTAAGCTGCTGGCGCGCGGCGGCACTATCGGTATCTGTCCCGAAGGCGTCTCACACGACGAGCCGCGTCTGCGGCCCATCAAGACCGGAGCAGCGCGCATTGCACTTGGCGCTGTGTCCACCGGTGAAGTCGCTAACCTGAAGATTGTTCCCGCAGGTCTCTACTACACTTCCAAGACAAAATTCCGCAGCGCGGTGTTGCTCTACTTCGGAAATCCCATCGAAGTGGTACCAGTTGAAATGGAAACTGATGGCAACCCGCCCCGGGCCGCCGTCAGGGAGCTTTCCAACCGTATTGAGTCTGCGCTTCGAGAAGTGATGCTCGACGCCGAACATGAAGAAGCGTTGCAGACCATCCGGCGTGCCGAAAGAATTTTTTCGTCTGAGAGCGATGGAGAAGAAAACGACAGTCTTGCGGAAGAGCTGCAGCTACAGCAACGTTTCGTGAAAGCCTATCGGGTCCTGCGCGAGCGCGCGCCGGAACGTTTACGCAAACTGGAAGTGCGAATGAGTCGCTTTGAAGAAGAGCTTTCTCAGGCCGGCGTGGACCCAGACGATCTTTCCCCGCCTAATTCGGCCTTTGATGTATTTGCCCATTTGATAAGTCGCGTACTTCTTTTTCTCGTGCTCATCGTCCCGGCGACGCTGGGCGCTCTCGTGCATTACCCCGCCTACCGGCTCGGGGGTTATTTGGCTACAAGGTATTCGAAGGACGACGACGACGTTGTTTCGACCGTCAAGATTATGTCGGCCATGCTGCTGTTTCCGCTCACGTGGCTGGTTGCGGCGGCGGCAGGCTACAAGCTTGAAGGGTGGACCCTGGCAGTGGTGGCGGTGGTCCTAATTCCTGCCGCAGGCTACCTCGCGATCCTATTTTTCGAAGGGTTTGACAAGTTTCTGGGCGGACTGCGCGCACTGGCGTTCTTCCTCGTGAGGCGAAGGTTCTTTGTGCGTTTGCTTGCCGAACGCAAGGCAATACGTAGCGAAATCCTCGCTCTTGGAGAGGAGACTGCGAACTTCAGCCAGTGATTTTCTGGTTAATAGTTAGGCGAGGGGATGGGGAATTCGATTAAACGCCAGACTGTCGTCAGTTATTTCTTGCGCGCCTTGGATCCTGCGGCGCTCTTCGAACCCTTCGCGCTGCCGGCGCGTTTTTTTCCCGAAGATCTGACCGTCCGACCTTTCCTACCTTCGCTCTGGATTCTTCCAGCCTTCATCAGATTTTCATAGCTTCCCCGCACAACGTTGCGCGCCACTTTCAGGGAGTTGGCGAGCTCGCGTTCACTCGGCAGATAGCTGCCTACCGTCATGGCGCCTGATTCGATAAGACCGGTGAGTTGATCGGTAATCTGCTTGGTCATGGACTCCGGACGCTTGCGATTGACACGTATAGTTGTTTTCACCCTAACACCCTCCTCGGCTGGTTCATTTTTGGGGGATGTGGAATTCTATGCAGCCATCATTGCCATGTCAATAGACCATAAGGTCCTATGTCCGGGAGGAGATGTTCCAAAGTCCGGGGATCAAGGTTTCCCATTTATCATTTGTCATTGTCAGCAAAAAGCAGGCCTTAGAGAACGAAATGACAAATGGTGGATTCAAGTTGGAAGTGCAACAGCCGGCAGACTCGTCGCCATAATTGAGATGCGAGATAGTAACAGTCGGCCAAGATTGGCGTTTGTCCTAATCAGAAAGCGATTAGCGATTGTTTAATAACTCAGCATTGCCGTGTATGAGATCATCAGTACCACCTCGCGGTAGCGGGTGGGTCGCCCTCGGGATTTTCAATTTGCAGGTAAGCTCTTTGACCTCCGATGCGCGGTAAGTCTCCGACTTGCCGTTGACCTTTATAAAATTCTCTAGGGTCTCCGACCTTTGAGACTCCGGTCATAGACCGGAACCTGGGGGTACGGTCTTCGGTAAGTCGGAGACTTTCCGCGCATCGGGGGGTCAAAGACCTGTCGCCGCTTCACCCACCTCTTTCTGAGATGATCAATGGAAAATCTGATGCCTTGGACTCGGGCATTGGCAGGTAGTTCAGAGGGCACCATGCTTGCGAAGGATTTCGAGCGTGCGGCCCATCGGGAGAGCCTCGACCGTGTGACCCCGGCCTTTTATTGTCGTCGCTCGAAAGAGCGAATTATAGATCGCCTCTTCGGTGGCTTCGATAACGGCGAGAAAAAGCGGAGACATTGCATCGTTAGTTACGACATTGACACTGTGTAACGTGCTAGGGCCTGTCTGGTCGGTCGCCACTGTGGGCGCGCCGCCGGTCCGGGCACGTCGGATTGAAGTTTGAATTCGCAGTTCAGGCGAGGTCGAAAATGCGATTGCGTAGTCACCGCTGCCATTACTTCCGGCGGCTCCGGTTCTGGCGAGCCCCATCATTGCGCGTGCTGCCATTCGTCGGAGGTTGCGAGCGTCAACGGGCGCATCGGTGGCAATGACTATGATGATCGAGCCATCGGCGACATTGAATTCACAGGTCTTTGCGTACATGCCGGCGCGCCCTTCGCTCGGACTGCACCTCTTAACGCCGGCGCTACTGAGTTCTTCTTTCAAATAGTATTGGCCCAATTCCTGTCCCACAGGGGCGCCGTTGATCGTGAGTACGCCGCCGAAATTCGTTTGCACGAGAACGCCCAGCGTATAGCCACCGAGGCTTGCCGGAAGCTTTCGCGATGCGGTGCCAATCCCTCCCTTGAATCCGAAGGCCACGGTTCCAGTTCCGGCGCCAACAGATCCTTCCTCGACGGCGCCACCCTTCGCACTCTTGATGGCGTTGAAAACGTCATCCCTCGTAATGTGCCGGCCGCGAATGTCGTTAAGGTAACCATCATTGGTTTCGGCCACAATGGGGTTCACCGATTGAACGTCCTCGTTGCCAGGTAAAGACAACATGTAGTCGAGCAATGAGTCGGCAACTCGAGGCACGCTGAGGGTCGAGGTGAGCAGAATGGGAGTCTCAATCTCGCCCAACTCGCTCACCTGAGTTGAACCCGCTAACTTGCCGAAGCCATTTCCCACAAATATGGCAGCCGGAACTTTCTCCCGAAAAAGGTTGCCGTTGTGAGGCAATATGGCGGTAACCCCGGTGCGTATATTCTCGCCGCGAATGATGGTGGTGTGCCCCACCATTACGCCGCCAACGTCCGTGATTGCGTTGAGCGGCCCCACTGGAATCACCCCAACTTTCAGTCCCAAGTCACGCGCTCGAGGGCGCTGCTTGTCCTGCAAAATTGAGTATGCAAACGGATGACCGGCCGGCAGCAAGGTCGTCAGCAGCAGAATTAAAACCACAAGCGGGCCGGTAGTGCTTCTGGCGTTGAGACTTCCGCGTATTACAGTTTTCTTCGAGCGCTTTTTAGAACTGTTCGATTGACATTCCATTGGTGAAATATAGTTCCGACTACTCTGCGAAGATTGCAATTAGCGCTGGGATCGTTAGCCATAACAAGCCCTTCAAGAGAAAGAAAACGAATCCCCAGAATCCCAGTTTTTTGATCCAACTCTTTAAGCTCATCTCGATTTTGCTGTGGCTGCATCTCGAAGTCGGGCGCGATCTTCAGCCTTCCGCCGTCATCCCTCATCCTTATTGTATTCTTCCCCAGGCGCTGGTTTTCCAGTTATCGATCGCATCTTCTCCCACAATCCACGGAGGAAGAGGCATCAACAACATTTCCGAAAGTGCGCAGACATAGGGCTCATACATGGCGCGTAGCTCCGATAGTTTCTGTTTGGCCTCCTCACCGTCCTGAAGGTGCATGCCATTGTTGGCGAGGATTTCGCGAATCCGTTCAAGATCGCCAGGATTAAGGCGGCAAGCATAAAACTCGGGACTTGTGGGCGCGACTCTAAATATCTGCGCTAGATCAACGACCGCGTGCCGGGCCATCGCAAACGTCAGTTTTGCTTGCCATGTCGGCGTGTCTCCCACGCCTACAAGCACGAGGGCGCAGGTGTCGAGAATGGTCGTCATGGAACCCAGCCACGATTGGTTGTCGTGCTGCGAACGGAAGTAGCAGAGCACTGGATATGACAAGTGACTTTCGAGCAGCTCAGCCGACCAATGTTCCCACTCGTGCAAAACCTCGTTCAGATCATGCAAGTGTCCGTTCTCGCCATGCCGGCGCAACATCTCGGCGGCGCTCGAGGGTGAACCAGCGCGAGCATCAAGAAGGGCTATGTCAACCTCGCGGCGCGAGAACGCCCCGTAGAGCACGGGCAGATATCCGATCACGATGGCCAGTAGACCAAACCCGTTGGCCGCTTCGATTACGGCGATTGCCCGGCCGAGCGGGAGCTGCGGCACAATGTCACCATAACCAAGCGTGAAAAACGTCTCCCCGCTGATGTACAGATAGGTTGCAAAGCGTCCTGTTTCATCTGGAAGGTTAAGCTTTGTTTCGAGTCCCCAATGCACTATGGCATAGCCAAGGATCAGACCCAGTGCCCACATTGCGAGCAGGAAGAGTAACGACAGCGGACCGAACGTCCCCAGATACTTGTCGCGTCTCTTGCGATTGCGCATTGCGCGCACCAAACTCGAACAGAGAGTCCACATCGTTCTGTAGAAGACGCTGGTCAAGCGAAGGCGCCGGGTTACCCGCCGCGGCAGAATGATCGTTTCAAAAGCATCCCAGAGAATTACCACGATCAGCGCCAGACCAGGGATGACGGCTAAGACTCTCATTTGGAATTCGCGTATCCTGAATAGGGCCGGAAAAGTTTAATATTACTCGTGCCAGGCCAAGATGTTATCGTTGAATTGATGTTTTGCACAGATAGCATTGTTCGACAAACTTTAGGAACGTCTGATCAAATGGAAGTCCACTCCAAAGAGTTGAGTCCTTAATCAGAGCTTCCTTTAGTTTGTCGCGCGGGCTTGTCAGTACCACCTGCGGTAGCAGGTGGAGCATTAGCTTAATTTTGTCGGACGATAAATGACCAGTCTAATCATTCACGGACACTTCTACCAACCGCCGCGCGAGAATCCGTGGACGGGAACAATTGATCCCGAACCAGACGCGCAGCCCTTTCACGATTGGAACGAGCGTATCCACGCTGAATGCTACCAGCCCAACGCATCCGCTCGCATCGTCGATCGGTCCGGTACGGAACAACGCGTAAACAACTATGCGCACATCAGTTTTGATTTTGGTCCAACCCTACTCTCGTGGCTGGAGCGCAACCACGCCGAAACTTACGCGCGTGTCCTCGCCGCTGACGCGGAGAGTGCCCGACAAAACAATGGTCACGGCAACGCCATAGCGCAAGCCTATAATCATGTGATCCTGCCGCTCGCAAATGACCACGATCGGCGCACGCAAGTGCGTTGGGGACTGGCCGATTTCCGTTACCGCTTTGGGCGCGAGCCGGAGTCAATGTGGCTGCCGGAGACTGCCTGCAACAACGACGTACTTGGTTTGCTGATTGATGAGGGTCTGCGTTTTGTCATACTTGCACCACAACAAGCCGCACGCGTTCGCAGTAGGCCAAGTAGGCCAGGCATTCCTGCCGGTCCCGGACAGACTGGAAAGTCTGTCCTACCAAGTAGGACGGGCATTCCTGCCGGTCCGGGACAGACTGGAAAGTCTGTCCTACCAAGTAGGCCAGGCATTCCTGCCGTTCCCGGACAGGCTGGAAAGTCTGTCCTACCAGGGAGCGAGTGGCAGGATGTGCTTGACGGAACAATCGATACCAGCATCGCCTATAACTATTTCCATCGCGATGGTTCGGGCCGTTGCATCGCGGTGTTTTTTTATGATCAGGAACTGGCGCGCGCCATCGCGTTCGAAAAGGCGTTAGCGTCGAGTTCTTTGCTTGTCGAGCGTTTTGTGCAACGAACCACAGGAGTTGGTGCCCTGGTCAACGTCGCAACCGACGGTGAGAGCTACGGGCATCATCATAAGTTTGGCGAACTTTGCCTGGCTTACGCGTTGGCACTCGACGCCCCCGCGCGGGGGTTTGCAATTACCAACTATGGAGATTATTTGGATCGCAATCCGGCGGAAATGGAAGTCGAAATCACCAATGGCCCGCAAGGCGAAGGTAGTTCATGGAGCTGTAGCCACGGTGTCAGCCGCTGGATTCGCGATTGCGGCTGTCATACCGGCGGCGAGCCGGGCTGGAACCAGTCCTGGCGCGAGCCTTTGAGAAAGGCGCTCGATATTGTGCGGGACGAAGCTGCGCTCTGCTTTGAAGCGACACGCGGCCACTTGTTTGTTGACCCCTGGGCTGCACGTGACGATGCGATCAGTCTGATACTAGACGAACAGAAATCGCGCGAAGAGTTTCTACGCGGGCATGCACCACGAGATCTGAGCAGCGAGGAGCAACAAAGGGCGTTGCTGTTTCTCGAACTCCAGCGGAATGCGCTGCTGATGTATACGAGTTGCGGTTGGTTCTTCAGTGACCTTGCCGGGATCGAACCGGTTCTGATTTTGAAGTACGCCGCCCGGACTATAGATCTCATGGCTCAACTTGGCCTGCCATCACCGCGCCCGCAATTTCTCGAGATTCTTTCCCAGGCGAAGAGCAATCAGGCCGAATTGGGCAATGGTGCAGACATCTACCGCCGACTGGTAGAACCTTCTAACCCTTCCTTCAGGGCTGACGGGGAAAAACTTGTGAGCACACTTGCATGACCAAAAAGTCTCCTGGCAAAAGAACCGGTAGAGCGACGGCAAGCGAGCGGGGCAGTAGCCCGCGCGTCAGCAGGAGCGGCGAAACGGCAAAGGTCAAAAGCGCAGTTAGGGCATCTGGGAAAAAGAGTATTGAAAAGAGGAGCGCAACAGAGCGAAAACCGGAAGCTAAAAAACGAGCTGCCTCAAAACGCAGGGCGGGAAAACCACCGGAGCCGGCAGAATCGCAGATGTCTGATTCTTTTTCATCAACTCTGGGAGAACTGGATCTCCATCTGTTGGGCGAAGGCCGGCACGAACTCATTTACGAGAAGCTCGGTGCGCATCCGATTACGCAAAAAGGCGTAGAAGGAGTTTCATTTGCAGTTTGGGCGCCGGCTGCTGAGCAGGTAAACGTTGTCGGCAACTTTAACGCCTGGGACGGCACGCAACATCCGATGAGGCCTCTTGGCGATTCCGGAGTTTGGGAAACGTTTGTTCCAAAACTGAGTGCAGGCGAACTTTACAAGTATGAGATCAAAGCGCCAGGCAGGCGCGCGTTTTTGAAGGCCGATCCTTATGCGTTCTATGCTGAGGCCCCTCCCGATACCTCTTCGATCGTTTACGAATCGAAACATCGCTTCCGCGATTCGCGTTGGCTAAAAAAACGCGCCGGCCGCGAACATTTTCGCCAGCCGCTATCAATCTACGAAGTTCATCTTGGATCGTGGCGGCGCCAGATCGAAGAAGGGAATCGTCCGTTCACTTACCGCGAAATGGCGGAGACGCTCGCGGAGTACGTATTGGAAACCGGCTTTACGCACGTCGAGTTTCTGCCGCTGAAAGAGCATCCCTACGGCCCCTCGTGGGGTTATCAGGTCAGCAACTACTATGCGCCTTCGGCACGCTACGGCACGCCGGATGACTTTCGTTATCTTGTCGATTTCCTGCACCAGCGCGGCATTGGCGTGATCATGGACTGGGTGCCCGCGCATTTTCCTAAAGACGCTTTTGCGCTAGCGCGTTTCGACGGCTCGGCCCTCTACGAGCATCTCGATCCGCGTAAAGGCGAACACCCTGACTGGGGCACCTATATTTTCAATTACGGGCGCAATGAAGTGCGCAACTTCCTGTTAGCGAATGCGCTCTACTGGTTCAAAGAGTTTCATCTCGACGGGCTGCGCGTGGACGCCGTGGCCTCGATGCTTTATCTCGACTACAGCCGCAAAGAAGGCGAGTGGGTACCGAATGAATTCGGCGGACGCGAAAATCTCGAAGCGATTTCGCTTCTAAAAGAATTGAATGAAGTGGTTCATCGCGAATGTCCCGGCGTGATGATGATCGCGGAGGAATCAACAGCCTGGCCCCAGGTTAGTCATCCGGTTTATGCCGGCGGCCTGGGTTTTGATTTCAAATGGAATATGGGCTGGATGCACGACACGCTCAAGTACTTCCAGACCGATCCGCTCTTTCGCGGGGGCAATCACAATGCGCTGACGTTTGGTTTGCTTTACGCCTGGAGCGAAAACTTTATCCTGCCGCTTTCACACGATGAAGTAGTGCACATGAAAGGCTCGCTGCTGAACAAGATGCCCGGAGACGTAGGACAGAAGTTTGCCAATCTTCGCGCGCTTTACGCATACATGTGGGCGCACCCGGGCAAAAAGTTGTTGTTTATGGGCGGCGAGTTTGGGCAGTGGCGCGAGTGGAACGAAACGGAAAGCCTTGACTGGCATCTGCTGGAAGACCCGGCGCACCAGGGAATACAAACTCTAATCAGCGATCTCAACCGCGTCTACCAGAAGAACACTCCTTGGTGGGAAGCAGACGGCGAGCCGGCGGGCTTTCAGTGGGTTGATGCGAACAACGCCTCGGAAAATATCGTCTCGTTTATTCGACGATCGCCATCAACAGGTCGCGAGTTGATTTGCGTCGGCAACTTTGCTCCCGTGCTGCGCGAAAACCATCGGCTGGGTTTGCCGCGGAAGGGAACCTATCGATTGATCGCGAACACTGACGCTGAGGTCTATGGTGGCAGTGGGGTCAAGATTGCCAGGTCAATCAAGGCTGAAGAGAATCCAATTCACGGCCAGCCATTTTCAGCCCTCGTTACATTACCGCCGCTAGCAACCTTGTGGTTTGAAGCGCCTCGAAACTAATGTGCCTGGTTACTCAATCGGTATGCAGTCCTGAGAAAGGGCTACTTCAAGTCCATGTGCTTAATGTTAACAAGGCGGTAGCCGAGCATGTCAACAGCAGCCAGACTCTGCTCAAGCACTATGTAGCCAATCAAAGGCTCATACTCACCATCGGTGGGTTTCATTTCCACAAAGCCACCTCGTTAAGGATGGGACGGAAGCCCTCTATTTGAATCCGCACTGGCCCGCAAACTTCGGCTGTTACGGTCTCCTGGGTAGCGGTCTCGACTTCGATCTTTGTTACCGCCCCCAGCTTGCCTAAGCGATCCTTCCACGCAATCGGTAACACCATTAAAGATGCTCCTGTATCCACAAGCGCGTCACATCTTACGCCCTTCGAAAGGTCGGAAGCATTTTCGATTGTTACAGAAGCAACTATTCTGCCGACATTCATGCCCTTCTACTCCTGACCGTGAACTATACACCGGTTAAAACCACCAGTGAACCTTTTGAAGTCATGTGACGAGCACGATAGTAGTGCTCCATTAGTGTGTTGGTTTAGAATCTCCGCCATGATGAGCCGCCGCACAGTTCGTATCGTTGCCCTACTACTCGCAATCCTCATGGTTGGCGCGTCCACCTTACTTGGCTATGACGTGTTTACTGATAAGCCCCTCACAGATTCATTCGTTGAGCCGCGCCCAGCAACAGAAGACAACCTTTAATAGAGCGGATTTAAGAAATGTAATTGGGGAGCTACTCCTAAGAAAGCTTCAAGGCTCCTCCTAAAGGCGTCACTAACGGCGAGCAAGGGTAATACTTTCTCGCCGTTTACGTTTCGGGCTACGGGTGGTATAACGCGGCAATGCTCTTCACCAACCACAAAATCTGGACTGCAATTTTTCTTATTGGCTCTTTATTGCTCGCGATAATCAACCGCCCAATACAAGGCTAC
>DASXSC010000041.1:0-29491 GCA_036506215.1 Pyrinomonadaceae bacterium | reverse complement strand
TGGCCCGAGACGCTTGATGCCACATTCTTCAAGATGACGCAATTAAGGCTTGGTCGCGACAGGTCGCGACCGACCAAAGCGGCGCCAGGCCGCCGCACTCCAAAGAATTGACGCTTCCACTTGATCAGAGGTTCCTTCAGTTTGTCGCGCAATGGGCCAAAAAGATTTCAAGGCGATTCAACGACAAACTGAAATTTATCTGAGATTTTAAAGGAGCACGACATGCCTGATAACAAAAACTCACGCCGAGATTTCATGAAGAACGCAACTCTCGGGGTCGCGGGAGTAATGGTTGGTTCGCGCGCTTCGAGCTACGGGAACATTCTCGGCGCCAACGATCGCGTGCGCGTTGGAATCGTCGGATATTCCGATCGTTGCCGGCAGGCTCTGATCCCGTCATTCATAATCCATGCGAAGGAACTCAACTTTGATTTCGTGGCGGTCTCGGACACTTGGAGCCGGCGTCGCGATGAGGGCGCCGAGTCGCTCGCTAAGTTGGTTGGGCACGAGATCGGCAAGGCGCGCAACAACGAAGAGCTTTACGATCGTAAGGACATTGATGCCGTGATCATTGCCACCGCCGATTTCCAACACGCGCTCCATGGCGTCGAGGCTGTGCGCGCGGGCTGCGATGCATACGTCGAAAAGCCGATGGCCAATACCATGGAAGATGCAAAGGCGATTCGAAAGGCCGTCGAGGAAACCAGAAAGATTGTGCAAATCGGCAGTCAACGACGCAGTGGTGGGAACTATATTCGGGCCAATGAATTCATCAAGTCAGGCAAGTTCGGCGACATCGTCATGGTCGAGATGACCTGGAATGTCAATCAACCCGGACGATGGCGACGGCCGCAACTGGTCAAGGAGATTCGTAAACAAGATACGGATTGGGATCGGTTTCTGCTGAACCGTCGCGAGAATGGTCGCAAACCCGAATGGGATCCGCGCAAGTATCTTGAGTTTCGTCTCTTCTGGCCCTACTCATCCGGCATCCCCTGTCAGTGGATGTCGCACCAGATCGACACCGTGCATTGGTTTTCCGGATTGCCGCGGCCGCGCAGCGTCGTCGCCAACGGCGGTATTTATCAATGGCACGATGGGCGTCAGAACTTCGACACCATGACCGCAGTGTTTGACTACGGTCCACTCAACGACGTGTCCAAAGGCTTTCAGGTCGTCTATTCATCGCGCTTCAGTAATTCGGCAGGAGGCGTAAAGGAGTTGTATTACTCGAACGCTGGGATGCTCAATCTGGATACCAACAAGATTTCCCCCGAGGGCGGACTGCGAGCCAAAGAAGCGGCCGAGATGAAGATGCAGCCGAACCTGCTGGCAGAAATGTCTCTGGTGGATGCGACCGCGCAGAGGCCTGTAGCTACCAGCGCAAACACCGGCGCGGATAATTTGACCTCGGCGCACATGCGCAATTGGATGGAGTGCATCCGCAATCGCAAGACGCCCAACGCGGACGTCCATGCAGGTTATAACCACTCCACCGCGATCTGTATGACGATTGCGGCTTTGCAAACGGGCAAGCGCGTCACTTTCGATGATGCCAAGCAGGAGGTCATCGTCGGCTAATCATGAATATTGTATTGATGTTACGACGCTTGAGTTTCCTAACCAGCGTGTTGCTCGTGGTCTTTAGCTGTCTGCCTGTAACTACTCAGGCACAGGAACGTGGCGTGCGCGTCGTCAAAAATGAAGCGTCGCGCCGCGTCGACATTCTCGTCGATGGACAGCCCTTCACTTCTTATGTCTGGCTAGAACGACTCAAGGTGCCCGTGCTTTACCCATTGCGCACGGCTCAGGGCACCGTCGTCACGCGTGGCTTTCCGTTAGAGCCGCGCCCCGGTGAGCGGGTGGATCATCCACACCACGCGGGTTTTTGGTTGAATTACGGCAACGTCAACGGTGTCGACTTCTGGAACAATTCGATTTCATTATCGCCGGAACAACAGAAGAAGATGGGCACAGTCGTGCACCTCCGGATCACGCGCGTGACTGGTGGCAAAGATCGAGGCCTGCTTGGCGTCGAGATGGAATGGGTGATGCCTGACGGTCAGCCGATCTTACGCGAGGCCACCACGTTTATCTTTCAGGCGGGGCCGAACCTGCGCGCGGTCGATCGGATCACGACCTTGACGGCCCTGGACAAGCGCGTGTTGTTTCATGACGACAAAGAAGGGATGCTCGGTATGCGTGTGCGGCGCGAGCTTGAACAACCTTCAAATGAACCGCTCGTCTTCACCGACGCCGGCGGTCGACCGACTACCGTAAAGGTTCTGGATAATACCGGCGTCAGCGGCCTGTATCGCAGCAGCGAGGGCAAGATCGGCGACGCCGTCTGGGGCACACGCGCGCGTTGGACCATGTTAACGGGTCAAGTGAATCAAGAATCCATAGCCCTGGTTATGTTCGATCATCCCAGGAACCCCGGCTTTCCCACTTACTGGCACGCGCGCGGTTATGGCTTGTTCGCCGCCAATCCACTCGGCCAGGAGATCTTCAGCAACGGCAAAGAGAAACTGAACTTCACGCTGGAGCCGAAGCAGTCGGTAACATTTCGGTATCGTCTGCTGATCCTTTCCGGTCCAACCTCCCCGGATCAGGTCGAGACACAATATCGCAGGTTTGTGGACGAGGTTAAGTAGTTCCCTCCTCTTCGACTGTAACGAAGGTGGCAAAAAGGCAACGCGGGCCGATTCGTCGCCTTTGCAAACACGAAGTAGGGGTGACCCGATCTCAGTGAAATATTGCCTAACTCGATTCCAATGTCTCCCGATTCACCGATCATGCCGCACTATAGTTCGTCCGGTTAGAACGTCCCCGGAAGTCGCAAATGTAGTTGCCGCCTACGGGATACGGGAAGACGACGCGGTGATGCGGCGGTACGGCTTATTCTGTCTGGGCCAGCAATAGTTGGCAGTGGAACCGTGAAGGTCTCTGACCGCCGATGCGCGGCATGTCTCTGACTTGCCGAAGGCTTTGCTGAGTCTCTTATAGGTCTCCGACCTTTTGGCAGTCCGGTCATAGACCGGAAGAATCAGTGATACAGGTTCGGTAAGTCTGAGACTTACCGCGCATCGGCAGTCAAAGACCTGGTTTGTCATTTCACCAGGCGTTATTTGATTTCCAGGCCCGGCTGCCGGGAACCTAATAAACGACCTGGGTCAGGCGTTTACCTACGATGCGACAGGCCAGCAGGCCCCCCGGAAGCAAAGTCCGCGCGCTAATTCCACTCTCTAAATGTCGCTTTCAATCTCTCTCGGAATCTTCCCGGATCGCCTCTGCATCGATCGTGATCTCGACGTTGTTGCTGACGACGATGCCGCCCTGGTCCATCGTGTCGTTCCAACTCACTCCAAAGTCTTGACGATTGATCGAGGTTTTGGCGACGAAGCCGGCGCGGGTCTTTGGTCCCTTGTCGACGCCGTCTTCCCACCACGGGGTCAGCCATTGCCCGAGGTAGTGCACGTCGAGCGTAACCGGGTGGGTGGCGCCGCGAATCGTTAGATTGCCCGTGACGCGGAAATCAAACTCGCCAATCACAGCGACCTGGTCGCCGCGAAAACGAATTTCGGGAAAGTTTTCCACGTCGAGGAAGTCTGCGCTGCGCAAGTGATCGTCACGCGCCGGCTCGCCTGTCCAGATCTTACGCGCATCGATTACGACTTCGACGTAACCCTCGCCTGGGTTTTTCGGATCAAAGTTGAGCGTGCCGTGCACGTCTTTAAAGTGTCCACGCACATTAGTAACCATCATGTGCCGAGCAGCGAATTCCGCGGCTGTATGTCCTGGTTCGAAAGTCCACTTAGCCATAATTAGTAACTCCCATTGTTATAAATCGTGCTTGCTGCCGCAGCGTTAATATTTACGTTGATCGGTTAAGACTTTAAGAGTTAACCACGCCCATCCGGCCCTCTCGATAATCCTCAAAGGCCTGACGGATTTCGGCTTCGGTGTTCATCACGAACGGTCCATAGCGCACGACCGGCTCGTTCAAGGGCACACCGGCGATGAGCACTCACCATTGACATAACATCTCCTTAATTTGCCGATCCGGCGCTCGTGTATTGACCGCTTACGCCGGGCTTTCTTCTTCACTTTGTTCTGACGAGGCTGCTGCCTCATAACCGATCTTCTTTAACAAGTGGATGAGCGTCCGGCGCTCGGCGGCCGTCAACGAGGCGGACGCGAGCCGCTCCATATCAGCGGCGTGCCTGCCGTAGGCGCGCGTGATCAGCTTCCTGCCTGCTTTAGTCAAATTAACGATCCTCGCCCGGCGGTCTTTGTCATGCGGGCGACGCTCTACCAGCCCCCTCGCTTCCAGGCGGTCAACGGCGACCGTGATGGAACCGCTCGTCAACAGGACTTTTCTGCCGATCTCATTGACGGGAAGCGGCCCCTTATGCAGCAGAGCCTCCAGCACGGCGAAATCGCTCCCTGCAATCTCCAGCTCCGTGACGCTTTTTGTAGCGTAGGCTTCCACCGCGCGCGCTGCCTTCCACAGCACCAAGAAGACGTGAACGCCGCTGCCCCCCGACAATGATTCGAGTTTATCTACAGCCATTCAGCACTTTTGCTATATATCTTGATATCAAGATACTTGAGGACGAGACACTTGTCAAGTGGACCACGAGGAGATCGTAGAGGCGACCACACATCTAGCGCTTCTGTTCCTGACTCTTGAGATGCCTAGTTGTGTCTTCCGTGATGCTGTAGCTCGGAGGAATGAACTCAGTAGTTTCGGCGGAGCGGAGTTTAAGTGGATTCGTCTCTTCTTCTTCAATTTTGAATGCCGGCTGAGCGGCCCGTCTCACAACTTCCGCCAGTCTCTTGCTCACAAATACTCCGTTTATTATGAGCGCCAACCCCACAACGAACGGTATCACCCCGGCAACCCAGAGACGGCTAAGAATCTCAGCGGTGTCACCTGGAACCTTGCCGCTTAAGATTAGGCCTTGCATGAAAACAAAGAGAAAGATCGCAATTCCAATACCGACGCTGCCGGTGATAATACCGGCCTTGATCTCGTTGTAACGTCTGACTTCAGGCGTGATGCCTCGCTGGTGATCCAACTCCTCCTGGCGCCTTTTGCTCTCCGCGTCGTAAATTGCCATTTCGGCAAACCAGGGTTTTTCACGCTCAAGTTTCTTGTCCGTTTCCCGACTGTCGACAACCTGCCTTATAGCGTACAAATTGGCGCCGCATGACTTGCAGAATTTCAGCTCATCATCTTGCGTAGAACCACATCGTGGGCAAAACATAGAAACGCTCCGATCACAATATTTAATGTACCATACGACGATTACGAATTAAGGTTTCTTAGACTTATGTCCATGAATCGTCTACACGGTTGTGCCGGAACCGAACCATGCCTCACCTGCGTCAAAGGTCGTGCACAGTTGCTCCTGCCTGCACGTAAAACTGCACCGGATCCAACTTCAAGACAACCCAATTATTTCTTCCGCTTGAAATAATACGCCGGATCCGTCGGCGGGCCTGCTACTGCCACCAACTCCCAACCGTTTGCGCCCAGCTTGTCCAGGTGCTGTTCCAGGACAAACGCCTCACGCCCAAATGGTACGTTTGGCTCTTTTCGCATCCGTGGATTGCCTGTTGGAGTAAGATTGGTCGTGCTGGGACCAGCCACCGCCAGGTACTCCCATTGCTCGCTCGCAATGTTGTCGCCCACTTTTGCAGCCTCCTGTCCGGTCGTTTTCACGAACGCAACAGAGGCAACTGCCAGAGTTAGTGTCGCCAGCAACAATGATATCCGTTTGAAACTCATCAGAATCTCCTTTCATTCGCAATCAAAGTACGCTGTGCGCGACCCTGAAGTTGTGAAAGACGCGTTCAATTCTTGTTAAATTCTGCTTTCGGCGGTGAACAACTAAAACGGGGCAGTGGCCTTAGGTATCCAAGTCCAGGGTATCGCTGGCTGCCAGTTACGACCGTCAAGAACACGAAGTAATTTCCACCATCCTCACAACCTACCACGCTGGGGGAATGCTCACCGCCTACGCTGGCGCATCTGAGTCGATAACGTTGCCCCGCACAGAACCTAAGATCACCCCTTTACAAATTCAAACAATCGTTTTAAATTGACGTTTCAATGCCAAGACAGAGTGCGAACAAGCGGCGAACCTCAAAAGCTCACGGGCTTTCGATTGCCAGCGACCGAACTAGGTCGAGGCTATTAGACGCGGCGGGAGAAATGTTTGCCGAACTGGGCTTTCATCATGCTACGGTCAGACAGATCTGTGATCGCGCCGGGACGAATATCGCCTCTGTTAATTATCACTTCGGAGACAAGACAGGCCTCTACACGGAAGTAGTACGGCAGTCGATGCGCGCTGCTCGGCTCGACGCTGTCCGAGCCGCGCTCGACCAACAGGCCTCACCAGAAGAAATTTTGCGGGCCGTAGTGAAAGCCCGACTTGAAAGTCTTTGGGGGCAAGATCTCCAGGATTGGCACTTTCGGATCATCATGCATGAGATTGCAAAACCCACCCCGGCAATGAATCAGGTTGTGACTGAAGCCATTCGGCCGGTCTATGCGCGCCTGCGCGAAGTGATTAGCAAAATATTGGGATTGCCTGCCGAGCATGAGACGACGCGACTGTGTGCTCATAGCATCATCGGCCAGATCATGTTTTATGCGTTCGCTCGCCCGGTCATAGCTCGCTTATGGCCGGAATTGAAAATGACGGCGCCGCAATTGGATCTCATTGCAAATCACATCGCCGACTTTTCCCTGGCGTACATTCGAACAGCAGGCGCGGAACAGGCAAAAAGGAAAACTACCAGGTGAGGCAAGAACAAGAAGATGACGGATGATGAAAAGGGTAAACCTACTTCCGAAAGCGAAGAGCGGTCGGTAAACAGAGCAGCACCCTCGAAGCCCATGAGGTCGCGATTTCGTCGTTGGATTCCCGGACTCGTGTTTCTCGCGGTGTTGGGAGTTGCAACATATCTGGTTTGGAGATTGTTCTTTGCGAATAGGCGTGGCCCAGACAATGTGATTACCTTGAGCGGCCGTATTGAAGGTGACGCCTCAGACATCGCACCAAAGCTCAGCGGACGAATCGTCGAGGTTCGTATGCGTGAAGGCGATACCGTCAATGCTGGAGACACAATCGCCTTGCTCGACGACGAACAGGTTCGCGCTCGCGAGGACCAGGCGCGCGCTGCGCTTTCCGACGCCGAGGCCAAGGCGCAGGCGGCACGGGCCCAGATTGCAGTGCTTCAGGAGCAGGTCCGGGAGAGTCAGTTATTGACGCAGCAAGCACGAACGGACGCATCCGGAAGAGTGCGGCAGGCAGAGGGCGAAGTTACTGCCGCAGAGGCCGAACTCGCCAAGCAAGAGGCCGCGTATCGAATCGCCGCTTTTGATAAGGAAGCCTACACGCGTCTCGCCGAAACCGGGGCTGTTTCTGAACGCAAGGGTAAAGAAGCCACCTCAACTGCCGACCAGCAGGCAGCGGCCGTTGCGGCCGCAAAACGAAGGCTCGACTCGGCGCGAGGCGGGTTGGTGGTCGCTAGGGCCAGTCTGGAAAACCCGGGTATTCGCGCCAGTCAGGCTAGTGCGACTCGAAAACAAATTGGGCAGCAGCAACTGGAAGTTGCGAGCGCTGCCGCCAAAATCGAACAGGCCAGGGCCCAACTGGCCGAAGCGCAGGCGAACCGCAAAGATCTGATTATCACTGCACCATTCAGCGGCACCGTAACGACGCGCGCCGCAGAGCCAGGTGAAGTTGTCAGCGCTGGAACGGCGATCGTCACCCTTCTGGATTTGAGCAAAGTTTATCTGCGAGGTTTTGTGCCTGAAGGCCAGATTGGCAACGTCAAGCTCGATCAGCCGGCGCGGGTTTATCTCGACTCTAATCCGGATCAACCTATTGACGCATACGTGATGCGGATCGATCCGGAAGCGACGTTTACTCCCGAGAATACTTACTTTCGCGATGAGCGGGTAAAGCAGGTAGTCGGTGTCAAGCTTCAGTTAAAGGGTGCGATTGGATTGGCAAAACCAGGAATGCCCGCTGACGGAGAGATATTGATCAGGGGCGATAAATGGCCATCAGGAAAACGACAGAAATAAGTCGCCGGTGACTTGTAGCAATGAATGAGGGTCAAACACAGTCAACGTGGCCGCAGTCGCAATTCGGGCACGAATCGAGCACGCCGAACCGTAAAAGTGCAACTCGAGAATTGCGGCCAGCCATTCAGGTGAAAGACCTTCACAAGAGCTACGGCGCGACGGAGGCTGTTCGTGGCGTCAGTTTCGAAGTAAACGAAGGTGAGATCTTCGGCATGATTGGCCCAGACGGTGCGGGCAAAACTACAACCTTCCAGATTCTCGCCGGGGTTATGGAAGCGACCAGCGGCTCAGCAAAGATCTTCAACAAACCTGCGCGAGCGATGCGATCTCAGACTGGATATCTTACGCAAACATTCAGCCTGTATCCTGATTTGACTGTCACCGAAAACATCCGCTATATCGGCGATTTGCGCGGGGTCCCCCGGCACGACATTGCGGAACGTGGTCATCGTTATCTCGAAATGTTCGGCATGGACCGATTCTCAGATCGGTTAGCCGGACAATTGAGTGGCGGCATGAAGCAGAAACTCGCGCTCGTCTGCGCGCTTGTGCCCCAGCCGCGTGTACTCTTGCTTGACGAACCCACAACTGGAGTCGATCCGGTATCGCGTCGAGAATTCTGGGATGCACTGGCGCATCTTTCGGCTGATGGTCTGACGATTTTGGTGGCCACGCCGTACCTGGATGAAGCCGAACGATGTCACCGAGTAGCGCTGACACACCAGGGCGAGATTCACAGACTTGGTTCGCCCGTTGAACTACGCGAAAGTTTGCGCGCCAAACGATTGGAACTCATCACTTCGAATTTACACGAAACCGAGAAGCTCTTCTCAAAAATCATTGGACCAGATCAAGAGATCCTCGATGTGCAACGTTTTGGCGACCGGCTCGATATCTTGGCTCGTAAACCAGACGAAGCGCGAAGACTTGTTGAAGAACGACTAAACGCAGCCCACCTTCGCATTAACGAGATACGAATTGATGAACCAACACTGGAAAATACCTTTGTAGCCACGTTGCGAGGTCTGGGTCAGGAGACACGTGCGGTTCCCTTTCCGCGACGGCACGATTACACAACCCTGCGTGGACAGATCGCAATTGGGGCAAAGGACCTCGTCAAACTGTTTGGTTCCTTCAGGGCTGTAAACAACGTTAGCCTGGAAATCAAATATGGCGAGGTCTATGGACTGCTGGGAGCAAACGGGGCGGGCAAGACAACCACCATCAAGATGCTGTGCGGTCTGCTTGAACCAACTCAAGGACAGATGCAGCTGGCTGGCGAGCGCGGCAGTTTTAGATCGGAAGCTGTGCGACAGCGCATTGGCTACATGTCGCAGAAGTTTTCGCTCTACAACGATCTTTCAATTAAAGAGAACCTCGACTTCTTCGCAGGTGTGTACGGTGTGCCCAAAGGCGAGCGCGAAGAGAAACTGAAATGGGTGCTCTCCTTCTCCGGACTTGAAGGAAGACAGGACGAAATTACGGGAAGCTTGCCCGGCGGTTGGAAACAGCGCGTGGCTTTCGGCGCCGCCATCATGCACGAGCCGAGCGTGCTCTTTCTCGATGAACCAACCTCAGGCGTCGATCCGCTCGCCCGCCGCGCGTTTTGGTCCATGATCAATCAGCTCGCAGATGCTGGGTCAGCCGTTCTCGTTACGACCCATTACCTCGAAGAATCAGAACAGTGTAATCGCCTCGGTATGATGGTGGCCGGGGAGTTAGTGGCTGAGGGCAGTCCCAGTCATATCAAAAGTCAACAGAAAGGCCATCTGCTTGAGTTCGTTGTCGATCAACCTCAACGCGGTGCTGATGTCCTGAAGCAGCAAGCGGAAAGTTGGCGCGTCTCCCTATTCGGCGATCGTCTGCATGTAATTACGGACGAAGTGGCTGATAGAGCAGAGCGGCAAATCAAGGAGAGGCTTGAAGCAAACGGGATCCATGTCGTTAGTGCACGCGAAGAACGCTTCTCAATGGAAGATGTATTCATCAGTGTAGTTGAGCAGGCGCAGCAACGTGGTATGGCAGTCATCCCTTGATACGAAGGAAAACGGCATGCGGCGAATTGTGGCGCAAACTCGCAAAGAATTAACCCAGATCGTTCGCGACTGGCGTACGCTGCTTCTTGCACTGGCGCTTCCTGTGGTCCTGCTCGTACTTCTCGCAAATGCGATTTCCCTTTCAGTCAGCGACCTTCCAATTGTAGTTCAGGACCTTGATGACTCGCCTGCTTCGCGAGAGTTGATCGACGCGTTTCGCGCTTCTTTAACTCTTCGCGTTGTGCCCTGGCCGACAGACGAACAACCAAGTGACGCGCTAATTAAGAACAGCGCGCGAGCCGCGCTGATCATCCCAGCTCATTTTGAACGCGACATCGCGCGAGGACTTAACTCTCCGGTACAGATTGTTGTTGACGCGTCTGATGCCAACACAGCCAGACTCGTAGCGGGTTATGCAAGCCAAATCATAACGGCGCACAACCGACGTATTTCGGAATTATCGCTCCGGCAGCCCGTCGAGGCAGCTATCCGCCTCTGGTATAACCCAGGCCGCTCCTCGAAGAAGTTTTATGGTCCAGGGATTTTTGTCTTGGGATTGTCGATCTTCCCGCCATTATTGGCTGCGCTCGCGATGTCTAAGGAGGAAGATCAAAAGACCATCTTGCAAGTTTATGTCTCCAGCATCAGCGCTGCGGAGTTCCTCCTCGGAAAAGTCCTGGCTTTCATGGCGGTTGCCTTGGCTGAATGCCTCGTAATGATGACCCTCCTATTCACATATTTTGGTTTGAGGCTCGCGGGCGATCCTACGCCTTTCATCGTAGCTACCATTCTTTACGCGTTCTGTGTGGCGTCCTTCGGGACGATGATCGGAGCCACAATTCCGAATCAAGCGGCTGCCATGCAAGCAGTGGCCCTGGGCGGGTTCCTATTGGTCTTTCTGCTCTCCGGTTTAATTTTTCCAATTGAGAACATTCCACCGACATTGCGTTGGATCTCTCATTTTATCTGGGGTCGGTATTACATCGAGATTGTCAGAGACGTCTTTCTTCAAGGAGGTGGCTGGCCGGCAGTGTGGTTCAAAGTGCTGATCATCGGCGCAATTGGGATGGTGTTTTTCGCGGTCGCCTGGTTGGGCATGCGGCGCATGCAAGTCAAAGCTTAGGATGAATGGAATATTCGAAAAACTGTTCAGCCATCGCATTCGTGCTCTGTTGCGAAAGGAATTGAACCAGATTCGACGGGACCGGCGTCTCGCCTTTTCGCTCGTCCTGCCACCAGTACTGCAATTATTGCTGTTCGGTTTTGCCCTGAGCGCTAGGGTGGAAAACATTCGTCTTGGGGTCGTTGACGAGAGCAAGTCCAGGGAGAGCCGCGAATTGATCGCCGCATTGACAGAAAGCAGAAGTTTTCAATCAGCTGGCGATTACCTTTCAGATGATCAGCTCAGTAAGGCGATCAGCAACGGGACACTCAACGCTGGAGTAGTAATTCCAAACGATTTCGCCAGCAACCTGCACCGCGGTCGCCCAACCACCGTGCAGTTTCTGTTGAACGCGATGAACGCAAACACGGCTGCGATCAGCCAGGGCTATGCGGAAGCGATAATTCAGCGTTACAACGCCAGTTTGCAGCGTAACGGCGTCCAGACCAGCTTCCGAAGTCTGTCAGGCTCCGGACTAAATCATCGCGGCCAGGCGCTGTTGCACCCGGCCTTTCTCTACAACCCCGGGCTCAAAGACTCGTGGTTTATCACTACTGGCGTGCTTGGTCTTCTCCTGATCCTGAATAGTTCAATCGTCGCTTCCGGGGCAATGGTAAAAGAGCGAGAGGCAGGAACGATTGAACAATTGCTTATGTCGCCTGCCGGAACATCGGAGATCATCATCGCCAAGATAGCACCGCTCTTCTTTCTCTTGTCACTAATGATGTTGCTCGCAATTGGACTGATAAAGTTGGCCTTTGGCGTGCCATTTCATGGTGGGTTCTTGCTGGTCCTCGGTGGCGGGTCGTTATGCGTGCTCGCAGGGATTGGCATCGGAACGGTTATCGCCACGTTTAGTAAATCAGCGCAGCAGGCGTTGCTGACAGGTTTCTTTATCAATCCGCCGCTCGTTTCACTTTCGGGTGCGCTCAATCCTGTCGAAGCAATGCCTCGGTGGCTGCAACCGTTGACGGTTGTAAATCCGATACATCATTTCGCAACTATTGCCCGTGCCAGCATGCTCAAGGGCAGCGGCCTCGAAACTTTGTGGCCCAATTTCCTGGCGTTATTAATGATTACCATCGTGCTGGTGTCGCTGAGTGTTTGGCGTTTTCGAAAACAGCTGACTTGAAATCGGAGGAGACTGTGGTGACTGTTCCCCCGAGTTTTTATTGAGGCACAGAGAATGCGCGAGCAGGAACAAAAAAAATATGACACCACTTGTAAGAGTCTATTCTCTTTCCCGCAGCGAAGGGGGTAAGCGAACAGTGATAGGAATGCTTAACAGTTTAGGAATCGTCATCCATCGACGAAGACGTAAATCGAAGGCAGTACTTTCGAGCTTGTTTGTTTTAGTTGCGGTGACGCCGGGCGTATTTGGTCAAACTGGGTCAGGCAACAGTACGTCCCAAGGCACTCAGGCCAATCAATTGCCACTCTCTGGTCGAAATCAGCAAGGTGGATCGGTAACGGCCACCGCGACTGCAGTGCCGGGGACGACTACTAGCGTCAATACGATTAATCCGACTGTTCAAGTGCAAGGACCTTACACCGGAAGCGCTTCAAGTGTCGCGAAGATTCCCTTTTCCGGCAAACTGTCTCTGCAGGAAGCTGTGGAGCGTGCGATTGAATTCAATCTCGGCGCAGTAGGATTGACTGAGGCTGTACGCCAGGCTCGCGGACAGGCGAAAATTGCTCGCAGCTTTTTGCTGCCAAATCTGAATGGAAGCATAAGTGAGACTGTTCAGCAGACAAATCTGAAGGCACTCGGAATCAGATTTAACACAACAATTCCCGGTTTTTCGCCCCCGACCATTGTCGGGCCGTTCAACTATTTTGACGTACGCGCCGCTCTGTCCCAGACCGTTGTTGATCTTACCGCCAGGAACAACTATCTCTCAGCTAAAAATATTTCGCGGGCCAACGAGCTGTCGGCCGCTGATGCGCGTGACCTCGTCGTGCTCGCCGTCGGCGGCAATTATCTCCAGGTGATTGCAGCAAAAGCTAAGGTTGATGCAGCACGTGCGCAGCTCGACACCGCTGCTGCCTTGTTCAAGCAAACAGCCCAACAACGCGCTGCCGGAGTCGTGGCGCAGACTGATTTAAACCGCAGCCAGATTCAAATGTTTACACAACAGCAGCGGCTTGTTTCTTTGCAGAATGATTATGCGAAGCTAAAGATCAATTTGGCGCGTCTAACCGGATTGCCGCCTAACGACCAATATGAAATCTCAGATGTGATTCCTTTCGCACCGGCACCGCCCATCAGTTTCGAGGATGCATTGAAACAAGCGTTCGAGCAGCGTTCAGATCTCCAGGCGGCTCAAGCACAGGTCGAAGCCGCCGAACGTGCGCGATCCGCGGCACGAGCCGAGCGGCTGCCATCGTTGGCGGTGAGAGCTGATTACGGTGTGATCGGAACAAATCCCTCGCAGTCTCATGGAACCTTTTCAGTTGTTGGCACGGTTCGAGTTCCGATCTGGCAGGGCGGTAGAACCAAAGGCCAAACGGAAGTAGCCGAAGCGGCATTGGCCCAACGACGAGCAGAACTTGATGACGTCAAGGGCCGCATCGAAAGCGAAGTGCGCAACGCTTACCTCGATCTGCAAGCGGCAGCGAGTCAGGTGGAAGTGGCACGCACGAATATTGTGGTAACTACTCAGAATTTAGACCTGACGCGTCAGCGCTTTGAAGCCGGTGTCAGTGACAACGTTGAAGTGGTGCAATCTCAGGAGGCATTGGCCACGGCTCATTTCGATTACATCAATAGCGTGTTCGCTCATAATCTTGCCAAGCTGAGCCTTGCCCGCTCAATTGGTCGCGCGGCCGAAGCGCTGCCACAATTCTTGAAGATTCAATAGAAGCACACAGCGGCCGCCTCGCCTGACAGCCAGCTCGGGCGTAATCGCAATTTGCGCTGATGAGGCTGACGCCCATAGGAGCAATGCATCAGACTGCGTGGACAAGCACACGAGTTTTATCAGAACTTGGAGGACAAAGGTGGAGGAGCTAAAGGGTAAGTGGTCGGTGGTAACCGGCGCTTCAAGTGGATTCGGGGTTGAGTTCGCGACCGTAGATGTACCCATTCGCCTCCAATTTTGCCTCGAGTTAGCAACAGGTTAAGCCGTTTGTATCGCCTCGTCGTTATTTTTTCGCGGCCTGTGCCTTTACTTCAATGCGCTCTTGCGACGGTGATGCGTAGACGCGAGCTGGGGCCCATGGGTACAAACTTGTGCCTCCGCTAATCATTCCCTGCATCTCGGGTTCGAAAAACGTGTAGGGATTTCCCGGTTCAAGTGTGCTTACCTCGTCGAGCTTCCTTCGCAAGTCAATCGGAATTTCAAATTCACCGCAGCGCAGATTATCTTCGAGCTGTCCGAGCTTGGAGGCGCCAATAATCGTCGAAGTGACGCCAGGTTGAGTTACCACCCAGTTGAGCGCAACCTGCGCGGGCGGCCGGCCAATCTGTTTCGAAACCTCCAAAAGGGCGTCGAGGATTCGCCAATTATGCTCGGTGAACCTTTGGAAAGCTGGGTTTGGAATCTGCTTGGTGATTTCCAGGCGGCCTTCCCCCGTTCCGGTGTTTCCCTGTCGCTGATATTTGCCGGAGAGAAAACCACCCGCCAGCGGACTCCAGGGCGTGACAGCGAGTCCTAGTTCCTGGGCCGCAGGAACATGTTCGCGCTCGATGCCACGTTCGACCAGCGAATACTCAAGTTGCAGCGCTACCAAACCTTCTTTACCCTCCTTCTCGGCAAGCGTCTTAGCGCGCGCCACATACCACGCGGGCGTGTCGGAGAAGCCGTAGTAGCGAACCTTCCCGGCGCGCACCAGATCGTTAAGCGTTGCCACCACCTCTTCGACTGGCGTTACGGTATCCCATGCATGCAGCCAGTAAAGATCGATATAATCCGTTTGCAATCGTCGAAGCGAGCCTTCGACCGCGCGATAAATATTCTTGCGACCGTTACCGCCGGCGTTTGGATTCCCGGGCTCCTGATTTAAGGTGAACTTCGTCGCCAGCACCACTCGGTCGCGCACGCCGCCTTCGCGGATGAACCTGCCCAGCAAGTCTTCGCTATGCCCCTCAGTATAGGCATCGGCTGTATCGATGAAATTCCCACCAGCTCCAACGTAGTGATCAAAAACCTCGCGCGCGGTCTCTTCTTCCGAGCCCCAGCCCCATTCGTTGCCAAAGGTCATCGTGCCCAGGCAGAGCGGACTTATTCGCAACCCGGAACGTCCCAACGTCACATAGTCATTCAAGTCCTTACCCATGTCAGTTACTCCTTTCGTTCTCACATAGCTTCCCCAGCTGCAGAGCGGCGAAATTTCATTATGAGATAGACAAGATGTACAAGATTTACATGATTCAACACTGGTGAAATCAACAAGGTCGTCGTCTGGTAATTGTCATCCTCTTAATCCTGTTAATGCTGTCAGTCGATCTCTTAACTCATTCCCCTGGCTCCTCCCATCATTCATCACACACACTCATCACTTCAGTATTGCCAGCCGCCGCCCAGAGCTTTGTAGAGTTGGACCAGCGACAATAGTTCGTTGCGTCTGGTCTGAGCCAGACTTAACTCTGCGTTGAATAGTTCGCGATCAGAATCGAGCGCGTTGAGCAATGAGTCGACGCCGCCCTGATACCTCAAATAAGCCAGCTGCGACCGCTCGCGCAGTGTTGTAACCAACAGTTCCTGCTGGGTGCGAATTTCTTTCACCTTACGATATTGGATCAGTGCATCGGAAACTTCACGGAATGCTGTCTGAATCGTTTGCTGATACTGCACCAGCGCAAATTCCTGTTGCGCCTTCGCAAACTTCACGTTTGATTTGAGCCGGCCCGCGGTAAATATCGGTTGGGTGATCTCCGGCACGAAAGTCCAGACTCGGCTTGGACCAGTGAACAGGCTCGAGAGCTTATTGCTTTGAAACCCCAGCAGTCCTGTCAAACTAATCCTCGGGAAATAAGCGGCTTTGGCAGCATAGACAAGTGCGTGCTGAGCCACCAGGTTTTCCTCTGCGGCCCGAATGTCCGGGCGTCGCTCAAGCAACGAAGAAGGTAAGCCAGCCGGTATCTCTGGCAGTTCTTGTTGTTGAGTTAGAGACTGACCGCGTGGAATCGGTCCCGGGTTATTGCCCAGAAGCAAACTGATCTGGTTTTCAGTCTGCCCGATTGCTCGTTCAGCATCCGGAATCGTCTCGGACGCCTCATAAACCAACTCCTCTGCCTGACGAACATCCAACATCGTTGCTACGCCGCCTTGTTGACGCAACTTGATGAGGCGAAGCGATTCTTCTCTGGTAGCGAGCGTACGCTTCCCAATATCGAGTTCGCTGTCGAGTTCGAGCAGACTGAAGTACCCAGTAGCGACATCGCCAACAACAGTCGTCATTACCGCCTTGCGATCTTCCTCAGAAGCTCGCAACTCTGCACGCGCAGCTTTGGTTTGCTGGCGCAATCGTCCCCAAACATCCAACTCAAAGGTCAGGAGATTCAGTAAGACACTCCCAAACCTGCGTGTTCTACCTCCCTGTCCGGAAAAACCCAGTGGGCCGCTTCCGGATGAACGTGTCGTAGTAAGATCGGCGCTACCGTAGAACTGCGGAAACTGATCAGATCGTGCGAGACCCAGATTGGCGCGCGCTGCATCGATGCGTGCGACCGCCGCGCCCAGATCGTAATTCTGGACCATGGCTGTCGTGACCAGCTTCCGTAGCTCTTCGTCTTTGAAAACTTCAAACCATTTTAGATCGCCGATAGAAGTCTTATCTGTCGGCACAACAGAGTCGGCGCCGCGAAATGTGTCGGGCGTTTTGACAGCCGGACGCTCATACGTCTTTTGGCCTGCCGCGCTACCTCCCAGCAAAAGGCCAACCGTCACAACTACGCTTATTAATCTCGCTTTCATAGTTCATTCCACCTAACCGATCCATCTCAATCCCCTCCCGCAGGCTGAGGTGTCGGGGAGCTAATCTCGGGCGCGTGTGTCTTGCTAAGCCTCATCGTGAACTTCTCAACCAAATAAAAAGTTACCGGGATAATGAAAATCGCAATAGAGGTTGCGGCCAACATTCCTACGATCACTACGGTACCCAGGATGCGCCGCGCGCCTGCGCCTGCGCCGGAGGCAAACCATAACGGCGCGGATCCGAAGATGAATGCGAACGAGGTCATCAGAATCGGCCGCAGGCGTAAACGCGCGCCCTGGAGCGCTGCATCAATCAAATCACGACCTTTTTCCAACTCGGCCCGGGCAAACTCGACGATCAAAATCGCATTCTTCGCTGCAAGCCCGATTAGAACGATTAGTCCGATTTGGGCATAAACATCCAGGTCATATCCGCGCAGCCATAGACCCAGGAAGGCGCCAAAGATCGCGATCGGTACCGTGAGCAGGACCGAGAACGGAAGAGTCCAGCTTTCATACAAGGCGGCCAGGATCAAGAAAACAAACATCAGCGACAGTGCGAACACGGTAATAGTGGTGCCCGCTGCCTTCCGCTCTTGATAAGAAAGGTCAGCCCAGTCGTAACTAATTTCGGGAGGAAGTGTTTGCTTTGCTACTTCTTCCAGAGCAGCCATGGCCTGGCCCGAGCTATAGCCCGGCGCGGCTGATCCGATAATCTGCGCCGCACGATAAACATTGAAGCGGTTGGTGTATTCCGGACCCAGGATTCTGCGTGTGGTTACCAACGATGAAAGCGGAACCATATTGCCATCGTTGTTGCGCACGTAATATTGCTCGATGTCGCGATCGCTGAGGCGCTCTTCGCCCTCGGCCTGGAGGAAGACTCGCCATTGTCTGCCGAAGCGGTTGAACTGGTTGAGGAACAGCCCGCCCAGGTATGCCTGCATAGTTTGATAGACATCGCCTATAGCGACTCCCTGCTTGAGCACTTTGTCTCGATCTACGTCGGCGAAAATCTGAGGCGAAGTCGCTGAGAACTGGGAGCCAACTCCGGCGAGTTCCGGACGCTGCCGAGCCGCCGCAAGAAACTTTTGCAGATTCTGATCGAGAAACTCGACCGATCCGCCGCTTCGGTCCTGAAGCCAGAATGAGAAGCCTCCCGAATTCCCGAGCCCCGGAATCGCCGGCGGACTAAAAAGAAACGCCATCGCCTCGGGAACCTCATTCGCCAGTCTGACATTGACACTCTTCACAATTTCCTGGGCTGTTTGTTTACGCTCGCTCCACGGCTGCAACGAGACAAAGAAAAATCCGTTGTAGGTCGCCGAAACTCGATTCAACAGACTGAAGCCGTTAATGGTGGTGTAGAACTGCACCCCATCGGTCTGCTTAAGAATCGTTTCGACTTTGCGTGAAACCTGATCGGTGCGCTCGAGCGAAGCCGCCGGCGGCAGCTGAATGTTAAGAAAAAGGAAGCCGTAGTCCTCTTCGGGAAGGAAGCTGGTCGGTAGCCTCCTACCAAAGATACCGTCCACCAGTGCAAAGCCGGCGAGAATCAACACACCGATGACTGCTTTGCGAATTAGCCCACGACTTAAATTGATATAGCCATTCGTTGCCTTCGCAAACCAACGATTGAACGCAACAAAGAATCCCGCCAGCGGTCCACTACCCTCCTTGCGTGGCCGCAACATCATTGCCGCCAGCGCCGGCGATAGCGTCAGTGCGTTGAAGGCCGAGATGATGACTGAGACAGCGATCGTGACAGCGAACTGTTTGTTCAAGCGTCCTTGAATCCCGCTGACCAACGCCACGGGTATAAAGACTGAAGCGAGGATTAGCGCGATACTGATGACTGGACCCGAGACTTCTTCCATTGCCTTGAGCGTTGCGTCGCGGGGGCTCATCCCTTCCTCGATATGGTGCTCGACAGCCTCAACAACGACGATTGCGTCGTCGACTACCAATCCAATTGCCAGCACCAGAGCAAAAAGTGAGAGCGTATTAATCGAGAAGCCCAGCAGCGGGAAAACAGCGAACGTGCCGATCAACGATACGGGCACCGCAATCATTGGTATCAGAGTCGCCCGCCAGTTTTGTAAGAAGATGAAGACCACCAGGATGACCAGCACGATCGCAATGAGCAGCGTCTTTACAATCTCGCTGATTCCTTCGGTAACGGAGCGGGTCGTATCGAGCCCAATCGCGTAATCGAGATCCGCGGGAAACCGCTGCTTCAGATCCTCCATCGTCTTTTTGACGCCGTCGGCCACCGCTAAGGCATTCGACCCGGGGGACTGAAACACGGCGACGATGCCGGCCGGGTGCCCGCCGAAGCGAGCGACCTGCTGATAGTTCTGCGCGCCGAGCTCGATCCGCGCTATGTCCTTGAGCCGCACGACCGAGCCGTCCGGATTTGAACGCACCACGATCTGGCCAAACTCTTCCGGAGTTTGCAGCCGGCCCTGCGCACGCAGTGTGTAAGTCATTTCCTTTCCCTGCGGCGCGGGCTCGGCGCCAACCTGGCCGGCGGGATTAACTGTGCTCTGTTGCTGAACCGAGCGCGCAAGATCGGGAACGGTTAAGCCAAGCTTCGCCAGCAGATCAGGTTTGACCCAGATGCGCATCGCATAATCGCTCGCGCCGAACAGGCGAACCTCGCCCACGCCAGGAACGCGATAGAGTGCATCGTTGATGTTTATGTTCGCGTAATTCGCCAGAAAGAGTGAATCGTGGCTTTGGTTCGGCGAAAAGATCGCAAACGCCAGCGTAGGTATACCGGTTGACTTGCGCATGTTTAAGCCAAACTGATTCACGTCGGCGGGAAGGTTCGGCTGCGCCTGCGCCACGCGGTTTTGTACGTTGACCTGATCGATGTTGGGATTCGTATCGACGTCGAAGGTAACCGTAAGGGTCATAGTTCCGTCATTCGCATTCGTCGATTGCATGTAGAGCATGTTGTCGACACCGCTCATCTGCTGTTCCAGTGGTGTAGCAACCGACTGCTCGATCGTGACGGCATCAGCGCCCGTGTAGGTCGTATTGACGATAATCTGCGGCGGTACGATTTCCGGAAACTGGGCCACTGGCAAACCCGCCATCGCAACGAGTCCACCGATGATGGTAATGATCGCGATAACCATCGCCACGATCGGCCGGTTAATGAAGAGCTTCGAAATCATTGATTCAGTTTCCTAGTCCGACAAACCCGCTTCCTTAGCCAAGCAGCGGGGGTAAACCACCCTTCCCGACCTGGAGACTCCCTACCTGCTCAGGTCTGGTGGTGTCTTGAAAGGCTTTCAAACAAAATCCAATGCGCAACTGTGATCAGCTCATGGTCAGGAAGGGTGGTTTACCCCCGCTGACTGGCTAAAAACGTTTCGTCATTTCTGCGCCGCCGTATCACTCACATAAGGCTTTGGATTTACAAGTGCGCCCGGTTTGACTCTCTGAGTTCCTTCGACAACTACGGTCTCACCAGCCTTCAATCCGTCTTCGACAATCCACATCGTATCGGTGCGGTCGCCGACTTTGATCGCGCGCACTTCAATCTTCTTATCGCTGCCTACTACGGCGACCTGGTAACCACCTTGTAGTTGACTGACAGAGCGCTGCGGAATCAGCAAGGCGTCGGTTTTCGTTGAGGTGACCGCGCGAACCCGACCATACTGTCCCGGTCGAAGGATATTTCCGGGATTGAGGAATATTCCGGCCATGCGGATTGCGCCGGTCTTTTGATCTACCTGGCGGTCTGCAAAGAAGAAGCTTCCCTTTTGCGGATAGATGGTCCCATCGGCGAGGATCAATTCGAGCTCTATCTGGACCACACTGGCGCCTGGTCGCGCTTCAATAAGATTGCGCTTCGTAAACCTAAGATATTCCTGCTCGCTGAGGGTGAAATAAACCTTGATCGGATCGACAGTTGAAACCGTCGTCAGCGGAGGACTCGTCGTGCTAATCAAGTTTCCGACCTGCGCCTGAGCAATTCCGGCAATTCCATCAATTGGCGAGACGATGCGAGTGAAACCCAAATTAAGTTCGGCGGTCCTCACCGTGGCTCTTGCGTTTTCAATTTGTCCCTTTGCGGTCGCGATTGCCGCTTTGGCTGTTCTAATCTGAGCGTTGGCCGCGCGGAGTTGCGCGCGCGCCGTCTCGACACCGGCCTCGGTGGCTTTAACTTGAGCCTTAGCAACAACGTTAGCCTGAACGGCGTTGTCATATTCCTGTTGCGTGACTGCCTTCTGTTCCGCTAGCGGCGCATACTTGTTCACATCCAGTTGAGTTTTGACCTGATTAGCCTGCGCCTGCGCCACTTGTGCCTGAGATTGCAAAAGTTGACTATTGGCCTGCGCCACCTGCGCCTCCGCCTGGGTCACCTGAGAGTTCGCTTGCTCGAGTTGACCCTGAAACTGCGCGACCTGCCCGTTGGCTTGATCCACTGCCGCTTGGAAGGGCCGTGGATCGATCTCAAACAGCAACTGGCCTTTCTTTACGAATGAGCCTTCTTTGTAATCTTGTCTAAGCAGATAGCCGGTCACTTGCGCCTTGATATCTGCGTTGACCATTCCCTCGGTCGTCCCAATCCATTCGCTATAAACCGGAACGTCTTCTTGCCTGACCTGAACTACCTCAACATCGAGCGGTCGCGGTGCGGCCTGCGCCGGTTTGTTCGATCGACCGGCGACGATCAGAGCGCCCAGGATCAAAACGATCCCAGTGATAATCGATGAGATAAGTAATTTGTGCTTAGACCAAACGTTGCGTAATTCCGTTGACATAGAAACCTCATTAGGAGCGGCTGCTTCAACAAATTATTTGAGGTCGAGCTGGAGTCGAAGAGTCGCGAGTTTTCGTAGGCTTACGAATCTTGTAATTCGGCATCTCCGACTTCTCATCATTTGTTTCAGCGCTTTGGGTAGAGAACCGTCTGTCAGACACATTTCGAGCGAGGCGGACCCCTCGAGCCCGCCAACCCAGGTCCGCCCCGCTCTCGAGAACAGGCCGCCGCCCTGATCTCGGCCTGTTCCACTTGAAACCCTTCGTTTCTCTTCTTGCGCTCATCGCTCCGTGTTGCGTCCCAACCACTTTGTGTTCGTTCACTGGTCCACACTGCAAGACTCTTGCCATGGCATTTTTGTACCGAGGCAATGCACTCAACTGCAGTTAAGTAGGCGGAATTGCTGTCCGATTGAGTAACTGGCCGGTGAGTCGGGCTGACCACATACTGCCACGTGACTAGAGACGGTCAGGTGGGCGATTATCGTGTTGTGGGAATGGAAAGCTTGACGATCTGATCCTGCCGATAGACCCTAATAGTCAAATTTCTTCCGGTTTTAGCTTGCTGATGCTGGCATGAATAGCATCGTAGCTGCCGCCACTTTGCATCTGAACTTCGTTTACTCCCCCAAGAAGCAGGTTTTCGCCTTCAACAATTACGAAATGCATCCCGAAGTTGTTGACCTTGGCTCTGCGTCCAGACTCCTGAGATCATCAGCAACCTAAGCGAAAGTGTCAGTCGGAAATTCATTTGATCAACGCAGAATACCTGCGCTCCTCGTCACGATGTCGTTGCTCCAGCTCGGCTATCCAGCTCTTAACTGTGTTCACGATTTCACGCGTACTCAGTTGATCCGTCTTTTCCTGGTCAGCCTTCGAGTCCTTTAGCCCCTCGTTCCTCGCGTGTTTTATGATTCTGATAACAGAACTCATGACGCTTACCTTACCGATGCGTAATTTGAACGTTTCGAAGTGCGCTTTCGATTTCGCGGTCAAGTATGGCGCGTGCGTCAGGCAGGCTTGGCGACTTTGTCAGGCCTGTCCTTGGCTAGCCAATCAGCGGTTCGCTTCCGGCTCGCCCCGGCCAATGCCCGCCGAACACCGTCAGCGTCGAGGTCCGTGCCATAAACCGGTGTACCTGGTTGTTGCCGCCAGGAATCGTCGAGCCCTCCGGCGTCAACGCCGTCAAATCCGAGCTCGTCGATTAGCTTAAGGACGATTGATTTGGCTCTCTCATCGTCGCCCGCTACCGGCAGAGCAATTCGCCCGGGAGTTCCAGCAGACTGGCCCAACTTAAGCAAGTGTCCCGCGTGAATGTTATTGAAGGCCTTTACGACTGGCCGGCCCAACTGTCGCGAGACCCAGCGACTTTCCGTCGCGCCGTCCTCGATCCCGTTAATCCTTCCGTCACGCTGTTGCGGGTAGTAGTTGCCTGTGTCCACCACGACCACGCGGTCAGAAACTCCTTCGAACAAAGCAGGGGGCAACTTTGGGATGTTCTTCTCAGGAATAGTCACGATTACAACGTCGCCATTCTGGGCTGCTTCGATCGCTGAGACTGGCTTAGCGCCTGTCTCCGCAGCCAAATCTGCCAGCGTTTCCGGTCCTCTCGAGTTAGCTACAAATACTTTATGGCCGAGCGCGCTGAGGCGCCGGGTTAGCGTGCCGCCGATTTGGCCTGCGCCTATGATTCCAATGTTCATTTCTAGTCCTTCCTATGGTTCTTAATTCTTTGCTGAGACCTCAAGACCTGGCGAACTGGTCTTCGTCTGGATCCCAAGCTTTGAGAACGCTCCTCTTGCGCTCATCGCCAGTTGCGTGCGCTTTGCCTCTAAAATGACTCGGGTGACTGTTGCAATCAACTCATCGTTCTCAACAGGTTTCACTAAATACTCTTGCGCGCCGGCAGCAAACGCCTGCTGCTTGTCACGTTCGTACGCCGCACCAGAATAAAATAGAATCGGTGTCCGGGAATTGAATTCGCGAAGCTTCTTACACAAATCAATTCCTGAGCCTCCAGTCATCCAGTTGTCGATTAGATACAAATCGAACCGGTTTGTCCGTGCCAGCAGCAATGCATCGTCGTAGTTATCGGCTGGAACAACCTTGTAGTTCTCCTGAGCCAACACGTAAGTCACGAGTTCCCGAGTATCCTGGTCGTCCTCTATGTAGAGGATAGAGCCGGTCGAAGACCTTATGTTATGGAGTCCACTCCACTTCCGTATGGATCTGCGGGCCAGGAGGCGTCGTCTTGCATGATGATCGACAATCTTTTTGCCTGAGCCCAACATGGGTGACTCCCTTCGCTTCTTCTGCGAAATGCTCTGCGTTCTGCGTCGTTAAGATGCTCACAAGCAACATGCTTGCCACGGATGCGTTAGTTGTCAGCTGACGGCAAATGCCGTTTTGGTAATGAATAGCGGAGGTAGTGAGAAGCAATTGAGAAGGACTTGCGCGTGACCATATTTAGTCATATGGCGCGCTATGGTCACAGACAAGTGTGGGGAGTTAGTTGATTCGCGAGTTTCCGTTTTATTACGAATTCTCGTAGGTTGAAATTCGATCGCGCCAGTAGCCAGGCCGTCGGCTGAAGTGCATGACTGCGTAGATGGATATTCTATCTTGCTTCGGTTCCCAACGAGCTTTGTCTCGAGAGTATGGCGGGTCTGGAACGGCTATGCCGCTGGATGTGCGGTGGTGGCTTTGCCCCGCCGGAAAGTCCGCGATAGATTCCGGGGCTATGCCCCTGGTGGTGCGAGCTTCGCCCGAATCCTGGTGTCTGGAAATCCAAGGCATTGCGTTAAAACGTTGGTAATTCAAGGTAGTTTGGAGCCAAGCTCGCACCAGGGCATAGCCCATTGCCGGGAGGGGCCAGTGACGGCGGGGCAGAGCCACCGCCGCACATCCAGCGGCATAGCCGTTCCAGCCACGCGGACTTTTGAGGCAAGACCTCTCAACGATAATGAGTCGAATGTGAAGATCTCCTTAGGAAGTAACGACGGATTCGAGGTTTTTTCGATTACTTACTAAGGAGTAACTTCTACACCGGGCGAGGCCGCGTAATCCCCAACTTTCTCATTCGGTTGTTCAGCGTAGTTCGGTTCAGGCCCAGACGAGCGGCAGCGCCGGCCGGGCCACCGATCACCCAACTGGATTCGCCAAGGACGCGAAGGATGTGATCGCGCTCAACGGATTCGAGAGTGGTTGACCCGTTAATATGGTTTGAACCTTTAGACTGCTTCAACTCCGCGAGTGGAATCTCGAGGCTGGACCCGCGCGATAGGATCACGCCTCGTTCGACCAGGTTTTGCAGCTCGCGTATGTTACCCGGCCAATGGTAAGCAGTCAGCGCGGCCATGGTTTCTTTGGGAACGCTCTGGATTGGCTTATTCATCCGTTGGGCAAACTTGTGTGCGAAGAAATTTACCAGCAGGGGAATATCTTCGGGCCGCTCACGCAGCGACGGCACATTAATCGGAAACACATTGAGCCGGTAATAGAGGTCATTGCGAAATTTCTTCTCGGCCACCAGTTCGGCCAGATCACTATTGGTAGCCGCTACTACGCGAACCGAAACTTGAAGAGTGCGCGAGCTGCCCAGGCGTTCGAACTCCTGCTCCTGCAAAACGCGCAGCAACTTCGACTGCAATTCGAGCGGAATGTCTTCCACTTCGTCAAGAAAGATCGTCCCCTGATTCGCCAGTTCGAATCGCCCTATGCGTCGATCAATCGCTCCCGTAAAAGCTCCCTTCTCATGACCAAAGAATTCGCTTTCCAGTAGACCGGTAGGAATCGCCGCGCAATTCACCTTGACCAGCGTGCGTTCGCGTCGCTGGCTCAAATTGTGAATGGCGTGGGCTATGAGTTCCTTGCCGGTGCCGGTTTCACCGTAAATCAATACAGTTGATTCAGTGGCTGCCACCGTCTCCACTTCTTGCAGCACACGCTTTAGGGCCGAGCTATTACCGATAATCTCCTCGAAGTTGTATTCCGTGCGAATCTCTTCTTCAAGATAGAGCTTTTCTTCTTCCAGCTTGTTCTTGAGCGTCTCGATTTCGCTATAGGCGAGCGCATTCTCGACCGCGATCGCCACCTGCTTGGCGACCTGGCCGAGCAGGTCCGCGTCTTCCTGGGAAAAGGCGTTTTCACGCAGGCTTTTGATGCTCAGAACTCCAAGCACCCGATCACGAAAGAGGAGCGGCGCGGTGCAAGCGGATTTCAGACCAGAACTAGCCACGCGGGCCTCGTTTGTTTTGGAGTAATCGCTCAAGACAGGTTGCCGAGTGGTCAGGGCCAAACCGGCCGGAGTTCCTTCGAGCGGAATAATCTCTCCTGGCGCGCACGGCCCTTCGTGGTCCGGAAAGTCAAGGGCTGTCAGCCGAAGTTGTTTTAGCGAATCATCGTAAAGCGCCAGCGCCGCCGCATCATGAGGCATTACGGTGTTCAGACAATGAGAGATGGCCGATAGCAACTCACGCAGATTGAGGTTCGAAACAAGCGTGTTATTTATCTCCAATAACAGTTGCGACCGATCGCGTTCGCGCGCGAGCCTGCCCTGATGAAACTGGGCTTCCATGGCAACTGCTATCTGACCGGCGACCAGTTTGGCGAATTCGAGATCAAGTTGATCGTAGGCCCCCACCTTCTCGCTCCAGAAGGTCATGACACCCAGTTGCTGGTGCGCTGTCGTCAGGGGAAGACTGCAAACTGACTTGACCGGATGATTGAGCAGGGTCTTGGCGATCGGAAATCGGTCTTCCAATTCGAGATCGCGAACAACCACTGGTTTCTGATTCAGCCAAACCCAGCCGGCGATTGAACCTTCCATCGGGACCTCTTTGGGCGTTTGCCATTGCGCCGGCTTGCAAGTTTCCACGAGATGCAACCGCATGATGTTGCTCGTCTCATCGTGGAGCAGAACACCAAGGTGGGAAAATTCAAAAAGACTCTGCAGACGGCAAGTAAGGTCATGGAACAGTTGGGGCAACTCGCGATGTGAGGCTATGGCCTTCGAGAGTTCAAGCAGAGTCAGATATTTCTTAGTTTGTTCGTCAGCGGGGGCGACCTGAACGGTAGTGGTACTCACGTCTTGCTTCCCGGTCAATAGAGGCAATTTCTCGATTACTTATGATATTTACTTGGTATAGAGAATACTTTACAGCCGTTTGTTGGGCAACCGCTCCCAGATCCGTTTCGGTGACCACAGCGTGTCATTTGGCGAGATACGGTCACCGACAGTTAGCGCGCGGGACTGATTAACTGCAAATTGCGAGCGATTACGCGACGACGCATGTGGCAGGCGAGTTGCCAAACTAGTCACAGGAGAAGTAACCGTCATGCTCAGGATTACAGTGTGCAATGAGTTAGAGACCACGCGTTTGGTCGTCGAAGGTAAACTCGCGGGCGCGTGCGTAAGCGAACTCGAGAAATCCTGGCAGGCTGTTACATCCGTTGACTCAAAAGGAAGAATCCTGGTGGATCTGAGTGGCATCACGTTTATTGACGAATCAGGGAAACGACTCTTGACGCGCATGCACGACTACGGAATCAGATTTATTGCCATGGGAATAATGCCGAAATCGCTGATCGAAGAGATCGAAAGTACCCCAGCGTAGGAAACCTGGGACTCTTCATTCAGCAATCCCGAGCTTCATTGCTATTACGCTCGTTGCACAAATATGCCCGAGAAGTGTTGGCGGTGCCCGTAGAAGACAATGAACCAAAGGATTGTTACGACGATTGCCAACGCCACACCAGTCGGAGACAAGAACAAGTGATACAAAAGGATGTTCACAATAACAGGTCCAAGAAGCACCAGCGCCAGCGGCACGAAACGATTCAACAGCAGCAGCACACCACCTGCGACTTGTAGCCCAGCTACAACCCAATAGTAGTGCGACTGCGCAAGGGCGCCGATGAACTGGCCTGCCAATCCTGTTGGCAAGGGACCCATGTTAAGGAAATTTAAAAAACCATTCAGCCCAAATACGACGAAGATCAGACCGAGTAAAAGACGAGCGATCAACGTTGCGATTTTCATTCAATCTCCTTTCCGATAGACTCGATTGGCGGCAATCTGGTCGCGATAGCGAAGCTGTCGCTGACTGCTCTATGCCCAAGTGCTGCTTCGAGTAGTGTTCGGATGAATTTACCCCTGTTTCAACGTCGGGACAAACGCGTTGGGCCCATTTCGTTCCGTACTACGATTGAATCCAGAGTTAACTCAGGTGTCGCTACGCGACGCAAACACTTTGCTGATCTTTCACGCTCCTAAATCCCAAATTCATAGTAACGCTCCGCGTCGAAGACACTCGATCAGAACTTGCCTTGCTGTGAATCGAACCGTTTCGATTTCGGAGCAGACCTCCCTCGCGTTTCGTCAATACCGCCTTGATTTCGGCAAATATGGAGATAGCTATCTCCTGGGGTGTTTCAGCGCCGACGTCCAAACCGGCGGGCGCGTGCAATTGACCGTGAAAGGAGTTCAAACGCGAAGGCGCGGTCTTTCATGGTCTAACAACTCGTGAGACTATTAGACCTACAGATATCGCACAAAACTCGTGGTCATAGTTCTATTAGCGGTCGCGGCGAAAAGGATGAAATTCGGAGGAGTCGTGAAAAGCGAGAAAGTAGAAAAAATATCGCTGTCCGAGGCGGTCACTCACCTATTGGAAGAATGCCGCATGGTACTACCTGGCATCCAAGCCTTATTTGGCTTTCAGCTGATCGTAGTATTCAACCCAACTTTCTATGAGAAACTAAGTCTGACAGAGCGTGGTTTTCACCTGACTGCTATAGGTCTGATCGTCATTTCTATCGCAATGCTGATGGCTCCGGCAGCCTACCACCGGCAAAAAGATCCGCAGTCCGTTAGTGAAGGCTTTATCGTTATTGCCACAAGATTGCTCCTGTATTCAATGTTCCCTTTGACGATAGCGCTTGGGCTCGAGTTCTTTCTCATTGCGCGAGTAATCACAAACAGCGTGTGGCTGAGCATTGTGCTCGCCTCCATGCTGGTAAGCATCTTTTCAACGCTTTGGTTTCTGCTCCCCCGTCATAGAAAGCTTCAACGCTTTCTGGCACGCTGACGCTTCATTCTGGAAAAGCGCGACAGCTATTCTAAACCCTGCAATCGAACCATAGCGTAGCAGGAGCTGTTGGCCAAATGAGGACCGCGATGGACTTCAATGTGAACGTGCGTGAGCGCATTCTGAGGCCTGTGAACGAGGTGTTTGCTGCCGTTATCGCAGGGTATTCAGTGTATTACTTCAAGGTCGTCGGGTAACGAACAAGGGTGGGCGTACCTGGTCCGGATGCCACCGTCGTTACAATCAACGAATCGAAGTTTCCCCTGACCGAAGACGGCGTCAAACGGGCCCTGGGCCAGAACGCCGGGTGGACCTACACCCTGTGCGGCCTGAAGGCCTACGTGCAATTCGGCATCAATCTCAGGACGGGACTCAATAAGAGACTCACGGACGTCTGAGTTTTT
>DASXSC010000040.1:0-38556 GCA_036506215.1 Pyrinomonadaceae bacterium | reverse complement strand
AAGCATCTCGTCGTACCAGGTGGAGCGTGGGTCGATGTCCGGAGCGAACGCATCGACGGCCGAAATCGGTTGCAACGAGCCGTCACCGATTTTCACCGTAAACAACCGGCCGCGGCGCAATACCACGAGATGATCGCCATGAAGCTTGACGATACCGCCTTCATCAACCCCCGCTTCCTGGGTGTTTGTGATTGACTCGTTCTTAGTCGCCAGGGAGGGGGTATCTGCCGGAGCTGATTTTGCTACGCTAGCGTCTAAGTCCAGCTGCGGCTCTTGCATCATTAGCTCTGATCGAGTCTGTATTTTTTTTTGCTTTTTGGCGAGTTCTCGGAAATAGGCGGCCAGCTCCTGCTCGGACCGGAATGGTCGCATCGTCCTCTTAACGGGATTGAAGCCTGCTTCACGTACCGGTGGTACCGGGGGAATGGTGCCGGTTGGCCATTGCGCAAGGCCCACCAGCGTCAGGACAAGAGTCACCAGCAAAATTGCCACGATTAGGAAGAGATTCTTCATGATTCAACCTCACTTTGTTTGCTCAATTTGTAGCTGCCTCGATCCTTGCACATGAACGCGGTGACCGGGGAAAACTTGCAGATGCTCGAACGCACGGTTCCTCAGAGATACTTAACAGACCGGGAAGTGGCAACTTTGCGTTTTAAAACACGCAGACTTAGACACTACTTAGGGCGAGGTGTTCCGGAAAGTAGCGTCCATGAGCAAGGGGACTGTGACACGTGGGCCTAAGAGGAATGAATCTGACCCAGTATAGGCGCCGAGTACTGCAATATTGTTCAGCCCAGCTGAACTGTGAGCATTGAAATCGAGCCGCCATCGAATCCCTCGACTGGAAAGCTCACCTGTTCGCCCTTCCGGCGCAAACCAATCACGTAGAGCAAGGGTAGGTAATGATCGGGCGTGGGGGCGGAAAGCAACGCGTCACGTCCAAGCGACTCATAATCGACGAGTGGCTGCTGGTTCCCAGTCAGCAACAAGTCGCGTGCAACTGTTTCAAATCGCACGGCCCAATCGAAGGGTTCGACCTCATGTTTGCCCCAGGCATACGTGTGAAGGTTATGAACGATGTTGCCACTTCCGATTATCAGCACGCCGTCATCGCGCAATGGCGCCAGCAGCTTTCCCACTTCATTGTGAAACCCGGGAGGGCGGGTTTCATCGATACTGAGTTGGACCACCGGAATATCGGCTTGTGGAAAAACGTGGCACAGCACGGACCACGTGCCGTGATCCAGTCCCCATGTTTGGTCGAGCGCAACCGAAACGGGCGCGAGCAAGTCTCGGACGCGCTTCGCAAGTTCCAGACTACCAGGCGCGGGATATTGCACTGCGTAGAGTTCCCGTGGGAAGCCGCCGAAATCGTGGATCGTTCGCGGGAGGAGCATGGCGGTCACTGCTGTGCCGGGAAGGTACCAGTGCGCCGAAATGCAGAGCACGGCCTTCGGTCGAGGCACAGAGCTCCCAATCGCTGACCAGCCGTCAGTGTAGGCATTCTTCAGCAAGGCATTCATGGGATTGCCGTGTCCGAAGAAAATCGCCGGCATTGGTTCGGTCATCGCAAATAACTCCGCGCCTCGACCCGAAAACTACTTTGCTCTGTACAAAGCCGGGAGTTGCTTGCGCAGGTTCTCGATCTTTGGGAGATCATTGACGACGATGTACGGCTCATCGGGATGACGGACGAGGTAGTTCTGATGATAGGCTTCGGCTTCGTTGAAGGATGCGAGGGCGGCGACCTGAGTCACGATGGGTCGGGCAAACACCTTCGCCCGGTTTAGTTGATCGATATAGGCTTGCGCGATGCGCTTTTGCTCGTCGTTGGCGTAGAAGATGGCTGAGCGATATTGCGAACCCGTGTCTGGTCCCTGGCGGTTTAATTCCGTCGGATCATGGGCCACGGAAAAGAATACCTTGAGGAGCTGACCATAAGAGATTTGGGATGGGTCATAAACGATTCGGACCGATTCGGCGTGGCCGTTTTTCCCCGAGCCGACCTTCTCATATTGAGCCGTCGCAGGTGAGCCTCCCGAATATCCGGATTTCACATCGGTGACTCCTTTCACATGTTCGAACACAGCTTCCACGCCCCAAAAGCAACCTCCCGCAAGCACGGCGGTCTGCTCACCTTTCGAGCTTGTCAAAGGGGAATCCAGAACCGGCTCTGGGATTACTGTCGCGGAGGCGGTTACGGCACTGCAAGCTGCCATCGTGGCCATAATGAGAAAAATAACAGCGCTCAGGCAAAGATTTCTATACATGATTTGTTTTCCCCCTGACCTAATATACGCGATGATCCATCAATTGGATTTGACAGGCAAGTAACGAGCTAAAAGCAATCAGCAATCAAGCTGGGCGACTTCAAGACGGCCGCCGCTTTTTCGGATAGATCGCTTTCACCGTAGAAACGACGCCATCTATCTTTTCCGGCGCGGTTTCGCCAAGCTTGCGCGCGTCATCCCTCGCGAGCTGGCGCGCGCGACGCACGTAAGAACGAATCTCAGGCCGGGCCAGGTCAGCCGGTGTTTTGATGGTGATGTGGCGAATCCGTTTACCGGTGCCTTTGAGAATTCCCAACGGATCGTCGAGTGTTGCGCCGTGGTTGAACCCGAGATTCACATGGTTCGCGTAAACTGCGATGTGGAAAACGGCGTCCTGCAAACGATCTGACGAGCCGTAGCCGATGGCAACCGCGCTATACGCGTCGTAGATATTCTCGTAGCAAGGCGCCATCTCTTCAAGCACGAGCGAACGCAGACTTAGGGCAAGCTTTTGAATCGCGCGATCATACGGCGCAAGGAACTCGATTAATGCTGGTGGCGGACGATGACGTCGCATCGCTTACCTCGCGCCGATAAATGCAGATCTACAAAGCCATTAAGCATTCAGTGCTGAGACTCCAGTGCTGCCCAGCAGCGGAGGCAAGCCCACCTTCCCGACGCCGACCTTATTAGACTTGACTGCCAAATTCCTGAGTGGAAAGGCTTTCAAGGCTGGAGCTACCGAATGGGTAGAGTATCTCAGGTCGCGAAGGTGAGCTTGCCACCACTGCGTAGAAAAATTCGGGATTGAAAGGTATTCGCCCCGCGTCCGCATATTCCGCCACCCTTAATTACTGATCGTTGGTCTCTCAACTTCGAGAATACAACTTGATAATGCGCTCAATTGCCCGGCCGCACACCGCACAGAAACGGTCGGTGCGCGTAAACATGATGCAGTCAATTTCCGGTCGGTAGTAACCCTTCGCTTCATAGATCGCGCCCTCAAACGCTCCGACCTTTCCCGCATATTTTTCGCGCGCGAACATAGCTTGCTCAAACTTCAATTCCTCGCGAAACAGCGTCTCCATTTCGCTTTCCGGGCGCTTGTCCTTGCGAAGTTGCGCCCGCCGCTTTTGAATCGTGCGGGAGTAGTCTTCAAAAGCTTCCTTGTTCCAGGGTGTGGGTATTGGCGTGCCGGGCGTGACCAGGTCAGCCCATTTGAGATTAGCTGGATCCAACAGCGCTGTGGCGTTTGGTTCCCACGGCTCGACGCGTTCAGGCGTGCCTATGTAGGCGACTGACGACGTATAGTACTCGTCGGCGAGTCCGGCGAAATGATGGCCAAACTCATGGACGAAAACGTAATTCGCGAAAGCGTTGTCCGCGGCCACGGTGCTGTAAAGATTGAAAATGCCGCCACCTCCATAGGTGCGATTGTTGGCCAGAATCTCGATGAACTCGTAAGGAGCAAACTGCGCGACTCGGCGAAGCGCGTGATTGTCAAAAGTAAGTACGTAGCGCTCGGAACCAAAAGCGTCGTAGGTGGCATGCAAAGGTGAATCGCGATAGATGCCGGTTGATGGTCGCGAGATTCCGCTTTCGGCAGCGAGCGGGCATAGCGCCCACACATTGAAGTCGCTTCTATGTTCTTTGAATGGAGAGGTCGCAAATAAGACTTCGGTTAGCCGGCGAGCGTCTCGTTCAAACTTCTTCGATTCGCGGGCAGTATAGCCGTCCCCAAGAATTACAAAATCAACCTTCGTTGCCGGGTCGCCCATCTTCTGTATCGCGATCAAGCGCGCGGGCGCGGGCATCCGCGACCGATCGATGAAGATATCTTTCGGGTCGATTACCATAGTCCAGACGTCGCGCCAGGCATTCTTCGCGTCTCTCTTCTTCAACACGATTGCGACTGGGGCCTGTGGGGCAGGGAACCGCAGTGATTCGCTAAACGTGCGCATCATCGCCGTCGCTTCGTCCGTCGTTTCCCACTCCCCGTAGATGGAAGCAAAACCGCGCGAGTAGAGAACACGCCGCGATTGTTGGTCACGAACCTCAAAGAAGTACTTGCCGAGATTCGTGTCGTCAATGGTCTTGTTCATGTCGCCGGGCCAGGGAAGGGGCTCAATGACAACGCGGTCAACGCTAAACAACTCCTGCTTCGAATTGCCGGTGTGGTAATAATCCAGCCGCATCGTTTGCGGCGCGGCCCGGGCGATAGCGTAGAAGCCGAATAGAAGTGTGATGGCAAGCAGCAGAGTTGATATTTTCCTAAGCATGCGGGCAAACATAAACTAAAAGCAGGCTCCCGAAAAGGTTTTGGGTAAATCGGACCGTTGTTTGCTTCGATCACATCGTCATATTCCTCGCGCTACCTATCGCAAGCAGTTCCTCGCGAATGGCAACCGGGCAGGGTCTGCGGTCTGGTCCGCGCATGGTATACTGCGTTGTTTGTCTAACCCGACCGCTGCGTGAAAATTACGCCTTGGCCACGTCCGGAGAGTTGAGTAATAACCGAAGGTGAGTAGTGTCTTAGAGATCATTCCGCTCGGCGGTATCGGCGAGTTTGGAATGAATTGCATGGCTGTGCGTTATGAGGATGAGATGCTTATCCTTGACGCCGGCATGGGCTTTCCAGAGGAGACGGCCTACGGCGTCGATGTCTGTATTCCAGACTTCGATTTTCTCGAAGACTATCGCGATCACATCACCGCCATAGTCCTCACTCATGGACATGAAGATCACCTCGGCGCCTTGCCGTATATCCTGAAGAAATTCAACGTTCCTGTTTACTGTTCCCACTTTACCGCCGGGCTGGCTGAGAGCAAGCTGGATGAACATGACTTGCTCGGCGACACTTTGCTACATCGCGTCGAGCCGCGCGACGTCGTTGAAATTGGTCTCTTTAGCGTGGAGTTCATTCGCGTTTCACATTCCCTCATCGATTGCTTTTCGCTGGCCATTAGGACGCCGGTGGGCACGATCATTCACACGGGTGACTACAAGGTCGACGAGACGCCGGTGATTGGCGAGCCGATTGACCTGCGCTCGTTTAGACGTTACGGACAGGAAGGCGTTCTGGCGCTGTTATCGGATTCGACAAATGCGACGGTTCCGGGACGCACCCCATCCGAGCGAGCCGTTATTCCCGCCTTCGAAGAGATTTTTAGTGAAGCCCCGGGGCGCATTATCGTTGCGGCATTTGCCTCATCGATTCATCGCCTTCAGATAGTGCTGGATATAGCTCAGCAGTTTAATCGAAAGGTCTGTGTACTGGGACGCTCGATGCAAAAGAATGTCGAAATTGCCGATCGTCTCGGTTACCTCGACATCCCTGACGGCTTGCTAATTCCGCTTAACGAAGCAAAGCAGATGGGCGACCACGAGATTGTATTTCTGGTCACCGGGTCCCAGGGCGAAGCGCGGGCGGCGCTTTCCCAGATGGCCTCGCAAAGTTACAAAGGACTGATGATCGATGAGGGCGATACGGTCGTACTTTCGGCACGCATCATTCCGGGGAACGAGCGGCTGATTTCGCGAATGATCGGAATGATATACAAGCGCGGCGCGAACATCATCGAAGAGAAACGACGCCTGGTCCACGTAAGCGGACACGCGTCGCAGGAAGACATTCGCATCATGACCGAAGCCGTACGGCCGAAGTTTGTCGTACCGATACATGGCGAGTATCGCATGCTCTTTCGCCACAAGGAATTTGTGAAAAACCATCTCGGCTACGCGGAAGAAAACATCATTCTGATCGAAAACGGCGACGTGCTCGAGCTTGATGGTGAACGTGCGGCTGTGGTTGAGAAGCGTGAGGTCCCCCGAACATTCATTGACGATACTGGCTTTGAAGAGATTACCAGCGAAACAGTCCGCCAACGCCGTCAGATGGCTTATGAAGGGATGGTAACTTTGATTGTCACCGTTGACGCTGAGACGGGCGAGGTTCAGGGCGAGCCGGAGATCGTCGCGCGCGGCGTGCGTGGATTTGATTCGTCGAATGGCTTGTTGAAAGATGCGCGGCGCATTATTGCGGCCTCCATCGCCGGCGCTTCACGGCAGACGCTTGACGATGAAAGTCTCCTGAAAGAGCACCTGCGCGTAGAACTGAAGCGGTTCATTCAAAAACTGACCGGCGCAAGACCGGTGATCATGCCAGTGGTTGTGCAGATATAGTTTCGAGTCTCGCGTTTGAGATTAGGCAGGTTAACCGAAGTGAACTCGAAACTCGAAACTTCAAGGTCCAGGTGAATTCGTTTCAAGACAAAGTGGTAATGATCACCGGCGCGTCGTCTGGCATTGGGCGGGCGCTGGCGCTTGAGATCGCATCCCGCGGGGCAAAGTTGGGTCTGGTCGCCAGGCGAGTCCAGGTCATTGAGGAAGGAGTCCGAGACATTGAAGCAGCCGGTGGCAAAGCAATGTCCTTACCGGCTGATGTGCAGGATGTGAATTCCATCTCTGCGGCTGCAAATACCTTGCGCGCAAGGCTTGGCCCAATCGATGTGCTTATCGCCAATGCGGGCATAGGACCGACCAGAGATGCCGCAGACTTTAGCGCTGAGGAAGTTTCCGACGTCATCAATGTGAATGTCATCGGGGTGTCCAATAGCGTTGCCGCTGTCATTCCCGAGATGGTCGGGCGGGGAAGTGGCCAGCTTGTGGCGATATCGAGTTTGGCTGCTTACCGCGGTTTGCCGAAGTCGGCTGCTTACTGCGCCAGCAAAGCAGCGGTTTCAGCGTTCTTCGAGAGTCTGCGCCTGGATCTTGAGCCGAGGGGAATCGATGTCACTATCATTCATCCTGGTTTCATTAAGACTCCATTAACAGAGGGCCGAAGTATGCAGATGCCGTATCTGATGGAACTGGATGACGCGGTCGCGAAAATTGTGCGAGCAATTGAGAAGCGGCGGAAACGTTATTCCTTTCCCTGGCAGCTCGCAACGATTGTTCGGGCCGGCATGATTATGCCGATTTGGATGTATGACAGGATCTCACGCGCGAATTCGTTTAGGGAGTAAAAGCAGTTTTTGGTCTTTGGTCTATGAATGGGTTTGCCTTCTGAGTTGTTTGCTCGAGTGTCTACCCGAGCAACGACCAAAGACCAAAGACCGAAGACCAAAAGACGGGAGCTTTAAGATCCGCGGCATCAATCGCAGCTACTCATGACCATTCTTCAAGCCATCATCCTGGGTATCGTCCAGGGATTAACTGAATTCATTCCCATCAGTTCCACAGCCCATTTAATTTTTGCATCGCGCCTGGTTGGTCTCTACAACGGCGTGGAAGGAACGCTCAAGGCTGAGCAGACGACTGCCACGATAGCTGTCATTCAACTCGGGACCCTGTTGGCTGTTCTGATTTATTTTGCGCGCGACATCGTTAATATCACGCAGGCTTTTGTCGTCGATCATGTGGCATTGTTTAGAGGGCGCGTCAGCGGGAATGCAAATCCCGTTATGGCAAGCGGACTGGCCGCCTGGGGAACCCGATCCGCTCATGGTCCCAGGAGGAGGCTGTCGCAGGAAGCGTGGCTTGGGTGGCTCGTCATTATCGGTTCCATCCCCGTGGCCGCGGTCGGATTGTTATTCAAACGCCAAATCGAAGGAACGTTTACAAAAAATCTTTGGATAATAGCGACGATGATGATTGTCGTAGCGATCCTGTTGGCGTTGGCGGAATTGGTCGGCAAGCGAAACCGCACGATTGGGGATCTTAAAGTCGGTGATGCGCTGGCAGTTGGCTTTGCGCAGGTCCTGGCGTTGGTTCCGGGCTCGAGCCGCTCGGGTTCTACTATTATGGCGGGATTATTTGCGGGTCAAACACGGGAGACAGCCGCGAGATTTTCATTTTTACTTTCAATTCCTGCTATCGCCGCCAGCGGAGTTCTTGAACTGAAGGAAGCGATCCATAAGTTGCCGGATGGTAGTTATTTGCCTCTGATTGTAGCCACAATAGTTTCCGGCGCGGTGGGCTACGCTTCAATCTGGTTCCTGCTGCGATTCCTGCGAACCCACTCCACAGGAATATTTATCGTCTACCGATTGATAGTAGGGGCAGCCATTATCCTGGCGTTGCTCGGCGGTTACATTTCAGCTCACACAGGCTAGAAGCTGCGTATATTTTCGCGACCTGACTTTCGGGTTTCTCCCCGTAGCATAAGAATCTGAGACAAAGAAATGCATCCCCCGCAAAGTGGACTATCCCATTCTCTGGAAGCAGCTTCCAACTCTTCCAAAATCAAATCACTAACCAAAGTGCCCGGATTCAGGTAAACTAACGTTGCCCCTTTTCCTCCCCCCGACCCCCAAGTGCAGGGTCCTCTCATCAATGGCAAAAAGGCGGTAAGTTTTTTATGACTGAAAGAGATTCCCGAGGTGGCCCGACTGTGCCTTCCCAACGCCCACGCAGTCCGCGGGTTCCGGTAGAGTTTGCGCTGGGGGTGGCGGGGAAGACGCCGAGTGGTGAATCGTTTAATATTCAGGCCCAGGCCATCAAGATAAGTCGGGCGGGAGCCACGATTCTATTAGACGCCGATGTAGCGCTGGGAGCGATTGTAAAACTAACACCTCCATTTGGGCGGCAGCTTGATGCCGAAGTCAATGGAGTCTGGACTGACCCGATTGATGGTCGCCGGCGAATTGGTGTTAAACTGCTCGCTGAAGATGGTTGGTTTGCCGAATAAGTTTGCTGAATAGTTTGAGCGATTGATGAACCTCACATGAGCACCAAACGTTGGATTGTGCGGGGGCAAGACACCCAGCATGTCGCCTCGCTCGCTCGCGTTCTGGCTGTCTCTCCTACGGTGGCAGCGTTACTCATTTTGCGCGGCTGCAGCGACGAGCAATCCGCCAGAAGTTTCCTTAAACCTTCATACGATCAACTCCACGATCCTTATCTCATGCTTGGCATGAGTGAAGCCGTGCCTCGTTTGCTTAAGGCAATCGCGAATGGTGAACCCATCCTTGTCTACGGTGACTACGATGTGGATGGCACGACGGGCACTGCGGTGCTGCTTCGGGCGTTGAATCTGTTGGGCGCGCGCACCGGCTATCACGTTCCGCATCGTTTCACTGAAGGATACGGCATTCAGCAAGCTGCCCTGCAAAAGGCCGTCTCCGAAGGTTATAAACTGGCCATCAGCGTTGACTGTGGCATACGCGCACACGAACCACTCTACTGGGCACGCGATAATGGACTCGACGTCATCATCACCGATCACCATCTGCCCGATGAAGGTGAAGGTGTGCCCCCAGCCTATGCCGTTTTGAATCCGAACCAGCACGGCTGCACTTATCCTGACAAAAATCTTGCCGGCGTTGGCGTGGCGTTCAAGCTCGTCGATGCACTGTTTCGAGAACATGGGCGGGAATCACAGGTAAATGCCTTTTTGAAAATTGTCGCGATTGGTACCGTTGCCGATGTTGCGAAGTTAACCGGTGAAAATCGAGCGATTGTCGCTCTTGGTTTGCAAGATCTGCCACGCGCCACTAATCCTGGCTTGCGGGCTCTGATGGACGTGGCCGGATGTGGGGAAGGCGCATACCTGACTGCCTACGATATAGGCTTTCGCATCGGGCCAAGAATAAACGCAGCGGGCAGAATGGATGCTGCCCGCGCAGTGGTTGAACTTTTCAGCACCAGAGATAAGGAGGAAGCGCGCCGGCTCGCTTCGCATCTTGACACGCGTAACCAGGAACGAAAGCAGGTTCAGCAGCAAATAATTGAGCTGGCAATTTCCGAGTTGGAATGCGCGAACACCGGGCCGGAGAATTCCTATGTGGCTGTGATTGCCGGGAATGGTTGGCACCGCGGAGTGATAGGTATCGCCGCTTCGAAAATCGCTGAGCGCATCAATCGTCCTTGCGTAGTGTTTTCGATTGACGGCGAGATTGCCCACGGCTCTGCTCGCAGTATCGAACCCTATCATTTGCTCAATGGCTTAACGTCCTGCGCAGATCTGTTCGAAAAATTTGGCGGGCATTCTCATGCGGCAGGAATAACTATTAAGCCGGATCGTATTGCCGAACTTCGTCGCCGGCTAAACGAACATGCGGCGTTTTGTCTGACCGCTGAAGACTTACAGCCATGCGTCCGCATCGACGCGGAGTTGCCGACACATGAAATTAGCTTTGAGTTGGTTGCTGAACTACAGGCATTGGAGCCATACGGTGCTGGCAATTCTCGTCCGGTTTTTTTAGCTCGGAACTTGTGCATCGTCTCCGAACCACGTTTAATTGGACAACAGCATCTGAAGATGTGCGTAGCAGGACCGAAGGGCCGCCCCCTGGAAACGATTTGGTGGCACGGCGCCGAGCAAATGGCTTTCGTCAAGAATGGCTGGGAAATGGCTTATACAATTGAAACAAGTAATTGGACGGGTGAAACGTTTCTACAGTTGTCGGTACAGGATATGAGAGGACCAACCGGTGATCGATAACCGCACACCGCAAACCGGAATGGAAACGGATGGACCGATGACGAATAACCAATTACCGGGGGACATGACGCCCTTTTCGATCGCCGGTCGCCGGTCGGTTAACTGATGCAGGAAATCACAAAAAAGAGAGCGATAGCCATCGGCTGGCGCGCGCGTGCTCCTCTGGTAGCGCGCGCGGCAGCTTTGCTAGTGCTCGTTGCCGCTATCATCTTCGTGGCAGTTTCCTATTATCGCCTTCGCAATAACGTTCCCTTCCGTCTCAAATCGGAGACGCCAGAGCTCTCCAAAGAGATCAAGGGGATAGTTGAGGGTTACGAGCAACGGTTGATGAAGGGTGATCGCCTGTATCTATGGCTGCGTGCCGCCCGCGACATTACTTTTACAGATGATCATCATGAACTCGAGCAGGTTAATCTCTCTGTTTATCCTCCGCAAGGCGACAAGCCCGATCAGATTTCGGCTAACAAAGCGATCTACGATCCAAAGCAGTCTGTAATCACATTTCTCGGAAGCGTGAAGGTTGAAACCAAGGACGCTTTGAAAGTTAATACCGAATCGATCGCTTACGACCAGAATAATGAAATTGCGCAAACAGACGCGCCGATTTCTTTCGATCGCGAAAACGTTTCCGGGCACTCCACCGGCGCGATCGTTTTCGCTAAGAGTAAGAAACTCGATTTGAAGAGAGACGTCGAAATCACTGTCGCGCCAGAAGCACTAAGGGATGCCAAAGCTACGCCTGCTTCAACGCGTTCGCGGCCGGTGACAATTCGTTCAGCGCAGGCATCCTTTGAACAGGAGTCGATGAAGCTAATGTTCGCCGGCGGTGTGACGGCTGAACAGGATCGCGACGTAATGAGCGGGGAGAATGTCTACGGTACTTTGAACGAACAAAAGCGGCTGCAAAAGCTGGAGGTGAGGGGAAACTCTTATCTGCGTTCGATGGAAGAAGGAAGATCTGCCGAGGTTCACTCAACCGACATGGACTTCTTCCTGGATAAGGACCAGCGGCTTGAGCGCGCCGTGGCAATTGGGAATGCCGGCGGTAAAACGCTGGATGCCGATTCGGAGTTACAACTGAACGGCGCGAGCTCCATAGAGGTGTTGTTTCAAGCGCAAGGCGATCGCAGTCTCCTTAAACAGATGCGCACCGAAGGTCGCTCGGTAATCAATCTTTCGGCGCCCAAGTCAAAAGCAAACGATCCACGCGCCGCGAACAAGCGCCTGACGGCGGATGCCGTAAAACTTCTTTGGCGTATAACTGGCCGCGATCTCGACAAAGCCGAGGCCGTAGGAAACGCCGAGTTGTTCGTCGATCCGGTAATAAAGAACGCTAAAGCGGACCAGAAGACACTGACCGCACCGCGTATGGATTGCGATTTTTTTGAAACTGGAAACCTCGCTCGCAGCTTTACGGCTACGGGTGGCGCCAAAGCTGTAATTGAGCCGGTACAGAAGGTTGAGGATCGCGGCACGCGTACCCTGACTTCGCAGAAGATGACGGCAGTCTTTGTAAAAGATACCCAGGATATTGACCGCATGGATGCGCAGGGCGAAGCGAAGTTTAACGAAAACGACCGCAACGGGGTGGCCTCAAACATATCCTACACGGCTCCTGACAATATGTTACGCCTGCGCGGCGGTGACCCGACGGTTTGGGATTCACGCGCAAGGACCAAGGGCGTCGAGCTCGATTCCGATTTGAGTAACAAGATCTCCTACAGTCGCGGGAAGACAGCGACAACCTATTACAGCCAGGAACAGACAAACGGCGCTACGCCATTTTCCAAAGTGAAGAGTCCGGTTTATGTCGTCAGCGACCGGGGCGAGTTTCACAGCGACAGCGGCGTGGCAATTTACACGGGAAATGCGCGCGCATGGCAAGACGACAATTTCGTGCGTGGTGACAAACTGACGATTTACGTGAACGAAAAAAGGATGGACACTAATGGGCACGTGCAGAGCGAAATCTACAACGCGCGCCGTCGAATAGAAGGGGCCAGTAGCACAGTCCCGGTATTTGCGACGGCGGATTCGATGTCCTATTCGGATGTGAATCGCACCTTGCACTACGAAGGCAATGTTGATATTCGCCAGGGGACCGATCGCCTCACGAGCTCCGTGGCCGACGTGTATCTTCTCAAAGACTCGAGCGAAGTTGAGAAAACAATTGCACAACGCAACGTGGTTCTGACACAGCCAAACCGAAAAGGGACCGGCGACTGGATTCAGTATACGAGCGCCGATGAAGTTGCGGTGCTGAAAGGCAATCCGGCCAGAGTTGAAGACGTGGAGAAGGGAAGCACGGAAGGCGGCCGTTTGACCGTCTATATGCGAGACGGTAGAGTGATCGCGGACGACGTGAGAGGTCCACAGTCCCCGGGTCGCGTAAGGTCAGTCCACAAAGTACGGAAGCAGTAGTCGCCGGGAACGCGGTTGCTGTGGCGTGCAGATATGATGAGTATACAGGCTGAAGGTGTGGTCATCGCTGAGCATCGCAGTGAGCAGTCCGTAGTGGATAGTCCTCGTGATGCACATCAGTTAGCAAAAATCCCGTCAGCCTCGGCGCTGGCAGCGTTTCAACTGGAAAAAAGTTACGGTAAGCGCCGGGTGGTGGATGATGTCAGTCTCCACGTGGAGAAAGGCGAGGTAGTCGGACTGCTGGGCGCAAACGGCGCGGGAAAGACTACTACGTTTTATATGATGGTGGGGCTCGAGCGTCCTGATACGGGAATAGTGAGCCTCGGCGATCGCGACGTCACCAGACTGCCGATGTACCTAAGAGCGCGTTTGGGACTCGGCTACCTTCCGCAGGAACCCTCGATCTTTCGCAAGATGACGGCGGCGCAAAATATTCTGGCGGTGCTCGAGACAATGGGACTGCGCCGGCGTGAGCGACTCACCCGGCTTGAAGAACTGTTGGAAGAATTCGGTATTGCGCATGTTCGCAACACTCGTGGCGACGCGCTTTCAGGCGGCGAGCGAAGAAGAACGGAAATCGCTCGCGCCCTGGCAACCGAACCACAATACATCCTGCTTGACGAGCCCTTCGCGGGAATTGATCCCAAGGCTGTCGATGACATTCAAAATGTCATACTTTATTTACGCAATCGTAGCATCGGAATTCTGGTTACCGACCACAATGTTCGCGAAACCCTGGGAGTTACGGATCGGGCCTACATTATGGCCGACGGCCGCATTTTCCGCTCAGGCGTGCCGCGCGACTTGACAGAAGATGCTGAAGTCCGCCGGCTTTATCTTGGCGAAAAGTTCCGCATGTAATCGCCTACTAGATGCGGAGCAAAACTGGCACGCGCAAATGTGCTCGAATCGAGTATAATCTCCCTGCGCGACTGGTCGCAAAAAAATAACAAATACAGTTGCTGATTTGACCTGAGAAATGTCTCTTAAACTAACCACCAGCCTCTCTCAACGACTCGTACTAACGCCGCAGTTGCGGCAGCGCATCGAGATGTTGCAGATGACTACTCTGGAGCTGACCGATCTCATTCAACAGCAGATCCTCGAGAACCCGGTCCTTGAAGAGGTTGCCACGCAAGAAGAGGTTGGTGAGCTCGCGGAAAAGATTCTCGACCACCTTGCCAGCGCCGATCCTGGCGCGGCGCCCGATCATCCCCAGGCAGCGGAGCCGGAACTCGGCAGTCCCGCTTCTAACGGCTCAGGCGATCTGGAAGGATTGTCGTCGGTTTATAGCGAAGGCGAAAGTGGCGAGGGTGGCGATAGTGAAGGGCACGATTTGGGTACTGCTGAGGTGAGTGAAGACTCGGTCGGCGATGAGATTGTAGGTGGGGAAGCCGCGCGCGATGCATTTGAGGAGATCGATTTTGGCCGGGAGTTTCAGGACTACCTTGACCCTGGTTATAAGACTCAGGAAATCGAGTACAAAGAAGATGCGCCTACTTTTGAACAGTTTCTGACAAGACCTCCATCTCTTGCCGATCACCTCGAGTGGCAACTTCACATGAGTCCGATCGAAGGGAAATTTTGCGACGCCGCAATCAGCGTCATTGGTAACCTCGATGCGGACGGAAGGCTTAACGCGACGAACGAAGAGATTGCCGCCATGGGAGGTTGGACGGAGGACACGGTGGAAAAAGCGAGGCAGGCCGTCATGCATCTGGACCCGATAGGCTGCGGCGCGCGCGATGTCCGGGAATGTTTGCTGGTGCAACTGGAAGTGAAGGGCGAGAGTGATCGCCTGGCGGCCCGCTTGATTAGCGAGCACTTTGCCGATTTACAACAACATAAATTGCCGCATCTCGCAAAACAGATCGATAGCGACGTCGACACGCTCCTAAATGAATTGCAGTTCATTCGCACCCTCGATCCTTACCCCGGCCGGCGTTATTCCGTCGAAGAACCAGTCCTCATTTCTCCGGAAATCTACATTGAAAAACTCGATGAGGACGATGAAGAGTATGTGATCTACTTCGCGGATGATGGCAGCCCGCGACTTCGTGTCAGTCAACAATATCAGCAGATGCTGGGCAAGTCGGACGTCAGCAATGAGACCAAAAGTTTTATTCGTGAAAAGATGCGCTCCGCCGTTGACCTGCTACGCAACATCGAGCATCGCCGGCAGACCATTTACAAAGTTGTGGAGTCGATTGTCCACCGGCAACATGAGTTTCTAGACAAAGGCGTTCAATACATCAAGCCGATGATGCTCAAAGACATAGCCGAAGACATTGGCATGCATCTTTCGACGGTATCGAGGGTGGTTAACCGGAAGTATGCGCACACGCCGCAAGGTGTCATCGAACTGCGCCGGTTTTTCACCGAAGGCATGATGAATGAAGATGGCGAAGAGATATCTACTCGTATTATTAAGCTGAAGATAAAGAAACTTATTGAAGAAGAAGATTCGCACAATCCCATCACCGACGATCAGGTGGTAAAGATTCTGATCAAGGATGGCATAAAGTTATCGCGCCGCACTGTCGCCAAGTATCGCGACCAGATGAGCATCCCCGGCTCGCGCGAGCGTCGCGCTGTGGTCTAACGATGCCGAAGTCGCGCCCTTAGAGGCGCGCCGGGTTTGAGGGCACATAGGTCTGGCGCCTTGACTACAGCAGGATTTCGCCCTCTAAAGTTTTGCTAACTCGCCAGATGTGTTCGCAGTCTGGCAAGGATTACTCTATTTATCTGGGTGAGAAGGGAACCGCAATCATGAGGTTTGAGTACACCGGTCGTCACGTTGAAGTCTCTCCTGCTATCCGTGAACACGTAGAAGATAACTTCAAAAAACTTGATCATATTTTCAATGGCAAACAGCCCTCCGTACACGTCATCATTACCGTGGAAAAGAACCGCCATATCGGCGAAGTGGTGGTGCACTGGCTCGATCACACGCTGACGGCAAAAGAGGTCAATCTTGATATGTACCTGGCTTTAACGCGGGCGATTGAGAAGGTGGAAAAGCAGGCGCTCAAGCTCAAGAAAAAGATTATTGACCGGAAGCAGGGCGCGCGACGCACCGCCGCTGTTGCCCCTACTCCTGACGGGCAATTAGAGGCCTCGCCGCGTCCACCGAGGATTATCAATGCACGTCGTTATTCAATAAAGCCAATGACCGCGGAAGAGGCAGCGCTGCAGTTATCGGCGGAACCGGACCAATTTATCGTTTTTAGGGACGCGGACACCAAGCGGATTGGCGTGTTGTATAAACGCAAGGATGGAAATTTTGGATTGATCGAACGCTGACCAAGTTTGTCATTAGCCATCCGGGTCTCCCCAACTCCTGCGGCCGGTACACCCAATGTGAGCAGGGATCAATGACAATCCCACAATAGAAACTGTGCGACAATTTATGGTCTGATCTTTCCGCTTTCCTAATTGCGCACAACACCTGATGAAACAGAAGACAGAGAGGAAGCAGGAAACGACCAACGCGGTCCCGGATATTATCATTATTACCGGATTGAGCGGTTCGGGAATGTCTTCTGCTACTAATGCCTTCGAAGATCTTGGTTACTTCTGCGTAGACAATCTGCCGATAACGATGTTGCCGACGTTCGCGCGGCTGGTTACGGCGGACCGAAGTGACAAGGGAATTGAGCGGGCCGCGCTCGTCATCGACATCCGGGAAGGTAGCTTCCTGGCGGACTTTGGCGAACAACTCGCCGCCTTACGTGAGACAGGGCTTGCTGTCTATGTTCTCTTTCTGGAAGCGTCGGATGATGTTCTACAGCATCGTTTCAGCGAAACCCGGAGGCCTCACCCGGCTGACAAAGGACAAGGCTTGTTGCAGGCAATCAGCGCCGAGCGTTCCGCCATGTCTCGCGTTCGTTCGCTTGCCGATCAGATCATTGATACGTCCGAACACACCGTTCACACACTTCGCAGTCATCTCCTGGAAAGATTCAGTCCCGATCGTAAGGGCGGACCAATGCGAGTTCAGGTCCTCAGCTTTGGTCATAAATATGGTAATCCGGGCGATCTCGAATTGTTGTTTGATGTCAGGCACCTGCCCAACCCCCATTTTATTCCCGACTTAAAACCGCTCTCCGGACACGATAAGCGCGTCGTAAAATACTTGAGAGCGCAACCGGAGGTCGAGGAAACCCTGAATCGCTTCAGCGATCTGCTCTACTATCTTCTGCCTCAGTACAAGCGGGAGGGAAAATCCTACGTCACGGTCGGTATTGGTTGCACTGGCGGGCGTCACCGCTCGGTAATGGTGGCAAACGCCTTGCGAAGCAGACTGCGACAAGCTGGTTTCGATGCTCATGTGGTCCACCGTGACGTGAGAAAATCAAACCGCTACAAATAACCCGGGTGTTTTAAAAGTAGCGATAAGGAGCGATTCGATGAGCAGCAACCAACAGCAAGCCACACCGAAAGAGGAGACGCGCCGGATAGCAGGTGTGATTGTCACTCATGGGCATCTCGCGGGCGAGTTGTTGGCGGCGGCAGAAATGATTGTCGGCCCTATCTCATTTATCACTGCTGTCTCGATCGGGTGGCATGACGACGTGGACGCTGCGCGTGACGAAGTGCAACGCGCCATCAGTCGCGTAACCCAGGGCGCCGGTGTGGTGCTCCTGACTGACATGTTTGGCGGAACGCCCACCAATATCGCGTCGATGTTCCTGGACGATGGGAATGTCGAAGTTGTGACGGGAGTAAACCTGCCAATGGTTATCAAGCTGGCCAGCCAAACGGCCAGCGGTTCCCTTATTGAGACCGCTCGTCGCGTTTGTGATCTGGGGCGCCAGGGAATCTATCTGGCCGGCGATTTGCTGGCACCGCCCGACAAAATCAGCTCAAGATAATGATCGAGCGCACCCTTCTGATTAGAGCGCGTCTTGGACTACACGCCAGAGCGGCGGCGAGGCTCGTGCGCGTGGCAAACAAATTTCAGAGCCAGGTACGTTTACGTCGGGTGGACGGCAGCGCGACCGCTGATGCCAAGTCGATTCTGAGTGTTCTGATGCTGGCCGCCAGTTGCGGCACAGAGTTGCAGGCCAGTACCGAAGGCATTGATGAAGAAGACGCCATGAATGCCGTCGACCAGCTCTTTGCCGACGGATTTGGCGAAACGGGGCCGGAGTCTTCGTTATGACGAAACAACCTCAGGAGATCCGCTGCAAGGGCCTGGGCGTCTCCGAAGGGATCGTAGTTGGCCAGGTCCTGCGAATGCACGACGGCACTCAGCACGTCTATCATTGGAAAATAGACGATGGAGATCTGGAGGCTGAACGCCAGCGGTTCCGGGCCGCAGTTGACCTTGCGTGTCGGCAGGTGCTGACCATAAAAGAACAAGCAGAGGAACGCTTCGGCAAGGACCACGCTTACATTTTTGATGCCCACCTGCTTCTGCTGGAAGATGAGAAACTGATCGGCGATATTGAGCGCCACATAACTGAAAAACGCGCAAATGCCGAATGGGCGGTAAAGGTAGTCGGCGACAGCCTTCTCCACCTTTATTCGCAGATCAAGGACGATTACCTTCGCGAGCGTGGTTCCGACATTGAAGACGTGATGCGACGGCTGCTGTGGGCTTTGAGCGGCGCTCAGCCAGGGAATCGCAAGCTTTCCGAAGGTGCCGTGATTGTTTCTCAGGACTTGTTGCCTTCCGCCGTCGCCGAATTAGATCTCGAGCACGCTGGCGCGCTGGCAACGGATACCGGTGGCTGGACCTCACACACAGCGATTCTGGCCCGAGGGGTCGGTATTCCCGCAGTAGTCGGCTTACGCGACTTTTATCGGCGCGCAAAAACTGGCGACAGAATCATAGTCGATGCGACCCGGAATGAAGTCATCCTGCATCCTTCTGCCGCAACACTCAAGGTATATCAAGCTGAAGCGCCCAGTCGCGGAAAGCTGCGAAGCGCAGTCGGACTGACGGAGCGCGGCCCCGTTCGAACCCAGGATGGCGTCGAAGTAGCGTTGAGAGCAAATGTTGAAGTGCCATCCGAATTCGGGGGAGTCGAAAGGTATGGCGCCTCTGGTGTTGGACTATATCGATCTGAGTTTTTGCTGGCCCGGCGCGGCGCTATGGTCTCGGAAGCGGAGCAACGCGCAGCCTACGAGGCCCTGGCCAGAATTGCCGGAGAGCAGGGCGCTATTATTCGGCTATTTGATTTGGGTGGCGACAACTTGCGCCCGCAATTCGAGGAGCCCGAAAAGAACCCGGCGCTGGGCCTGCGCGCAATTCGCTTCGTGTTATCCAATGAAGAGATCATGCGCGAACAAGTGCGCGCCATCCTCCTTGCCGCGGCAAATGGACAGCTGAAGATCGTGTTGCCAATGGTGGCCGATGTTAGCGATGTCAGGCGCGCGCAAGCGATCATTAAAGAAGAAGCTGCCGGCCTCCGAAATGCCGGGCGTAGGTTTGGCGAAGTCAGTGTGGGCGCAATGATTGAAGTTCCTTCAGCCGTCTTCATGGCAGACAGGATTGCGCGAATCGTAGATTTCTTCGAATTAGGCACTAACGATCTGGTGCAGTATACGCTCGCAGTGGATCGAGGTAATGACGAAGTAGCCGAGTGGTTTCGCACGCTTCATCCGGCTGTCCTTCACAGCATCGATCAAAGTCTCAAGGCCGCAAACAAAGCGGGCATCCCGGCGATTGTTTGTGGGGAAATGGCTTCCACCCCGGCCTATGCAGTGTTGCTAATTGGATTCGGCGCCACGGAATTGAGCATGACGCCGTCGTCTATTCCGCGTGTCCGTCAGGCCATTGCGGGCATCCATTCGCGGGAAGCCCGACTGATTGCGCAAGCATGCCTTGAATGCGAAACAGCCGATGATGTCGAAAATCTAGTGCGCGAACGCTTCACCAAACTCTGGCCTCATCTCTTTCCTGCCGCGACTTTACCGGCACCCAGACACGCCAAATAGCAATCTTTTTATCCACCATAACTGCCGCCACTCGGTTGCGTTGTCATTAGTTTAACCAACCAGAATTCTTCCGAGAAACCGGCCTTTTTAAGTGTTTATTACTAGCGCTGATGGATTGCTGACGACGGAGGAATACAGCTTGTGGAAAATTCAGAGTGGAAAGAGTCCGGATCCAATTTTACAAAAAGGTGATCGGATCGAGGTTGCTAACACAAACTAATCTCAGATCTCGGATCTCAGATCTCGGATCTCAGATCTCAGATTTGAGATGGGAGAGACTAAGCAAGGACGACTTCCCCCAAGCCGCCCTTTTTTCGTACCGGAAACTGTTTATAATGGCGCGCCGCAAATCAGATGAACACGCCCTCTACATCATTGGTCCACGTTTTAATAGGCAAGTCGATCATTGAGGCCCTCCTCGTGGGCGGGCTCGCTGTTTTTACGTTCATCACTGTTCTGCCTCCCTACTTCCATGGTTGGGGCGAGGTCACCAGTACGGGAATATCGGGTTGGGTGGTAAACGACGCCGCACCGTGGGCTCGCGTCGAAGTCCAGTTTTTTGTCGATGGCAAATTCGTGGCATCCAGTTTAGCGAATGAATCGCGGCCTGATGTGATGATGGCTGGCTGGTCAAAAGACGAATGGCATGGCTACACGTTTCCCGTCACCTCGCTGAACGCCGGGTTGCATGAAGCTCGGGTGTATGCACTACATGATAGCGGGGACGGAAAGCGAAAGACCCTACAGCTCGTTGGTGACCCAATCAGCTTCTCGGTTGATACAAACGGAAAAGCTTCCGCGCTTCCGGCGCACTGAGATCTTAGGTTTATGGTAGACCAAGTCAACGGGGAAAACTCTGTTCCGCGTTTTGCGCGCGCGGTGGCGCTCTGGGAAATTGTTTCAGTGGTCACATCCTGCCTGATCGCGGAGTGGGTAGTTCTTTCGTTTACTGGCGGAAGCAAAGTAATTACCGCCATCCCCATTTTGTTAGCTTGGGGCTTGATGGTGTTTTCCCATCGTGAGCGGGGCGAGTCTCTTCATGAGATCGGATTTCGTACTGACAATTTTTTCAGTTCCTGTCGTTTGCTTCTTCTGCCAACCGTAGCTGCGATAGTCTTGATAATTGCGGGTGGTTGGTTTGTGAGCCACTCAATATTTGCCGGACAGGTTCGCTCACGTTATTTGTGGCTGCCATTTTGGGCTTTGTTTCAACAATATGCGCTTAACGGTTTCATCAATCGCCGGGCCCAGCTCGCGCTTGGGAAAGGATCGAAGAGCATCGGGCTCGTTGCTATGATTTTCGCCCTGCTACATCTTCCCAATTCGCTCCTGGCATTGTTGACATTAATAGGGGGTTTGATTTGGGCAGGCGTGTATCAGCAACAGCCAAATCTCTTTGCGCTCGCTTTGTCTCATTCGGCAGTCTCGCTCACGCTCGCGCTGTCGATATCGCCAAATCTACTCAACAGTCTACGTGTGGGGTTTAAATACTTCGGTTAGATAAAAGCTGCCTTCAACATCGTTTGGCCGCGCCAGCAAGGTTAAAGCGTGCCTGCACATCGCTGTACGTGTTGAACATGGCTTGATATAATCCGATTGCCTAGCAAGTGAACAGGTCGGGCGGTCGCTGCTGGAAACTTCGCGTTTCAGATCTCAAATTTGGAATTTCAGGTTTCAGATTGGGAGCTGAAATTCGAAAGAATTCGCTCAAAACCTTCATTTTCGGATTGCATCTGAAATTATCAGGCTTGAGTTGAATCCAGGAGAGGAAAGTCCGAACACTACAGGGCAGCGAGCCCGCTAACGGCGGGGCGCCCGATCATCTCAGTTCAGAGATCTGAGGTTTTCGGGCGACGACAAGTGCAACAGAAAACAGACCAGCCGCGGAGTCTGGAGCTCTCGAGAGAGAACTCAAAGAATTTCGGATTGAAGATCTGAGATTTGAAATTCGCGGTGATGGGTGAAATGGTGCGGCCCGTGAGGGCTTAAAGTAAGAGCGCACCGGCGCGTGTGGTGACACATGCGGCCAGGCAAACTCCTCGCAGTGCAAGATCAAATAGGGAGGCGTCAACAGGGCTGCCCGCCCGAAGTAGTCTTAAATTTGAGGTCTCAAATCTGAGATCTCAAAAAAAATTACTACGACCTCCGGGTAGATCGCTTGATCCAATCTGGCAACAGTTGGACTAGATGAATGATCGCCACTCCGATCTCAGATTTGAAATTTCAGCTCTCAAATCTCGGATCAAGATGTGAGATTTCACCAATGCACGCTGAAGTTTCTAGTCTGAGATCGGGGAACAGAATTCGGCTTACAGACCTGTTCCACTTCGCTGGGCATAACATATTCCAGACCTTCACAAGCTGTACCCAGAAAGCTGAAAGAGAGGCCGCGACAGATGGCGAATCGTAAGGGAGTTTTCATTGGAGCATACGTGCCCAACCATCTGAAAGAGTCCTTGCGCCGGCGCGCTGCTGCCGAGCATCGCACTCTTTCACAGGAAATCACGCGCATCCTCGAGGAGGCCGTGCATGGAAAAGGCCTGCCCGCGGGAAGTGTTGATCGGCGCAATCGTGAATCGACGCCACGCCGCAGGGCTACTGATCCGATGCCGCGCCGGCGAAATGTCGACGTGGCGTACACCCCCCCAAACAACCGATCGGGCGACGAAAACGCATAGTCTAAAATTCGAGATTTGAGAATTGCAATCTCGAATCTGGTCACGCGGAAATAGTTTTGAAAGTTCTCGTCATTGCTGCGCTGTTTGCTCTCGTTCTGCTACTTCTGTATTCCCGTCTATATCCTTACCTCAAATTCCTACAGAAGATCCTGGGTGCGGCGAAGACTATAGGAAACTCGCCGTCCAATCCGAGTGAAGCATTCAAGAGTTCAGCTACTAAAGCCGACAGAAAATTGGTCAGGTGTGTGAGTTGCGGAACCTGGATACCAGCCGAGCGCGCTATTGCAGCGAGTGGCGGATCATCCGTCTATTGTTCTCGTGAGTGTATTGAGAAATCGTCGAACGGTCAGGAAAGAAAAATCGCCAGCTGAGTGGCTTGAGTGTCTGACAAATCTGGATGGTCGAGTACGACTGGAACACAAACTGTTGTTCGATTAGACGCTGCAACTAGGTTCCTCGCGATCTAAGAGTTTGCGTTACAAGATCGTCAAGCTGGATCTTGTTACTTGCTTATCACGGCTTCTTCCGGCAACAGGTTGCCCGCCTCATGAATAGCTTTGTCAGTGTCTGTAAAGTAAAGCACAATGGTGCCCACAACGAAGAAGATAATCAGAGACAACATGGCGTGGCGGTAAGAATTGGTTGCGGCAACCACCGCGCCAAACACCAGTGGCCCCAACCATGATGTGCCTCGCTCCGAAACTTCATAAATACCAAAAAACGAAGCCTCCCTGCCGGTGGGAATCATCCGCGAGAAGAGCGATCGTGAAAGCGCTTGAGAGCCGCCGAGGACGATCGCAATAACTATGCCCATTACCCAGGCTTCAGTAGTGGTATGAAGAAAACCGTAGCCGTAGATGATCACTCCCGCCCATAAGACAAGTGAAGTGATAATCGCGTTCTTGGTCTTGATCGCATAGGCGAGACGTTCAAAGAACAACGCCCCTAAGATTGCCACGAACTGGACCATCAGGAAGATGCCCAACAAAAATGACTGGTCTGTCTTGAGACCGCGCGCAACGAAGAGCTCCTGCGCCATAAAAACTGAAGCCATGCTAATCACAGTCTGTACGCCATCGTTGAAGAACAGGTAAGCAATCAGATACTTGAGCGTGTAGCGCAGACGCGCCAACTCTCGAAAGGTTCGGGCTAGCTCGGAAAAGCCGACGGTCATATAAGTCCTTCCCCGTGGAAGTGTCTTCTCAGCCGCGCGCGTCTTCAGATTCGCAAAAGTGATCAAGGCAAAAGCGCCCCACCACACACCCGCTGACAACAACGAAATGCGAACCGCCAGGTAGGGATCCAAGCCCAGACGCGGAGCGCTTTTCACGAGCAGAAAATTAAGCGCAAGCAATAGCCCGCCTCCGAGATAACCATAAGCGAAGCCGCGGCTGGACACCTTATCGCGTTGATCTTCGGTCGTGATGTCGTTAAGAAAGCCGTTGTAGAACACGAGTGCCGCGCCGAAACCGAGGTTTGAGACAATGAAGAGAATTCCACCAAGCCAGTAGAGCTTCCCGTCCACGAAAAACATCAGGCAGGTTGCGCCGACGGCGATATAGCAGAACAACGCCATCATTTTCTTTTTGAGGTTTGAGTAGTCCGCGATACCTCCGAGAATCGGCAACAGGAATATTTGCAGGAACACCGCAACCGAAACGCAGGTGGGAAAGAACGACTTGGACGTAATCGCGCCCAGCGGCCCAAGATTCAAAACCGTTCCGTTTTCTCCAACGGCTCGCTGCGTTACCTCCGTCAGGTAGGGACCGAAGAGTGCGCCAACAATGGTTGTCGAAAAGGCAGAGTTGGCCCAATCGTACATCTTCCATCCAAATACTTCGCGGGGGTTATTTTTATCGCTGGTCTGGGTTTGTTTGAATTTCGCCGAGTGCTTTGCGGAGGTCATGTGTACGCGGCAGCTTTCTCTGTCAAGGTTGCAACTATGGCTGGTGTTATGTCCGCAAGAGTTTTTATGCGATCTGCGATGAAATGCCGGTTCGCACCCCAGACGATAGTAGGCACTGCGTTCAGCGTGTGATTGCGCGAAGAAAGATCTTCGATGTTGCCGTGGTCGCTCGTGAGTATAACGGAAGTACGCCGCAAATCAATTTTGGCCAATACGCCTCTGATTAGTCTCGCCAGATTTCTCAGGACAGTTTTCGCGGCCGTCACATCCTGCGCATGTCCGACCTTATCGGTGATGAAATACTCGTAAAGCGTAAAGCGGTTCTCGCCGGCAATGCCTGCAAGCACACGAGCGGCCTCGTCAGGAGTACGCAGGCTCACTTCCTCGCCCCGCTCGATCAGTATCGCATTCGTGAAATCCTGGTAAACGGCGCGGCCGGCCTTGAGGTCGGCGAGGGTCCGGAAACGCAAGCCCGCTGCTTCCACGGCGGCTGTGGTTGCCGAGACCCAGCGTGGGCGCTCGTCGAAAAACCTTTGCGTATAAGTATTCGCAAACGTAATTGGTTGGATTCCAGCGCGAGTCAGTTGCAGGAAGATCGAATGGTCGCGAATGATTTCCAGCATGGCCACGTTTGGAAAGCCTTGCTTGTGGTAGCCAAGGAGAGCGGGCGCGTTAATGCCGGTGAGTATAGTAGTTTGCCCGGAAGCGCTTTGCGGCCGACCTGCAATTCCCAGACAGGCGTCGGTCGGAACAACAATTCCGTCCAGGATCGTCGCCGGTTTCTCGTCGGGGAAAATCGCCAGCGGTTCTGCGTTGTCGAGACCATCCAGCGGGTTGAACACCCCACGTGGTCCGATCCCGAGGCCGTCGATGAAGAAGAGCAACACTGAGGAAGTGTCAATCATCATCGAGTTGGCCGCGGTCGCGGTATAGATTGAGTTTATTGTGAAGCGTTTTGAGGCTGATTCCCAACAGCGCCGCTGCTCGCGTCTTATTGTTCTTGGTCTTTTTCAGAGTACGCACAATCATTTGACGCTCAACTTCTTCTATCGGAGTACCTACAGGGAACGTTATCGTATCTTCATTGCGAAGCCGCTCGCGCTGATCGATAGGATAGGGGGCGAAGTGATGCCTCTCTATCTGCTCTCCGGAACAGATCACCACAGCTCGCTCGATCACGTTGCGCAATTCGCGGACGTTACCCGGCCAGGCATGAAACTGCAAAGCCGACAGCGCGGCAGGACTGAGAAAACGTGCCGGACGCGAATGTTTCTCTGCGAGTTTGGATACCAGATACTGGGCCAGCAGCGGCAAGTCTTCTTTGCGATCTTTCAATGGCGGGAGCTGAATACGAAACACGTTTAGCCGGTAAAGTAAGTCTTCGCGTAGAGTGCCTTTGACAACAGCCTCGTCCGGTTCCTGGTTGGTTGCCGCAAGCAGGCGAACGTCGACTTCTACTTCCTTGCGGCTTCCCAACCGCCGCACCGATCGCTCCTCGATTACGCGCAACAGCTTTGACTGCAGGAGGGAAGGCATCTCCGCGATTTCATCCAGTAGTAAAGTGCCGCCATCGGCCAACTCAAAACATCCTGCCCGCCTCGACGCCGCGCCGGTAAAGGCCCCCTTTTCGTGTCCGAACAGCTCGGATTCCATCAGACTGTCGGGAATCGCCGAACAGTTGATGCCGATGAACGGCTTATCTCGTCTGGGACTAAGCTGATGAATCGTGCGCGCCACGAGTTCTTTTCCAGTTCCCGATTCGCCGGTGATCAAAACAGACGCGGAGGATGACGCTACTTGTTCGACAAGCGAATATATTTCACGCATCGGCGCCGAGTTGCCAACCAGCTCACCGAAAGCGCCGCGGTCCTGAAGTTGGCGGCGCAGCACTTCAATTTCACGCTGTGCTTCGCTCAGATCTGGTGGTTGAAATTCCGTTGCCATAAGCTTCGACTGCGAACGCAGTTCCACGCTGACAATAACACGTTGGTTAGGCTGCGTTGGAAGAAAAATAATCGGCGATGGCTCGCGCGAGCGCCGGAATTGTAAACTGTTGCGGCTGAATCTCAACCTGTAGTCCACAGTCTGCCGCTGTTGTTGCGGTGATGTCGCCAATGCAGGCAACTACGACCCCGGCGAGGGCCACGCTTAAATCCTGAGTATCAAACAGGCGCGCGAGATTTCTGACAGTTGATGAACTCGTAAAGGCTATACAGTCGGCGCTGCCTGAAAGCATAGCAGCAACGCGTCCGCGATCCAGGTTTTCGGGAACCGAAGTGCGATAAGCAGGAACGACATCCACTCGGGCGCCGGCCTGCTCGAGTGCTTTGGGTAGATAATCACGTGCTACCGAGGCGCGTGGAATAAGCATGTTCATCCCCTTGAGCTCCGTCAGTCCACCAACGAATCGTTCAAGGGCAGCAAAAACACCCTCGGCTTTAAACTCCTCAGGGATTACATCCACATGAACATGTAGGTCACGCAAGCGAGAGGCTGTCGCTTCGCCGATGGCGCAGACTTTAAGTTCATCGAGGTCACTCGCATCGCGCTCACGCGCACGGAGTCGCTTGAAGAAGTGTTCGACGCCATTCACACTGGTAAAAATCAGCCAATCGTAACCATAGAGATGCTCGATAGCCTCATCCAGCCGTTCGTAACTCTCGAGTTCGCAGATCTCAATCGTGGGGCAAAGAATTACCTCGGCGCCGTATTGTTCGAGCTCCGCGACAAACCCCGCTGCTTGATCGTGAGCCCGGGTAATCACGACCGTGCGACCGGCAAGCGGTTGGTTTGTCGACGATTTGGATTGCGCGTATTTCATAGATCACTCATTCGTCTATCGGCGCCGGCCGGTAGTTTAGAGCACAAGTTTTGGCGTGCGTCGTCCCGAGAGCGGCAAGCTAAAGCTTGTCCTGAACCGCCGCTAATCGGAGGCCAGTAACTCGCGCGCACCACGCGCCAGTAGTTGTTCTCCCAGCTGAGTACCGAGGTGCTCGGCTTCCTGCAATCCGCCGGCGATGCGATCTCTGACGATCCGGCTTCCAAGCTTGTCCGTAACCAAGCCGTCCAGCCTAATACGTTTTTCACGGACAACTGCATACGCAGCAATCGGCAACTGGCAACCGCCGCCCAAGCTACGCAGGAAAGCGCGCTCAGCGAGACAGGCGAGACGAGTAAATTTATGATCCAGCTTGCTGACCGCGTCAATTGTCGCGCGATCGTCAAAACGCGTTTCGATCCCGAGCGCTCCCTGTCCGACGGCGGGAAGCATTTGGCTTGTCGGTAGAGGCGCGCTTATCCGGTGCTCGAGTCCGAGGCGACGGAGGCCGGCACAGGCCAGCACCAGTGCGTCATATTGCCCTTCATCAAGCTTGCGCAGGCGGGTATCGACATTCCCGCGAAGCTCCTTAAAAACCAGATCACGGCGCAGACGCTTCAACTGGGCCAGGCGCCGCGGACTTGAGGTCCCTACCGCCGCGTTTTTTGCGAGCGCATCAAGGGACGCATCCGAGCGTCCAAGGTTGCCATTGAGCACCAGAGCATCGCGAGGATCTTCCCGTTTACAAATTGCGGCAATTAGTAACCGCTCGGGGATTATCGTTGGCAGGTCTTTTAGAGAGTGGACTGCGACGTCGATACGCTCATCGAGGAGTGCTTCTTCAAGTTCCTTTGTGAACACACCTTGGCCGCCGATAACAGAAAGCGGATCGGTTTTCACGTCGCCCGAGGTCTTTATGATTTCAAGGCGCACCTCAATCGTGGGATTGAGAGCTTCCAGCTCCGCTTTGATCATGCCGGCCTGGGTAAGCGCAAGCTTCGAACCGCGAGAGCCAATTACTAAATGGTCTTTCATGGGTGGATTCGGGACAGGAACTATTCTTCGAGGCCGAAGATATCGCGCCACGCCTGAATAGTATCAGCATCGCTGGCATCAAAGGAGCGCCGCATGTGGCTCAAAAGCGGATGGGAGATCTTGTTAACCGTGGAGACCAACAGAGCTTCCACCGCTCTTTCCTGTTCCGCGGTTAGGGGCCCGAGTCGATTCCGCTGGCGCCTTAGTTCCAACTTAGCGATATCCTGAAGTTTGTTGCGCAGGGCGCCGATTGTGGGTCCAATATCCAGTATGCGCAGGGTTTGCTGAAACTGCATAATCTCGGATTCAATTATTAACTCGGCACGCTCCGCTTCGCGCTCGCGCTCGCGAATGTTAGACGAGATCACCGACTCCAGATCATCTATGTCAAAAACAAAGACGTTGGGAATTTTGCCAACTGCCGGATCGATATTTCGCGGAACGCTGATGTCAATAAAGAAAGAGGGGCGATTCCGTCTCTTGCTTAAAGCCTCGCGAGCCATCGGTTCGGTGACTACATACTGATCGGCCGCGGTCGAACAGATGATGATGTCTGCTTCGGCCAGGTGATCAGCTAGCACATCAAAGTTAACTGTTTCTCCACCCAGCTCGGTGGCCAGGCGCTCGGCTTTCTCTTCGGTTCGGTTCGCCAGCAACACTCGCGAGACACCAGCGTTAAGAAGATGTCGCGCAGAGAGTTCGGCCATTTCGCCGGCGCCGATCAAAAGTGCCGTGTGTCCCGCCAAGGAGTTGAAGATTTTCCTGCCGAGCTCGACCGCCATGTAACTGATCGAAACCGCGTTTGCGCCGATTCCTGTCTCGGTGCGAACCCGCTTGGCTACCCGAAAGGCGTGATGGATGAGCCGGTTGAGGATGCGCCCCGCAGTGCCGGCCTCGAGCGCAATGGAATAAGCCCGGCGCACCTGACCTAACACCTGCGGCTCGCCGACAACCATGGAATCAAGAGATGAAGTTACACGAAACAGGTGGCGAATCGCCTGATCGTCCGTGTGCTGATAAAGGTGCGCTTCAAAAAAAGATCGCGGAAGAGTATTCGTTGCCGTGAGGAATTGGTGTACACGCTCAACGGTATCATTCAACTGTTCGCTGGTGGTTTCGGCAAGTACTTCCACCCGGTTACACGTGGAAACAATTAGTCCTTCTCGGACTACCTCACCATCAACAAGCGTGCGCAATCCGCTGGCGCATGCGTCTTCTGAAAACGCCAAACGCTCGCGCACTTCGACCGGCGCGGACTTATGGTTGACTCCTACTAAAACAATAGACATTACGAAAAGTACTTGAGAATCGGAGTTACTGCCTCACCGAAAACATGATAGCCGCCCATGAGTCGGGTGCCGAAAAACGTTAGAAGGACTAGTGCAAATCCCGCCACTCCCATCCAGGCCGCCTTGCGCCCGCGCCAACTGGACGTTGAACGGTAAAGAATGAGCAAGAGGTAGAGCAACCACGTGAGGGCTGCAAATATCTCCTTTGGGTCATTGTGCCACAAACGTCCATCGCGTGACGACGCCCAAACCATGCCGGTGGCAATTCCCACAGTTAGCAATGTGAGACCGATTGCCGCCGAGCTCGTGGCGATTTCATTTACGGTTGTCAGGGAAGGAAGCCGGTGGAAGATGGCACTAAAAGTTTTCAGTTTTAGTTCGCGCTCTTGCAGGAGATACATGATACTTGCCAGGAAGACGACAAAGAATGCTGCGTAAGCAAACAGGAGCAGCGTGGTATGCACTGGAAAAAGCCAGCTGGCCGACAGGGTGCTGGCCGCCGCACTGTCCGGCGTCGCAGAGCGCGTAATGACCGCGACGAAAATCAGCACTGAGACAAGAGGCAACGTGACCGTGCCCAACGGTCGCGTGCCGTAGCGGTAAAGCACGAGTGCGTAGCTCGCGATTAGCGTCCAGGCCAAAAAGGAAAGCGTCTCGCGCAAATAGAAGAGAGGGTAATGGCCATAAATTGCCCAGTCAGCTATTAGCGCGGCCGTGTGCAATATGAAGCCAGCGCCCATCGCCCATTCGGAGACACGTTGAAGCGCACGACGTTTATTGAGAAACGCGAGTACTGCGTGAATGGCGGAAACTACGTAAGCGGCCAAGACGGCCAGCAATAGAGATCTCATTTTGGCAAGCGTTATGTGACGGACGCAATTCTAGTTGAGGACTGAGAGCGCGGCAAGGCAACCGTTTTTCTTGGTAATGGGTCGGTTTAGCGTGGGGGTCGGATTCTGTGGAGAACCGTGCGCGGTAGCACCGGATGCTAAAGTCAACTGCAACGCACGACATGCGGAACCGAGCGCGGTAGCGCCGGATGCTGGAGTCAACTTTGGCGTAGTGATGCAGAACCGTGCGCGGTAGCGCCGGATGCTAGAGTCAACTTTGGCGTAGTGATTTTACGAGGATTGGCGGAAGAGACTTGTTACAGGCAGCTATTAATTTCCAGCCTTCGTTTGTGCGGATGCTGCCACTGGGCAAATGTTTGAAGTTGACTTTAGCGTCCGGCGCTACCGCGCACGGTCCTACATCATTACGCTCAAATTGACTTTAGCATCCGGCGCTACCGCGCACGGTTCTGCATCATTACGCTGAAATTGACTTTAGCATCCGGCGCTGCCGCGCACGGTTCTGCATGGCGTGCGTCCCTGACCTACTACGGTTTTTCGGCACTATCTAGTTTAGAGTTCAAGCTTTAAGTTGCGTGCCGAAGCAGCAGCCTAAAGGCTACCAGCTACCAGCCGACGCGGGCTGCCGGGCTGAACTCTGCTTCCGGCTTGAAACTGCATCAGTACCGTTTTTCTTGTACAGGTTCGGTTCAGTCTATGCGTCCCTCTCGTTGCACGTGCGGGGCGCGGCAAGTGTGACTTGCCGGCAGACCTTCGGCTGTTTTCCGGATTCCCAACCTGCGTTCGACGGTTCGAAACCGCAAGGGGTCAGTTGAGCTTCCGCCAAGTCAGAGACTTGCCGCGCATCCGACGGCAGGGCCACATCGTTTTGTCTGTGAGGATGGCAACCGTTATTCTTAGAAGAGTCATCGTAACAGTACCTTCTGGATCTCTAGCTTAGTTTGATCATCGAGTGGTCGTCCGGTAGATGGCGCGGCAGATCGGGTAAGATTATTTTCAGACATTGAACTGGAGAAACCTAAGTTGCTTCTTCGTTTCTTCCTTATTTGCTCGATTCTTATGACGCTTGCGCTTGTGGCAGTGCCGCAAACGGAGTCGCGGCCTGCTCGCCGCATACCCAAAAAGGTTACCGCCCATCCGCAGCCAACGCCGCCCTCAGCCACCGAGCCCAGTCCTGAACCGGCGCCTCAAGCGTCACCAGTTGAAGAGCAACAAGAAGTTGAAACTCTAAAGATCAATACGAATCTGGTCACCGTTCCTGTGATAGCGACGACCGCCGAAGGAAACTACATGCCCGACCTGCGCCAGGAAGAGTTCAGTATTTCGGAAGATGGCGAGAAACAACAAGTGGCCTTCTTTGCAACCGTGAGCGCGCCCTTTCATGTTGTTTTGTTACTGGACACGAGCGCCAGTACCCAGGATAAGTTGAATTTAATCCAGCAGGCGGCGGTTGCTTTTGTTGAGCAGCTTCAGGGCGCCGATCGCGTGAAAGTGATTTCGTTTGACAGTGATGTGCGGGAGCTTAGTGACTTCACAAATGATCGAGCGGCGTTGAAAGGCGCGATATACAAAACGGTTTCCGGACGCGGAACAAAGCTTTACGACGCATTTGAACTGGCGCTCTCCTCGATCAGAACAATCCGTGGTCGCAAGGCCATCGTGCTTTTCAGTGATGGAGTTGATTGGCACAGCGATCAGGCAACTTTTGATAGCACCCTCCATTGGCTCGATGAAGAAGGCGCGATTGTTTACCCCATCCGATTTGAAACACGCGCGGAGACCGAGCGCATTGCGCGCGAAGCGCAGGATGAACCAGCAAACCAACTGCCCACCATTGACGTCATTCGCAGAGCACCATCCGGAACGACCGCTCCCACTTTCCCGAGCGATAACCCTAATTCCGTCCCAACTTCCGGCCAGAGCCGTAAGACAGGACCGCTTGGTTTACCGACCGCCGCAGAAATCCTGAGAGGAAGGCGCCAGCGCGACCCTGATATGGATCGTTATCCGGCCCCCGATCGGTTGCCGCCCAGTGAACCGACCGGTCGGCCGGATCATGATCCAGTCGACGTAGGCGAACGGCGCTCAGACACGCGCGATACACGCCCGACAGGCCACGGCAACCCGCGCAGAGACGATTCAATAGACTTCATGCTCGATAGTCTTTATCTGAAGGCTGACAGCTATCTAATGGAACTGGCAAACAAGTCAGGCGGACGATTGCTGAGGGCTGATACGCTTGGGTCTTTGCCGGACGCCTTTGCGAAGATCGCGGCTGAACTGAGAACGCAATACGCTATTGGTTACTACCCCACTAACAAGAAGCGAGATGGCCAGTATCGTAAGATAAAAGTCACGAGCACCCGCAAAAACATAGTCCTCCGCGCTCGTCCAGGCTATCGCGCGCCCAGCGGTGGGTGACGATCAAATTGAGCCGAGCTGCGCCGTAGGAACGCTTGTTTGCCATACATCACTCGTGCTAGTTTTGCTGCCCGTTAAGACGGCCACTGCTGTCTGTCCCCATTCATTCGGATTGCTTCATACAGAGACAATGCCTGACCGAAACGAAGCTTGGGAATTGCTGTGCGAATACACGAAGGGCGAGAGTTTGCGTAAGCATGCGCTGGCGGTTGAAGCGGCAATGCGCGCCTGCGTGCAGCGATACGGCACGGCTGAGGATGACGAGAACGAATGGGGACTGGTTGGACTACTCCACGACTTCGATTATGAAATGTTTCCAACAGCCGACCAGCATCCGTTTACCGGCGCAAACATACTGTGCGGCCGCGGTTATTCCGAGCGATTCATTCGCGCCATAATGGGCCACGCAACCTATACCGGCGTACCACGCGACACGGCCATGGCCCGCGCCCTATTCGCTACCGATGAGCTGTGTGGTTTCCTGGTGGCGTGCGCCCTTGTTCGGCCAAACAAGAGTCTTGATGATCTCGAGGTTGCTTCCGTAAAGAAAAAGCTAAAAGACAAGGCCTTCGCGCGCTCGGTTAACAGAGATGATATTCGACAGGGAATTGAAGAACTCGGCGTCGATCTCGATGAGCACATTCGCTTCGTTATCGATGCCTTGCGCCCGGTTCAGGAACAGATTGGGCTAAACCGTCTTCAAACAGGCTCTGATTAGTTTAGCTCACATTGGACGGGGAACCTGGCGGCGGGACCGGTTGACGGCGGGCTGTGATAACCGAAGCGAGAACGAAAAACAAAATAGTCAGCACCAGAGCGATTATAGCTGTCAACACTGCTTGCAGTCTGCGGCGTCGTGCGGTGTGACGATAAACAAAGACGGAGGCGAGCAGCGTAGCAAGCGCCGGCAGCAGGTAGGTTGAAACTACGAGCAGTCCCGGTATCGTGATTGGTTTAAGTGAAGAGAAGGTGGCGAGGATGATCGCTATGGCGGAACCCGCCCCGACCACGGCAGCGATTAGAGCAGAAATAAGTACCAGCTTCAGGCGCAATTTGATTTATCCTTCACGCCGACCTTTGTTGCCGGAGATCGCCCGCTTGGAAGCAGTACTGCAAAAGAGCGGGCCAAGGATACCACAGCATGCGTAACTGGAAGACCGCGCCGGACTCCCGGTATCGACCGTTTCCACGAAGAATCCTAAGCTACAAATATGCTCACCAGAACCGCCTTAATCTATCTCTCTCGCCAGGAGGGACTGAAGGAATTTGCCGCCCGCTTTCGGCTTTTCAAGAAACTAACGACCCGATTTGTTGCCGGGGAAACGATCGACGAAGCAGTTGTTGCCATTCGAGAGTTGAATGCAGAAGGATGTTCTGCGTCTTTCGATCACCTCAACGAATCGGTCGCCAACCCTGCCGAGGCCGAGGCCGAGGTCAAGGAGTATCTTCAGATACTTAGCCGAATTGATGAAACAGGAATTAACTCGAATGTCTCAATTAAGCTGACTCAGTTTGGCCTGGAGCTGGATCCTGAGCTTGCTTACCAGAATGCGCGCGCCGTAGTAGAGGACGCAGCGCGCAGGAAAAACTTCGTGCGCGTGGATATGGAAGCTTCAAATGTCACCCAGTTGACCATCGATATCTTCAAACGCCTGCGTGCCGAGTTTGATTTGAACGATGTCGGCATCGTGCTGCAATCATATCTGCGGCGCACCTACGCCGACGCGCAGGAACTAATAAAGCTACCGGCGCGAATTCGCATTTGTAAGGGGGCCTACAATGAGCCTCCGGAAGTCGCATTTCCGGACAAGAAGGATGTGGATGAAAACTACGTGCGCATAATGCAGCTGCTATTGTCGAGCGGTATCTATCACGGCATAGCGACTCACGATCCGAAGATGATTGAAGCCACGATCGGTTTTGTTCAACGCGAGGGCATAGGCAAAGAGGCATTCGAGTTTCAGATGCTTTATGGAGTGCGTCGCGATCTGCAGCGGCAGCTCGCGAAGGACGGCTACAACATGCGGGTCTATGTGCCATATGGAAAACACTGGTATCCTTACTTCATGAGACGACTGGCGGAACGGCCCGCAAACATTTGGTTCGTCTTGAAAAACCTGCTCAAAGGTTAGCTCACGATGGACAACTTCTTTTGGATTCTGTGGTGCATACTGGGCGCGATACTGATCGTTGCCGAAGTTTTCACGACGGGTTTTGTGCTGTTATGGTTTGGTATCGGCGCTCTGGCTGCGGCCCTCGCTGGTATCGTAGGCATTAGCAATCTCGGCGTTCAGTTTCTTATCTTCGCGGTCGTTTCAATCGGGCTCACCGCCGCTTCGCGCACAATCTTCGTCAACTATTTTTCGCGTGAAAGGACAGGCGACTCGCTGCGCACCGGCGTTGATTCGCTGCCGGGAAAAATCGGCACAGTGGTCTCTTCCAGCCGTGGGGCAATGCAGGAAGGGGCGGTGAAGGTTTTTGGTTCTACCTGGACGGCGTATCCGGCCAATGGCGAGTCAGCCCTCGAAGCGGGCGAACGCGTGCGTGTGGAGAGCGTAGAGGGATCATCAATCTACGTAAGACGGATTGATGATGGTGTTGACTGGCGCGCGACAGCGCTGCCGGAGAAGGAATAAAGCCGAGGTTATTAAGTGTCAGCCAAACGAGCGGGCGGTGCCGCAAGAATGCTACTCGCGTTAGGGGGCAAATGTAGTTGAAAAATAGACAATGGAAAATGAGAAATGAGAAATGGAAAATCTGTTCCTGGGCCGATCCCTAAACAACTCGATAGGAGGATAGAGAATTCTAGCGGGGCTCGGTATCCGGGTCGTAGGTCTCGTCGAGTGTCTTGTCTTCTTCAAGCGTAGGTAATTCGATCGTAATGCGGTCGCTGGACGGATCTTCCAGTTCGTCGCCACTGAAGCGCGCGAGAATAACGGTAATATTGTCTTCACCACCACGGTTGTTGGCTTCAGCAATCAACTCATCACAGGCTTGGGAAAGATCGGGGTTGCTGGCAACGATGTTTTGAATATCCTGTGATCGCAACTTTCCGGATAAACCATCGCTACAAAGCAACAGAGTGTCACCGCGTCTGAGGCGTATTCTGCCCGTTACCGGCGTAACATCGCCCTGGGCGCCGAGTGCCTGCAAAATCACATTCCGAAACATGTGAGTTTCGGCTTCCGCTTCACTAATCTGGCCCACGTCGACGAGCTGCTGGACCAACGATTGATCCTTCGTCGCGAGTCTAATCTGATCTTTGCGGATGATGTAGCCACGGCTGTCGCCGACTTGAACCAGATCGAGCAAATCACCGCGAACAGCAGCGCCGGTGAAAGTTGCGCCCATGCCGGCGCAGCGCGCGTCTTCCTGGCTCTTATGGTGAATAGCGAGATTAGCGTAGACCGTGGCGCTCTTCAGGCAGTCGACCAGCGGAGTATCCTGATCACATCCTTTCTCGGAATTGTTGCCCATTATCATGTCGCGTACGGAATCTACCGCCATGCGGCTGGCAACGTCTCCGGCCAGGGCGCCCCCCATGCCGTCTGAAACCACCAGCACGAGGCCTTTATCGCCCAGCTCAAAGCTTTCCAAATCGTGGGGTGCCGCGTCCGCGTCCGTCGCAGTCCATGTTTGCTGTTTGGAGAGTTCGAGTACGAGAAAGTTGTCTTCGTTTCCCCGGCGAACACGACCTACGTCCGATTTTGCGTGCAGTTCAACAATCATAAGGCGCGTGAAGGAGATCCTGGAAAAGGCAAAGCGCGATTAAATTCTAACCTGTACGGAGTTTGGCTGTCACTTCCGTTTTGACGTAACGCAAACTGTTAGTTTGCGACCAACATTCGCAAACTAACAGTTTGCGTTAAGAAGAACTGATCGAGTGCTCGTCCGCAGTTCAAATACTATTTAGCGCTTGATCAAGATCGGCGATTATATCATCCGTATCTTCAAGCCCAACTGATACTCTTACCAAGCCATCGCTGATACCCAGGCGGGCGCGCTTTTCGATGTCGACGGAAGCGTGGGTCATGGTAGCGGGATGCGAGATAAGCGTTTCGACACCGCCGAGGCTTTCCGCAAGAGTGCACAACTTGACTGCTTCCAGCACGGCGCGCGCCGCTTCCAGCGAGCCGACATCAAAGGCTACCATGCCCCCAAACCCATGCTGTTGCCGTTTGGCCAGGGCGTGCTGCGGGTGCGATGGCGAGCCGGGATAGTAGATCTTTTTGACTCTCGGGTGCTCCTCGAGAAATGCGGCCACAGCACGACCCGACTTGTCGTGTTGTTCCATGCGCAGTGCCAGGGTCTTGGTGCCGCGCATCACCAGCCAGGAATCGAAAGGCGAGAGAATCGCGCCGGCGCTGTTTTGAACAAATCCAATCCACGCGGCGTCCTCTGCGTTATTCAGTAAAACAGCTCCGCCAATCCCATCCGAATGGCCGTTCAAATACTTTGTAGTTGAATGAACGACGATATCCACGCCAAACTCGAGCGGACGTTGCAGGTAGGGCGACATGAAGGTGTTGTCACAAACTACTCGCGCACCAGCGCGATGCGCAACTTCCGACACCTCGCGCAAGTCGGTGACGATCATTACCGGGTTGGTCGGAGTCTCAACGAAAACCATCCTGGTGTTGGACCGGATCGCCGCCTCTACGTTGAGGGCGTCAGATGTATCCACAAAATCAAACTCAAGATTGTAATTCGCGAGTATTTTCGTAAAGAGGCGAGACGTGCCGCCGTACGTGTTATCGGAAACGACGACATGCTCGCCGGCTTTCACCAGCCGGAGCGTGGCATCAATCGCAGCCATTCCTGAGGCGAAGGCAAATCCAAAGCGCGCCCCTTCGAGAGCGGCCAGATTTTGTTCCAGCGCGCTGCGAGTCGGGTTTTCGGTGCGCGCATATTCGTAGCCCTTATTCTTTCCCAGTCCGTCTTGCGCGTAGGTTGAAGTCTGATAGATAGGAACTGTCACCGAGCCGGTAGTTTGGTCCGGTTCTTGTCCGCTGTGAATTGCTGTAGTTGCGAAACCCATGTGGTTAATCGTAAATGGAGAATCGTGAATAGTAAAACGCACGGGTAGCGCAAAGCGTTAGTCTGCTGCGCAAGCTGACTGCAGACAACCCCGCGGAGCGTGGCATGGTAGCCCGCGTGTGGGGCAGTGTCAATCGACATAGAGTGTAGTGGGTCAGTTTGATAAATAAGAGACGCACGCCATGCAGAACCGAGCGCGGTAGCGCCGGATGCTAGAGTCAACTTTGGGTAGTGATGCAGAACCGTGCGCGGTAGCGCCGGGCGCTAAAGTCAACTTTGGGTAGTAATGCAGAACCGAGCGCGGTAGCGCCGGATGCTAAAGTCAACTTTGGCGTAGTGATGCAGAACCGTGCGCGGTAGCGCCGGATGCTAGAGTCAACTTTGGCGTAGTGATTGTACCAGGATTGGCGGAAGAGACTTGTTACAGGCAGCACCTATT
>DASXSC010000039.1:0-4489 GCA_036506215.1 Pyrinomonadaceae bacterium | reverse complement strand
GTCGAAAGATCTGGCAGGATTTCCCGGCAACGAAGTTCTGATGTACACCGTAGACTTTCCGCCGGGCTTTTCGAGCCCTGTCCACCGCCACAATGCGCAGGTGTCTGTTTACGTGCTGGAGGGCTCCGTCGTGATGCAGGTGAGAGAGGGAAAAGAAGTCACGCTGCGGCCAGGCGAGACCTTTTATGAAGGTCCCAACGATATTCACGTCGTTAGCCGGAACGCAAGTGGTACAAAGTCAGCAAAATTCCTTGTGTTCCTGATTCACAAGAAAGGCGATCCGCTGGTGATACCAGCAAAGTAAACCAACAATTGCGAGCGGTTCTGTTCGCAAAACTCATTCAAGAGAAAACCCACGAGCACGATTACCATGAAGGATGACACGAAGATCTATTGCTATAACTCGCAATTCGCAAGTTACGCGACGCTGTGCCTAAGGGTTGGGCTCGGCGTCGGCTTCCTGTCAGCTGTAGCCGACCGATTCGGTCTGTGGGGAGCGTTTGGACAACCGAATGTCGAGTGGGGGAATTTCTCACGGTTCCTGGAATACACGCACACCCTCAATTGGTATTTGCCTGCAGGTATGACCCTGCCGTTGGGAGTCATTGCCACGTGCGGCGAAATTCTCTTCGGGCTTCTCCTCCTCTTCGGCTGGCATACACGCACCACTGCGCTGTTAAGTGGACTTCTTCTACTGACGTTCGGTGGAGCAATGACCCTGGCGTTAGGAGTCAAGGCGCCTCTGAATTACGCCGTCTTGACCGGGGTGGGAGGGGCATTGCTCCTCGCAAATTTCAACCGCTTTCCATTCAGTGTAGATGAGTTGCTCTTTCGTCGCACCCTAAATGGATCGCAAGGAATAGACCGGTGCAATCAGAAGGAGGCCTGAACATAAGGCCGCATACAAGGAGCCAAATCATGACAACAACGCTTATAAAACCCAAGTTACGTTCAACGACCACGACTCTCGAGAAGATGCGTTCATTTTTAGACCGGCAGCGATCAGCTTTCGCGGAAGAACGAACCCCAACCTACGAAGTCCGAATCGACCGAACGGATCGCCTCATCGCGCTCATGGTCGAGAACAAAGACGAGATCGCAAGCGCTCTAAGGGAAGATTTTGGTCATCAGAGTTACGAGGCGTCTCTGCTTACCGACGTATGGTGGGTCGTCAACGGCCTCAAATACAACAAGCTCCATCTTCGCGAATGGATGCAGCCTGAGGTCCGCGAGGCGATGTCTCCGGACGCTGAGGCTCACGTCGAGTATCAGGCGAAGGGCGTAGTTGGAGTGGTGAGTCCGTGGAATTTTCCATGGAATCTCGCGTTCGATCCCGTCGGCGAAGCGATCGCGGCCGGTAACCGGGTTCTATTGAAGCCTTCCGAACTGACGCCAGTTACCTCAAACCTAATGGCAAAGCTAGTGAATCAATACTTTGAGGAAACGGAGTTTGCAGTCGTCCAGGGCGGCCCGGAGATTGGAGCAGCCTTCACGGAACTCCCGCTCGACCACCTTATTTTCACTGGCAGCACAAAGGTGGGCTCAGCGGTCATGCGCGCCGCGTCGGCTTCCCTGATGCCCGTAACCCTGGAACTCGGCGGAAAATCACCTGCCCTTATCGGGAGGTCCGCAGATCTTGGCGACGCAGTTCGCAAAATCTTGACGTGGAAAACCTTTAACGCCGGGCAGATATGCCTCGCACCCGACTACGTGCTTTTGCCCAGCGAGTGCGAAGAACAATTTGTCGCGGAGGCTAAGGCTGCTGTGGCCTCCATGTACCCGGAACTCAAGAACAATCCGGACTACGCCTCGATTATCAATGAAGCGCATTTCAAACGCCTAAAGAGCTGGCTGACCGACGCAAAGTCAAAGGGGGCTGAAGTCATCGAACTGAATCCCTCTTCCGAAGACCTGTCAGACGTGGCCGCACGCAGATTTGCGCCTACCCTCCTTTTAGGGGTTACAGACGATATGACTGTGCTTCAGGAGGAAATCTTCGGCCCCTTACTGCCAGTAGTTACCTACAAAACGCTCGATGAAGCCATCGGCTTCATCAACGCGCGAAGCCACCCGCTTGCGCTCTATTACTTTTCTAACGACATCGCGGAAGAGCGGATTGTGCTCGATCGGACTACGTCGGGCGGCGTCACGCTAAACGACTGCATGAGTCATGCCTTCGATCACGGTCTGCCGTTCGGCGGTATTGGACCCTCTGGAATGGGCGCCTACCACGGCAAGCAAGGGTTTATTACCTTCAGTCATGCGCGCGCTATCTATCGGCAGAGCAAGACTCCGCAAGCTGAGTTCCTATTTCGCTCTCCGTTTGGAGAGCAGGTAAGGGCATTCCTGGCTAACGAAATCACAAAGTAGATGCTAAAAAACGCGAAAATTAAGTCCTAAGGATATTGAAAATGACTATTGTCAAAGCTGCCGCTGTACAACTAAGCCCTGTTCTTTACAGCCGTGAAGGCACAGTAGACAAGGTTGTCCAAAAGGTCCTTGAGCTTGGTCGCCAGGGCGTGCAGTTCGCCACCTTCCCGGAGACGGTAGTGCCGTACTACCCCTATTTCTCCTATGTACAGCGGCCTTTCGAGATGGGCGCGGAACACCTCAGGTTAGTTGAACAAGCAGTGACCGTACCGTCGGCCGCCACTCACGCCATCGGCGAAGCTTGCGAGCAAGCCGGGATGGTGGTGTCCATTGGCGTCAACGAGCGCGATGGTGGCACGCTCTACGACACACAGTTGCTGTTCGATGCCGACGGCACTTTGATTCAGCGTCGCCGCAAGATTTCCCCGACTTACCATGAACGCATGATCTGGGGGCAGGGCGACGGTTCCGCGCTGCAAGCTGTCGACAGCGCAGTCGGGCGCATCGGTCAGTTGGCGTGCTGGGAGCATTACAACCCGCTGGCCCGTTACGCCTTGATGGCCGATGGCGAGCAGATTCACTCGGCGATGTATCCCGGTTCGTTTGCAGGCGACCTTTTCTCCGAACAGATGCAGGTCAGCATCCGCCAACATGCCTTGGAATCCGGTTGCTTCGTCGTCAACGCCACCGCCTGGCTGAACGCCGATCAGCAGGCCCAAATCATGAAGGATACCGGATGCCCCATCGGCCCGATCTCCAGCGGCTGCTTTACCGCGATTGTATCGCCGCAAGGCGAATTGATGGGTGAACCGCTGCGCTCCGGTGAAGGCGTGGTGATCGCCGATCTTGATTTCTCTTTGATCGACAAGCGTAAACGGATGATGGATTCGCGCGGCCACTATAGTCGACCGGAACTGCTCAGCCTGTTGATCGATCGCACACCTGCTGCCTATGTCCATGAACGTAGCGCTCACCCGATGTCGGTTGTCGAGACGGTCGATGATGATTGCGCCGTAGCTGCGGGAGAATCACGATGACAACTTCTAGTCCGCGAGAAATCCCCTTCAATGGCGTCCGCCTCAGATTCGACAGTAAGAAGCGTTTCGACGAAGTCTTGAGGACATTACTGGCCGACGTCGGCGAGAAACCACTGATGATCGACGACATTCCCGCGAAGTTTGAAAGTTGGGAATCGTACAAGGCGGAAGTGGAATCTCACGTGGGGCCCAGTGGCTTTATTTTGTTCGCCATCATGGATCATGGCGCATGGATCAAGAAGGTCCATATTCCGAAAAAAGTATTGCGGTTCGTGATCGGGAACCCAATGCTGGCCATCACGATGTTACGTCATGATTTGACGGCCGGCCTTTTCGCTCCGGTTGAACTCATCCTCATTGAAGAAGACGATGATCAAAGCAGTCTGACATATGTAAGGCCGTCATCGCTTATGGTTGTCGAGACAAACGAGCCACTGCTAGCGGCAGCCAAAGAGCTTGATGCGAAGCTTCAGGCATTAGCTGCAAAAGTGACCGGCGGTGGGCCATGAAACCAAAATCTCCTGGCTGCGCAATAGCGACGACCTCATGGTCGTCGATATCTTGGTTCTTATATGGAACACAACAACACTAAAACCCCAGTAGAAATCCTCGTTGAAAGGAGCAGAAAATGAACAAGATGGTATTGTTTCTATTACTAGCGTTTAGCAGCGTATTAGCGTTTAGCAGCGCTGATGCCCAGGTCGGAACAGTGACACGTCTGATGACCAAAGATCTTCCCGATGTGGCCGGAAAGGAAGGCATGATCGAAATCGTTGACTTCGCTCCCGGCGAGGCCTCCCAGCCGCATCGACACAACGCAGATCTCTTTGTGTATGTGCTAGAAGGAACCGTCATTACTCAAGTGAAGGGTGGTAAGCCCCAGACAGTTCACGCCGGCGAGGTCTTTCACGAATCGCCCACGGATCTACACATCGTGAGTCGGAATGCCAGTGAGACGCAACCCGCGAAACTGCTCGTCTTCTATGTGAAAGCGAAAGGTGCTCCGCCAACTGTGCTTCTGGGGGAGGGGGAAAGGTAATGCCTCTCACGCGTCACGAGGCGGATTCATCCCGGTAGTCCCG
>DASXSC010000038.1:0-5683 GCA_036506215.1 Pyrinomonadaceae bacterium | reverse complement strand
GAGATCGCGCTAAGCGGTGTCTCAGCGAAGGTTAAGCCCCCCAACCGGCCTTTCAGCCGGCGGAAAGTGCGTTGAGGCGTCGGGTGACGTAATCAGAAACGAATCTACCAGACTCTCGACAGCTGTCTATTGGACTTTAGTCCTACGCCTCAATCGTCGTGCAAGACGGCATCCAACTTGAGTTCGACAAAATCGAAGGCGACGTTCGAGTGCACCGCCACAACGGAAAGAGATTCATCGTCAGTGCTGACGAGAAGCCGACAGCGTTTCTTGAACTGGAATGAGTCACACGCGATGACAGTCATTGAAATCAGGTCGCACGCCTGGGGGTGGAAAGTTTTTGAAGCGCCCGGCGTCGAGCCAGTTTTCTTGGATCAAGAGCAGGCAATCGACTATGCAAAGAGCCGCGCCTGCTTCCGCTCTGGCGAGATCCGGATTCTGGACTCAAACGGCGCTGTCGAACGGATGATCCCGTTTACAGAAGCAGATCGAAGGCTGTGGTGCAGGCGCGCTAACTGTTTGGATTGACGATGTAGCGTCGCGCGGTCAGGCGTTCCACAAAGGCTCGCTTGTAATTGTTCAATGAGGAGTATGCAGTTCACAAAGGCAGGAAAATGGCTTGTAGCAAAAAATGAGCAAGGCGATAAAGGACGAAGTGCACGAAATTCCAAAAGCGAAGTGAATAGCGAACGGAGCGTGAGTTTGGGCAGGCAGGGCCGGCTTGATTACGTCGATTTCGGCACCTATGTTCCCCGCATTTAAGCCGCTGCCCAAAGTTCACGATTGCACCCTACTCCTCGCCCGTAAGGGGCGCGCACCGTACCTTGTCCGATGCGTGGCAGAAATTGCCATTGGTTTGGTGAGATGTTTATGCACACACGCTCAGTTAAGAGCCCATCTACGAATTGAAAGGTGCGTTGCCTGGCGAGCGTCGGAAGCCTAGGGCTTGTGCCTGTCAGGCAGCTTAACCTTTCCGCTGCTTCTTTCGCCAGATTTTGCGCTGCGCCTTTTGCCGCTTGGGGGTGGCGGTACGCACATCGCTCGACGCATTGCTTCGTCGAATTTGATTGGGCGTTTAAGCTGAACTGGCGCCGTCTATGGCAATGTAATAAATGCGGACGCTACTTCGCAAATCGCAACCAGTCGCACGCCTGCGGGCCGACACCCTATTGATCAACGTGCAACGCCATTACTGGATGAATTTCCCACACCGCATAACCTTCAGGCTTGCTTCGCCGGTTTGAGTGATCCGCGGGCGCGTGGGCAATGTCGTAAAACGCTTTCTTTCGACTTTGCTGTTCGCGCTGCTGTGCAGGGCCTAGTGAGGCCCTGGCTGCATATGATGGATCGGCTGGCCGTCAACCGCGGTCGCTTCGGCATTCTCGAGCTTCTTCACGTCCTCCTCTGTGAGCTTCGGGCGGTCCACTTTGATCGTTAGTTTGTTGAGTTTCGCGGTGAGCGGGAACGGCGGTTTGTAGTCCTCGTCATTCACGCCAGTCAGGGTATCGGAGCCGATGTCAAAGGCTTCATCCCATTGCAGAATCATAGGCAGGGTGTGCTCCAGCTTCTGGGTTGAGACTTCCTTACCATCCACCTTGAGGGTGCCGGTACCGGGCCGAGCCAGGCCGCTCATGTTGTTGAACGCGAGCGTGCCAACACCAAGACCGTCGTACTTGAAGTCGAACTCGACGATGTGCTTGCCGGGCGTGAGCGCATCCTTGGCCTCCCACTTGGGGCGTTTCAGGTCTATCAGATTCCAGAGGAACACCGGCTTGCCTTTCAATAGATAAAAGCCGTAGCCGGCAAACCGGCCCCCTGACGTGAGGATCATACCTTCCGCGCCGCCTTGCGGGACGTCGATGTCAGCTGTGATGGTGTACGAGGAGTTGAGCAACATTGGCGAATCACCCTGCGGCAGGCCCGTCATCGGCTTGGTATACACAAACTCCGTGCGGCCGGCGGTGATGTTCGGGCGCGGCGCTACGATTCGGGCCCCCACTGAGGCATCCATCGGGAACACCTGATATTTCTTGGCTTCTTCGATGAACATCTGCTTCATCTGCTTCACCTTGTCCGGATACTTGTTTGCGACGTCCTGGGACTGGCTGAAGTCCCTGTCCAGGTTGTAAAGTTGGAGCACTTGGTTGTTGAGCGGGTCTGGGTTTGCGGGGCCGAATGCCTCCCAAGGCGCTCGGTTGACCTGCGTGCTCAACAGCCAGCCTTCGTGGTAGAGCGCCCACTGGCCGAACATCTCGAAGTACTGGGTTTTGTGCCGCGACGGCTCCTTGGCGTTCTTAGCGTCAAAGGTATAGGCGAAGCTCGTGCCCTCGATCGGCGCCTGTTTGATGCCGTCCACGTATTCGGGCGCGGGAATGCCGGTTTCTTCGAGAATTGTGGGCACGACGTCGATGACGTGCATGAACTGCTCGCGGAGGCCGCCCTTGTCCTTAATGCGCCCCGGCCACGATATCGCCATGTTTTGGCCGATACCACCAAGTTTCGAAGCGTTCTGCTTGAACCAAGTGAAGGGAGTATCAAAGGCCCACGACCAACCCGCCGACATGTGGTTGTAGGTTTGCTCGGTGCCCCACACGTCATACCACTTCATCTGAACGTTAACGGGCATCATGTTGACACCGTTGAAGAACGCGACTTCGTTCGGTGTGCCGAGCGGGCCGCCCTCGGCACTGGTGCCGTTGTCGCCGTTAATGTAGATGATGAGTGTGTTATCGAGCTTGCCCATATCCTCTATAGCTTGTATAACGCGACCGATCTCGTTGTCGCTGTAGGCAACGTAGGCGGCGAAGACTTCCACCTGGCGGATGAAGAGCTTCTTTTCCTCGGGCGTGCAGTCATCCCAGTTCTTGATGATCTTTGTCGGCCAGGGCTCCAGCTGGGTGCCCTGCGGAATCACACCAAGGCGCTTCTGGTTCTCGAAAATTTTCTCACGAACTCTGTTCCAGCCCTCGTCGAACAGGTGCATGGCGCTGATCTTGTCCACCCATTCCTTGGTTGGATGATGCGGCGCGTGCGTTGCGCCGGGCGCGTATTTGACGAAAAACGGCTTGCCGGGCGCCGTTTGGTTAATGCGGTTCAAGTAATCAATGGCATCGTCGGCCATTCCGGTGACCAGGTTCCAACCGGGTTTGCCTTCAAATGGATAGATTTGCGTCGTGTTGCGAAACAGATTCGGCTGCCATTGGTTAGAGTCGCCGCCGACAAAGCCGTAAAAGTATTCGAAACCCATTCCGGTGGGCCATTGATCGAACGGCCCCACCTGGCTGGCAGCAAAGGCCGGTGTGTTGTGGTCCTTGCCGAACCACGCCGTGGCGTAGCCATTATCGAGCAGAATCCGTCCGATGGTTGCCTTGTCCTTTGCGATGATGCTGTTGTAGCCCGGGAATCCCGTGGACTGTTCCGAGATCACGCCGAACCCGGCAGAATGATGGTTACGCCCGGTGATGAGCGCGGCACGCGTGGGCGAGCAGAGCGCGGTGGAGTGAATGTTGTTGTAGCGCAGCCCGTCTTTCGCGATCCGATCCATCGTAGGCGTCGGGATGACACCGCCGAAAGTGCTCGGCACGCCAAACCCGGCGTCGTCCGTGATAATGAGCAGGATGTTAGGCGCCTGCTTGGGCGGGACAACCCGAGGTGCCCACCAAAATTTTGATTGCAAGGCGTCGTCCTTGATGACGCCGCCGAACTTCGGGTCGGGCGCCGGAAGTTGTTTGCCGTTGATCGTTGTCGTTGCGCCAGGCGAACCGGGCGTGCCGGTGACCTGGATCTGCTCCGCCTGAAGCGAGGTGGCGACCGCCGCCAAAGCGCAAGCGTGAATGCTACAGAAGAGAATATGGCTGAATGTTTTCATTAGGTGTTATTGGTTTCGCTGCTGTTAACGCGCTTCGTTCGTACCGAAATCAAGTACAATTTGCCCTGTCTGCTGTGACGTGCCTATAAGACTTTGGGGCAACACAAAAAAGCGATAGCTCACGGAAAACAAACTCGCGCCCTCACGTGACTCTAGGTTCTCCTGTCAACACCGCGTGAGGCGAACCTTTGAAGCGCCGGGCGTTGAGCCGGTATTCCCGGCAAACGATCAGCGTGCTATAATCGTTCATCGCCTGGCAACTGCTCCCATGAGGCGCTCCCATTCGTCGAGGCTGCCGCGAAAGCCAAGCTCGCAGGCAGTATTGAAACTCAGCCGGGCGATCATTTCGCGGCGCTTTCCGCTTTTCGTATCGTTGACGTTCCGATAAACCGAAAGGTGATAAATCATCAGGTCAGTGATTGGGTGATCACCCGGCTTGCCGTTCGGCATATTCGTCTAACGAGAAGGAGATCAGCCACCGCTGGTGGGAGCGCGCATGGCTTGCAGTGAACATGTTTTCATAAAGTAAAGCGATGTAGTGCAAAGGCGGTTGGCTGCATCGCATGATTAGATGGTTTGGAAGCCATTCACAATTTGCCGTAGTAGTCAGTGATATCGAAGTAAAGAATATGTTTTTTTCCGTCCACGGTGGTAAATCGCATAATATCGAATAGACGCTTGTCGTGCTCGACGGACTTTACGCCAATGGAACGCCACTTCCCGAAATGTTTGGCTATGTAGTCATGCTGGGCACCTATTCACGCGTGGTCAGTGGGTGCCTTGACCACAATCGCTTTTGCAAACGACGAGCCGTCACACTTCACGTCCGCCATGCTCTAGGGCCTTTGCTTGCTGCGCGATCCAACACGTAGCCAGAGAGTGGAGACGCGCTGGCGAAACTAAAAGCTGACGCGCCCCCACTCGAATTCAGGGTACCCGACTCGCCGCCCGCTGGTCAATCACAAAGCAACCGCGCGGTGTTTATCGCGAAGAAAACAGTGCAACGAACTACGAGGGGCCAGGAATTACGCGGGGACTTTAACCTAGCTCGGTGTTTATGAATCAGCACAGCCTCCACTAACCGCCTCTCCGCACCGGTGAGTGCTCGCAGCTGCTGCCTTTAGTATTTCGTTTGCAACAAGGGATGTGGCCGGGCGAGTTTCTCCAATGACGAGGCGCATCAGGAGCGAAGACCCTCGGAGTTCGGAGTTTGGACGCGACACAGGAACGTCACAGAATTGCTTGACACGATGTCGCGGATCATCTATTAAATCTTTCATTACGTCATCCGACGTTTCAACGCACCTTCGGCCGACCTGAAAGCGGACTGGATCTTCGCTGAGACACCGCTTAGCGCGATCTCCAGATTCAACTGGAGCCCCGAGTCACCTGAAGTGAGGCCGCTGTTGAAGGGGCCTCATGAAGATGGTTCCTCGTTCCGCGCGGATTTGGAGCAGTCAACCTCAAATAAAAAGACGTTTATGAACTTCATTAGTCTCACCAAGCCAATGGCCGTGCCTCACCAAATCCACACCTACACCGAGCTCCTGCAACAGATTCACGACGACCTGCGGATCCAACATCCCGAATGGGTCCAGCCAAATGGCGAATCCCCAACGTGTGATTCTTACGAGGCGCGCCTCATAGAACTGCTCGATCCTTCGACGCGAAGGAGATCCAACGAGTCTATCGCTGGTACTTATCGCGCCCTCGAGCAGGAACTAAATGAGTGGCCCGGAACGGGGACGACAAAGGCTGTTTTTGGTACGACTTAAAGGTTCAGCCCTTATCCCAACTAAGTAGGCAGAATGAAAT
>DASXSC010000037.1:0-53895 GCA_036506215.1 Pyrinomonadaceae bacterium | reverse complement strand
GAGCGCGGTAGCGCCGGATGCTAAATTCAACTTCGCTATTGAAGATCGTAAGGACGATGATCCATACACGATGTTGACTCTGGCATCCGGCGCTACCGCGCTCGGTTCTGCAATTAATTGTCTACGCGACGTCTTCACTGGGATCGCGAGCGTCCCACCCGCCCCCGTTCCCTGCGAAATTGTTGTCAGAATGCCTGCACTAACCGGCGTGCATCCCACCTCCGCCTTTCCCGACTACTTCAAGAATCGTAAACAGAAGGCCTACACAACAGCGGGCGAGACGCCCGCGGTCCCAGCGTTAACTTGATCTAATTCTCGTTAGCCACCGCCGTTTCCGGTTTCTTGAATATCCCTTGCCAATGAAAGAGAATGGGCGTGTTCAGCCGACCTATTCCCCGAAGGAAAACAAGAAGACCATGGAAAAAACTGCGCTTGCTTTGGCGGTTGTTACGCTTTCAATATGCTCTGGCCTGCTGGTACGGAAGGCCGACAGTTCCAGCCCCGCTAGTGTCGAGCGAACGACTACGAACACGGCCGCTGGAAAAGGCTCAACGTCGGACGGTCGGGGGCCCGTTACCGCCGACATCACTGACAGTGACGAGTTTTTCAAGAATGCCACTAACGCGGCCGGACCGGAGCGTGATAATTCGCAGAAGATCGAGGCCCTCCTCAAGCGCATGTCTCTTGAGGAGAAAGTGGGCCAGATGACGCAGCTGACCATCGGCATGATTTCAAAGGGCCAGGATCAAAACATCCAGATCGATCCTGAGAAGCTCGATAAGGCGATCGTGCGCTACGGCGTCGGGTCAATTCTTAACGTCGCGGATCAAGCCCTAACGGCTGACAAGTGGCATGACACTATCAGGCAGATCCAGGAAGCCGCGACAAAGAAGACCCGCCTCGGCATTCCTGTAATCTATGGCATCGATTCAATCCATGGCGCAAACTACATACAGGGCTCAACTCTATTTCCGCAGGAGATCGGGATGGCCGCGACCTGGAATCCTGAGTTGATGAAACGGGGATCAGAAATCGCCGCTCTGGAAACTCGCGCCGCCGGTATCCCCTGGAGCTTTTCACCTGTGCTTGATATCGGCCGCCAACCGCTGTGGCCACGCTTCTATGAAACATTCGGTGAGGATCCATATCTTGCTAAAGTAATGGGGGTGGCCTTCGTGCGCGGCCTGGAAGGGTCGGACGTAGCCTCGCAGGATCGTGTTGCCGCCAGCTTGAAACATTACATGGGCTACAGTTTTCCGTTGACGGGCAGGGATCGAACTCCGGCCTGGATTCCGGAAAATTATCTGCGCGAATACTTCCTGCCTACCTTTGCAGCCGCCGTCAAAGCGGGAGCGCATACCGTGATGGTTAACTCCGCGGAGATTAACGGCATTCCCGGCCACATTAATCACCATCTCTTGACTGAGATCTTGCGCGATGAGCTGGGCTTTAAGGGATTTGTAGTTTCCGACTGGGAGGACATCAAGAAATTGGTAACCATTTGGCGCGTGGCGGCTACCGAGAAGGAAGCGACCAAGATGGCCGTCATGGCCGGTATCGACATGAGCATGGTGCCGCTTGATTACAGCTTCAGCGATAACCTGATCGCCCTGGTTAAAGAAGGCGCAGTACCCCAGTCGCGAATTGATGAAGCGGTGCGGCGAATCTTGAGAGTAAAGTTTGAGTTGGGCCTTTTCGAAAACCCGATGCCTAATGCCGCACTCAAGGGCAGGATCGGGTTATCTGAATCGCGACAGGCCAGCCTGCAAGCAGCTCGTGAATCGATGACGCTGCTGAAGAATACAAACAACCTGCTGCCGCTCTCGCGGGATCGAAAAGTGCTGGTCACTGGCCCAACTGCCGACTCGTTGATCTCCCTCAATAATGGCTGGACCTACGTCTGGCAAGGTTCGGAAGAGTCACTTTATCCGAGAGATCGTCTCACCATTCGACGCGCGATTGAAACCAAGGCCGGGGCCGCAAACGTGACCTACGTTCCCGGTACGAAGATCATGCGCCCTGAAGCATCTCCTTCAAACAGCACACCCACTAACGTTGAATCCGAAGTCGACATTCCTGCTGCGGTGCGCGCCGCCGGCGCTGCCGATATAGTGGTGCTTTGTCTTGGCGAAGGATCCTACACGGAGACTCCCGGCAACATTACTGATCTGACCCTGGGTGAACCGCAAGTGAAACTCGCCGAAGCCATTGAAGCCACAGGCAAGCCGGTGGTGCTGGTGCTGGTGGAGGGGCGCCCCAGAATCATCAACCGCATTGTTGATAAAGCCGGCGCCGTGCTGATGGCTTACAACCCGGGCAACGAAGGAGGACAGGCAGTCGCCGACATTTTATTTGGCGACTTTAATCCGTCAGGAAAACTTCCCTTCACCTACCCGCGCACACCGAACGGGCTGATTACTTACGATCACAAAGCATTCGAAACTGAGGACACCGCCTTTGGCAATATGGCATTCACACCTCAGTTCGAATTCGGACAGGGTCTCAGTTATACAACGTTTGCTTACCGCGATCTCCGCCTCGGTCAAAAGACGATAACCGGAAACGCTGACCTTTCGGTTGGCGTTACTGTAACTAACACTGGTCATCGCGCCGGGCAGGAAGTCATCCAGCTGTATATTACTGATCTTGTAGCCTCTTTACCGCCCGCCAGAAAGAGGCTCAAACGTTTTGCGAAGGTCTATCTGGAACCGGGCCAAAGTCGCACCTTGAGCTTCAGGTTGCGGCCGGATGATCTTTCGTTCATTGGAGTGGATAACAAACCAGTTGTTGAGCCAGGTGATTTTGAAGTGAGGATCGGCGGACTCATGGAGAGGTTTACGCTCAAATAGTTCGAGTCAAATAGCATTATCATTCAACCTTATTACGCTTCCGTTTCCATTTCTGACCGAGGATTGCCTCTTTACGGCTTCCATTTAAAGGGGAAAAGCTTACCAGCTTCGACCGGATCCAACTTCACGCCCAGCATCGAGGCCGCACCAGAAAGAACTGGGTCCCGCTGCTCGCGAAGGTCCACGGCCGTCGGTAGCAATGACTCAGACGGCGTTACTCCCACGAACTCCAGGCTAGTGCCATCTGACATTATGATGTCCGCATCGGTGATACTTGCCGCGTAAGGTATCAAAATTCTCTATGCTTCCTCTGTGCTCTTTATGAAACAACTCCTAAGATTCTTGTTTTTCTAACAAAGTTTCCAGCTATAACCAGCCGGTCTTTGACCTCCGATACGCGGTAAGTCTTTTGACTTACCGATGACCTGTATTTACTAACTTTTCCGGTCTATGACCGGAATCTCAAGGGTCGTAGACCCTTAAGGATTTTCATAAAGCCTGTAAGGCAAGTCGGAGACTTGCCGCGCATCGGAGGTCAAAGACCTTGCCGGACTTGCTGCGCAGCAGAGAAACGGTGCGGTCCCGGAGCGACGAGATGTTTATAGACCTCTCTTTCGCTTTGATCTTCGGTGCGATAAACTGTTCATCGTATTAGGTTAATTAGAATCTTTTTTTGTTAAAACAAATGAAATTTGATCGACCAATCCTAATGGCGCTTCTGTTGCTCTCAGCCGTGGCGGCTCAGTCACAGGAAAAAAAAGAAATTAATAAAGGCGCGGGTCAAGATGACGTGATTAAGATTAGCTCTAGTCTTGTAAACCTCGATGTGATGGTAAAGGACAAAAAGGGAAAGGCAGTAACGGATCTCAAGGCAGAAGATTTTGTCCTCTCTGAAAATGGCGTGCAGCAGAAGATCGAGTTCTTCGACTCGACACTCGTCAGCGGAAATGATTCGAATCGAACCACAACCATTTCCGGCTCCCCACGACCGCGGGAACAAAACGGCATTCCGCGAAACATCATCTCACTGGTGCTGGACGGCCAAACCACCGAGCCTGCGAATTTGAAACATGTGCTCGACGGCATGACGAAGTATATCCGCGAGCGCATATCCGACAACGACTCGGTCGCTCTGTTTTCCATTTCCGGCGGTTTGCAATTGCTGCAGCCATTTACGCATGACAAAGCTAAGCTTATCGCGGCTGTTGACAAGGCTCACACCAGTTCGAGTGTTTCAAAGACTTCCGAGGCACGCGGGCTTGCCCAGGACATAAACTCGATTCGCGAAAAACTTTCGGCAGCGCCAACTGAGCCAATCCCGGAAACTCCAGCGGCCGGGGCTGCGGGCTCGGCGGCTGCGGAAGCCTTGATTGCTCAGCACGTGCTTGAGCAATACATGCAACTTCGCTCGGCGTTAAGTGCGCAGCAGACACGCCCCGTCCTGGCGGCCCTCGCGGCAATCTGCGAGGGCTTGCGCCCGATACCAGGGAAAAAAACCCTCGTCATGTTCTCCGAAGGATTTGTCGCGCCTGAGGCGCTCGATTGGCAAGTGCAAAGTACGATCGACATCGCTAATCGCGCGAACGTCGCTATCTACATCATTGACTCGAGCGGACTGACCGGCGGGACACCCACCTCTGGTTCGCTGGTGGGTTCTTCACCCCTGGCGGGAATTTCAGGGGCAAATAGCATGGAAAGTCGGAGAAGGGTTGGCGGCGGCGAAAGCGTTTTTGACATCACCCGACAAGAAGGATTGAATCGTCAGCAGGATTTGCTATACAAAATTTCAGACGACACGGGCGGACGGTTTATCAAAAATACGAATGATATCGCCGTTGGCCTGGACCGGATAGATTCGGAAATCCGTTCACGTTATACCCTGGCGTATCGCAGCACTGATCCAAATTTCGATGGTAGCTTTCGTAAAGTAAAAATCGAGGTCCGACGAGCCGACGTAAGCGTGGTTGCTCGCCCCGGCTACTATGCCATTCCCCCGAGCCAGATCGTCCCTCTTTCACCTGATGACAGGAAACTGCTCGCGAACTTTACAACATTCGAGAGCCATTCGACCTTGCCCTTATCATTGGAGTTGACCTCATTTAGGTTTCAGCAGGGCTACTACATGGTCCCATTATCGTTCGAGATACCACCAAGTGCGGTGCAGTTTGAGCGAAAGGGCGATAAACAGCGCTTGCAAGTCGACGTTCTGGGCGTAGTAAGAGGCGAAGGCGAGGATAAAATCCTTTCCCGTTTGGGCGGAAACTTCGACGTTGTGTTGAGCGAGCCACAGTACGAATCGATTGTGAATGACAAAATCTTTTATCGACAGGATATGCTGTTGGCAGCGGGCGCTTACACGATTGACTTAATCGTCAAGGATCGGCTCTCAGGAAAGGTGGCCGCGAGAAGAGAAAAGCTTGTGCTGCCAATCGCGGACTCCGAGTTCCGGGCAACAGAAGTAGTGCTGAGTCGCCACGCCGAACCGCTCAGGCAGCCGGCTGGAACGAGCGATGAACTGAGGGAACGCAACGTGCAAATTCGTCCTTCGCCAAGTCGCGAATTTCTTACGACGGATAACTTGATCATTTTCTTCAAACTCTATAACGCCGCTCCCTCCCGCGAAACCGGTAAGCCCTTAGTGACAGTTACCGTCACGCTAATGAAAGACGGCAAGCCGGCGATGAGGCCTCTCGACTACCTGCTCACTGAAATTGTGGCGGAACCGGTGGCGCAGCTTATTTTTGCCAAATACATTAAGCTCACCGGCCTTGCGACGGGAAAATACTCCGTTGTAATTCAAGCTAGAGATACGGTTCAAAACAAGACAGTGAAACAAGAAGCCGGGTTCGTGATCACAAAGTGACGATCTTTGTTCGTGTCGAGAACTCGCACTAGTGGTCCAATAAAACTGATTGCGAGAAGATTACCTGGGAGCCTTTAAGCTGGCAGATTTCTTTTCGATACTCTCACTCAGTTTAATAATGGCTAGCAGGTCCGCGTCAGCCCTCGCTTTAGCTTCCTTAGCTTTGTCGATTTCTTTCGCATCAACCGTTGCCGCGTCCTTGAGCGCAGGATTCTCCGTAAAACTGTCGATTAGCTTGCACAGCTTCACCAGAGCCTCGATCATTTCTTCGCTTTTGAGATCCGGTGCACTGTTTTGTTCCTTGTTCTCGGCAGCCCGCGCCGCCATATAGACCTTTAAACGGTGAGCGCACTTATTTATTTCGGCGGTCTGTGCTGAGACCAGCTTATAGTCGATTGGTTTTCGCGCTACGAGATTTCGGGCGATGTCATTGCGCAGCACCTGAATGCGCGTAAAGTTTTCCTTCATGTCTACGATAGCGGCTTCTACACGCTTTTGCTGCTCCCCCTCCTCGTTTACAGCAATTTCCGCCCTTCGCAATCTGCTTTCGTCCATCTGTCGCGAGCGGTCCGCGCGAATAGGATTGTTATCTCCGGGCGGACCGGCTCCCGGAGGCGGCCCAGGCCTCCCCTGGGCGAAGGTTGAACTGGACAAAGTCACCACGAAAACTGGGGCAATCAGAAGGCCTAAGCATGCATTGACGCTTGCGACTCTGCATTTCATGAGAATGCCCTCCCAGTAATTTGGTCCACCCGGTTTCAATTTGGTTGCTGAACCAGGTCCAGACGGATGGTGTAGGTATTGCTAACCGAGAAAGGATCGCGCTTAAACGTCACCAAGTCCAGAGCCGGCGCTCGGCTCGAGCCTCATCAGTAAGCAATAGGCGGTTTGTTGAAATAGCGCGTTGATAGACGCGAACATAATCGACCTTCATGAGCTGCGGAAAAACCGTCGTCGCATCAGGATTACCCGGAAAACCGCCGCCTACTGCGACGTTGAGAATGATAAAGAACGGATGATTGAAGACCCAGGTTGTACCCGCCGGAAGGTCTGCGGGTGTTCGTGTCTTGTACAACCGTCCATCGACGTAAAACCGAATGACGTTCGGTTCCCACTCAACTGCGTAGGCGTGGAAATCGTCAGCGAACTTCTGGCCATTTGGCAACGTGTAGGCGGCGGTTACGCCCCTTGCACCCGAATACCCCGGACCATGGAAGGTGCCATGCACAGTCGAAGGTTCCTTGCCGATGTTTTCCATGATGTCGATCTCGCCGCAAGTGGGCCAGCCCACTGTACCGATGTTGTCGCCCAACAACCAAAATGCCGGCCAGATGCCCTGTCCAAAGGGAAGTTTGATGCGCGCCTCAAACCGTCCGTAGGTTTGCGTAAACTTATTCCGGGTAAGCAATCTTGCTGAAGTGTAGTCACGCGTAATGTTGTCGCGACCGGTATAGGTTTCCTTGAGCGCTTTAATTACCAGCGAACCACCCTCGAGAGCCGCGTTGGCAGTGCGGTTCGTATACGTCTCGAGTTCGTTGTTACCCCATCCCTTGCCGCCAATATCAAAGGACCACTTGTTCGAATCGACGGGCGAGCCGCTGGTACCATCAAACTCGTCGCTCCAAACTAGACGCCAGCCCGTGGGATCATTAGCGTACGCCGTCGGGCAAAAGTGTGAATCCAAGCCAAACAAGAATGTAAATAAAACGATCAGCGGAAGGAGAGTAATCGACCACGGTCCAGGTAAGTTTCTGGTGAACTGAAAACGCAGGTACTTTCTGGTATTCATCGAACGAAATCCTTCTATTGGAGCCAGCCCCCTCCTCATGGAATCAGCTACAATAGACTCAAGCAGGTGTGCGATTATGGCATGATTCCACAGGCAATAGAACCGTCAAGAAACAACCTCGCATCGAGAAAAAAGGAGCCAGGACCTGAAAACAATGAGGATTGCTAAATACGTCCAGCTAGCTGTTTTCTTAACTTTTGCTTCAATCATGTCCTTGCCTGTCCGGGCCCAGGACCCAATGTCCGCTACTGTGTCGCCAGGGCAGCTCAACCTGATGCCAGTGCCCGCCTCGATGCAAACTCGATCTGGCCGTCTGGCAATCACTGGCACTTTCAGCGTAGCTACGAAGGATTATTCTGACGATCGTTTGCGAGCGGGTATTGCCCGCATGCTTAAGCGGCTCGCAGGGCGAACTGTCATAACGTTGCCGCTTGAGCTCATTGCCGACGAAAGCGCGGCTACCCTGGTGGTCCAATGCAAAGCAGCGGGCGATACTGTTCCTTCGGTCAGTGAAAACGAAAGCTACAGTTTGGAAATCACTGATAAGCAGGCGCGTCTCGTTGCGCCGACAGTAGTGGGCGCCTTACGCGGTTTAGAAACTTTTCTGCAACTGCTCCAGGGTGATCGTGATGGATATTACCTGCCGGGTATAAAGATTCAGGATCAGCCGCGTTTCCCCTGGCGCGGTTTGCTCATCGATGTGGCGCGCCACTATGAGCCAATGGAAGTGCTCAAGCGCAATCTTGATGCAATGGCCGCCGTCAAGCTCAATGTTTTTCACTGGCACCTGACAGAGGACCAGGGCTTTCGCGTGGAGAGCAAAAAGTTTCCCAAGCTCCATTCAATGGGGTCTGACGGTCTCTACTACACTCAGGATCAAGTGCGCGAGATCATTGCCTACGCAGCCGATCGTGGCATTCGGGTAATGCCCGAGTTTGATATTCCGGGTCACAGTACCAGTTGGTTGGTTGGTTATCCGGAACTGGGCAGCGCCCCTGGTCCATATAAAATTGAACGCGGCGCGGGAATCTTTGAACCTGCGCTCGACCCCACCCGCAACAAAACGTACAAGTTTCTTGACGGATTTTTGGGCGAGATGGCGGCGCTGTTTCCTGACGCCTACATGCACATCGGCGGTGATGAGAATGAAGGCAAGCAGTGGGACCGCAACCCGCAGATTCAGGCTTTCATGAAAGAAAAAGGCATCAAGGACAATCGCGCCCTGCAAGCTTATTTCAATCAACGAGTCTTAAAAATCCTCCAGAAGCACGGCAAGAGAATGATTGGCTGGGAAGAAATCCTGCATCCGGATCTGCCGAAAGACGCAGTAATTCAATCATGGCGTGGGCCGGCGTCTCTCGCCGATGCCGCGAAGCAGGGATACAACGGAATTCTTTCCGCGGGCTACTATATCGATCTAATCTTTCCCGCTTCAGACCACTACCTGGCCGATCCAATTCCGGAGAACAGCACTCTTAGTGCCGAAGAAGCGAAGCATGTTCTGGGTGGCGAAGCAACCATGTGGGGCGAATGGGTAAGCCCGGAGACCATCGACTCGCGCATCTGGCCACGCACCGCCGCCATTGCCGAACGTCTTTGGTCGCCTCGAACGGTGACGGATGTCGCTGACATGTACCGTCGTTTGTCGGTGATCAGCAGTCAACTGGAAGAGTTGGGGCTTAGTCACGAAAAGAATTACAGCATGATGCTCAGGCGTCTTGCCGGCAGCGACAATATCGGACCACTGCGAACGCTGGCTTCGGTAATCGAGCCGGTCAAAGAATACCGTCGCTATCAAATGCGGCCGCAAACAATGCTTAGCCCGCTTACCGGCTTGATCGATGCTGCGCGGCCCGACAGTGAAACCTCCCGGCAGTTCAACTCGATCGTGGACGCCTTCCTCTTCGATGCGCCGCGCTTTGCCCTCTACAAGCAGAACATAACTGATACTCTCGTCGACTGGCGTGCCTCCGGCCTGACACTCGGTCCTATGATTGATCGATCTCCTGCGCTCCAGGAGGCAAGGCCGCTGGCAAGCAACCTATCGGACATCGCCGAGGCGGGACTACAAGCGATGTCTTACCTATCAGCAGGCAATGCAGCCACAACCGAATGGCGTGACGCTCAACTAGCGAAACTCGACGAAGCAGCAAAACCAAAAGCCGCGCTGGAATTCGTCGTCACTCCGGGTGTGCGGAAGCTGGTAATCGCCGCCGCTGAATTGTCACAGCTTAAGTCGACTACTTCCGCAGAATGGAAGAAGCGAGTTACGACACTGGCAAGTCCTGTGGTTCCTCCGACCAATAAACCTTAGGTTTGCTGCGGAAAACTGAGCGGAGGCGCAGAAGCGCAGCGCAGCCGGGCCGGCAAAAACGGTTTTAGCTCCAGACGAGCCGGATGTGGAATTGCTTCAGAACATTCCGCTCCGTTGGAGCTAGGTCTTTCTCGGTGTTGCCGTTGCTATAAACATCCGGCTCCTCTGGAGCTTAGGGGGTTTTGGTTGCGGCTTAGCCTAATGTTGCATCCGTGGCGACGTTGCGTTTTTCAGAATCTACTCAGGTTAGTTCGGAATTGGATCGCCTGGCTTCACGATGCGGATCCAGTGATCCGTAAATTTGTCGTGTGACCCGGGCAGTTCGACCTTTTGCATGTGGCAGGTTACGCATCGTCGCTTAGCGACCGGACAGGCAGGAGCCGAGCGAGAAGCTGTCTTCACTGCACCCGGGAGAGTGAGGTGACATGCCAGACATTTTGAATCGTAATAGGCCGCGCTCTCCTCCAACTTGTCGTGCGGATTATGACACCCGATGCAACTGATCCGCGCATCGCCACTGTGTCCTCTGCTATTAAAGATACGGTAGGGCTGATAACGAATGTTATTCCTGCCGCCCTGCATTGGCATGAGGAGGGCTTTTTCAAAACTCACGTGGCACGCACCACAGAATTGCTGTGTCAGGTCGTTTGCATCCATGTTCGCCGGATTAAATATTTCCAGGTTCCTAAAGTTTTTTTCCTTGACGGCCGCAATGTGTTTCTCGCCAGGCCCATGACAACCTTCACAAGTCACTCCGGGCATCAGGTTATCGAGTTGTAACTGCGAGCCACTGATCGCCCCGGTTGAATGGCAAGCGAAACAACCCTGAGCTGCTTCTTCGGTCATCGCCCGGCCAAGCCCTGCTTCCACCGACTCTGGCACCGCATGGGGATGAATGATGGTGAAATCGAGACCCTGGGTTTCTTGATAGTAGCTGACCCGACTTTCGAAGAACACGCCGTTGTGCCGAAAGACGTAAGTCTGGCCAGCCTTGCCCTGGCCAAAGCAGTAAAGGATGGGTTCAGAAATCGCGTTGATTCCGTCAGTAACTGTGTAAATGCTGCGACTTCCATCCCGCACAATGTGATAGGTATACGGGCCGTTCCTAAAACTCATTCGCGGGTGAGTCTTCAAAACCTCACAGTTGGCAGTTGGTTCCAGCGCTCGCCCCATCAAGTTGGGCCATCGCTTCGCAGCCTGGCCGGTGTGGCATTGCGCGCAGACGCTGCTTCCCACATAACGAACACCAGCCAGCTCGCGTGTGGGCCGCCACCTGGACAAAGCCCTGTTCTGATTTTGGCCTCGTGGTGAAAGTGAGGTCCAAAAACCCACCACACAGAGCACCAGAATGGTTGAAGCTATAGCTTTCGTAACCCGATGAGTCACTTAATTCGCCGGCCTTCCGCCGCCCCTGGAAACGCCCTCACCTTCAATGACTTTGATATAACTATTTATTGGTGGATTCGCGAGCTTGTCCACTTTGCCGCTCGGCCAGCGAATCTCCACATTGTCGATCTTCGTTGCCGAACCAATGCCGAGTATTTCTCGGGGATCGTGTGATGAAAGGTAGCTGCCGCCGGCAGTCTTCAGCCGGCCTCGTTTCACACCGCCAGCTTGCCAAGTAATGACCGCTCCTACTGCGGCGGGATTGCTCTTAGTGGTGACGAGTTGAAGACCGAGCCAGTTGTTTCTATTGCCACCTTCATTACGAAGCAGAAGCGGAGGCTCGCCGTTGTTTGAGATAAGCACATCCAGGTCGCCGTCGTTATCAAAGTCGCCGACAGCCATGCCTCGTCCTGAGAACTCCTTGCTGAAAACTATGCCTGACTGCGCACTCACATTCCTAAAGGTTTGCCCCGTATTCTCAAACATCAACAAAGGTTCTTTGTACCTCACGCGGGTGGTACGCATCTCGATAAAGTCGTCAGGATGGCCGTTGACGAGGAACAGGTCAGGATCACTATCATTATCGTAGTCGAAAAACCTCAATCCCCAGCCGCTTAACATTTGCGTGGCCGTTCCGATCTCGTCGGGCTCATCCGTAAAAATCAGATCCTTCTGGTTGTGATAGAGACTGAAAAACTCCCGGTCAATATTGGCTACAAAAAGATCCTGCCAGCCATCGCCATCATAGTCAGCCGCATCCACGCCCATTCCCGAGCGCGGTTTGCCGGCATCACTAAAGGCAACGCCTGCCGCCAATCCAACTTCTTCAAATTTTCCGTCGCCCTTATTGATAAAGAGAAAGTTGGGCAACGTGTCGTTTGCCACAAACAGGTCCATCAGTCCATCGTTGTTAACATCTGTCGCGACCGCGCCGAATGACTTGCCGGGCGAATCAGCAATGCCCGATTCTTTACTCACATCAGTGAATTTGCCGTTGCCGTCATTGTGGAAGAGGAGACTCGATCTGGGCTTGAACAAGCGCGGGACACAATAGTAGCGCCGGCTCAGGGTCTCATCAGTGCACAGAATATTGAGAGACTTTTCGTAAACAACGAAGCTGGAGACAAATAGGTCCAACTTGCCGTCGTTGTCATAGTCGAACCAAACAGCGCAGGTAGACCAGCCAGGCGCAGCGACTCCGGCTTTATCCGTCACGTCAGTAAACGTGCCGTTGCCGTTGTTGTGATAAAGAATATTGCGGCCATAACTTGTGATGTAAAGATCAGCCCAGCGATCACCGTCGTAGTCGGCAGCGGCGACACCCATGCCAAAGGTGCCACCAGCCACCCCGGCCTTGTCGGTCACATCTGAAAACGTGCCATCATGATTGTTATGGTAAAGCGCGTTCTTCAAAGGCGTCGTGGGAGTGTAGAAATCTGAGGGCCCGCTATTAACCAGATAGATATCCATCCAGCCATCGTTGTCGTAATCGAAGAAAGCACCGCCAGCCCCAACGGTTTCGGGCAAATAACGGTTAGTCGAATGGGCGTTGTTGTGAACCCAGATGATGCCGCTCTTTTTTGCCGGCACTTCCTCGAAGGTGACGTTCGCTTTCTTCGGTGCTTCCTGAGCCGAAGAGATCGAAGGTAGGTTCAGCACCATTAACGATAGGATCAGGCCCAGCTGGAAAGCGGCGTAAACCGTTTTCGAAATAAAACTCATTGGAAGTTTACCGGGGATTGGGTGTAGCCGGCGTAATAACAAAAGTGTCGCTTTGTCCTTTTTGTGATTGGTTCAATGCTTTCAGTTTTTCAATGATTTGCATTTCTGCCTGCACCCGCTTTTGATCTTTAAGCCGGGCGTACAGTAGCGCCAGCTGATAATGCGCCTTTGAATCATCGGGATTCAGTTTAGCTCCCAGCTCAAGCTCCTTCTGAGCCCGAACATAGTCTTTCAACTTCAGATAACTTGCACCGAGAGCGACGTGCGCGTTGGCAAACAGGGGCGACATCTTAACGGCTTTTTCAAAGAGCTCGATGGCCCGCTCATCTTCGTTCTCCTCCTGGACAATCAACCCCAGATAATAAAAAGATTCCGGCACGCTCGAGTCGGTCTTGATGGTTTTCTCAAAGTATCCCTTCGCTTCGCCGAACTTCTTTTGTTTGTATAAGACATAGCCGAGGTACATCTGCCCTTGAGCGTTGTCCGGCTGAAGCTTGAGAGCCCGACGAAAGGCCTGCTCGGCCGTAAACACGTCAGCCTTCTTGAGCCACGTAGCGCCCAGAGCAATGAAGTAAGCGGGCTCGTCGGGCTTCAACTTCACGGCCTGCTCTAAAACGGATTGGGCCTCGTCATAAACCCCGAGCCCAAGAGCGGCCACGCCCAGCTTGTAAAGCAGATCGGGCGAATCCCCTGCTAGTTCTCTGGCCCGAGATAAATACCCTAATGCGGTTTTTGTATCTCCTCTCATTTGGGAAACGCGCGCCAGACCGAGAATTGCGTCAGCATTGTCCTTCTGCGCCGCCAGCGCTAGCAGATAATTCTCCTCCGCTTTTTCCGCATTGCTTTTTCTTAAATATGCCTCGCCGAGCAAAGGAAGTAATGCCACAAATGACGGCTGTTCCGCTTTTGCCTTCTCAATAGTGTTGATCGCTTCGTCAATCTGGCCTTGCGAAAGCAGCAATCGCGCGAGTTTGTAGTTGGCCTCGGCGTTACCGGGCTCAAGGTTAATGACCTCCTTCAATTCCAGGATCGTTTTTTCGGGCGCATGCTTGAGCATGTAAAGAAAGGCGAGGTTCATGTGGGCAGGCACAAATTTGGGATCAACATGTATGGCGCGGGTTAAGAGGTTCTCCGCCTCATTCAGCCTTCCCTGTTGGGCGCGAACTGTGCCGAGGAGATTGAGCGCGACCGCTTCGTTCGGAGCAATCCTCAAGATGCTATTTAACTGCTGTTCGGCCTCCGCAATTCGATTCTCACGAATAAGCGTTGCTGCATTCTCCAGGCGTTCCTGAGTGTTACTGGTCTGGGCCGAAACAATTGGCGCGCTCGCCAGGAGAAGCAGAAAAGAAACGATGTATTTGTGCCAAAGCGAGTATGAGGAATGAACGCGGATCGCCAGTGGCAATGGCCGAATGAGTTTTTGCTGTAAAGAAGGAGTTTTCATTCTTCTTGTAACGCAAGCTGTTAGCTTGAGCGCGCCGCAAATTAACAGTTTGCGTTACATCGGGCGGCAAAGTTCATAGTCGCGAATTGTTCTTGAAGTCCTTCTGCTCAACGACACCTTGACCCTCTTTAATGGTCAAAATCTTGTTCACGCCGGCGGCGGTCACTTTGTCGACGGTCCCGCTCGGCCAGTAGACCTCTATTAGATCGATCTTCGTTCTTTGTTCGAGCCCGAAGTGCAGCCGCAGATCGTTCTGCGAAAGATAACTGCCACCACTATGTACTTCATCAATCTGCGTTAGATCACCGGAAACGATCTTGACTCGGGCGCCGATGCCGTCGCGATTACTCTTCACACCGACCGTCTTGATAAAAACAGAATTGTTTGCGTTACCGCCGTCGTTCCGCAGCACTTGCGGCGGCCCGTCCAGATTGTTGATGATGACGTCGATGTCACGATCGTTATCGATGTCGCCAAAGGCTGCGCCACGACCCGTGCGTTTCTCAGCAAACGGAGCTCCGAGTTGGGCTCCTACTTCGGTGAACGTGCCGTCGCGGTTGTTATGGTGCGCGAAATTGCGCTGCCGGTAAGTCGGCAACTGCGGGTAAACGTGGCCGTTGACAACCAGCAGATCAACCCAGCCGTCATTGTCGTAGTCAAAGAATTTGGTGCCCCAACCGACGTAGGGCAGACTTACAGCCGCGACCTTGGCCGCGTAAGAAACATCGGTAAAGGAACCGCGGCCGTCATCGTGGTAAAGAGTGTTGTAATCGTCGTCGAAATTAGTAATGAACAGGTCGAGCCTGCCGTCGTGATCATAGTCGCCCAGAGTCACTCCCATGCTCCCCTGCTCGCTGCCGTTTTCGTTCACTGCGGTGCCTGAAACAAACCCAATATCTTTGAAAGTTCCATCGCCATTGTTGTGATATAGAAAATTCGGTGTTGAATCGTTTGCGACATAGATATCCACCAGGCCATCGCCATCAAAGTCGCTGCAAATTACGCCCAGTCCATAAAACCCACCCGGATCGGAAACGCCGGCCTTTTTTGAGACATCGGTAAAGGTACCGTCGCCGTTGTTGTGATAAAGCGAATCGCCCGCGCCCGGCAGTCCTCGTGGCCCGCACTGAACTGGTATGCCCTTGAACTGGCAGGTACGGGAGCTGCCGAACTCTGGTAGATGGTTAACGTCAAAATCGACATAGTTCGTGACAAACAAATCAAGCTTGCCATCATTATCGTAGTCGACGAAAGCGGCGCCGGCTGACCAGCGCTGATCGCCGACTCCGGCTTTTGCTGTAACGTCTGTGAACGTGCCGTCGCCGTTGTTTCTTAACAGATGGTTGGCCCCGAGACAGGTCACGTAAATATCGTCAAAACCGTCATTATTGTAATCGCCAACCGTCGCTCCCATGCCCCACCCGATGTCACCGACGCCGGCTGTGTCAGTAACATCGGTAAACGTTCCGTCGCCTTTATTATGATAGAGAGCGCTTCTGGTTTTCTGCTTTGATTTCACCATGTCGATGGTGAGCGAGTTAACCAGGTAGATGTCCAGGTAACCATCATTGTCGTAGTCAAAGAGCGCAACCCCGCCACTCATTGATTCTACGATGTATTTTTTCTCTGGGGAGGAGACGTGTTTGAAATTAATGCCGACCTGCTGGGTGACGTCCGTAAAGTGCACCTCCAAAGCCGGACCACTAAGCAACCGCACCGAGCCTGGCAAGAGAATCATGATTAGCGGCGCGATGAGTCTCAGGACTGTTCTTAAAGGCAAAAGTTAGCAACCTCTCTGAAAACTCATGGATTGGACTGTTTGCGTTCTTTCTCTTTCAGTTGGCGTGAGATTTCCAGATGATTTTCACCTTCGGCTTTACGCCCGGCGGCCAGGTAAGCTCTGCCGAGCTGGTATTGAACGTGTGGCTTGTCAGGCGCCAGCTTCGCCGCCATTTCCAGGTTCTCTAACGCTTCCTTGATCTCGCTTTGTTGCAAGAGCGCTTTTCCAAGCTCGTAATGTGCGTCTGCGAAGTCAGGTTTGAGTTGAACAACTTCACGCATCACCTTGAGACCGCGATCAGTCTTTTGCTGAGAGAGGAGTACGAACCCCAGGTGGTATTTAGCCTGGATGTCGCCAGGGTTCAAAGCCAGTTCGTTTTCAAATTCACTGGCGGCCTCATCAAACTTTCCTGTCTTCACATAAATCAAGCCGGAATAATAATGGACCATCGGCGTCTTGCTATCGAGAGCCAGAGCGAGCTGCAATTCTTCCAGGGCCTTGGCGGTCTCGCCCTGTTCGTCATAAGCCTGTCCCAACAGGATATGGAGTTGCGGCGTATTACCACCGATAACGACCATCTGCTGGATCACCTGATCAGCCATCTCTTTTTTGCCCTGCTTAATTAAAGACACTGCCAGCGTGTAGTACACGCCGACATTAGAAGGCTTGGCCGCGATTACAGCGTTCAACAACTCCGAGGCCTTGGCGTAATTTTCCAACATGAAATAGCTGAGCCCTAACAACTGCTTGGCCTTTACGTTCGTGGGACGAGCGGTCAATTCGTTCTCAAGCGGGTCAGTCGCTTCTTTATATAGCTCAGCCTTAAAAGCAGCCAACCCCCAATTGAAAAAGAGGCCCTCAACCTGCGGATCCCATTTTGCGGCCAGGCGGAACTGCTCCGTTGCCGTTTTGAAGTCGCCTTGCTCGGCCCGCAGGAGCCCGATCTCATTGTGTGCGGCGGCAATGACCTTTAAAAAATAAGCTTCGCCGTTTTTCAGTTCTTCCGCGGTCCTGGCGTCAGGTGAATTCGATTCGGCGATCACACCTTCGGAGGAGACCATTTCCGGGAATTTGCTGTTTTGCTCATGCAGGTTTTCGGCGTTTAAGTAAACCTCACTCTTTTCCTTGTCCCTCTTGAGAGATTTAGACTTGAGCTCCGCCGCGATCTGTAGCTCTTTCTCGGCAGCCTCGTTTTGTCCTGTCTTTAAAAGCGATTGTCCCAACCGATAGTGCGCTGTAGCCACCTGGTAATCATTGTGGCCCAATGATGGATTGAGAACGATCGATTTTTTGAGAACTTCAACTGCTTCCGGGTATTTCCCAAGAGCCTGGTAAGCCTGACCCAAATGAAAGTAAGGATCAGCGTTGTTCGGCTGGATAGCGACGGCTTTCTGCAGCAGGCTGACCGCCTGGTCCCATTTTCTATCCATCACGTAAACAATACCCAGGTAATAATTGGCGAAGAATTCATTCGGATGGGAATCTAACTCAACCTTGAATTCCTGCTCTGCATCATTGAGGCGGGCCGCTCCATCTTTGAGCAGGTAAGTTAGGCCCAGATAGTAATGAGCTCGTGGGAAACGACGATCCAGCGCGACAGCCCTCTTGAATTCCTCTATTGCTTCGCCTAAAAACCCCGTCTCGCGATAAGCGCGGCCAAAGATGATGCGTAGCTGCGGCCGGTCGCCGAACTGTTTAATCATGCGCTCGTAAATCTGGCGCGCTGGAGCGAATTGATTTTGCTTGAGGTAAGCCAATCCTAAGGTGTAGGCGACGTCATAATCCTTCGGCGTGATCTTTAGCGCAGTTTGCAGCTCAGCTGTGGACTTATCAAAGTCGCCGAGCATGAAATAACTCTTGCCCAGCATGTGGTGTGCGCCAGCGCTCTGCGGGTTGACGCTTAACACTTTTCGCAATGGCTCGAGGGCTTTTTGATATTCCTCTGCATCGAAGTGAGCGATCGCTAAATCTATCAGAGCCTCTTGCGAATCAGATTGGTAAAGAGTAGCAGACTCAAGAACGCTAATCGCTTGTTGATACTTCTTCTCAGCAGAGTAGACCTTTCCGAGCTTGCCATATCCTTCGGCGAGCATGGCTGTGTATTCTTTTTCTGCTGCAACAAGGTTGCCTGCACGTCTCTGCGCTGCCGCTGCTTCAGAATGTTGTCGAAGTGAATCCTGGGGAGATTGGAAAACGAAGACCAGCAGTAGCAGAGGACCCAAGGTCGAAGGTAAATACCTCACTTGAACCTCTCGAACCCTTACAAAAAATTAGACGGAGGGCTGATGTAGATCTATTAGCCCTCCGCCTTTGTTTCAGCCTTGCCGTACTATATCAGAAGTTGAACTTCAGACCGAACTGGATATTCCGTGGTCCACGGTCGCTATTCAGCCGGCCAAAGTTTCCGTTGTTTTTTGCTCCAGTAAAAGGATCGATCGACATGCCGGGATCGAACCCGTTGAAATTCGTATGGTTGAAAAGGTTGAACATCTCCGCACGGAACTGGAGACCATACCGCTCGCGGAATTTCCAATTCTTGGCCACTGAGAAGTCGACGTTACTAAGCCCGGGCTGCCGGACGAGACCACGTCGAAGATTACCGAAGCGTCCGGGAGCAGGTAACGTGAACGCGGCTGGATTGAGATATACCGTCTTGTCCGGGCCGTTTACATAGATGGGCACGCCCGGGACCAGGTCAGGGCGGTAGCCGCCAGGGGCGTTACTAGCCAGCCCGAAATAACCTGCGCTGACGCCCGTCGTAACGTCGAGAGGTATGCCACTCAGCAGAGTAACAATTCCATTCAGTTGCCAATTTCCCAAGACCTGACTCGCCAAAGAGCCCCATCGTTTGAAATCGGGCAACGAATAAACCGCGTTGGAAACGAACATATGCCTGCGGTCGAGGTCGGAATCACCCTTGTCCAGATTAAAGTTGAAGGGGTCGGTGGTGGCACTGGTGAACGACGTTAGTGGAACGTTTGAAGTTGCCCGTGACAAGGTATAGGCAACCTGATAGGACAGGCGGTCTGCAAAGCGGCGGTTGATCCAAACCTGTATCGCCTTGTAATCCGAGATACCGTTCGATTGGCTCATTGTAATGCCCCCAAGATTTGGGAAGATGCGATTACTATTTGCAATGGCCTGCGCGTTCGGATCATGCGTGATGAAGGCCTGGACCACAGCAGCCCTTCTGTCCGGCGGGACCTCGTTAAAAAATACTCCGCGCCGCCATATGTGCGTACCATGGTTTCCGATGTAGGAAACTTCGGCTACCGTGTTTTTCATGATTTCCCGCGAGACGGTTATGTTCCACTGCCAGCTCTCGGGTGGTCTGAAGTTCTCGTCCACAGCGTTAAATGCAGTGCTATTACTGACACCCGCCACAGCATCCTTGAGGCCGGGGTTGATTGTGTCAAGACTACGGAAGGTCGGATCGTCACTCAGCTTCGCGCTACCGTCGCCTCCCCAATTGGAATTGACTACTTGCGTCCAGGGAGGATTGCCAGAGAGGCGCAGGACATCTTCAATCACGTTCGAACGGCTCATGAAGCGACCGATTCCCAGCCGCACCGCGGTCTTGCCATCGCCGTTGATGTCCCACGCAATGCCGAAGCGTGGCTGGAACCCTTTGTTATATGCGTTCCAAAGAGAGCGGCCGAATCCAGCCTCGCCAGGTTTCACCAAACCACTGAGTGGATGTACGCCGTCATACAATCGCGGAATGTAGTTACTGATGCGATCGTTGGCTGAGTAAGCCGGTGAATATCTGGACCAGCGCAGCCCCAACGTGGCCGTAACTCGCGAGTTCAGTTTGTAAGTATCGTTGCCATAGAATTCAAAGTCATGCCAGCGCCCCAGTGAAGCCTCGTCATGGTCGATTTCGGTATAGCATCCAAGCGGCAAGTCCTTAAATAGCAGTTCGGCGATTGCATTTCCCGTATGGGTGTTCGTGCCACAGAACTGAGCGATGCCGTTCGCGCCCTGGGCCAGTTCGTTCTTGATGTTATGACTCGCCAGCCCGCCGAACTTGAGATCGTGCGAACCGGATACCTTGGAGAAGTCATCCTTCCAGATGAAAAGATCTTCGTGATTTTCCCAGGGCGCCTGGTGCCAAAGAGCAGGATATCCATCCGCGCCCCAGAAGGTGGGCAGTCCCACGCCAGGTGCCTTCGGAAAGACCGTCGGAAACTTCGAGGCGATCTCGTTATTCAGCGCCTCGCCCGTTTCGCTGGTGGTTATGAAAATGTTGTTGCCGGCGCGCGAGAATTGGAACTCGTTAACCGAAGTTGAGCTCAAGGTGGTTGCCAGCTTGACGGCAAAACTGTGGCTCGGCTGATCCCAGTCCGAAGTCAGGGTCGGAAATGGGGAGTCGCCCCAGAAGTTGCCTGCCGCATTACCGTGAGTCCACGTCTCATTAGTGTATTTGACAAGCAGATTCATGTTGCTTGTGATGTTTACGTCGCCGCGAATACTGTCCTGGCGAGTGTCGACTGGCTCCAACAGAGACGAAACCCAGTTTGTTGGACCACTCGTATTGGGCAGCGGATACACCTGTAATATTGCCAGACCCGCGGGGCTGAGATTGGCCTGAGGAATTTTGTTACCCGGAAAATTTGTGCAAGTGGAACGGATAAAATTTCCATTAGCGTCTTTACTGCACGTGAAGGGTACGAAGGGCAGCGGATCCGTCAATGGGCCGCTGAAATCTCCAACCTTCTCGGCGGCGGTCGGAACCTTACCCGAAAGCACCACTCCGCGGCGCTCGCGACGCCACTCCTCAGTCCAGAAAAAGAAGGCCCTGTTCTTCTTGATTGGCCCACTGAAGTTAAAACCATAGTTGTTGTACTTCAACTCGGACTTCGGTTGGCCGGCTCTTTTAAGGAAGAAATCATTAGCATTGAGACTGTCGTTGCGAAGAAATTCAAAGGCCGCGCCGTGAAACTGGTTGCTGCCGCCCTTGGTGATCAGATTGATTACAGCTCCCTGCGCCTGGCCGTACTGGGCGCTGAAACTATTGCGCTCCACGCGGAACTCCTGAATGGAGTCGATAGATGGAAAGATTAGGAGCGTTGCGTTTGAGCCCACGTCCATATTGTTGACACCATCAACGGTCCACATATTGGCGTTTGATTGGTTGCCGTTGACAGACATATCTACGTGGGAATCAAGGCCGGTGCCGCCGGTGCCAAACGCGCCCCCCGCGCCAGCTTGGGTAACCGGTGAAACGCCGGGCACCATCAAAGCCAGTTGCGCGTAGTTGCGGCCATTAAGGGGAAGCTCCGTCACTTGCTTTTCTGTGATCAGGCTGCTTATTTCACCGCTACGAGTTTCCACTGGTGCGGCATCGCTCGAGACGGTGACGGTCTCACTCACCTGGCCCACCTGCAGATCCAGGTTGACTACTTTGTTTTCTGACACGTGCAGCTCAACCGCTTCAGCGACGGTCTTCTTGAAGCCGCTTGGAGCGGTGCTAATCGTGTAACGCCCCGCAGGCATACTAGGAGCTATATAGAATCCGTTGTCGTCGGAATTCACCGTGCGCGAAAATCCCGTTCCCTCCTGCTGAATTGTGACCTCGGCATTGGGAACAGCGGCACCCTTAGGATCTCGGACAGTTCCGCTGATAGTTCCAACCGTGGTCGTCTGGGCATTGACACTGATAAAGAACGCGCCGGTCAAGACCAAGACCATTTGCAAGCCAAGCTTCTTCAGCATACGAGCCTCCTCGGATTTAGCGCCCGCAACGTGGGGAAACGTCGTTGCGCGCGAACGTGGCGGAAAGTCAAAAGCACTGAACTCGAATGATTGCCTTACGAATCCCCGGAGAACTCCAGGGTAACCAATGACGCTTGCGTGCTCCTTGCTGCTTTAGAAAACTACCGCAGACCGCCGACTTGTTAGAGCACCAGCTTGTTCTTTAGAACTCTGAAAAGACTCGACCCAAGATAAGGAAACATTAACAACGAATCAAAAACGCAAACCATATTCCTTTGATTCGTCAAAAAGCTAAGCTCGCATGGCGTAAATGGTTACAAGACGACCGTTCGGAACCGAAACCTAGTCGCGATCCAGATTTCCAAATTAATCTCCAAATTGCTGGAAAGAGCCCGCCTGGAACGTTCACCAAATTGCTTGATTAGGAGTTTGTTGCACTTCCGAGCAAAAGCATTTACTCCTAATAGGAAAGGTTGTCAAGAACTTTTTTGCAAAGAGGAAATCAAAAGCGGAATCCCAACAATTCGCGCCGGGTCCTTTGTTGTGCAGGTAAACGAAGTGCAGCGACGCCTCGTTTCTAAGCAACTGAAGCAGACGCAAACTTACTAGCCAATACCAGACTGAGAGCGCCCATCAGCGTTGGCTGTGATCCTAAGGTTGAATGCATGATCGGGGTTGAAGGGAATCCACGGCAGATGCTGGAGTCCACCGATGCCTTAAGATCCTCAACAATCACCGGCCAGGCGCGAGAAATTGGACCAGCAACTATCACCGCCTCGGGAGCCAGGCCTTGAATCAAATTCGCAATGCCTATCCCGAGGTAACGCGCCGTCTCTTTTAATGCAGCCCGCGCGTTTCGTTCGCCTCTCAACGCCAGTTCCATCAGTTTTGCAAAGTTGACATCGTTGTTGCCATTAGAACGTGACAACTTCTGATATCGCCCCAGCGCTGCTCGCTCGGATGCAAATGCTTCCCAGCATTCCGTACTGCCTACGGCGCAAGGTACCGGCGCTCCGGTGCCAATAGTCATGTGACCAAATTCCCCTGCGGTTCCACCCTCGCCGCGGTACACTTGCCCATCAAAGACAATGCCAGTACCTACGCCTTCTTCAACCAAAACCAGAATAAAATCGCGAACTTCGCGGATTTCCGGCCGGCCAAACCATAACTCAGCAAGCGCCGCAGCATTAGCATCATTGTCAATGCTTACCGGAAGCAAGGTGGCCTGCGTCAGCGTTTGGGCTATGGGTTCGTTGCGCCAGCTGAAATGCGGCACGTATAAATTTCCAGTTTCCGGATCAACCACTCCAGGCAAGCTAATGCCAATGCCTTCAATAGTGCCGTTGCTTTTTCCAACAAAACGTTGCGCGCACTGAACAATCTTCGTCAACGTCGAGTGCACATCATGGTCGGTAGGAAATTCTTCCTGTTCCAGCACTCTCCCGGCAAGATCGCTGCTGGCCATTACCGTCTTGACTGTGCCCAAATCGACGCCGATTGCGACCGCATCGGCGGTGCGCAAGGAGAGCAAACTGGGCGGCCGGCCGCCGGTCGATTCACCGCTGACTTCTTCTATCAAGCCATCTATGCGAAGTTCATCGACAATTAGGGAGATAGTTGAGCGCTGCAGTGCAGTTTCGCGGGCGATTGCCGCCCGGGAGATCGGTCCCAATTCGCGAACGTAATTGAGTACAATCTGCCGGTTTATATCGCGGATCGTATTTGAACGCGCCGCACTAGCTTTCTTAAGATCTATTCGTCGCAACAAGGCCCTCCAACTAATGAAACCCCTAACCCATGTTTGATTGGTCTGAGGTACGCAATTGCAAATACTTTTGTCGAGACTGCTATTAAGTATTACAACCAGGCCCGGCAGTCAACTCATTTCGACCCAATGAGAGACAAAAACTTTCATATCGATATCGGCGCCTGGCTCACTGAACCGAGCGATGGGGGAGACTAACGACGATTGCAAGTCAGGCCGACCAGGCTCGAACCGGAATCGTTTTTGTACCCGTCCGAGCACTACAAAATGAGTCTCAGTGAAGAATGTATTTGGTTTGTGTGCAGTACGACACAAGCCTATACTAGCCTGACTCGATCAAAGATTCTGGAGAAGCTTATGGAGGTGCAGCGAAGCAAAGCGGGCATTCGCTTCTGGGGTGTGGTGCTGCTTTCAGTTGGCTGGTCGATGGCCTTTGCCTCCCCAATAGCTGGTCAGCGCGGGGGCGACCCGGCTAAGGCACAAATGCAAGAGATGACCCAGCGTGAGTTGCAGTTGAAACACGTTGGTGAAGAGAGGCAGCGGCCCAATGATCCGAGACGCGCTCAAGCGCTGATGAACCAAGTGGCCGAAGACTTCGATCGAATATTGACCCTTCACAACCAGATAGTGCGCACTATTGCTGCCGACGAGTCTCTCAATTATGAGTTCATCTCCGAGGCGATGGGTGAGATCAGGAGACGATCTGCTCGCTTGCAATCTTCATTGAAGCTGGCGAGACCTGAGCATGCCGCCGAGAATCGAGCACCGGCGTCCGCTCTCAACGTTACGGAAACGAAAGATGTATTGATCCTACTCTGCAAACAGATCGAGAGCTTTGTAAAGAATCCGATTATCGCAACTCCAGGCACAGTCGACGTGCGGGAATTAGAGAGGGCGCGCAAGGACCTGGACAGCGTGGTGGAACTTAGCAGCAACATCAAAAAACTCGCGGACAAACAGAAACCCTAAGGCAAACAGGATTCCTCATCGATCGCGAGGTCAGCGAAACTCTGACTGGAAGATTCGGATTCGAGGAGCGAAAGGCGTCGCGCTTTGCTCCCAACGTCAAGCGGCGACGGTTCCAGCAAATTTGCTGGTCAAAACCAGGCTCAAAGCTCCCATTAACGTCGGGTCTCCATTTAAGGTAGAGGGAAGTATCCGCGCGGAAGGCACCCCCCGGCGAACACTGCGCTCTATTTTTTCGGTGAGAGCTTTCTCGATCAACGACCAGACTCGACTGATCGCACCACCCACTATCACAGCTTCCGGGCTAAAGCCGACGACAAGGTTCGAGATGCCGATGGCAAGATAACGAGCCGTCTCTGTAAGGGCGGTCTTTGCTTCCTGTTCTCCCGCCAGGGCTCGGTCAATCAGAGTCGCAAAATCTGGCGCGCTGCTCGCTCCGCTTAACCTCTGGTAGCGCGCGGTCGCAGCGCGCTCAGAAGCGAAGGCCTCCCAACAGTCGTCGTTTCCGCATGAGCAGAGAACCGGTGCATTGCTGCCCACGATCATGTGACCAAATTCCCCTGCCGCTCCGCGTACTCCGCGATAGACCTGGCCGTCAAAAATGATTCCCGTTCCCACTCCATCGGCAACCAGCACGAAGATGAAGTCGCGCGCATCCCTGACTTCGGGTCGCCCAAACCACAACTCGGCGAGGGCAACTGCATTGGCATCGTTGTCAATGGTAACCGGCAAGCCGGTCGAATGAGAGATCGTCTCGGCGATCGGCAAGTCACGCCACTTGAAATACGGAACGAAGATCACATTACCAGTCGCGGGAGTAACGAGCCCCGGAATACTTACGCCGACCCCTTCGATTGAACCCTGTTCAGAAAACTTGCGAATGATTTCGATGATCTGTTTTAACGTGCGTTCGGGGGCGGGATCAGTGGGGAAGGCTTCTTGTTGCACAACAACTCCGGCCAGATCACTACTCGCGATAGTCGTATAGGTAGGAGTGATGTTGACGCCAATGGCAATAGCGCCAACCGTTCGCAATCGCAATAACGTCGGTCGACGGCCGCCCGTCGACTTGCCTTCACCAATCTCCTCGACCAGACCCTCTCCGGTCAGCGCCTCAACAATCTCTGAGATAGTAGACCGTTGCAAAGCCGTCTCGCGGGCGATTGTGGCTCGTGAGATCGGCTCCCTTTCGCGAACGTAATTCAGCACTATCTGCCGATTAATATCGCGAATGGTATGCGGATTGGCGGCTTGAACCGTTCTCAGATCAATTCGTCGCACTCGCTTGACCCCCCTACCCTAATTGCATCCTGAGGCCGATATAAGAATTAAACTAATTGGTTGCTTCTAGAAAGTGAGCACGGATTAATATTATAAAAGCGCGGCTTAAGTCAACGATTTGTCAGTTTCCACGTAATGGGTCAGGTTGATAAATAAGTGGCGCAAGCCATACAGAACCGAGCGCGGGTAGCGCCGGATACTAGACTCAATTCACCGTAATGATAATACGAGGATTAGCGGAAGAGACATGCCACCCGCTTATGCGGACGCTAGAACCCGGCAAATGTTTGAAGTTGACTTTAACATCCGGCGCTACCGCGCACGGTTCTCCAAAGGAATCCGTCCCGACGCCAAACCGGCGCACTCCGCAGTTTCACAATCGCTAACCGGCCACACAATGGCGGACACCGCCGCGAGGTTCTGTCTACGCCACTTGGCCATTCTTCATTGCTGTTCACATTCCGGCGCCTTTAAAGTGGTAGCGATCCGTGTCGTAAAATCGCGCTACATCCACCGTCTCAATCTTTCCCAGCACCGTCGAAATATTCACCAGCGACAGATCGCATGCCGGAGCGATTCCGCGCGCTGAAACCATCTTGCCGAAATCACCTTCGGCGACGGCGTCAGCCGCACGCGCGCCGAACATCAACCCCATAATGCGGTCCACCGGCGAAGGTGGACCGCCACGTTGCGGGTGCCCAACAATTACGGAACGCGCATCGTAGGGCGTATCACTCATGATCCTCCGCGCCAAAACTTCAGCAATGCCACCTAGACGCGCGTGACCAAAAGCGTCATGGCGGTCGTCTATGATGATCAATTCTCCGTCTTCCGCATACGCACCCTCCGCGACAACGATCACCGAGTAGCGCGGGTGTAGTGGATCACGAGGGTGAGGCTTTGCCTCTCCGAGACGATTTTTTAAATGGCGATAAATCTTCTCGTAGCGAAAGGGATGTTCAGGGATCAGGATAATATCTGCCTGACCCGCGACCCCCGACCAAAGAGCCAGGTGGCCGGAGTGACGACCCATGACTTCGATCACCTGGACCCACCCATGGGAACCTGCCGGCGTGCGCGAACGTTCGATAACTTCAGTAACGTTTCGCAACGCCGAGTCAAAGCCGAGGGTGTAATCCGTTCCCGCCAGATCTTTATCGATCGTCTTGGGAATACCCACTATAGGCACGCCCTTCTCTGAAAGACGTGCGGCAACGCCCAGCGTATCCTCACCGCCGCAAGCAACCACGGCGTCAAGACCGAGCTTCTCGATGTTAGCGATTACTTCTGACGACTTATCGATTCGCTCTCCCAGTTCGTTGGGTGTTTGGAAAGGATTTGTGCGCGACGAGCCGAGGTTAGTGCCGCCATCGCGATCCCAGCGTCGCACAGTTGCCCGGTCAAGGGGTACGACGTCAAATGGAGGGTTGAGCAAACTTAGCCAACCGTCGCTCAGGCCGACTGTTGCGATCCCAAGCTCCGAGGCTCGATAAACCAAACCTTTGATTGCCGGGTTGAGTCCCGGCGCGTCACCGCCCCCGGTCAAGACGCCGATGCGTTTTACTTCAGTCATAGAAAACAGTAATGCTCCTCATAAGCTAATTGAAATAGTTTGTCTCACTCGTACGCAATCGCCAACACGCAAGGCTCGCTCCTTACGATACCGCTTCATTGCGGCTTCCTGTAGCGCCAGGCCTCCCACAGCGAAAGTCAGCTGTGCTTCGTTAAGACGGCTTTGATGATAAGCGCCAACTGCGCGCCTTCCGCGAAATCCATTACGACCCTGTAACGAAGTGAACTCAGCATAGTTGGCTTTAGCTCCACGCGCCACCCTTAATTTTCTAATTTTCTATGCGACCTCTCAAGCACGGTGAACTCAAAACTCCCATCCGATAAGACGTTCACTAGTCAAATCACCAGGCTGTAGCTAGTCTCCTGATTGTTGTCGCTGAATTCGCAAAGACTTGTCGTTAATTTGGCGCCCAGTGATTGAGAAGGTCATAATCATTTGGCAAGCCTGTTCAATGGCCACTCGTTACCATTAAAACGGTCGCGAGTAGCAAAGCTGCCCACATTCAAATCAGAGGAGCACCCTGGTGGAACTGCACGGCAAAAGCATCATTGGAGCGGAAGCAACCAGCAGCGAAGGACAATCTTTTCGTGCCTTCGATCCTGCGCTCGGTGCGCACCTGGACCCGCCATTCTACGAAGCGACCGACAGCGACATCGAACGCGCCTTCGCGCTCGCCGAGAATGCGTTTGATATCTATCGTCACAAATCCAGCGAAGAGATCGCGGCGCTTCTGGATCTGATTGCGGACGAGATCATAGATCTCGGAGACGAATTGATTGATCGAGCATCGTCGGAAACGGGCTTGCCGGTTCAACGACTGACGGGCGAGCGCGCGCGAACGGTGGGCCAACTCAAAATGTTTGCGGAACTTGTGCGTGAGGGATCATGGGTGGATGCCGCAATCGATCGCGCGCAACCTGACCGCAAGCCTTTGCCCAAGCCCGACGTGAGGAGAATGCTGACTCCGATCGGACCCGTCGTGGTCTTCGGAGCCAGTAACTTTCCGCTAGCTTTTTCCGTTGCGGGTGGTGACACCGCTTCTGCTCTCGCCGCCGGCAATACCGTGATCGTCAAGGGCCATCCCGCACATCCGGGAACATCGGCACTGGTGGCGCGCGCGATTGTGCGAGCCGCGCACGCGACTGGCATGCCTGCAGGCATTTTCTCGTTATTGCAGGGGGCGAGTAATGAGCTGAGTCTAAAAGTGGTGCAACATCCGTCTGCCGCAGCGGTCGGCTTCACCGGATCGCTCAAGGCCGGGCGCGCGCTTTTCGATGCTGCGGCTCGCCGGCCCAATCCAATTCCTGTTTATGCCGAAATGGGAAGCGTGAATCCCGTCTTCGTTCTTCCCGGTGCGCTGCGTGAGAGGGCCGAGACAGTCGCGGAAGGCCTGAAGCAATCCGTCACCATGGGTGTGGGACAGTTTTGCACCTGTCCCGGTCTGGTCGTCGGGCTGCACGATTCAGCCATGACCAATCTAACCGCTCGACTTGAAGAATTGATCGGGTCGGCAGAGCCGGCAACGATGCTTCATCCCGGAATTCTGCGCTCCTATCGCGAGGGACTGCGCCGCCTGGAAAAGATCGACGCTGTCCGCAGTCTGCGCTCAAACTCGCCTGCTGATGACAGCAAGACGCAGGGTGAGGCCTCTATGTTTGTAACTAACGCGGAAACATTTCTACAGTATGACGAACTAGGCGAAGAAGTCTTCGGTCCTTCCACGGTGATTGTGAGTTGTGGGTCAAAGCAGGAGCTGATAAAAATCGCGCAAGGACTTCAAGGGCACTTGACTGCCACCATTCATGGCACAGACAAAGACGTCGTCGAGTTCCAGGACTTGATCAGCCTCCTCCAGAAAAAAGTCGGCCGGATAGTCTTCAACGGTTTCCCAACCGGCGTGGAAGTCTGCACTGCGATGCACCACGGCGGTCCGTATCCCGCGACCACTGATAGTCACTGGACTTCCGTGGGCGCCGCGGCGATCAAGCGGTTCGCTCGTCCCATTTGCTTTCAGAATTTTCCGCAGGACGCGCTGCCGGTCGAATTGCGAGACAAGAATGCGCGCGGCATTTGGCGTACTATCGACGATCAACTAACGAAGGATGGCTGCTGATTGCGGAACCCACCCTTGGAACGGACGGGAATGTCAGGCGAGAACGTCACAACTGCTGTATGCGTTCCCATATCTCCGGCTCGACTGGAATGCCCTCAGCGAGATTCTGTTTTCTGACTTCCAATCTTCGCTCGCCTGGGTAGCGGACCTTCTCATCTCCAAACGCAGCTGCGCCGTGAACGAAGTCGATTATCTGATTCACGATCCCTTCTGTGAGCTGGTCATTATCAATCGATCCGAGATCGAACGCGAGAAACATCTGCGATAGTCCCGTTTCCTGATGCGAATCTTTCGGAATCTGAAACGTTGCCTTGCCGCCGGAGAGGACTGTGGCGAGCAGATCGAGCATCAGTGCGAGGCCCGAACCTTTCCAATAACCGATTGGCAGTGTCCTACCCGACGTCAGGATAGCGGCCGCGTCGCGAGTGGGCTTTCCATTACTATCGAATCCGCCGGCGACAGGTAGTTCCGCACCGCGCGCTTTGTATGACTCAAGCGCTCCGATTGAGAATTGCGACATCGCCATGTCCAGAACGATGTGTCCTTCAGATCGCGGCACGGCAATCACCAGGGGATTGTTGCCGAGGCGCGGCTCGCGCGCGCCCCATGGAGGCAGGTTCGGCAGCGTGTTCGTCCAACAGATTCCAATGACGCCCGCTTCGGCGGCTTGCCAACCATAACTGCCGCCTCGCATCCAGTGGTTCGTGTTGCCGAGCGCAACGCAGCCCATTCCCTGTTCGCGCGAGATTGCGATGGCGCGCTTCATGGCTGCGTCGGCATTGAGGTTTCCTGGACCACGCCTTCCATCCCACCGTTCAATGGCGCCGTAGCTCGCGACTAATTTTGGTTCGGCATGAATATCAATTACGCCACGGCGGATCATCTCTAAGAATCGAGGAAAGCGATTCACACCGTGCGTGTAGACGCCATCGACAGTAGCATCGATAAATAAGTGCGCGCACAACTCCGCTCGTGGCTGTGTGAACCCCACATCAAGCAACACCCGCCGCAGGCCCTCGTATAGGTCTTCGTAGCTAATTCTCATCGCATAGCAGATTTGGCAGCGTTGCTGATTATTCTTACTGCTTCTGAATAAACTATTGGCGCCGCGGCGACCCGTGAGAGAATTGATTAATGAAAACGCCGTCGCCCCAGCGCAGAACACTTCAAGAAACACCTGGCGCGATCTGAGAATTTATGCGTCTGTTGTTCTTATCAGTCACGAAGCTTTCGTCGTCACTTAAGATAAACGAATCTTCTCCAGGGACTTTTGACTCCCGGATGATGATTGCTATCGACGGCCCAGACGCGCCAACGCCCGGGCTGGGCGCCCTTAAAGAACACCTCGTAGTTTGTTTCGGTCAACCGAAACTTCCCATCGTATGGAGACGGATTGATGCACTCATTATCATCAGGTAGCCGTGACTGCTGCACGGGCGAAGGCTTCCAGCAAGCCTCCACTTCAACTCCATACGCGAGTGCGCCGGCTACCAGGTTCCAGGTTAATCTCGTTTTTCGCGGAAAATAATCGAACACCTCATTGTCCTTGGGGCTGAGTTGCACGGGCGCGGGCAGCCGCGTAGCGTCACGCTGATCCACAACTGAAATTGGATTTTTGCTTTTGAGGTACACTGCGAATTCAGCATTTCCGTCCGAGCGCACGAGCAATGTACCTGGTCCTTTCCTCGACCCCGCGAGTGAGGTGAGAACGCCACCCCCCATTACCCAGTCCTCGTAACCCTCTGCCGTTACGCGAAGCTGAAACGGAACCGGCGGAGCAAACAGTTTGAATCGGCCGGAATGAACTCCCTTGGCGACCTCGTGATAACGCGCGCTGTGATCGCGAGCTTGCCATACCCAGACCGTGAAGTTCTGAACAGGCTTATCCGTTGCTTCGTCAACGACCTTGCCGCTGATTAATCCACTCTTCGGACCAATCGTGATTGACAGTGAAGGATTCCGGTTCTGATCGTTGATGGCTATTTCATTAATCGCAACCTTGGGATCTCTGAAATACGGAATATAGACGGGGTTATACCCTTCGGATCTCTTTTCGGCAATCACCTGATAGCTGCCGGCTTCGTTTAGATCAATGACGAACTTTCCCTGCGTGTCAGTATCCGCGCAAACCCTGTCGCGGACTCGCACAATTTTTCCGTTAGTCGGAATTGCGCATACCTTAGCGCCGGACAAAAGTTGTCCAGTATCATTGCGCAGCTCTCCCGTGACCGTGTAAGGGGAGGGTGACTGGGCCAACGTTGCGGTCCAGCAGATAGTAATCAAAAGGAACAAAATCGATCTCATCATGATCTTCAGCTTCCCTTCTTTCATTTCGTGTGAACCTGGACCCGCTTGCCGGCACGGGCTGCTTCGTAAACGGCCGTTATGATCTGCATGTCGCGACGACCGAGCTCGCCCGGCACGCGTGTGTCACGACTGTTGAGAATGCAATCAGCAAAATCGTCCATTTGGGCCGCTTGCTGATTAATTGCGGGAAACGTAAGTGGCCCACCGCTGGTTTGACAAACGATACCGCGGTAGGTAAAGGCGTGCTGTTGAAAGTCCATCCAGCCCTTCGCGCCTTCGATCCGGAATTTGTCAGCCGAATGATTGAAGCTGGTGACGGCTTCGCACTTCGCGCCGTTGGCAAAATCCATGGTCCAACTAATCGTCTCTTCCACCTCATTGAACAACTCCGGCCTGGTTTTTGGTTCCTCGCGGGCCGTTACGGAAACCGGTGCTACTCCGTTTGCCGCCATGCAGGCGCCGTGCACGATGTAAATGCCCAAATCCATCATGGGGCCACCGCCGGCGAGTTTCTTGTCAACGCGCCACGCACGTTGCTGGAATACGAAGCCGCGATCACCCGTCATCTTCATGAACGGCCCAAACTCCCGAGTTTGCGCCAAACGCATCATCTCTTTGTGATAGAGGTCGTAGTGGAGCCGGTAGCCGATCGCCAGTTTTACTTTCGTGGCTTTACAGGCGGCGATCATTCTGTCGCAGTCAGAAACCGAGGTGGCCATCGGCTTCTCGGAGATTATGTGCTTACCAATTTTCGCGAGACGAATGACAAACTCCGGATGCAGGGCAGGCGGCGTGACGACGTAGACAATATCGATCTCTTTGTTGTCGGCGATGCGTTCGAGGTTTTCGTAACTGTAGATGTTCTTTTTGTCCAGGTTGTAATCAGCGGCCCACTTCTCCCCTTTTTCCGGATGTCCGGTGACAACGCCGGCGAGATAACAAAGCTTCGTCTCGCGCAAAGCAGGGCCGAGTTGGTTCGTTGAATACCTGCCCAGTCCCAGCAGCGCGACCCCAAGCTTGCGCCCGTTATTCTGTCTCAGCGTCTCGGCCAGCGCCCGTAGATTAGAGCGCGTTGCCAGGGTCGCCGTGGTCAATGAAAGTCCACGCAAGAAATCACGACGCGAAAGTGAATTGAGTAATTTCATACGACTCCCTTGAGGTACAAAGATCCTCGCGACAAGCGAGAATTAAGAAATGCCCAGCATCCTAAGGTATCGCGCTTTAACTCGTCATAGCTTCGGTGGCGCGGGCCTGTTTGGCTTATCCCAGGCGTTAGCGCCGGTTATTTTCAACTTGCGTTTGTAAACGCGATCGCCGCAGGTGGCATAGAGCGTGTCGAAGTGTGCACCCCCGAAAGTAAGATTCGAGATTCTACCGTTCGGCGTGGTGATGATGCACTGCACTTTTCCTGCCTGGTCGCAGACTTGAATGCCCATGCGCGTGGCAACATAGAGCCGGCCATCGCGATCGACGCGAATGCCGTCTGCATTGCTTCGATCGCCGGCGTCCGGAACGTGCAGCCAGTAGAAGCGCTGCTTGAGCCCAAGCGTGCCATCGGGCTGAATGACATAACTGTAAACCCAGTGCGATCGATAATCGGAGACGTAGAGTAGCGTCTGATCGGGTGAAAGCGTGATGCCGTTCGCGTAAGTGATGCCGTTGTCGACCACAGACTTCTCGCCGTTTGGCTTGATGAGCCAAATCTTGCTGGGATCGTTTGAGTTGTCGGGTGGCGGATTGGTGACATAGACGTTGCCGTTGTGGGCCACAACGATGTCATTGCCGACCCAGCCCTCGGCGAGAACCCTTGCCTTTGGAATCAAATCATTGGCTGTCTGCGCCCCGTGCGCTTTGGGGTTGCTGGAAACAGATGGAATACTTCGCTCCAGGTCATAGGCCACGATTTTCTGTTCACTCATCGCTACTGCATACAATCTTCCGTCGGGGCCAAACGCCTGGCCGTTACCTTTCTTCGAATCCCCCAAGACCTGACTAACTTTTCCGTCAAGCCCGATTTTGTAAGTCTTGCTATTCGTGATGTCGTTAAAGAACACCTCGCCTTTTGTGTTTGCAGCCGGGCCCTCGACGAACTTGTAGCCTTCGCTCACCAGTTGCCAGCCTTCGCCGGGAATCAGGATTTCGTTGAGCGTGTCGTTCTTTGTCTGTCCGCGCGGTACTGGCTTCGGCCAGTCTTTCCATAGCCAGCGCATAGCTTCAGGAAAGATCGCGGTCGCATGTTTTCCGGTGTGACCACCATCACCCCACACGTGTTGCACTTCGTAACCGGCAAATGTAAGCGCACGTTCCATTGTTTGGTTTGCCATCCACCAGTCGCCGCCATACTTGTTGTTGTCATTCGAGCCGTCCTGCATAAATATGCGAATCGGTTTTGGCTCGTACTTGCGTATCAATGACGGATAACGCATGCCGCCGCGCAGATCAACGTAGGTGCCGATCGCGCTAAACACGCGGGTAAAGGCCTCAGGTCGTTCCCACGCCGCCGTGAACGCGGCGATTGCGCCGCTGCTAGAGCCGCCGATTGCGCGGTCGTTGCCGTCGTGAGAAAGCTTTAGCGAGCGTCCATCAGACGTTTTCTTCTTCTCGACTTCCGGCAGAAGCTCGTCAACCAGAAAGCGGGCGTAGTTGTCACCGAGGCCGTCGTACTCAAAGCTGCGATTAAAACGATCAAGCGCCGTGGCCGCGTCAGCGGCCTTCACCACACCAGGCGCAACGAACACGCCGATGATGATCGGTATCTCTTTTTTGTGAATCAGATTGTCGAAGACGGTGGTCGCTTCGAAGCGAATGGCGTCTTGCTGTACGTAAACGCAGGCTGGTTTGTCGGGTTTGTATTGCGCCGGCACGTAGACCCAATAGTCGCGCGTCGTACCGGGAAAGATTTTCGACTGATCGAAAGTAAACTTAAGCACTTCTCCTCTTGGCACGCCCGGTTGTGGCTTTGAGTCTGGTCCCGGTTGATAGTTGTCGGTCGTTTGGGCCGAGACAATCAGGACCAAAAAGAAGAGCGCAAGCAAGGCCATTATAGTTCGGGTTTTCATAAAATCGGTTTCCAACCTTCGAGCATTATTCGCAGCTCACCCAATTCGTCCTCAGTAACATTGACGAGCGGTGGCCGCGCGGGCCCTCCGGCGAGCCCTATGAGGTCCATCATCGATTTCACTACAGAGACTTCGTAGCCTTTGCGTCGCGCCCGAAATGTGTAGTGAGGGATAACGTAGCGGGACATCAGATGTTGCAGCTGCTCGGAATCATTCCCCGAAGCCGTTTCGTGAATCGCCAACGATAATCTGGGGCTGATGTTCGACAGACTCGATGTGTAACAGCGGATGCCCAGGCGATAGTAGGCGGGAGCCAAATCGTCTCCCGCGCCGCCGATCCACCGCAACCGATCGCCAACGCGATTCATGATCATTTGATAGCGGCGAATGTCACCCTGGCCATCTTTCCAGGCGATGAGCGTTGGAATTGACGTCAGCCGCTCAACCATGGCTGGCCCGAAATCGGTCCAGTCTCTGGCGTAGATCAAAAGGCCCTGGGCTGTCGCGTTACCAATGCTCGTGTAGTAATGCCACAACCCATCGTTGTCTGCGTTTGGGTAGTAAGGTGGGAAAGCGAGAATGCCGTCCACACCAACTGCCGCTGTGCGTTTCGCCATTTCGATCGCGAGTTGTTGGTTGAAACCGACGGCCGTCAGGACAGGTACCTTGCCGCGCATTACGTCCACGGTCGCCTGTACTACTTGAAGATGTTCCGCCGGCGTCAACGAATACATCTCGCCGGTTCCGCCGGCGGCAATAACCGCGCAGATAGTGTGATCCAATAATCGCTCCAGGTTCTTTTGCAGACCCTCGATGTCGAGAGTGAAATCAGCTTTGAAAGGCGTCACGGGAAAAGCGATTACACCCTGGCATTTGTTTCTCAGTTCCTGAGGATCCATCTGTGGTTCACCTCTTTGTGTAGCAGACCGCACCCATCGCGAGGGTTTCGGCTCAAATGATGGCCGGTTCCGCCTCGGGTTCGCGTGCTAACGCCTGTTTGCCAATCAGGAACGTGTAGGAAAAGATTCCCATCACGAGAATCAGGCCGCAGATCGTGAATGCCGGAGCAAAAGACTGCGTCCTATCAGCGATGAAACCCGTCAAGGCCGGAGCTATTATGCCGCCGACGTTGCCGCCGAAATTTTGAATGCCGGAAACTGTGCCAACGAGATTTTTTGAACAGACCGTTTGCGTCAGTGTCCATGTGTTGGGCGCGCAGATACCCAAACCGCCAAGGGAAATACTTAGTAGCCAAACGGCCGTCATTTTATCCGCCACCATTCCCGCAGGAACGATTAGGAGAGCAATTGCGAGTCCGAGCACGATGAATGTTTTCCGAACTCGGATTTCCAAATAGCCACGCTTGATCAACCGATCGCTGGCCACGCCCGAAATCAGGATGATGATCGACATCACCACATAGGGAGCTGAGGTCCAAAAGCCGGTCTCGGCCGGCGTGAACTTACGTTCAATGACGAGGTAGCCATTCAGCCAGCGCGTGTAAACGAACCAGACGTAATCAAACGCAAAAAAGCCGAGGAAGATTCCCAGCACCGTTCGATTCCTAAGCAACGCGAAGCTCCCGAAAAACGAAACGCTTTTCTTCATCTCGGTTATTTCAGTTGAGGCTGAGGACTGCGCAGCTCTCTCCCACTTGCCGAGAAACCTATGCCACGGCAGTAACCAAAGGATGGGCGCCACGCTGATCAAAACGAAGAAGAGTTTCCATCCGTATTTCACGAGCAGGTAAACTCCGACCACGCCGATCAGTGCCTGGCCCAGCCTGACACCGCTCAAATAACAGGCAGTCACAGTGCCTCGCTCACTATTGGGGAACCAATTGGCTACCGCGCGCGCGCTTGCGGGAAACGCAACCGATTGACCAATGCCGAGGACAATCTGAAGCACGATGAGACTCGCCAGGCCACCCGCGAGTCCGGTGCACGCCGAAGCAATGGTCCAGATAAGAAAGCCGACAGCATAAGCTTTCCTTACTCCGAATCGATCGACGAGCCAGCCCGCCGGGATCTGCATAAAGGCGTAACACCAAAAGAACGCGGAAAGCAGAACACCCATCACCGTCTTCGACAGGTGGAGTTCCTTAATCATCACCGGAGCCGCAACGCCGAGCGCGCCGCGTTCGGCGTAACAGATGATCATCCCCGCAACCAGGAGCAGCATTAACAGCCAGCGCTGCGAAGACTCTTTCAATTCAATTTGGCGTGACATTTCGCAGGTCGCTCGTTCAGCAAGAAGCGCGAAGTGTTACTGGCATGGTGTTATAGGGGAAACCGCTTTTCCCTTGGTCGCGAATCAGTTTCCGGGTCAAAATGTTGACAGGACGAAAGACTTCTACCATATTGTCTGAACTTTGGACAAATTTAATCTCGTGAACTGTCAGGAGTATCGCGAATGAATCATTGTCTATCCCGGTGCTTTGGGATCGTACTTATCTGCGCGCTGACCACTGTGTGCCCGCAGGTATGCTTCGCCCAGTCAGCCCCTCCGCCTGTTTTTGATTTGCCTGCATCTTTAGTCTTCCCTGCGCCGGAAACCAAAGCCGAGCGCGATGCGCGCATGAAGTGGTGGCGCGAAGCTCGTTTCGGCATGTTCATTCATTGGGGTCTCTATGCCGTGCCGGCGGGTGAATACAACGGCAAACGATCCGAACGAATCGGTGAATGGATCATGGAATGGGCCAACATCCCGCGCTCCGAATACGAAAAGTTCGCATTGCAGTTCAATCCGGTTAAGTTTAATGCCGTGGAATGGGTGCGCATGGCAAAGGATGCCGGCATGAAGTATATCGTGATTACGTCCAAGCATCATGATGGCTTCGCCATATACGACAGTCAGGTCAGCAACTATGACATTGTTGACTCCACGCCTTACCACAAAGATCCAATCAAGGCGCTGGCGGCGGAAGCGAAGAAGCAGGGGTTGAAGTTCTGCTTCTATTATTCAATCCTTGACTGGCATTACCCGACTTTTTATGTCGATGCTTCCGGCAAAAAACCCACGGCAGGAAATAGAACTACAAAGGCAAAGCCTGGAGGCAAGGAAGAGTACGTCAAGTACATGAAGGCGCAACTACGCGAGTTGATCACAAAATATGATCCCGCGGTGCTGTGGTTTGACGGCGAGTGGCAGGATTGGTGGACTGAAGAGGACGGTCAGGATCTTTACAAGTATGTTCGTCTTCTCAAGCCGAAGATCATAATCAATAATCGCGTCGGCAAAGGGCGGCAGGGCATGCAGGGAATGAGTAAGACTGACCGTGAATACTCCGGTGATTTCGGTACGCCAGAACAGCAGATCCCTGCGAATGGCTTGCCGGGCGTCGATTGGGAAAGCTGCATGACGATGAACACCACCTGGGGCTTCAAGTTCTACGACGATAAATGGAAATCTTCGCAGACGATCATTCGCAATCTCATCGATATCGCTTCCAAGGGCGGCAATTACCTTTTGAATGTAGGTCCAACCAGCGAAGGGCTCATTCCGCAACCAAGTGTCGAGCGATTGGCTGAAGTGGGGAAATGGATGAAGGTTAACGGGGAAGCGATTTACGGCACTACCGCGAGTCCTTTTCCGACTCAGCTTTCATTCGGTCGAGCCACGAGCAAATTGGGCCGGGTATATCTGGAAGTTTTCGATTGGCCTGCCGACGGCAAGTTGCAAGTTCCAGCGTGGGGTGGGAATGTAGCTAAGGTTCACTTGCTCGCCGGGCCGAAATCACCTTTGATGTTTGTCCAGAATGCCGATGTCATTACGATCGAAACACCGGCAGGCGCTCCCGATCCAATCGCGAGTGTAATCGTACTTGAAACAAAGTAATTCGAGCGCATTCAGCACAATTGTTGTTTTTGCAGTGAGCTCGAAACTTTCGCATCGAGGCTTTCGCCTTAGGTTAGCTGGGTCAGCAGAATGAAGACTTCAATGCAATTCCCTGACGATTTGCGAGGCGTGTTTGCGGTGCCTCCGTTGTGCCGAAAAAACGACGCCACGCGATCGATTGATCTAAAGCAGAACGATCTCGTTGCTCGTCACATAGTCAACGGCGGCATCAAACGCCTGCTCTACGGGGGTAATGCGTTTCTTTATCACGCAACGTTGGTCGAATTTGAACAGTTGCTTGACTGGCTGACCAGCTGGACCGACGATTTGTGGGCGATTCCGAGCGTCGGTCCAGGCTATGGCCGAGCCATGGACCAGGCGGTGTTGGTCCGAAACTATCAATTTCCCTGCGTGATGATGTTGCCTTGCGGCGATCCCCGCGAGGTTACGGGCTTGGAACAAGGCTACAGAGAGATTGCAGAGGCAGCGAATGCGAAGCTAATTGTTTATCTGAAGGATGAGAACAATCTGGGGCCAGAAAAAGAAGCCGGTCTCGACATGGTGGCGCGACTCGTCGAAGAGGAATTTTGTGCCGGCATCAAGTATGCCGTAGTGCGCAAGGATCCTTCGCGCGACGCGTACCTCGATTCTTTGTTGCAGCGGGTAGATCACGAGTATGTAATCAGCGGAATCGGCGAGCGTCCAGCGGTTACGCACTTGCGCGATTGGAAGTTGCCCGGTTTCACAACCGGCTCGGGTTGCATTGGCCCGCGTCTTAGCCAAATGCTCTTCGACGCGTGCGTTCGGGGTGATTTTGCCGCAGCAGAAACATTGCGTGTTAATTTTCTTCCGCTTGAAGACTTGCGCGATGCCTGGGGGCCTGCAAAGGTTTTGCATAACGCGACTGAGTCAGCGGGTATTGCCGTGACCGGACCTGTTCTGCCTTTCTTGTCTGCGCTGCCAACTGAACAACTAAAAACGGTCCAGCCGGTTGCGCGAGCACTGGTTGAGCAGGATTTGCATTTCAGACCAGAGTCGCAATCAAAGCAACCGGCGCGGGCAAGCCATTTTCCTGACCTGAGTGGATCAGCAGTTTGATGGGTTTCTTTCCCGCTTGAGACGTTTCGAATTGAATATCAATCGGAATTTGCCGATGCCATCTAAACGAACCCCTGAGCAATTGCGCAGTCACCGCTGGTTTGGTCTGAACGATTTGCGGTCGTTTGCCCATCGTTCGCGCACCAAGCAGATGGGATACGCGCTTGAGGATTTTCAGGGAAAACCTGTGATCGCCATCATTAACACGTGGAGTGATCTTGCGAACTGCCATGGCCATTTCCGAACCCGCGCCGAAGAAGTAAAGCGTGGCGTCTGGCAGGCGGGTGGGTTTCCGGTTGAATTGCCTGCGATGTCGATCACGGAAACCTACATGAAGCCGAGCCCGATGATGTATCGGAACTTTCTGGCGATGGAGACGGAGGAGTTGCTTCGCAGTCAGCCAATCGACGGCGCAATCCTGATGGGCGGTTGCGATAAGACAACACCGGCTTTGTTGATGGGCGCGATCAGCATGAACCTGCCCGCGATCTATCTGCCCGCAGGTCCCATGCTGCGTGGAAATTGGAACGGGCAGGTGCTCGGCAGCGGCAGCGACGTTTGGAAATACTGGGCGGAAAAATGCGCCGGCAATATCAGCGAATGCGAGTGGTCGCAGATGGAGGACGGAATCGCGCGTAGCCCGGGTCATTGCATGACAATGGGCACGGCGTCGACGATGACGGCGATTGCGGAAACGCTCGGCATGACGTTGGCGGGTGCTTCATCGATTCCCGCGATTGATGCAAACCATTCACGCATGGCTACCGCGTGCGGCCGGCGCATTGTCGAAATGGTCTGGGAAGATTTGAAACCCCGTGACATCCTCTGCGAAAAGTCGTTTGCGAATGCTATCACTATGGATATGGCGATCGGCGGCTCGACAAACGCAATTATTCATCTGATTGCGATAGCCGGCCGCGCCGGCATTCAATTGGAGCTGAACAGGTTTGACGAAATCTCGCGGCGTACGCCAATGATTGCCAACCTTCGTCCGTCCGGCGAGTATCTGATGGAGGATTTTTATTATGCAGGCGGTCTGCGCGCGTTGCTCAAACAGATCAGCCAGTTGCTTCATCTCGACTGTCTGACAGTCTCGGGTAACCCGCTCGGTGCGAGTATTGAGTCGGCGCACCTCGCAGATCCAGAAGTAATTAGATCGCTGAAGAACCCAGTCTCACCTTCAGGCGGCACGGCGATTCTTTACGGGAACCTTGCACCGAACGGCGCGGTGATCAAGCCTACGGCGGCGCAGCCTCGCCTCCTGCGACACGCCGGACCGGCGATTGTTTTCAGAGATTACAACGATCTCGCGGCACGCATTGATGATGATCGTCTCAATGTTGATGAAAATTCGGTGTTGGTATTGCAAAACGCGGGACCGCTTGGTGGTCCAGGCATGCCCGAGTGGGGCATGCTGCCGATACCGCGAAAACTTTTGAAGCAGGGCGTGCGTGATATGGTACGAATCTCCGATGCGCGTATGAGTGGCACCGCATACGGAACATGCGTCTTGCACGTCACGCCCGAATCGTTTATTGGTGGACCACTGGCACTCGTGCGCGATGGCGACCTGGTCGAGCTGGACGTAGCCACTCGGAAACTGAACCTGCAGGTTACCGACGAGCAATTGGCAAAGCGACGATCTGAGTGGCGGCCAGAACCGCGTCCGTACGAGCGCGGCTTCGGTGCATTGTACGCCGCGCACGTGACGCAAGCCGATCGAGGTTGCGATTTCGATTTTCTTGAAGCAGGGGCCGCCACTCCCGAGCCGGAGATTCATTGAAGATACAACCAAGCATCTTCAGGAAGTATTTAGTGACATGTAACTATTTGATCGCCGCGGTCCTCGTACGACGGTAAAACTTTCATTCCCGAACGCTGCCGATACTCACCTGAAACGAGAAATGCCTTGACCATTTCTGCCTGGCGAAGTCGCCACCAAATTCGTTCAGCTTATTCAGCCGGAAGTTGTAATCGCTAAGATCAGTATTGGGTAGATCCTGAGGATTGCGGTGCAGGTAACCAAAGTATTCCATCTCACAAAGGCAGCATTGTATTCCTCATTGTAGAAAGCCTGGTCCTCGGCAATCACGTATAACACCCGCGCTCGCCGCCTGCCTTTGCCGCAATAGTTCGCAACCGACCGTTTCCGATCCCAACCGGTTTTCTGTTAAAGTCGTTGCTTCATTTTTCGGCAAGAGTAGCAGCTATTCAGGCCATTATAAGGACTTATGAGGTGTACCTCGCGGCTTAGAGTTTCAGCAATGTCGCTGAATGACCAACCGTCGATGTGATGAGGGCATCAAAACGGGGTCTCGAACGGTATGACAGGAAAATCAATTGATGCGAATTAATCTTATTAGACTTTTCAACGGCCTGGCGCTAAGCCTCTTGTTGACACTATATGCAGCAAATTGTCTAGGGCAGAACGCTTCCGGCAGCGACGTGGTCATGGTGCTCCCATTTGAGAACACCTCGAATCATCCTGAATACAACTGGGTCGGAGAGAGTTTTGCCGATTCGCTTGCTGACCTGCTTAACAAGCCTCCCTTACTTGTGGTATCCAGCGACGAACGCGAGCTCGCCTATCAGCGTCTTCGGCTACCGGAAACTGTTATCCCCTCCCGGGCAACCGCGATCAAACTGGCTCGGGAGGCTAAAGCGTCGCTAATCGTAGTTGGGACCTATTCCGTCATCCCTGCCGCGGACGATAGCAAGTCCGAGAATCCCAAACGGGAAAAGGACAAATCGTCCGCAGAAGCTTATGTCCAACTCACTGCGCGGGTGATCAAAGTTAACGAGGGTCGCACGCTCGGGCAGATGTTCGAGGGTGGCTGGGCAACACGCCAGTTTGACTTCGGGGGTCCTTTGACCGACCTACAAAAAATTCACGGCCGGCTCGCCTACCAAATACTTTACCAGCGCGACCCGGCACTTCCCTTCTCGCAAAATCAGTTGGTGCAGGAAGCGACCAAAGTACCGCAGCGGGCTTTTGAGCCGTATGTTAAAGGTGTGCTTCTGAGCGAACGTGATCCCAGGCGTGCCAACTACATGAAAAACGCCCTGCGGCTTTACGCCGATGCAAACGCCGGAGCAATCTATCCGCAAGCGGCCTTCGAGTTGGGACGTTTCCATATGCTCGAAGGAAAATGGAAAGACGCAACCGAAAACTTCACCAAGCTGCAGAAGAAAGACCCTCACTATGCGGAGGCCGCTTTTTACGCTGCACTTGGCTACACCAAGTTGGGCGATCTGGGCCATGCGCTGGCAACGATCGTTCCCCTTTCGTCTGATGTACCGCTCATTGGCATTTATAACAATGCCGGCGCGATTGCGTTGCAAGCTGCGCGCGAAGAGAAGAAAGACGACGAGCGCGCGCGCCTGTTGGCCCAGGGAGCCTCTTTTCTGGCCCGTGCCGCTGAATCCTCTAACGACGATCCCCTGGTTCATTTCAATTACGCTCTGGCTCTGTTTCTGTCGGGCAAATACACCGAGGCGGCCGATCAACTTAAGCCGGTGATCACCGCCGACCCCAGAGATGGCCAGGCATATTTTGTGTATGCCAAGTCTTTGGAGAAGGTCGGTAAGACGGAAACCGCGAACGCGGCTGACGACCAGGCTCGACGCTGGCTACCAACCTATGCAAAATCGCAAACCGAATGGCAGAAATCGCAAACAGTTAATGCCATCTCCCCGCGTATGCGTGACGTCTTGAACCGCGACGACGTGGCTACCCTCGTAAAACCCGGAATTAATGCCATTAACGCCGGTTCGGGTGCGGAAGACCTGCTCGCGAAAGCGCGCGATCTCTACCAGGCTGGCCGTGACGAAGAGGCCCTGCCGGAGTTGCACCGCGTGGTAATGCTTGAACCAACTAACGCTGAGGCCTATTTGCTAAGCGGACGCATTAACCAACGTCGTGGTGATCAGGAAGCCGCAATAGCAGCCCTCAAAACTGCAATCTTTTGGGACCCAAAACTGATCGACGCCCATATTCTGCTTGGCAGGATCTTCCTCGAGCGAGGCGATCGTGGCGAGGCTACGAAGTACGCGACGAGTGCGATGACAATAGATTCCAATAACCAGGAAGCCATCGCGCTGCAGCGTCAGGTCACGATGGGCAAGAATTAAGAATTTGGCAGCTCGATTTGGGCTGTAGGTTTTAAGGTTCGTACAGATCTCAAATTTGGAATTTCGTAAAGATCAGTTTGGGGCAATTCTCTTGTGGGAATTGCCTCATGTCTTTTTGTAGTTTTGCCTGTTGATTTAAAGTAGATGCGACCAATAACCATTCTCGTCATCATTGCTCTCCTTGCCGCGGTCGTCGCAATTGTGGTAGCAGCGTTGTCACGTCACAAGAAAGCAGGCACAGGGGATGTGAAACTGATTGGCGAGATCGCAACGGTCGAAACTCGTCTCGCACCAGAAGGCACTGTGATCGTCCGTGGAGAGTTGTGGCGCGCAAGATCCAATGACGGTAACGTCATTTTACCCCACGCACGAGTACGCGTTGTCGGATTCAAAGATCTCCTGGCGTTAGTGGAACTTTGCGATTAGCGGATCCTTCGCCTGACGATCATTCGCAGCTCTAACTCGCTCCGTTAACATTCAATCCGATGTTAATTCCACAAAACCGTTTTCTATGGCACGCAAGCTGCTCAAAGAACAACCGGCATGCACGGGAGATTAAAGTAAAGTCAAAACGTGCCCCCGCCGCCATCAAGCCTCTGAGCGCCGCCTGCCGCTGCGCCAGCCGCCAGCCGAGCTACCCTTCAGTGCTCCTTCCGAAACGTGAACCCAGTCAGTAATGACTGGGTTCTACCTCTTTTGGGCTTCTGTTATTTCACGGGTGGTCCTATTAGTCTGACAGTAAGTGCTTCCTTTTGCATTTGTAAATTTTGCAGAGTAATTAACATACTCTTACGACGAATCAGCCCCGCTTTCCAAAAGACTTACCTCTGGCACAAAAGCTGCTCTAAACATAAACGGCATGCACGGGAGACCAACGTAAAGTCAAAACGTGCCCCCGCCGCCAACTTTCCTCTGAGCGCTGCCTGCCGCTGCGCCAGCCGCCAGCCGAGCTACCCTGCAGTGCTTCCCCCCGACATTGGAACCCAGTCAGCAATGACTGGGTTCTCCCGCATTCAGGATTCAGTATTCCCCGGATCTTCACATTTTGTTACGTGCATGCCTTCTTTCGTACCTTTGCCAAAGCTCTTCAGCTAATCTCTGCTAAAAAAATTCTTTCTATCCCCGGTCAAGCTGCGACGAATTTTGTCACTTTGACGGTGACGTTTTCTGTCTTTTGACTGCCTTTCTGTTCGATATAAAGTAACTTTTACGTGCTCAGTTGTCGGTAGGAAAAAATATTTTTGCGAGTTTTCTGTTCTTTCGTTTCGCCCGTGTTTATGAGCCGATCATGGTCATACTTTAGGTGACTAATCGGGCTTTTGATAAACTCACGTCAATGGAGGACGTAGTTTCGACATCCTCCCAGGTCATTCCTGGAAGCGCGGAGCGATTGTCAGGATTAGCAATCCGAGTTCGCTCTGAAGCGCCCTCACTCCGCGAGTGCAGTACAGCAGTCGTTTCCGCCGCCCTTCTCATTTTCGCATTTCCAGATTTCAACCTCTGGCCGCTTGCGTGGATCAGCCTGGTGCCGTTGTCCCTGGTAGTGGCCCGCCGAGCGCAGCCGTGGCGCTGTTTCCTTTTGGGGTGGCTGTTCGGAACGGTTTTCTTTTACGGCTCTTGCTATTGGCTCACGTTCTCGATGATCCACTTCGGTGGGATCCCTACCTTACTCGCGTTTGTAATGCTCCTTCCCGGAGCGGTCCTGCTCGGCATCTTTCCCGCGGTCTTCGCACTTGGGCTCGCTCTCACGATTCGCAAATGGGGAACAGCAGCCCTACTTTTAGCCCCAGTGTTCTGGTGCGCGCTTGAGTGGGGAAGACTTGAAATTACCGGTCAACTCTGGAATGCCATCGGTTATTCCCAGGCGTACCATCCACGGCTGATTCAATCGGCGAGCTGGGGAGGTGTTTACGCGGTCGGTTTTCTGATCGTTTCCGTGAATGCCGCGGTCGCCTGCGCAGTTTTAGAACGCAGCCGCCGAGCTTTAGCGATTGCAGCAAGCGTGATCACGCTCTCAGCCGCTCTCATCTTCCTGGCCAATCGAACATCGCCGTTCCGACAATGGAGTATGAGAAACGAAGCAGAGACGACTGTGGTCGCTATCCAGCCAAACGTGCCAATGGAAATTGTTAAGTCGGCTGAGCAGATGCGCCAGCTTACGAGGCGCCACTTCGAGATGAGTGAGTCCGCATTACGACAGCTCCCGGATGACAGAAGACCTCGATTAGTTATCTGGCCGGAGTCGCCCATGAACTTCGCTTACGGTGGCGACTCTCAGCTTCGTGAAATGATTGCCACTTTCGCGAAGGCAAACAACACTTCAGTACTGCTGAATTCTCAGGAGGTTGCCCCCAACGATGGGATTTACAACTCGGCCGTGCTCATAAATCAAGAGGGTGGCCTCGTAGCTCAATATGATAAGATTCGCCTGCTGCCGTTTGGCGAATATGTTCCGCTTCCGCAATGGTTGCCGGGAGCGGGTTTGATAAGAGCGATAGTCGGGAACTTTACGCCCGGAACTAACTACGGGTTAATGCCTGTCGGAACAGTTCAGGCTGGAGTTTTCATCTGCATCGAGTCGGCATATCCCTCCATCGCGCGAAAGTTCACAGGCGAAGGAGCCGATGTGTTAATCAATATTTCGAACGATGGATATCTTGGACCGACAGCGGTCATGCGGCAACATCTGGCTAATGCGGTTTTTCGAGCGGTTGAAAATGGCCGTCCACTACTCCGAGTCACAAACACGGGTATTACGGCCCTCATAACTCCTGCGGGCGAGGTGAGAGATGCCACGCGCGGCTTTGAACCGGACCTTAGGATTTGGACAATTGCGCGCCATGCAAGTGCGCCGACGTTTTATGCGGCTCACGGCGATCTTTTTGCTGGCGGTTGTTCCCTCGCCAGCCTGTTGATTTTTGCATTTTCTTTTAAGAGAAACGGGATTAAGGCACATAGTTAAGGTCTTCGCCGCAACCGGACTACGTATTCACTATTTGGAGGATCCATGATCGAGACTTTATCAATTCAGGATTTAAAAAACTCTTACGAAGAGCTGCGCACTCACGTCGAGCAACTCGGGAGGTTTCTTTGATGTCGCGACCAAGCGGAAAGAATTGAAGCAAATTGAGCATCAGGCATCGTCACCAGACTTTTGGAACGATCAAGCGGCCGCCCAGAAACTTTTGCAAGGGCGGACAATTCTGGAGAAGAAGATTCAGCGCCAGGAACAATTTGAATCTGAGATCGCGGACGCCGGAGTCCTTTTTGAGTTTGCCGAGGAAGATGAAGAGTCTTTGACAGAACTTCGTACCCTGGTTGAACGCCTTGAGCACGAGATTAGCGTTGCAGAAACAGAAATGCTGCTTGGTGGCGACAACGATCAGCGGAACGCCATCTGCACCATTCATCCCGGAGCCGGAGGTACCGAATCCCAAGACTGGGCCGAGATGCTATTGCGTATGTATCTCAAGTGGGCGGAGCAACGAGGCTTCAAAACAGAGATTATTGACTACCAGCCGGGGGAGGAAGCGGGACTGAAAGGAGTAACGTTCAGGGTAGAAGGCGAATACGCCTACGGCCTCCTGGCAGCTGAAGCCGGAGTACACCGGCTGGTCCGTATTTCTCCTTTTGATCAAGCCGCGCGACGTCACACTTCATTTGCATCGCTGTTTGTTTACCCGGAGATTGACGAAGACATTGAAGTGGAAATCAACGACAAGGACTTGCGCGTGGACACATATCGCGCCACCGGCGCCGGCGGTCAACACATTAACACCACTGATTCCGCGGTTCGCATCACACATATTCCCACGGGCATCGTCGTGCAATGCCAAAACCAACGGTCGCAACACCAAAACCGCGCCGTTGCCATGCAGGTTTTGAGGTCGCGGCTATACGAACTCGAACTGGAAAAACGGAAGGCGGAGACTGCTGAGTTGGAAGCTAACAAGGCAGACATCTCTTTCGGATCGCAAATCAGGAGTTACGTACTCGCCCCTTACCAGCTAGTCAAGGATACGCGCACCAAGTTGGAACGCGGCAATGTGGACGCTGTGCTGGCGGGCGACATAGATGACTTTATTAAGGCATTTCTGCTCGCCAAGAAAGCGGCGTAGAACAGGACTGTAGAATATAAGTTTGAGCTTGCCCTTAGCGCGCCACAACAACTTAAAGGTTAAACTCTACACTGAATGAGTCTCTGGTAACTTAAATGGCCACCACCGAGTTTGAGGAGAAGCCTAGAATAATCACCCCGCGGAACACTCGCTGGAATGAGATTTTGGCGATTCTGATGCTAGCGGTGGGCCTGCTGCTCACGCTGTGTCTCGTCTCTGCCGCTTTTTATCCGAGCGATCCTTCATGGAATTCAGCGGGCCAGGCGGAAACGCGGAACTGGGCCGGAACCATCGGAGCGAATGTGGCGGCGGCTCTGTTTCAATCAATTGGGCTCGCTGCCTATCTGCTCCCTTGCCTGCTCCTGGCCGCAGCCTGGCGGCGCTTCAAGACACGCACGTTTCGCGCTCCGTTTTCTCGTTTGATTGGTCTGGTACTTCTGACGCTGGCAGCGTCAGCCCTGCTCTCTATTTCAAACATCCATCCGTTTTTTGATTCAAGTGTCCAACCGGGAGGACTGGTGGGAACACTGATCTCGCGAGGTCTCGCGAGCGGCCTTAACATTGTCGGTGCAACTGTGCTTTTGATCGCAGTCGCCGCTACCGGATTGCTGTTGGCTACAAACTTTTCGTTTATTGGCCTCTACGAGAAACTCATCAGTCTCCTTGCCCAGCGCTCTGTTTCCTTTCGGATGATTCCCGTTCGTTTCAAAGGGTGGCGTGAAGCTCGCCGCGAACGTTCACGCTTGCGCAAGGAACAGCGGCAGGCCCTCAAGGCGGAGCAGTTGGCTGCACGCAGTGCGTTAAAGGGCTCGCTTGATTTGAGTCCGGAAGAACGTATCGCCCAGTTCATGAAAGACGATGGCTTAAATAGGATCAACGGCGAAAACATCAGGCTTGAAACAGCCGGGGCGCTACAACCGACAACAATTCAGGGCTCTGCCGAACCAGCGCGCGCAGCCGTTGCTGTAGCTGGAGTTCAAGGAGCAACTGTAGTCAACAATCCCTCTGGGCGCCGCTCGATCTTTCCCGGCTCACGAGGTGGAACGGCAGTCAGTGACGAAGAGCCGGAAGTTGAAGAGATGGTCAAGTGGGCCTCGGTTTTGCGCACGAAGGGCGAGACGCCTGCCACCGGGAAACTTCCCTTCGACGCTGATCGCGCCCGCCGCGTCTCTTACACCGACTATTCCATGCCACCGCTGGAGTTTTTGAATGAGGCGCCGCCTCCTAGTGAACAGGCAGATGCGGAGCTACTTGGTTTGGCGACGCGTTTGGCTGAGAAGTGCAAGGAATTTAATGTCACCGGACAAATCAAGCATATCTGCCCAGGCCCAGTGGTAACCACTTATGAGTTCAAACCGGATCCTGGCGTCAAATACTCGCGTGTTGTTTCGCTGGTTGATGATCTCTGCCTGGCGCTGAAGGCCGAATCCATTCGCATCGATCGGATGCCGGGTAAACCCCACGTCGGCATTGAGGTGCCAAATCCGCGCCGCGAAACGATCTTTCTGCGAGAGGTTATTGAATCGCGCGCGTTTCGCGAATCGTCGTCTAAACTCACCATCGCGCTGGGTAAGACCATAGATGGACTCAACTACATTGCCGACTTAGCGAAGATGCCGCACCTGCTAATCGCTGGTACCACCGGCGCGGGTAAGTCTGTGGGCGTAAATGCACTAATAGTTTCCATTTTGTATCGAGCGCGACCGGATGAAGTTAAGTTTATTCTGATCGATCCCAAGCGGCTGGAGCTGGGACTCTACGAGGACATCCCTCATTTGGCTGCTCCTATTATTACCGATCCCAAGCTTGCTTCTCGTTCCTTGAAGTGGGCGGTCGCTGAGATGGAACGGCGCTACCGCGATCTCGCCGGCTGGGGCGTACGCAACATTGACGGTTACAACACCGAGATCATGCGGCGGAATCTCATCAAGGAATATGACGATAAAGGAGATCCGCACAAACCACTTCCTTATATCGTGATTATCATCGACGAGCTTGCCGATCTGATGATGACGTCAGGGCGCGAGGTTGAGGAGTCTATAACAAGATTGGCGCAAATGGCTCGCGCGGTGGGCATTCATCTGGTCCTGGCGACGCAGCGTCCTTCAGTTGATGTAATCACCGGCTTGATTAAGGCAAATTTCCCGTCACGCATCTCCTTCCGCGTTTCGTCCAAGGTCGATTCGCGCACTATTATCGATACGAACGGCGCCGAACATCTGCTCGGGCGCGGCGACATGCTGTTTCTGCCGCCAGGAACCTCGCGGCTGATTCGCGTTCACGGCGCCTACGTTGATGAGACTGAAATTGGACGTATCGTCAATCATGCCAAAGCTCAGGCTAAACCTCAGTACAACGAAACGATTACGCAATCGGAAGAAGAGGCGCTCGGCCTCGAAGAGACTAATGGCGAGCACGACGAGCTCTTCGAAGAGGCGCTGCGCATTTGCGTCGAAATGAAGCGTGCGTCTACGTCCGTCCTGCAACGCCGGCTACGCATTGGTTACGGACGCGCGGCGGGGATTCTCGACATCATGGAGCGCGAAGGACTCATCGGCCAGGCCGACGGCTCGCGGCCGCGGCCGGTGCTGGGTCGCGCTTATGAAATGATTGCGCAGTGGGATGAGAGCGGCGATGTAGAATAGCCACGCCTCATTGATACGGATGCATGCGGATCAGATCACATCGCAGGATTTATTAGCTGTGCCGTCAGAAAAACAGAATTTCAGATCCGCGTTGTCTGCGTTAATCCACGGCTGATGTTTACCCTCTCGCCAGCTGTTCGAAACATTTTCCACGCCAACTGTGGAAAAATCTGTGGACAACGCATCATAAAACATACGAACTTTTGAAATCATTAGACTTTTAGCATAGTGCACACGTGAGCGGCAGCGTCACAAATCCTTCACGAACACTTACTTGCATACGTGAAACAGAATCTCCCACCAGCAAGGTCTCAAGCGCCACTGACTGTTGTGTTCATAATCGCGTTCGCACTATCAGCCTGCGCTACCTTTACGCGACGCTCCTCGACAACAATGCCAGTCAATCTCCCGCTGCCAGAGGTCGAACGAGTTTCACGAATAAACATCAACACGGCCACATCACAGGAACTGCAGAAGCTCCCGGGCGTAGGCAAGGTAATGGCTGAGCGAATTGTCGCGCATCGCGAGCAATACGGACCTTTTCGTCGCACTGAGCATATGATGATGGTGCGCGGCATTAGCGATCGGAAGTATCGACAGATGCGGACAATGATTGTTGTCGAATGACCTGACTCGTCTCCGGCCACTCGCGGTACGCCCTAGCATGTTACAATTGATCACTTATTAAGATAGAGAACCAGAGGAGCAATCTATGCCATATTCAGAACTAATGATTCAGCCAATGCGCGAGGAGCTAACCCGGATTGGTGTTGAAGAATTGCGAACACCCGAAGGAGTGCAGGAAACGATTGAGGGCAGCAAAGGCACCGTGATGGTCGTTGTAAACTCGATTTGCGGCTGCGCAGCGGGAAAAGCAAGGCCGGGAATTGCACGGGCCCTCCAACACAATGTGCGGCCAGACAAAGTTGGGACTGTGTTCGCGGGCGCCGATATTGAAGCTACCGAAAAGGCCAGAAGCTACTTTACCGGCTACGAGCCATCTTCGCCTTCTATCGCCCTGTTGAAGGACGGCAAACTGGTGTGGATGCTGGAGCGCCGCCAAATCGAGGGCAAGGATGCGACCGAGGTTGCCAATGAACTAACACAAGCCTTTGATCAGTATTGCGCCAAGGCTGAGGTCACCTCAAACTAAGAAATTCCAGCCGCAAATCGACCCCGGATAAATCAGATCTGCAACAGGCTCCGGCCTGAATGTTTACATCGGACTGTGTTTCCGTTTCTATCCAGAACGTTTCCAGCCGGGTGAAACTGTGACTATCTGTTGCTGTTCTGGCTTAGTGAATCTCTTTCGACAATCTTGCCGGACCCAGCACGCTCGCAAACTCGGAATGTGCCAGTACTACCTCGGGTGATTGCTGCATTGCTGCAAAGTATTTCCTCTGAAATTCACTGCCCGACACAGAGGGAGTAAGAAGGATGCTTGCCTGGCGGATCAAAGCCAGAGCCGTAGCCTCCCTGGGCATCTCCTTCGCCGCCAAAAGTTCATCAATCTCAACGATGAGTTCGGACAGCTGCCGGAGCCAGGCAAACCAGGGGTCGCTCATTACCAGTTGCAGGAATTCATAGCTGTTGCCGATTTTGCCGCGCGCGCGTTCATAACGCTCGCGCTCAAAGTCGAGCAGCATCTTGTGTAAACGCAATAAGACTGTCCGCACCTTAACGAGTTGCTGACACGTGATTTCAGTTAGCTCAATTTCCAAAGTCATTTGTTCTCCCGTCTTCAACGCAGAACGATTTAAAGCAAACTGTTAGTTTGCGGCTGCCGCGAGCTCAGTGTCCACCCAAACTAGCAGTTTGCGTTACACATTATCGTTTCGATGATTTTATCGGCATCGATGTGCCTGCGATGAAAGACTGCAGCCGGCGCCTTCAAGTTGTAGATCCGGGTTCGCTGATTCAGCTCCGCAACTTTCTCTCGAAACTCGCTCAAGCTTCTTTCCCATTCCGGGTCAGAAGGAGACGTTCCGCCTTTTCCGAAAAGCGCCCACGCCCGCGGCAACTTTGTCCGGGCCGCTTCGAATTCAGCCTCAATGTCCTTGCGCTCTTCAATCCACGCCGGAGCAAAGCCGGCATTGCGCAATAATCGATGCACCATTCGGAGATCCGGATCCTCAAAAAGATTCTCTTGCAGGTCAAGCGGCTCACCTTTGCCCGGCAAGTCGTCAAACTCGCCGTTCTCAATGGCTTCCCGGAGTTTTTTCTCCGTAAGGGATTCCAGTCTGTTGATTGGCTAACCTCGATGTGAAAAGTACGCGCTCGCGCTCTATTAGAGAACGTTAACGCAGAATAGTTAGTTCGCTCAAAGTCTTCAAGGACCGTCACTCGTCTCGGGAAATCGCCAGGTTATGCCTATGTTATGATCGCCTCGTATGCCGCCTCCTTTCAGCCTCAACACTCCGATCGCAGAGCTCTACCAATATCGGCTAGCCCGCTTTGGCCAAACGATTTCGCATAACCTTGCCCGGGAAGTCGCCAGCCACTTCGGCGAAAAAGATTACCGCGATGCGACCGTCGAGGATTTGTTGAACTATCTGCCAATGCGTTACGAAGACCGCTCCAATCCGGCACACATACGCGATCTGGTTGATGGTATGGAGGCATCGCTGGATTTGACCGTCAAAGTAGCGGGTGGTTATCAGGTTCGCAACCGGCGCGCTTACGGGCGCTCTCGACTCTTCATATTCGAAGTCACTGCTACCGATCCCGATCGAACCGGCCGGCCCGTAGTTGTCTGGTGGTTTGTATCCGGAGCGCATGCCCATGACATCATCGACTATTACACTAAACGTTTCACTCGAGGCGCGCGGTTTATAACGTTTGGCAGATGGGAATGGGACAAGCGTCGCGCTACCTTTGCATTGCGACTGAACAAACCTGCGGATGAGCTCGAGATGTTGCCCGCTGCGCCGGGACCGGGGAACGATGACACAGATAGAGTTGGAGAAAACAAAGCAAACGAAGCGAACGGGTTGGACACGGTTGATAGCGGCGATCCGGCCCTTGCCGTAATCCATACCGGACGTCGCGTTCCCATCTATCGAAAACTCGGCGAGTTTAGCTCGAAACGCATACGCGAGATCATCCATGCTGTGCTCTCGTTGTTGCCCGACTCAGCATTT
>DASXSC010000036.1:0-113213 GCA_036506215.1 Pyrinomonadaceae bacterium | reverse complement strand
TTTCGACAACAGGTACTGATGCAGTTTGAACGATGCGCACATTAGCACATGCGGTGCAATGAGGTCGGTACCACCTCGCGGTAGCGGGTGGGTCTCCCCAGATAGATCGGTCCGAGCAGCGAACTTGCTCAGGAAGAGGTGGGTGAAGCGGCGACAAGTCTTTGACCTCCGATGCGCGGTAAGTCTCCGACTTAACGAAGACCGTACCCCAGTTTTCCGGTCTTTGACCGGAGTCTCAAAGGTCGGAGACCTTAAAGAATTTTAGAAAGGTTGCCGGCAAGTCGGAGACTTGCCGCGCATCGGAGGTCAAAGACCTTACCTGCAAATTGAAAAATCCCGAGGGAGGACCCACCCGCTACCGCGTGGTGGTACTGATGACCTCATGGGACCGGAGCTTTCGCACTGGCGCCTTCGCACTGGCGCCTTCGCACTTTACGCTTTGTTATCGTTCGCATCGTGAATAGTCGTCAATCGCCTGATCTCAAAGTTGCGCGCGCCGGCAGGAGTGCGCACGACCACTTCATCGCCTTCCTCTTTGCCCATCAAACTTTTGCCGACCGGAGAAGTAGTTGAGATCAGGCCGCCCTGCGGATCGCTTTCTTCCGGAGTTACCAGACGGTAGGTGACTTCTTCGTCGCGCTCACCATCGTAGAGCACGACCGTAGAGCCATAGCCGGCTTTGTCACGCGAGATCCTCGATAGATCGATCGACGATATCTCGCTTATCCTTTGCCGCAGCTCAACGATGCGCGCTTTGATGACATTCTGCCGATCGAGCGCGGCGCGATACTCGGAATTCTCACGCAGATCCCCAAACTCAAGCGCGCGCTTGATCTCCTTGGGCAAGTGGACCCTTAACTCGGTTTCCAGCTCGTCGAGTTGTAACTGAAGTTTTTCTTTAATATCGGCTGACAACTATCTGCTCACTTTCATTTCAGGCCTGCGACGACCGGCGCCCTGACTAGACGTGGCCGTGATACCTGGCTTCATCGGGAGCGCCAAACGAAATTCCCGTATCTCGAGCGGTTCGCACCAGCTGGCCTTCGGCCGGCACAGTCTTAATATTCGCAATTGCCTCGCTGATGGGAACGGTAATGACGTCGCCCGCCTGCAGAGCCACCATCACTCCCCGTTTCCCTTCGACCAGCGACCGGACGGCGCAGGAGCCATAATTCGTAGCCAGCATACGATCGAATGCGTTTGGCCTGCCACCTCTTTGCAGGTGTCCCAGGACAACGCAGCGGGTTTCTTTGCCCGTAAGGACCTCAAGTTCCCGCTGGCAGTAAGATCCGATGCCACCGAGGCGCGGTGCATGCAGACGGTCGCCTTTGTCCTGGTAGATCAACTCATGACCGGTTTCGAGTGCCCCTTCAGCAATGACGACAATACTGAAATTCGATCCGGCAGCGTCGCGGGCACGTATTCTCTCCGCCACTGACTGCATCGTGAACGGAATTTCCGGAATGAGAATCACGTCCGCACCGCCCGCGATACCGGAATGCAAAGCAATCCATCCGGTATGACGTCCCATTACTTCAAGGATCATCACGCGTTCATGCGACTCCGCCGTGGTGTGCAGGCGATCGAGCGCATCGGTGGCGATGTCGAGCGCGGTGATGAAGCCGAAGGTTAGCTCCGTGCAGGCGAGATCGTTGTCGATAGTTTTAGGAACGCCAACGACGGGAACTCCCATGCGGTTAAACTCTACAGCGATGGTCAACGTTCCTTCGCCGCCCAATACGATCAAGGAATCAATACCAAGACGGTGAAGATTCTCGACCGCCTCGTTGTAAACAGCCTGGGGTTTTGTAATAACACCATCTTCGCTGCGTTCGACAAACTTTCCGCGATTTCGTGTTCCCAGGATTGTTCCGCCGCGTGGCAGCAAGCCGCGGACGTCGGCGGCAGTTAGCGGCCTTGTTTGGGTCTCGCCCAGCAAACCCTCGAAGCCGTCTTCAATGCCGATAACCTTCAGTCCATATTGTCCGGTGGCGGTGGTGACAACCGCGCGAATTACCGCATTTAGCCCTGGCGCGTCACCGCCGCCGGTCAGTATTCCGATGGTTTCATACATAAGGTTCGAGGAGTTCAGAGTTCAAGCTTTAGCTTGCTGGCACCAAAGGCACAACCTGAAGGTTGAACTCTAAACTGCTTGTCCTTTTTCCGGTCTAGCTTATGAAGAACTCCTTACACGCGGCGGTTCATGAAACTCGCCATATTCAGGATAGTCCCGCATGATTATTTGGCCAGGCCGCGTGTTTTCCGCTAGCAGCGCTAACGCGTCGCGCAAAACCTTTCGTTGCAAATCGCGCATTCCCGGCTTCCCCAAACTGTTCCCGATCTTAAAGCCGTTCGGGTAGATAGCGCGCGGCGGCCGCATTTGCGCCGAAACCTCCGGACTGACAGTAATCAAGACCGTCGGTATTCCTTTCATTTCAATTTCCCGTTGGACCGCGACGACCGTGCGGTGACAAACGCCGGGTCAACCACCAGTCAGCACAACGACGTCAGCTCGCGAACCCTTATCGATTTCGTTGGCGATCTCACGCGCTGTTCCTTCATACATTGCTTTGAGCTGCATGGTGTAACCCATGTAGCCCACGTTCTTCCTCGCAACTCCCCGAATGAAACCCTCCACCTGCAGATCGCGAAGCACATCGATCGGAAATACTACATTGATGTCCTTGTCGGCATCACTGTGGTCATAGTGATGATGTGTCACCTTTAACTGAGAAGAGTCGACGTCCTCAAGAATGATGCGGTATCCCAGATCGCCCAGCTCGTCGGCAATATTGAAAGGTTCCTGGTCCTTGAGGTGAACACCACCCGCCGTCACCAGGGCTACGGTGGTTTTGGCGAGCTCACCTTCAAACGGCGTGAAGGGAACACATTTCCGGGAGAGAGACATAAAAGCAGAAGTCAGAAACCAGTAATCAGAAGTCGGAGGGTAGGAAGAAGATTTTCCATACTTCATTTGATATTTCTCATTAACCATTTCACTCGGCCTTAAGTCCATAATGGAAAACGAGAATTTAAGAATGATGAATGAAAAACTTGTGCTCTACAGACAGTAGCGTCTGCTCTCCTCCCCCCTCTACCCTCTGATTTGCGGTTTCTATAGCTTTCTCAATACTTCAAAAAGATCCTCGTTGTCTGGCTGGTCTGCAATGTTATGGATGTCTTTGTAGGCAAGGTTGCCTTCCTTGTCGACAATGAAAATCGCGCGCTCGCTGATGCCATCATCGGCACGATAGGCTCCATACCGTTTGGCCACATCACCTTTGGGGTGAAAATCACTTAAAAGATCATACGACAGACCACCGAGACTCTTGGCCCACGCGGTATTACACGGGACGCTGTCCACTGATATGCCCAGAACCTGAGCATCATAGCCTTTAAAGCGTTCGAGGTCGGCCTCGTACGCAGGCATCTGAGCAGTTCAGACAGGTGTCCACGCCAGCGGATAAAACGCCAGCACAACGTTATTCTTGCCGCGAAAATCTGAGAGCTTTACTTTCTTTCCTTTTTCCAGATTGCTAGGCAGCTCAAAGTCCGGGGCGGGATCTCCAACTTCAGGCATAGAGAACTCCTCTCTTACAAAGTTTTCGTTCAGTATTTTGGAGCGTATTCGAGATAAGAGTAATGGAGAGGGGTGGAGAGTTCAACCTATAAAGCGGAGGATTTTCCATTCATCATTTTTCAATTGCGAATTCAACTTTGAAGTGCAACAGCTCGCGGACTCGTTACCATAATTGAGAAGAGACAGTAACAGTCGATCAGCATTGGCGTTTATCCGCATCAGAACCGGCAGCGGACCGGGGAAGCCCGCAGCCCGGCTGGGGTGGTGGTAGCGACCGGCCTGGGACTCAACTGTGGTTGTTAGTACTTGAGTGACCGCGATCAGCGATTGAAATACTTCACGCTAAAGTTGACTCCCTGGCCGGTCGCTACCGTTCCCGGTTCTGATGCGGAGGGTTACACGTGCCCTCGCGGAACTCCAGACCGCATAAAGTGGATAGTTGACCCTCATCGGGAGGCTCGCGTAGCATGTGAGTCAGTTACAGGAACTCTTAAAGTTCAGTTATTCAGGGGCGTAGTTTTTCGGAACTGAGGCGTTTGCACTTGGAAATAGACGACGACGCAAAAGAGATCGTTCGGGAAATCGGGACAGCGATTAACGAGTCGGTAGAAAACTCACCCCAGGTGGCCGAGGCAATCGAACGCCTTAGAGATGCAGGTTACGAGATGGAGTTGACGCTGCGATTGGAAATCGGCTTGCGGCCACATTCAGTCGAGGAAGGCGAAGCGGGTGAAGCAAGCCTTGAGTTAACCGATGAAGACGTGCAAGTGCTTCAGCGAATGAAGATTCGGATAGATCCTGAAGAAAAGCTCTAGACGCCTTCGGGAGTACCAAAAAGATAGCCCCACCGTTTTAGTAATAAGCGGTGGGGCGTTTTGCTGAAAACCGGAAAGCAATTTTCCATTTTTCATTTTTCATTTGCTATTTGGTGGGTTTAAGTTTGAGGTGCAACTCAGCTAACAGACCCGCAGCGACAGCGACGGCACGTATAACATCCCGAATCAGAACCGGAAACGGTAGCGACCGGCGAAGGACTCAACGGTAGTTGTTAGTACTGGAGTGAGTGCCATCAGCGATTGAAATACCGCACGGTAAAGTTGACTCTTTGGGCGGTCGCTACCACCACCCCGGTCCGCTTCCGGCTCTGATTCGAAGAGCAATTGTGACCCGCCAAATGGCAAATGAGAAATGGAAAATGAAAAATGGGTTTTGTGCTCTTATGGCCCAAACCGTGCCTGGTACTCCCCCGAAACGATAAAGGCCTTGACCATCTCAGCGTTAACGAAGTTGCCGTTGAACTGGTTGAGCTTACCCAACCAAAAATCATAGCCGGTGTAATCTCCGTCGGGAGCGTCGTTTGGATTGCGGCGCAGATAACCGAAGAACTGCGCTAGCACGAACGCGCGGTTGGTCTCGGCCACAAACAGATCCGAATCTTCTGCCACTGCTCGCAGCACTTGAGCCCGGGTTTTGATTTGAGACCCCAGCTCGTCGATCAGTTGATTGCGCTCGGACTGTGACAGTACGCCACCGGCGTTCGTGTTCAGCGCGTCGACAAATTGCGTAGCGGTCATCGAGGCAGGATAGGCGCTCATAAAGCGAGAGCGCATGACAAACTGTGCAATCAGAGCCTGCTTGTTGTTTTCCAATATCAGGTCGGCGCCTGGTTGACCAATTATCACACCTCTGCCGATTTGCTGGGTGTCCGGCAGAAACTCATTGAGCCTCACGATGGGCACCGACAGTTGATGCAATGTACCACCGAGAGTTGAGTTGCCGGTGGCGCTGCCGTAAGCGGTTTTATAGAGGCGCTCAACCAGGTAACCAGTCTGTTGAAATTCGATCGACAGGAAGAACGCTGCCGAGACGTTGATACGACGGATCTCGCGGCACTCCTGCGTACTGCATTCATCTATCTGGTTTTTCCAGAACGCCAGGCCAGCGGCATCCGGTTCCCGGTTGAAAAAGTCGACGTAGTGTTGACGGACAAAAAAGTCAGTATCAAAGGTCGCGTCCTTGACCGGATTGGGGCCATTCACAGCCTCGTTGCTGTTTATCGTGACAGTAAAGGCGGCCGGCGAGCCAAGCGTGCAACCTACCGGATTACTCAAATTGACGGTGAACGTTTCCGGGCCTTCACCGAACCGGTCATCAACGATGAAAACCGTAACGCTCTTTGCCGACTCGCCAGCCGCGAAGAACAGCGTACCCTGGGCCGCATCGTAGTCAGATCTATCACTGGCCGTACCGTCGGCAGTCGCATAGTCGACGGTCGCGGCGGCTGAGGTGTTACCCGTGCGCATGACTGTCAGATCGATCTTCGTGGTTGCGTTCAATGTCTCGTTAACGCTTTGGCTGGCGCCGCTGAACTGCACCGTGTTGACCGGCGGGGGGTTAGGAATAGAAATCTCCCACATGCCGCGGCCATGAGTAGCCGCGCGCAGAATTCGACTGGGACTCTGAATGGCAATGTCAAAGACTGCAGACCGTGGGAGTCCGGTGCCGAATGGATTCCAGGTGGCGCCCCCGTCGGTTGAACTGTAAACGCCGATATCGGTTCCAGCATAAATGTTGTTTGAATTGGTGGGATCGATGGCGAGTGCGTTAATGGGAACGCTGGGAATGCCGCTGCCTGCAGCCGTCCAATTTGGAGGAACCGGCGAGGCGCCTGCGGCGGCGCCAAGATTTGTAATCTTCCAAATGCCTTGTCCGGCCGGAGTAAAGAATGAAAACGCCACATATGCTATGTCTTTGTTGTTTGGATCGATTACGGCGCGGCCGACGAACTTGTTGATCACACTACCGTTGGGATTTGCCGGAAACGAACCACTGGTAATATTCACTAAACTCGACGAAGCAGTAGAAGTTGCCCACACCTGCCCGTTCTGTAGTCCGACGATGCGGAAGTTATCATCCTGTGGCGCGATGGCAATTGTACTGATTGGCGATCCGGAGATTGGGGCCTGGCTCACAATCGTCATGTTGTCGCCGCGATCGCTGGAACGGTATAAACGATCCGAACCGAAGTAGACGGTGTTAGGTGTGCCGGGGCCAAGAGCCATGGGAGCGTAGAAAAGAACATTGTCGGTGGAGTTGATTCCGTTGGGCGCAGCGAACGGCGTTCCATCGCATGACAAGTTTGGTTGGGAGCCGAACCCAAAGCCGCGAAATTCCCAAGAGTCAAAACTAGCCAGACAGGAAGCCAGGTTGGTGCGTTCGAATCCTATTAATCGTCCAGTTTGATTAAAAAACGTGTGATACATCGTGACATTGGTGTTATCGGTTGCGCTTTGGTCAATTAGCGCGTAACCACCATCGCCACCTTCGGCATTGACCCAGTTGCCGGAAGCGTTTTGCTGCGCTTCGGTGCCATTATCCTGCGTGCCGCCAATTGTCATGAATTGATCGATTGGGTGTACCGCCACGCTTTCGAATTGCACTGTGTTAAGCGGCGCGCTATTCAGATTAGTCCACGATGAACCAACCGCTGCATCAGCCGATCTTTTCCAAACGCCACCATCGTTTCCAGTGAAGATAGTTGAAGGCGTAGTCCGTGGATCAAAGAACAGCGCGTGGGAGTCAGCGTGCAAGCCGGTGGCATCATTTGAAAAGGTGACGCCGTTTGAAGATCTAAGCATTAAACCAGAGCAGGTCGATTGGACATTCCCGCCGAGATAGATCGTATTCTCGTTCTTCGGATCGATCGCCACGGTAACGTTGTAAAAGCATTGCCCTCCGCAAAAACCCCCGGCATCCGTGAGAATCCCGCCGCTGGTAGAAGTGGCGTCAGAACCTGGCCAGGTAACTCCGCCGTCAACAGATTGCCGCAGAACTCCTTGTTGGGTCGTCGAGGAGCAACTGGTAGGGCTTGGAGTTTCACCAGTTGCAGCGAGGACCTTGACGACTCCCGTAGTCGCGTTCCTATTAATTGCAAACTGAATCCGGTCGATCGAGATTTGTAGCACGTGGCTGAAGGTTGGATTAGGCGCGAGGGCATTAGTTGTTCGGAAGATGCCGCCATCGTTAAGCGTCGGAGCGCCAAACACGCCGACGATTAGATTGTTGGGATTGCCGGGCTCCATTATCACGTCCGTGATGCGACGATTTCCGGTGCCGGGAACATCAATGCTACCGCCGGCCGTTGCTACCGCCAGCTTTTGAAAAGAAATCGCGTCGATGGGACCATCGGCGTTGGTAGATCTATAAAGGCCCAGCAGCGCGATCGGCGGTATGACATTGGACAGTGAATTGACGCCACTGCCGCCGATGCCCGAAGAGGTGCCGACGAAGATTGTTCCCGGCTGTGTGGGATGAACAACAATTTGGCTAATCGAGCGTCCGGCAAAAGCTGTAGTGGTTACCACACCACCGCTGACGTTAAAAGAAAACGGAGGGTTGATTGGCCCTACCAACGTAGCGGACGTGTCAACGTTATCAATGCGATAAACTCCGACGCCGAAAAAGGAATCGCCACTGCGGTTTGATTCGCCGGTCCCCACGTAAAGAATGGTGGGATTGGAAGGCGCCAACGCCAGCGATCCAATCGCCTGCGATAACGCATTATCAAAGATGCTCGTCCATGTCGTCCCGCCATCGAGCGAGCGCCACACGCCACCCTGGGCAGTGCCCAGATATACTTTTGCGGAGTTGGTAGGATCGACTACAACGGCCGTGACACGACCGGTCCAGGCCTGGCCCGGGACAAATGCGTTTGGCAGGGGCGCTGGACCAATCGGTATCCAGGCCGCGGTAGTGGCGCTCGGCCCTAGCGCGCCACTTGTGCCATTCAACTGAAGCCGTTTGGACGTTTCGGCCTGAAACGCTTCCTGTACCTGCATTTGTCGGATGGCGCGTCCGCGTGCTTCGGGATCGAAAGGGCGGCCAGGTTCCAATCCGCGCCGGCGAGCAATGTATTCATCGCGCAACCGCAAATAAGTTTTTTCGTCAATGCCGGCGCGCCTGCCTTTAGGCATGTCCGGGTCCTCACCCTCTTCGCTCCCTGCTTCCGAGTCCTGCGCTACCTCATTGAAGTAGTTGTCACTCCATCTGTATGGTTCGCTCTGGTTAGGACTGTTGAAGCTCGTAACGCGATTTTCTTCGCCCGACCGCTTGATTTCACTTGCCCTGGACAAGACAGATCCCGCGAACATGGCAAAAGCAAACAGGACCAGCGTGATGGTTAGTACTAAGGCAATTCGTCTCATTTTTAGAGAGCTCCTTGTTCGGCGAAAAACTACCGGCTGATGCGGCGAAGACATGCGACAGGGAAACCTAATACTGGAGTCACCAATATATCTGGGCAATAAAGTCAGCGTCTGCCATTCAAAATCTGACTAGTCAAATGGGTCGGCAAATTTGGCTGAAACGAAACCGGATGGCCTGAGGAGACCCAACGACATTCTAGAAAAACCACCGCACCTGAGACGAGAAATTTATCCTCAACTCAACAGTCTGTCAACGAACCTTCATTGAACCCTGATTCAAGTCCATCCACATCCACCGGACGGGTTTCGCGCAGGGGTCTGGAACCGCTAAACTTCCCTTTTAAAGTCTTAATCCGGAGGGCGGAATCCATGTCGTGGTTAATTGTCGCGAGTGCAGCTTTGCTAACGACGCTATCAACTTCACCACCGAGGGCAAGCGGAATCAATAGTTGCTTGCCGTCGGATGTCAAACCTTCGGATGTTGTCTCGGCTCAAGCAGCGAAACCGGGAATTCCAGGTAAGATCGTTGCGGTTACCGTTGCCCAAAAACTAAGACAGTTACGGGCGCGTTGCCGCCGAGGCAAATTGATCGATGCCGGCGGGAGAGAGATCCGTTTCTACAGGCTCATAGGTTGCTGGGGCAATCCACCCGATGATTACCAGGAGCAACTCGAGCATCAGGCTAAAGAACTCGCGAGGCTGCGCAAGCGCTATCGCGTAATCGAAATGACGTGCAATCCTTCAGGCCAACAAATAGTCCAGCTCCGTCCCATTTGATGTGAACAAACAGAAGCCCGACCATTAGTGAACTCTTCACGTCTTGAAGAGTCGCCTTTGATGGTCGGGCCTTTGCCTCACGAACAGACCCGCCCGCCAAGGCCCGGGACTGACGACCAATTAATCACGGGCCGAAGCGTCCCTGATATTCACCCGAAACAATGAAGGCCTTAACCATCTCAGCATTCACGAAGTTGCCGTTGAACTGGTTGAGTTTGGTCAACCAGAAGTCGTAACCAGTGTAATCGAGACCATTTTCCGGCGGGTCGTTTGGATTGCGCCGCAGATAACCGAAGAACTGCGCTAGCACGAACGCGCGGTTGGTCTCGGCGAGAAAGAGATCCGAGTCTTCAGCGACCGCTCGCAGCACCTGCGCGCGCGTTTTGATGCCCGAGGTCAGATCGCTGACTAATTGATCGCGCTCTGCCGGAGAAACCACGCCGGGGCCAGCCCTTGCGCTGAGCTCGTTAACAAACTGTTCCGGAGACATCGAGAGTGGATAAGTGTTAATGAAGCGTGAGCGCAGCACAAACTCTGCTATCAACGCCTGCTTATTGTTTTCAAGCAGTTGATCCGCTCCGGGCAGTCCAATTACGACGCCGCTGCCAATCTGCTGAGTGTCTGCGAGAAACTCGCTGAAGCGGACGATTGGCACGGAAAGCTGATGCGGGCCGCCAAGCGTTGAGTTCCCCACGGCATCGCCATACGCCACTTTGTAGAGACGCTCAACCAGATAACCAGTTTGTTGAAACTCGATTGACAGGAAAAAAGCTGCCGAGACGTTGATGCGCCGGATCTCGCGACACTCCTGGGTCGTGCATTCATCGATCTGGTTCTTCCAGAAAGCCAGTCCACCCGCGTCCGGTTCGCGGTTGAAGAAGTCGAGATAATGTTGGCGTACGAAGAAGTCAGAATTGAAACTCACGTCCTTAACGGGATTGGTTCCGTCCACCGATTCATTGCTGTTGATGGTGACGGTGACTGCGACGGGCGAGCCGAGTGTGCAGGCCACCGGATTACTCAGAGTAATATTGAAGGTCTCCGGTGTTTCGCCATAAGCATCGTCAATAATAAAAATCGGAATGGTCTTCAATGTTTCACCCGCGGCGAAGTGCAGCGTGCCTAGAGCGTCCTCATAGTCTGACCTGTCCTTCGCTGTCGCATCGCTGGTCGCATAGTTAACGGTCGCGGCTGCCGCCGTGTTGCCTGTGCGGGTAACCGTCAAGTCAACTTTGGTCGTCGCGTTGGTAGTCTCTGTAGCGCTGGCCGTGCTCGAGGTGAACTGCACCGTGTTGGGTCCGGGAGTTGGCGTAGGCGTTGGCGTTGGGCCGCCGGAGACTGTCCAGTTGAGGACAATATTGCCCTGATTGCCATCGAAGCCATCCACCTGGATACGATAGGTTGTGCCCTGCGAGGCAGTGAAGGTTACGCGACTCTGAATGTTACGGGGCTCTGGATCGGTAAGCGGCGAGATGTCGTCGTTGGAAACGATGTGTGTTAGCGCGTTTACCCCAGTGCCCGTATAAACAGCCAAAATCGTATCGTAGTTGCTGCCAATGGTGTCGAATGTTGCCTGACCTGATGCAGGTGCAGTCCAGTTGTACCAGACCGAGGTGCCACCGCCCGTACCTGTGGGAAAGGTTGGCTCGCCGGTTTCTCTCGTGGCAAATATGTTGGTGCCGCTGACCGTGCCGGAACTACCGCTAAGACTCTGCGCATCGGCGAAGTTGTCATTGGGCGGTCGCGTTATGGCCGTAAGCGTGTAGCCAAAAGAATCGATCGCATTTAGATCGTTATCCCTCAGTATCTCGCGGTCGCCACGCCTAATGCTCGGATCCATGATGCCAATAAGAGGACCGCCAAAAGAGTCATCCTTCCAATGGCTGGCTTGCTCGCCGTCTCCGCCGTCGCCATTGAGGTCCCCGGTAGACAAGCTTAACTCTGGTCCGCCATTGAACTGCACGTGCACATCTTGAAGAGAAACTCCAGGGGTAAGTATCCGCTGCGCCGTGCCGAAATTGCTTAGGTTTGCGGTCCCAGGCCGAAAGCGAAACAAATCCCAGATGGAGGCCGCAAGGGGTAGGGTGGGTTCAAGTGCGTGTAAGCCAACCGCGGAATTGAAACCGAGCGCGTGGCCCATCTCATGAACTGCGACAGCATCAAAGTCGGTCAGGTTAAACGCAATCCCGTCGTTCGGATTGAAGTCGAAGTTAAAGGCTGAATTGAACGCAATCTTAGGTGGCGGGCCGAAGTTTGTTTCGGTGGCGGGATCGGCGACCGGAGCGATGGCTCCCAATGCGCGCAAGATGGGGCTGGCAGCGAACACGGTTCTAACGCTGCCAATGTCGGTCGGGAGGCTGCTCGCGGGGAGCGCGTTAAAGATTGCCGTCTCCTGAGAGCCCACGGCATGACTGATTAAGCGGCTCCGTACGTCTGTATAGTTATTTTCAAAAGCAAGTTCCTGAGTGGAAGTTGCACCAAGAATATCTGGGCCAGAGAACGGCTGGCCAAAAAAGGTCGTGCCGAAGTCGACATCAATAATGATCGTAATGGGATCTTTAATTAGTGCCTCCCACTTGGCTGCTGCGGCAATGAAGGCTGCTTTGGCTGTTTGGTTGTTCTCGAGTTGCTGTGTGGCGCGAAGAATTATCGTCAATCCCGTGGCTGAGTCGACGGTATCGGGTGCAGAGCTCGACCGGCTCTCGTCTCTGAGATGATTAATCTGATGCAGGCCGTCGCTTGAGCCGGCTCTCAAGGCTCGCGCCTCAGCGATTGAGGCGTCGCGGCAAACGGCATCCCCATTCGGACCCTGATAGATGATGAAGGCACCGCCCTCGTAGGCCTTATAGCTGGCCGAAGCTTTTGACTTGACCGGCGCAGCATCGCCCTGTGCAATCGCATAGAATGGCAAACACGAAAGCCCGGCAACGAGCGCGACAATCAGCGCCGCGCGCATCTGCAAGAGCTTACTAAAACGTCGGTGGGTGCGGGAGGCGTGCAAGGGGAAATAATATTTCTTCACTGCTTAAATCTCCTGGGTAGAAGGGATTGATAACTGGCGAAAACTTAATGCCCATCGGGAGGACAATGGAAGCGCGCAGATGATTGTTAAAAATACGGGGCCGTCGTTAGCTAAAGGCACGAGATACTCAGCGGGCCCAAATTCAGATGCAAGTTGATGGCTGCCGGCTGCTTGGAAAAACTGAGCTTTCGGAACCGTTTGTGACTTTGTTGCGGAAGGCCCAACACCCGTCCGATGCCATGCTAACAATACTCGACGACGCATACAATGACGATTTTGTCTGAGACCCCAACTTTTCTCGTCTAAGTGACCTGATAAGCTGATTCTTATTCCGGGGCACACGCATTAGCAACATGCGGTGCGGAAGTATTCAAACTGCATCAGGGTCTCTTGAGGTCGCGCATCGGTAGTTGCAATTACCCGTGCAACAGCCGCGCTTGGCGCAACTTTCGACCCTGTGTTATCTTGGCTGGCTTTTAATCCTTCCAGTTTTTTCGCCTTCAAAGGGCCACGAATAGGAGCAGAAAGAAAGTATGGCTACGTCCAGCGCAAATACCGCTACCAACGGAGAATCGACAGGCCGCGTGGTGCAGATTATCGGGCCGGTGGTTGACGTCGAGTTTCCGGAAAAGCATTTGCCGCCCATTTATCAGGCACTGCGAATTGTTTCCGACGGTTTCGACGTTCCTACGCCGATCGATCTAATCGCAGAGGTCCAACAGCACCTTGGCGAGGGCCGCGTTCGCACCGTCTCTATGTTGCCGACTGATGGCATGGTCCGTGGCATGAAGGCCATCGACACCGGTGGCCCGATTACAATGCCGGTCGGTGAAGGCACTCTCGGACGCATACTCAACGTAATCGGCCAGCCAGTAGATAACCTGGGCGAGGTCAAACATACCGAGCGCTATCCGATCCACCGCCATGCGCCGACTTTTGAAGAACAATCGACTGAATTACAGATGTTTGAAACCGGCATCAAGGTTATCGACTTGATTCAGCCGTTTGTGCGTGGTGGCAAGATTGGACTGTTTGGCGGCGCGGGCGTAGGCAAAACAGTCATCGTGATGGAGTTGATCAATAACATTGCGAAGGCGCGTTCGGGCTTCTCGGTTTTCGCGGGAGTCGGCGAGCGAACGCGCGAAGGCAATGATTTGCTGCGCGAGATGGTTGAGTCGCACGTCATTCAGTTTGGCGAGACGTTTAATAAGCACTTCCACGATACCGGCGAGTTTGACATGACGAAGGTTGATATGAAGGCGCTGGAGCAGTCGAAGGTGGCGCTCATTTATGGGCAGATGACCGAGCCGCCGGGCGCTCGTCTACGCGTAGCGCTGTCAGGTCTTACAGTAGCTGAGTATTTTCGCGACAAGGGTTTGGACGTTCTATTGTTCATCGACAACATTTTCCGCTTTACGCAAGCAGGTTCTGAAGTGTCGGCGCTACTGGGGCGCATGCCCTCGGCGGTGGGCTATCAGCCCAATCTCGCATCCGAAATGGGCGAAATGCAGGAACGCATCACGTCTACCAAGACAGGTTCGATCACATCGATCCAGGCGGTTTATGTACCGGCTGATGACTATACCGATCCGGCGCCGGCAACTACCTTCGCCCACCTCGATGCTGTGACGGCTTTATCGCGGCAGATAGTCGAGCTGGGAATTTACCCGGCGGTTGATCCGTTGAACTCGTCTTCGCGCATTCTCGATCCGCGCATCATCGGTGAAGAACACTACAACACCGCGCAGGACGTGAAACGGGTGCTGCAGCGTTACAAAGATTTGCAGGACATCATTGCGATTCTTGGTCTCGACGAGTTGTCTGACGAAGATAAGCTGATCGTTTCACGCGCGCGCAAAGTGCAGCGCTTCTTCTCGCAACCATTCTTCGTGGCGGCGCAGTTCACCGGTCTGGAAGGTAAATACGTAAAGCTGGAAGATACGATCAAAGGATTTCGCGAAATCGTTGACGGCAAGCACGACGATCTGCCGGAACAGGCCTTCTGGATGGTTGGCACAATTGAAGAGGCTGTGCAAAAAGGGACGACGATTGCGCAGTAAAGGATGAGGGATGAAGGATGAAGGATGAAGGCGGAAGGATGAAGGGTGAAGAAGCATTGTAGGGCTCACTATGATCCCCACTCTCCTATTCATCCTTCATCCTTCATCCTTTATCCTTGCTCGTTATGGCTCAACAACTCCAACTCGAAGTAGTGACACCCGAACGCCGTGTGCTTTCGGAGTCCGTTGACGCGGTGACTGCCCCCGGTTTGGGCGGCGAACTGGGCATACTGCCCGGGCACACGCCACTGATTTCCCAATTGCAGACCGGTGTTCTTTCCTACACTACCGGCGGCAAAACGTTGCAACTCCACGTCTCCGGCGGCTTCATAGAAGTAAAAGACGATGCTGTTTCGGTGTTGGCTGAAGTGGCAGAACGACCGGAAGAAATAGACGCCGCCCGGGCGCGTTTGGCGCGCGAGCACGTGGAGAAGCAACTGACGGCGTGGAGTGGAACTGAAGAAGACTTCGAACAAGCTCGCGCCAAACTCGAGCGCTCGGTCGTTCGCCTGCAACTTGCTGGCGGTGGATCCCGAAGCTAAGACTAGTAGTTCAGAGTTCAAGCTTTAGCTTGCTGCTCTCCAAGCACGCAAACTAAAGGAGTTGAGCACTTAATCAGAGCTTCCTAAAGTTTGAACTCTAAACTATAAGCCTCCACCTCAGCTGCCGCTTCCTATGCGAATCGCCTCGCGCAACTCAGTGACCGCCCGTTCCAGTCCGATGAAAATCGACCGGGCGATGATGTTGTGGCCGATATTGAATTCGCTGACTTCGGAGATCGCGGCCACTGCGCCCACATTTCGATAAGTCAATCCATGGCCCGCGGCCACTAATAACCCATATTGTTTCGCCAGGGCCGCACCTTCCCGCAGACGTCTCAATTCCTGTCCCACTCGCAGCGCACCTTCGCCATGAAAGCCGCGGCTGCCCAGGGTTGCGTCGGCATAAGGCGCAGTGCAGAGTTCGACTTGCTGTGCGCTCACGTTATGCGCGGCCTCGATCTGCCTTGGATCGGGATCGATGAAAAGGCTTGCAAGTATTCCCGCCTCTCGCAAACGACCTACGGTGGCCCTTACGATGGCGACGTTGCCCTTCACGTCAAGACCGCCCTCGGTGGTTATTTCGCTCGCAGTTTCCGGAACCAGCGACACCGCGTCAGGCCGCGTTTCGAGAGCAACCTTCAGCATCTCTTCAGTTGCTGCCATCTCCATATTTAGATAGGTCGTAACGCTGGTGCGTAAAGCAACCAGGTCTGCATCCTGAATATGACGGCGATCGCCTCGCAGGTGCACAGTGATGCCATCGGCGCCGGCTTGTTCACATAACATCGCCGCGGCTACGATGCTGGGCTCAGGCGCGCGCCGCGCCTGTCTTACAGTAGCGACGTGATCGATATTGACGTTGAGACGCGCGGTCATTTAAGTCTCCTTGGAACTTAACCTGTTCGTTCGAGTCGGAAGCGCCAGCTTGTAGCACCGCGTCACGGCCACAGACTAACAGTTTGCGTTACGGGTGTCGCAGTGCTTCAACAGCTTTGATCGCTCGATCATAAACTCCGCGCCGTGCCTGTTGGCGGATTCGTCCGACCTCGCTGAGCATCTTTAAGCTATCGCTCGCCACGTTGACTTTGCTTCCTTCAGCATGGTCCCAACGCACTGGTACTTCTTTTAGCCGCAAGCCCGCACGGTAAGCCACGTATAGCAGCTCGACATCAAAACCGAAACGATCGATCGTGGCTCCCTCAATAATTGGGCGGCAAGCGCTCATGCGAAAAGCCTTAAACCCACACTGCGTATCCCAGAAGGGAAGGTTGGTGGCAAGCCGCACTGCAAGATTGAAGACGCGACCACCCTGTTCGCGGCGCCATGGCTGGTGAACGCCAATCAGACTCCGGTCAAGCGCTCGTGAGCCAAAGGCCAGATCACACTCGCCTCGCAGGATCGGATCAATCAGTTTTGGCGTCTCGGTAATCGGAGTGGAAAGATCAGCATCGGTGAAAAGGGCGATATCTCCGCGTGAAGCCAGCAGCCCTAGTCTGACTGCACGTCCTTTTCCCAGGTTTGATTGATAACTGATTACTGAAGTGTGCACGGTTCGCGAGTCGGCCAATTCTGCTCGCGCCGCGCCTGCCGTGTCGTCAGTTGAACCATCATCCACAACGATTAATTCTGACGCCGGCGCGTATTCGTTCAGATAAGTCACTATGGCGCGCAAAGATTTGCCCAGACGCGCGCCTTCGTTATAGGCGGGAACAACGATTGACAGGGAAAGTGCCATCTTATTTTACTTTGCGGGCGAATATACCACAGGCGCGCAGTTAGCCTCTTTCTGAAGAACAGAGGAGCTTGTGTTAATATTCTCGGAAGTACAGCCGGCGAACGCCAGCGAGTGAGTTATTGAGTAAGTTATGACCAGACGTTTCATTGTCATTGGTAGCGCGCTAATCCTAATCGCGGCGATTGTGGGCGGCACGATTGGACGTTCGCGAAGGTTCCATCGTAGTGTCCCGGTGAGTGGTGCGGTCTATCACACCGAAACCGATGACATTGAGAAGGACTACAACGAAGCGATTGCGGCCATCTCCGTCGAGTATGCCGGCGACATCGATTATGAAAAGGCCACTCAAGCGGCCATCCAGGGGATGCTCTCTACACTCGATCCCCATTCGATGTATTTTCCATACAATGAATTCAAGAAGCTAAAAGAAGATCAGGACTCGCGCTTTTATGGAATTGGCGTAACCATCGTGCAGCATCGCGATGGTGTTTATATCCAGTCGGCGGTCGAGGGCACACCCGCGGGACGGCTCGGACTCCGCTATGGCGACCGCATCCTGGAGGTCGACGGCAAAGACGCACGCGACTGGTCCAGCGAGCAAGTTTCGAAAAAAGTGCGCGGCGGTAAAGGTGAACCGGTAACACTCAAAGTCGAGCGTGCCGGTGCGGAAGCTCCAATCGACTTCACAATCCTTCGCGATGCGGTTCCGTTGCCTTCAATACGCAACGCTTACATGCTGCGTCCCGGGACAGGATACGTCGGTCTGACGGGCGGTTTTCAGAGCACAAGTGATGAAGAGCTGCGCGAAGCGTTGGACAAACTGAAAACCCAGGGCATGCGCCAAGTCATTCTGGACATGCGCGGCAATCCGGGCGGACTGCTCAATCAGGCGATCGATGTTGCCAGCGAATTTCTGCCGCGCGGGCAGGTGGTCGTTTCGGTTAAGGGACGCACTGAATACAGCGACCCGATCGTCTACAAATCCAGTGGCTCGGATCCTGAAGACGTGCCGCTTGTTGTTTTGATTAATCGCGGCACAGCCTCGGCTTCAGAGATTGTTGCCGGAGCAATTCAGGACCATGGCCGCGGATTGATTGTTGGTGAAACGAGTTTTGGAAAGGGTCTCGTTCAGCATGTCTTTCTGTTGCCGTTTAATACTGGTCTGACGCTTACCACCGCCCGCTATTACACTCCTTACGGACGCTCGTTGCAGCGCGACTATTCAAGTGGCTCGCTCTACGACTACTACACGCGTCACGATGCAGAAGAGACGAAACCGCAGGGCTCCGCGCCTGCCTCTCCTTCATCATTACGGGATGTCAACTCGCCCCTGGCACAGGCGTCGCCTACTCCGCACCCGCAAAGCGGTCCGGCAGTGAAGACGGCAGCCGGCCGGGTCTTTTATGGTGGCGGCGGTATCACACCGGATATCGATGTCAAACCGCTGACCTTCTCGCCACTGAGAAATCGCATTGCCGAAGCTGCGTTCCAATTTACGCGGCAACTCGCTGCCGGACTGGTTCCCGGCCTCGAGTCCTACAAAGTTGACAAGGTGCAGTATGGCAAGAATGCAAAAACTACCGATTATCCGATCAATGATCGAGTCGTCGAGGCTTTTCGCAGTTTCGTGCGCACCGACACGCTATCGCAACTAACGGCGGCGCAGCTTGATGAAGAATTAGAGTTTGTGAAACTCAGACTGCGTGAAGAAATTGTCACCGCTGCGTATTCCAACGACGCGGGCGCTCGAGTGTTGCTTGATAGCGATCCGCAGTTGCTCCGTGCGCTTGAGGCTTTGCCCGAGGCCAAACGTTTGGCTGAAAGCGCGCGCGAAGAACCTTCACGCAGTTAATGTCCGGCAAACTAAAGGCACTTAATCAGAGGTGCCTTCAGTTTGTCCTCACCTTACTTACTCAATCCAGCGTCCGGGCAATCACACACTTCAAGTAATAAGTTTCCGGCACTCCCAAAAGGATGGGATGATCGCTGGCCTGCGTCCGCTTCTCAATCAGTTGCAGTTTGCGGTGACCATCATTTGCTGCTTCGGCAATTATTTCCAGAAACATCTCTTCGGACATGTGATAAGAGCAGGTGCAGGTCACCAGTATGCCGCCCCGGTTCAGGAGTTTAATCGCTCGTAGATTTATTTCTTTATAGCCACGCGCCGCAGGCCTAACGCTGGCGCGATTCTTTGCAAAAGCCGGTGGGTCGAGGACGATGGTGTCGAAACGTTCGCCGGCAGCTTCCATTTCACGCAACGCATCGAAAACATTTGCCTCGCGAAACTCAACGTTGGTTGTCTTGTTCAACTCCGCGTTTCGGCGCGCTGTCTGGATTGCCTCAGGCGAAATATCGATTGCCAGCACGCTATCGCAAACCGTTGACAGGTGCAAAGCGAACGCGCCATTGAAGGTAAAGCAATCAAGCGCGCGGCCATGGGCCACAACGCGGGCGGCAGTGCGATTCTGGCGCTGGTCCAGAAAGGAACCCGTCTTCTGGCCGGAAAGCGGCGCCACAAAGAAACGAACGCCGTCCTGGAGTATTTCAAATTCCTCGGGCGCCTCCCCATAGAGCGGGCCCGCAAACAGTTCCAGGCCCTCATACTGGCGGACCCGGACATCGTTACGTTCAATGATGGCGCGCGGCGTGAATTGCTGCGTCAACAATTCTACGAGCAGCGGCTTGACCGCGTCGGAGCCTTGCGAAAGCGTCTGTAGTACCAGAACGTCGTCGTAGCGATCGATGATTATCGATGGCAGCAGGTCGCCTTCGGAATATACCAGGCGATAAGCGTTAGTGTCTGAAGTTGTTCCCGTGCGGCGAGCCGCAGCTTCAAGAATTCGTCCTTGCCACCATTCGCGATCGATTGGTTCTTCGCTTTGGCTTAGAAACCGCAAGGCGATTTGGGAGCTGTCGCTAAAAAACGCCTGACCGACAAAGTTTCGGTTCTGGTCGCGCACGACGACGATCGAGCCACCCGCGGCTTCCTCAGTTTCAATGACGTCACTGCGATAGATCCAGAGATGTCCGCCGCGAATGCGATCAGCGCCGCGCTTTGTAACTGTGATCGTGTTCATCTGTTGCTTCCCCGGAGCAAGGAATCTAACACATGAATCGTCGAAGAAGTCAGACGTCAGAAATCGCGCGCACCTCTGAGATTCCGGTCATAGACCGGAAGTAAAGTGGTAGCACTCTTCGGTAAGTCTGAGACTTACCGCGCATCGGAGGTCAAAGACCCGTTTCTGTGCGATGAGGTCAATACCACCAGGCGGTAGTATTCAAACTGCATCAGTACTCCTTTCGGTTAAAGTGCGATTACGACTTATTCTATGTTAGGCTTCGGACACTTCGCGCTTTATCAGTATTCACCGGACCTTCGGCGACCAAGAACTAAGCAGTCATGGCAACCAAGTCACATGCGGAACCCCACAAGCGTTTCGAAACGCCTTCGGGAATTGATCTGCCGGCCGATTTCAATCCGTCCAATACCGAACCCATCGAATACGACCGAGACCTAAACTCGCCCGGCGACTTTCCCTACACGCGCGGGATTTACTCAAACATGTATCGCGGCCGGCGTTGGACCATGCGGCAGTATGCCGGTTACGCCACCGCCGAGGAGTCCAACGCGCGTTACAAGTATTTACTCGCGCAGGGCACAACCGGGCTCTCAGTCGCCTTCGACCTGCCAACTCAGATCGGTCTCGATTCAGACGATCCGCTGGCAAGCGGAGAAGTCGGCAAAGTCGGCGTGGCAATAGACTCCCTCGACGACATGCTGCGATTGTTCGACGGAATTCCGCTGGACAGCGTATCGACGTCGATGACCATCAACGCCACTGCGTCGACTCTGCTCTGTCTCTACCTTGCCGTGGCGCGGAAGCAAAACGTTTCCTTCGACAAAGTCAAAGGCACGCTGCAAAACGACATTCTCAAGGAGTACATCGCTCGCGGAACGTATATCTACCCGCCGTATCCGTCCCTTCGTTTGGTAACGGACACATTCGCTTTCTGTGCGCGCGAGGTGCCCAACTGGAACACGATTTCGATCAGCGGCTATCACATACGCGAGGCCGGCTCGACCGCTGTCCAGGAGGTCGCCTTCACTCTTGCTAATGGAATCACTTATGTCGAGGCGGCGCTGAAGGCCGGCCTCGACGTTGACGATTTTGCCCCGCGCATCTCGTTCTTCTTCAACGCCCACAATAATCTGCTCGAAGAGGTTGCCAAGTATCGCGCAGCGCGGCGCCTCTGGGCTCGTATCATGCGCGACCGCTTCAAGGCACGCGATCCGCGTTCGTTGATGCTGCGCTTTCACACGCAGACAGCCGGATCCTCGCTGACCGCGCAGCAGCCGGAAGTAAATATTGTTCGCACCACAATTCAAGCTCTGGCGGCAGTGCTTGGAGGAACCCAGTCTCTGCACACCAACGCCATGGACGAAGCCCTCGCGCTGCCAACTGAAGAAGCGGCCCGACTGGCTTTACGCACCCAACAAGTTATCGCTCACGAGTCGGGCGTCGCCGACGTAGCAGATCCCCTGGGGGGTTCGTACACGATCGAGCAGCTGACTTACGAGATTGAGGATCGTGCCAGTAACTATCTGGAAAGGATTGATGCGCTGGGTGGCATGTTGCGCTCAATTGAAACCGGTTACGTGCAAAAGGAAATTCAGGAATCAGCCTATCGCTATCAGAAGGCGATTGAGAATGAGGAAGCGATTGTTGTTGGTGTCAATCGATTTCAAAGTACAGAAGAAACAAAAGTCCTCACGCTGCGCATCGATCCGGCTATTGAGCAACAACAAATTGAGCGTGTGCGCGCGGTTCGCAGTCGCCGGGATTCCGCCGTGGTCGAGAGAGCACTGAGTAAACTCGAAGAAGCGGCACGCGGCACGGAAAATCTTTTGCCACGCATCCTTGAATGCGTTGAAGCTCACGTGACGGTCGGAGAGATCAGCAACCGCTTTCGTGCCGTTTGGGGTGAATATCGCGAAACGTCGACTGTGTGATTGAAGTGTTCTTAGCTAACAAGAACCTAAGAGGTATTACAGAGAGACTGAGACGCACAGAGAACCCCAGCGGACATCGGAAGATTCTTTGTCGACTTGAGAAGGCGACAGAACAGCTCAATAACAGTCCTTATAAAATGCAACACCTACTCGAAGTCAAGAATCTACAAACACATTTCCCGACTCGCGCCGGATTGGTGCGTGCGGTTAATGGCGTCAGTTTCTATATCGATACCGGTGAACTGCTGGGCGTTGTTGGCGAGTCGGGCTGTGGCAAGTCGATCACAGCACTTTCGATCATGCGACTGATTGCGCCGCCGGGAAAAATCGTGGGCGGCGAGATCACGTTCGATGGCAAGAATCTGCTGAAGTTGTCAGACACGGACATGCGACAGATTCGCGGCGACGATATCGCCATGATCTTTCAGGATCCGATGACCTCGCTCAATCCGGTTTTCACGGTGGGCGAACAAATTGCCGAGGCGCTCAGACTGCATCGCAAGCTTTCGCGCAAAGCGGCACGCGCTGCCGCGATCGAAGCAATGCGGGAGGTTTCGATTCCCGACCCGGCGCGGCGCGTCGATGATTATCCACATCAACTGTCGGGCGGAATGCGCCAACGCGTCATGATCGCCATGGCCCTCGCATGCGATCCCAAGCTCCTGATTGCCGACGAACCGACGACCGCTCTCGACGTAACCATTCAGGCGCAGATTCTTGAGTTGTTAGACGAGTTGAGGAGAAATCGCGAGCTGGCGGTGTTGCTGATTACTCACGACCTTGGGGTGGTGGCTGAGGTCGCTGATCGCGTCGCGGTGATGTACACCGGTCGCATCGTCGAAGAATCGCCGGTTGAAGAATTGTTCGCCCGGCCCAGGCATCCATACACGGAAGGGTTGTTGCGCTCGGTTCCCAAGCTTACCAGCGCCACGGTGGCGAAAAAAGAACGACTGGAAACTATCGAAGGAACGGTTCCGAGCCCAACTGAACTGGGCCCCGGTTGCCACTTCGCTCCTCGATGTCCTTACCGGATGCCACGTTGTACTGAAGAAGATATTCCGCTTTACGATCTTGAAGGTGACGTAAAAGTGCGTTGTGTGCTTTTTGATTTGGCAGCTGCAGTTGCCGCCGACCATCACTCTGAGCGCAGACCGATCGAAGGTAGCAGCTGAGACAGGATCATTTTCCATCTGACAGCGACAGCTAAAGTGCAATCGAATGAACTGGTAAGCGTGCGCGGGCTCGTCAAGCATTTCGCCGTCGAGAATAGCGACGACATGGTGCGTGCTGTCGATGGCGTGTCGTTTGAAATCTTTCGTGGCGAAACCTTGGGTCTGGTGGGCGAATCCGGCTGTGGCAAATCAACTGTTGGGCGTTGTCTGTTACGGCTGATTGAACCGACTGCTGGAGAGGTGAGATTTGAAGGCCGCGACATGCTGTCGTTAGGCAAGCCTGAAATGCGAGAACTTCGGCGGCAGATGCAGATCGTATTTCAGGATCCTTATGCGTCACTAAATCCACGCATGAAGGTTGGCGACATTGTGGGCGAGCCCTTGGTCATTCACAAGGTTGGCACGAAAAAAGAAAGGCGGGATCGGGTTGCGGAGTTGCTAAAAAAAGTTGGGCTCGATCCTGATTACCGCAATCGTTACAGCCATGAATTCTCGGGCGGCCAGCGACAGCGCATCGGCGTGGCCCGGACACTCGCGCTCAATCCCAAGCTCATTGTCGCTGATGAGCCTGTGTCGGCGCTCGATGTTTCCGTGCAGGCACAGGTAGTCAATCTACTTCAGGATCTACAAAAGGAGTTTGGTCTTGCCTATCTCTTCATTTCGCACGGGCTGGCCGTTGTTGAGCATATTTCGACGCGCGTCGCGGTGATGTATCTGGGCCGGATTGTGGAAGTTGCGACGGCCGCCGATCTCTACGCCAACGCGCTGCATCCATACACAAAGGCGCTGCTGTCTGCTATCCCGATTCCCGATCCGAAACAAAAACGCGAGCGCATAGTTTTGCAGGGCGATGTGCCCACGCCGATCAATCCGCCAACAGGTTGCCGCTTTCGCACACGTTGCCCCATCGCCATTGACGAGTGCGCGCGGATCGATCCGGAGTTGCGCGAAGTTTCGCCAGGGCACGAAGTTGCTTGTATCCGCGTACCAGGCTGGATGGAGGCACGCAGTACAGAAGTTCAGCCTTCAGCTTGACCGAAGTGAAGCGATGCTGAGACAAGCTAAGGCTGGAACTCTAAAGTGCAGCGCGCTCGCGAAACTTTGGAGCTGGCTGAAGCGTATTAGGCTTTTCCAAACAGACGACCGGGCTGACGCTCGGTTCTTCTATACCGGACGGATTGTTTTCTCCCCGTCCTCTACTAACAACGGAGGATAAGTACATGAGCGATCCGAATCAGGGATTTCAACCACCACCTGCCCCGCCGCTGCCCCCAACCGAGGTAAAGGGCCCTCGGCCCACTAAACTGCGCATTCCCGCGATTGTGTTGTTTGTCCTCGGTGTGATTATTCTCGTGGCCGGCATCGCAAAGATTTTACCCGGCGGGATTGGCACCGGCATCGCTTTCGCATTCTGGGGCGCATTGCTTTTCGCTTTGGGTTTCATTCGCCTCCCGCAAAGAACGAGCGCTGAAGAACCCCCTATGTCCCCGCTGCAAAAACTTACGGGTATTTTTTATGAACCAACCCGCGTCTTTACGAACTTGAGGGTGCACCCGCACTGGCTCGCCGCGTTTTTGGTCATAGCAGTCGTTAGTGTTGTTTACCAGGCAGCCTTCGTTCAGCGGCTAACTCCGGAGCGCATCGTGGAGTTCACGATAGATAAACTTGCCGACAGTCCCTTCAAGCCTTCGCCGGAGCAATTGGAGAGAATGAAGGAGCAGAACCTCCAGCAAGCAAAGCAGCCTATCCAGAGGGTGCAAACGGCTATGAAAGCCTTTGTCGTATTTTTTGTGTTGGGTGCATTTGTGGCCGGCGTTTATCTGTTAGGCGTCTTGATGTTTGGCGGCCGGATAAATTATTGGCAAGCGCTGGCCGTTTATTTTTACGCAAGCGTTCCGGTGCAGGTGATTCAGAAGCTGGTTAGCCTGGTGATTCTGTACATAAAAAGTCCAGACGATATTCATCCCGTCCTTAACCAGGAAACTCTCCTGCAAGACAACCTCGGCGTGCTCTTCAATCCAGCCGAGCATCCAGTGTTGTTTGTGGCGGCGTCAGTTATTGGCGTGCTTTCGTTTTATGGCTTGTGGTTGAGGGCCAAAGGTTTGCAAAACGGCGGAGAGAAAGTGAACAGCACGGCGGCCTGGGGCGCGGCGTTAATGGTCTGGATTCTCTACGTCGTGCTCGGTCTGATTGGCGCGGCTATCTTCCCGAGCTTCCTCTCTTAGCCCGGCAAAATTCGAAGCAGCAATAAAAAAGGGCCACAGATATTGTGCGGGCCTGGCAAATAAGGAACAAAGTGCGGAGTGCTCAGTGGGGGAAGGTGGGCTTGCCCCCGCTCTTCAAAAATTCCACCTTGATCTGTTGCGCCAGTATGCGGAGGCACGGCAACGCTTTCAACCCTGAAATTACGCTTTAGAACGGGGTTCTCGTTCGTCAACACTTGCGGTTCTGTCCTACTCGTACCTGAGCGATTCAATGGGATCGAGCCGAGCGGCTTTCCAGGCGGGCCAGAGACCAAAAACCAGGCCAATGCCCACGCTCGCCACAAAGCCACCAATGGGGGCCCACAGTGGCACGTAGGAAGGCATTATTAATCGCAGCAGAAAAGTCAGAAGCCAGCCAATTGAAAGCCCGACAAGACCGCCGAAGCCTGTGAGTGTGGCAGCCTCAATCAGGAACTGCCACATGATGTCGCTGCGCCTCGCGCCGATCGCTTTCCGCACGCCAATCTCCCGCGTTCGCTCGGTAACGGAAACCAGCATGATGTTCATGACCCCGATGCCGCCTACCATAAGCCCAACCGATGAAACTACCACCATCGCAATTGCCACACCGCTTAGGATTGAGCGGAAGTTACTGAGAAACCGTTCAGCGGTCTGTAATCCGAAGTTATCGGGTTTCCCAAATGGGACCTGACGGCGCACACGCAGAAGATCCGTGACCTGATCCATGGCTTCATCCATTTGTCCCTTGCGCGCCACCGCAAGAATGTAGACATCGTTAGAACCCGGTTTGAGTTTGCGCGCCACATTGAATGGCACATAGATGACATTGTTCTGATCGTCATCGCCGCCGCCGAGCAGAAACTGTTCCCGCTTTTCCAAAACACCGACGACACGAAATTGACGTCCACCAATTCCAATTTCGTTTCCGACCGGCGAGCCGTAAGGGAAAAAGTCCTGCCCAACAGACGAACCTATTACGGCCACCTCCTCGTTGTTATCGTTTTCGTACTGCGTGAAGAACCGGCCCTCCTTAATAATCTGGGTTCCGGCGCGTTCAAAGTCAGGCAAGGTGCCTTGCAGGGCAATGGCCGCAGAAGTTTTCCCGGGGCCGCTCACCATGATTTTCTGGCCAAAGAAATTATTGCTGATATCGAGGAAGGGAACAGAAAGCTCGATGGCGGGCAACTGTGTCAGGGCGACTGCGTCATCGTACGTGAGGTCCTTACGCATTCGCTCTTCACGTGAGAGCCGTCCGATATGGATACCGGAATTAAACTTGATGATGTAGATCGAGTTGGTACCATACGACTCGAGTTCTTTCTTTACTGCTGTATCAACGCCGCTGATGATAGAAGAGATCAACATCACGGTGATCACGCCGATCATCACGCCAAAGACAGTCAGGAACGAACGCAGTTTATTGGCGCGAAGCGTGGCCAGGGCCATCTTCAGGTTTTCATAGATATCGCTGCGGAATAACTTCATAACATTCGGCCTGCTGTCAAACTGGTTTAGGAGCAGTCGGCAGGAGCAGTCGGCAGGATAGAAACAACTCTCGCTGCCTTATGCTCCTGGTGGTTCCTGCTTCCTGCCCCTGCCGACTGCGCCTGTTCAATCGGCTCTCAAGGCCTCGATCGGATCAAGCCGCGCTGCTTTCCATGCCGGGAACACACCGGCAGCGATGCCAATGCCGCCGGAAACGACGATCGTTATCAAGATTGCCCAGATGGAAAGATTTGTCGGAAAAAAGATCGCGGTCATTATTGTGCCGATGATCCAGGCAAGCAAAACCCCGACAGCACCGCCGATGGCTGAAAGCGCGACCGCTTCAACCAGGAACTGCTTGAGAACATCAACCTTTCGCGCCCCTAACGACTTGCGTATGCCAATTTCCTTCGTTCTTTCGGTAACCGATACCAGCATGATGTTCATGATAACGATGGCTCCCACAAGTAGCGCAATGCCGGGAACCGCGATGGCGACCAGGAACGTTGGGCCAAGCAGGCGGTCACGAAAGCCGGTAATCGCATCAGGTGTAACAATGCCGAAATTATCTTTCTGGTCCTGCTTCAGATGGCGCCGCGAGCGCAACAAAAACCTGGCTTCGTCGACTGCATCCTTGAACGTGTCGTCAGTCTTGGAGGTCGCTTCGAAATAAAGCAGGCGATTGCGCGTAAAGCCACCGAAGTTATTGCCGTAAGTTTTGAGCGGCAAGGTTACAAAATTATCCTGTGGTATTCCGAAGACAGTTCCTTTCGCGGCCGCGATGCCGATCACGCGGTAAGGCAAGCCCGCAACGTTGATCTCCTCTCCGATTGCGGATGCCGGGCCCGCGGGGAACAGCGCGTTCGCGACGTCCGTGCCGATGAAAGCAACGCGCATCGCACCATCGTTTTCGCTGTCCGTGAAGTAGCGCCCTTCAGCCGCATCGACGTTGTCGATCTCGCTGATGACCGGCATAGCTCCATCCACAGGCACGTCTTCCACCAGTTTCGAACCGCGCTTTACGAGCGATCGGTTGGCGCGCGCCTTAGCCCCGATTTTGTCGATTAGGGCCGCACGCGCTTTCAGGTATTCATAATCGTCGAGGGTGAGTTCCTTGTTTCTTCGTTGGGCTGCGGCGATAGAGTCGAGGTCCTTGAAATCTTCGAAATTAAAACGCTGAATAGTGAACGACTTGGAACCAATGCCCGCAATCTTTTCGTCGATATATTTGTTGAATCCCGAGATGAGCGACACCACAACCACGAAGGCGGTCACACCAATGATCATGCCGAGCAGCGTTAGCGCCGAGCGCAGTTTATGCGCCCAGATTGCCACAATCGCAAGTTTAAGAGTTTCGATGAATTTCACGTGAACTTACTACGGGCCGGGCATCGTTATGGTTGCATCAGGCAGCGAAGCGATCAAATGGGCCAGGGGATTCACGCGGATTCACGCGGATTAGAACCATCAAACACTCAGAATGATTTTGCCTGAATCCGCGTTCATCTGCGTTAATCCGGCTAATCCGAATACATGGCCACTCAAACTAAGCTCGTCCAGCCCCGGGCTTATTCCCAGCGCAATGCTTCAATGGGATCGAGTCGCGCTGCTTTCCATGCCGGCCATAAGCCGAAGACTATGCCTACAGCCGCCGAAATGCCAACCCCGACCGCGATTGCCCAGATGGGAACATAAGCGGGTAATGGCGAATACTTGTTAATCAGGAAGGCCAGCAATTCGCCCACCGCGAGTCCTGCAAACCCGCCAATCGCAGTCAGCACCACCGCCTCAATCAGAAATTGCGACAGGATATTCAAGCGCGTAGCGCCTACGGCTTTGCGCACGCCAATCTCTTTCGTGCGTTCAGTCACTGAAACAAGCATGATGTTCATCACGCCAATGCCGCCAATCATCAAGGCAACGAAGGAAATTGCGGTGAGCACCAGGGCCGTGGCTCCGGTGAGTTGATTGTAGATATCGAGCAGAGAATCCTGCGACGAGATGCCGAAATTGTTGGGCGCGCCCAGCGGCACGCGCCGCCGGCGACGCAGGATGTCGGTTATTTCGTCTATCGCCGATTTGACGAAGGCGCGCGATTGCGGTCGAACGATGATGAAGAAGACCACCTCTGGGAAGGGGCGATCGGGATAATACTTGTCGAAGGTGCTTACGGGAATGAAAAGAGAATTATCGCGCGACTGGCCGAAGAAATTTCCCAACGGCTCCATGACACCGATCACGTGGTAGGGGTTACCGTTGATCCTAATTTCTTTGTCGATTGGATCTTCATACGGAAAAAGAGCATGGACAACGTCTACTCCGACGATGCATACGTTGTCGCGGCTGTCCATGTCGAAATCTTTGATGAAACGGCCGCGCGCCACATATTGTGTATGAACGAATTCGTAGTAAGGAGTGACACCGAGGAGAATCGGAGTGTCCGTTTGCTTATCCTGATAACGGGCAGTGACAGCAATCATGCGATGGATTGGTGAGACGCCGGCGATTGAAGGAGCTTCGCGACGCAGGGCGTCAGCGTCGTCCATCGTGAGATCCTTCCGGTGGATCTCTTCCGGACCCGGAGGACGACCAAAACTCGGATCAAACTTCGAAATGAAGATCGTGTTAGAACCCAGCGACTCAACCTGATCGGCGAAGGCCTTATTGAGCCCCTGGATTATCGACACCATGAAGATGACGGTGATTACACCGACACTAACACCCAGAATGGTCAACGACGAACGCAGCTTGTTTGCACGCAGCGTGTCGAAAGCCATCAGGGCGGATTCTTTGATGTCGTCAAATCTCATTGCCTAATTCAGGAGCAGACGGCAGACGGTGCAGGAGATTTTCCAATTCTCATTTCCCATTGGTGACAGTTCGCTGCCGGCAATTTCGTCACGGCCAAGTTCGTCACAGCAAGTTCGTTCGTCATAGCCAAGTATGTAATGCCAGGTCCGTAATGGTCAAAATGACAAATGAAAAATGAAAAATGAAAAATGGAAAATCTTTCTGCTTCCTGCACCTGCTTCCTGCTCCTATCACTCCGCTCGCAGTGCCTCAATCGGATCGAGGCGCGCGGCACGCCAGGCCGGCCAGAGACCGCTGACGATTCCAACTATCGACGATACTCCCACGCCCAACACAGCCGAAGCCACACTGATTAACAGCGGAAAGCCAATCAGAGCGGCAATCAGATAGGCGAGGCCAAAGCCGGTGACCACGCCAATCGCGCCGCCAATCGCAGTCACCATGACAGCTTCGATCAAAAACTGCGTCAAGATGTCTTTACGCCGCGCGCCGATAGCTTTGCGGATGCCGATTTCCTTAGTCCGCTCAGTTACGGAAACCAACATAATATTCATTACCACGATACCGCCAACGACGAGCGAGATTGCGGCGACGGCAATCGTAACGATGTAAATATTGGATGTAGCTTTGCCATAAAGGTCCAGGAACACATCCTGAGTTTCCAGGGAGAAACCTTCGTCGTCTTCTTGCTGTTTGAAAACTCCGCCGCGCCGGTTACGCATCACCGTGCGTACCTGATCTTCAGCCGACTCGAGTTGGTCGGTTGCCGGAACCTGGATGAACACTACAATTGAATCGCGCGAGCCATAGACCTTTTGGTACGTCGAATAGGGAATGTAGGCGACGTTGTCTCGCGACGCGCCGAATATGGAACCCAGTGGCTCGAGCACGCCAATGATCTGAAAGGGGCGCCCGGCGATTCTCACTTCCTGCCCGATCACGCGGTCTGCCGAAGCACCCGCAAATAGATTTGACAGCACGTCTGGGCCGACCACGCAGATTTCGCGGCCGGAGATTCCTTCGGCATCGGTCCAGATGCGACCCACATCGATTGAACGGCCGTCAACATCAAACATCACCGCCGGCGTGACGCCGCGGATGTTTACGTTCTCGAATTTCTGATCTGCGTGTTTGACCGTCTCCCTGACATTCGCCGCGACACCCACGCGCCAGCATGCTGTGCACAGCCGGGCTATCGCATCCGCATCCTCGTGAGTAACGTCCTTGCGCTTGTTGAATTTGACGAACTCTTCACGCGACCTGATAATCTGCGGTCGTTTTGAAATGGTGAACACCGTAGAGCCTTGCGAGGAGAATGTGGTTGCGACTTTGTTGTCGAGTCCCTGAATGATGGTGACGACTGCGATAACGGCCGCGACGCCGACCACTATGCCCACTAGCGTGAGGGCCGTGCGCATCTTGTTCTGACGCAAACTGCCAAGCGCCACAAAGAATGCTTCCCATAACGCCGCTAGACGTAAAAGCGAAAACGAACGTTTTCTAACAGGAGAAAACGCTCGCTCGGGGGAATCATCGTCGGGTGAACTTGTTTCGTCGGGCCTCATCGCAAGGAACAGAAGGCACTTGCTTCCGCCTGATCGCTATCTGATTTTCTCATCTTTTTCGATTAGACCATCGCGAATCGAGATCACGCGATGAGCGCGAGCAGCGATGTCGTGCTCATGCGTAACGACGATAATCGTGTTTCCTTCTTCATGCAGCCGCTCGAAGAGATCCATGATCTCCATACTGGTGTGCGTATCGAGTGCGCCGGTTGGCTCGTCGGCTAGAAGAATCGAAGGATGGTTAACTAAAGCCCGAGCGATTGCGACGCGTTGCCGCTGTCCGCCGGACAGCTCATTAGGACGGTGTGTTACCCGATCGGCCAGATCTACGGACGCAAGTGCCTGCTTGGCCATCTCGTGTCGCTGGACCGATCCGATACCGCCATAGATTAGCGGTAGTTCCACATTATGAAGTGCTGTGGCCCGTGCCAGCAGATTGAAAGTCTGGAACACAAACCCAACTTCCTGATTGCGTATCCGCGCCAGTTCGTCATCGTCCATTTCGGAGACGTTCTTGGCGTTCAGCCAGTATTCACCACTGCTCGGCGTGTCGAGACAGCCAATCAGATTCATCAACGTCGACTTGCCCGAGCCGGAAGGTCCTGTAATCGCGATGTATTCACCTTTGGGAATATCAAAGGAGACACCGTGAAGGGCATGCACTTGCTCAGAGCCCATCTGGTAGGTCTTCCAGATTTCGCGCATCGAGATCAGCGAGTTGGCATCGTGTGGCCGCGCCGGTTGCGGTTGTGCTGTTAAAACGCTTGGCTCTGGAGGTGATAAGACTGTCACATCGCTCATTAGCTGCCCTCGTTTGCGTTGGCGTTCGCGCCGGCCTTGCGTTCCTGCCGTTTCACAGTCATACCGTCTTTGAGTGTTTTCAATACGCGGCTTGGACCTCTTACGATTTCCTGGCCCGGCTTCACGCCGCTTGTAACCTCAATATCGGCTTCGCCCGTGATCCCGGTCGTCACTTCGATAAACCTCACCTTGTTTCCTTCCAGCAGGTAAACACCCTTGAGGCTCTTGGGCTTTTCGCCGCTCGCGGGCGTCGGCGCGGCGCCGGTGGCGCTGGGGGATGGAGTGGGAGGCGCTTTCTCAACAATCGCTTCGAGTGGTACGGCAACCACATTGTTCTTGGTCTTCGTGGTGATGATTGCGGTGGCGCTCATGCCTGGTCGCAGCCCATTGCGAATTTCGTCAGGCATATCGCGCAGCTCAACAGTGACTTTGAACTCCTTCGCTTCCTGGACATTCACGCGATTTGAAAGTCCACCCTGTGTGTCTGACTTGGACACTGCCAGCGGATTCTTTTGCGTGACCACGGCGGTAATTTCCTTTTCACCCAGTGCGTCCACTTTAACCTTCGCCTGTTGCCCTACTTCAACATTGGAAATCTCGGTTTCGTCTACATTGACTTCCACATTTATTGTAGACATGTCGGCAATGGTCATCAGCGGCGTGCTCGATAGTTGGGAGACGGCGTATTCACCGACGCGAGTCGGGATGTCAGCGACGACACCGTTGAGCGGCGAAACCTGCGTAGCTTTTGACCGCTGACTCGATTGACCGCGCAACAAAGCTTGCTGCTGGCTGGCACGCATCTCAGATGACCGGATCCCGGTTTTCGCTTCCTGGACCGCGATCTTTTGCAGGTTGACCCTTTCGATGGCCTCTTTAACCGCAATTCGCTGTGACTCCAGGTTGGCCCGGGCTGTTTGCACGGCAATCTTCGCCTGATCGTAACGATCACGTGCGGCGTCGTATTCAGACCGCGAGGCAACGCCGGCCTCGATGAGATCGCTGTTGCGTTTCAGCTCTCGCTGCGCGGTGTTCAAATCAACCTGGGCGCGATCTACCGCGGTCTGCAATGCCACCAACTGCTGCCGCGCCGACGCAACCGATGACTCCGCCACAACCAAAGCCTGCTCCGCGTTAGAGACTGCGTTGCGGGCGCTTTGGATGTCGTTGATAGCCTGCTGCGCCGCCGCCCATTGTGCTTCCTGACTCGATTGGAGCTGAGTGGGATCAACGCGTACGAGTGGCTTACCCTGCGTCACCTGATCGCCGGGATTGACGTAGATTTCCTCTATACGTCCCGGCACCTCGCTGGTTAGTTTTATGTAACGAATAGGTCTCACTTCGCCGGAGGCGGTTACGGTCTGCCGTAACTCAGGCTTAACATCCAACCTCACCGTAGTTACTTCAGCTTCGTCTTTGCGGCTGGCAAACACACTGATGATAATTATTAGCGCCAATAGGGCGACCGCCGAGACCGCGATAATGATCTTCTTCTTCCGGTTCAAAGCCATAACTTGTTCCTTAATTTGGGGGCTATCTTATCAATTTGCACAAAAACACGCGGATTTCGCAACAATCTGTTCGAGTAACTCTTACGTCAAAAAAGCGTAAACAGTTTCAATAAACGGGAGTTTAGCGCAGGACAACGGCACCGGCATTACATCGGGAACTGCTATCGGGTCGCATTCAGTTTCGTTGAAATTGTCCGATAAACTTTATTTGTCGAGCCGCCATGACAAACTACAGCTTATTGGACATCAAAATGAGCCACCTCCAAATATGCCTAACGTTGGCGAGTCGAATGCTTTCGCGTTAGAATGACCCGCCGTTCTTGAACTCCGTTCTAGCGCACAAATTGAGAATTTATCGCGGATCGGGTGCGGGTCGCAAACCTCCGACAAAACTATGATTACGTGTGAAAGGTGCAAATCCTCAAACCTCGATGGCGGGCAGTATTGTGATGAATGCGGTGCGCCGTTACGGCCTAATTCGCGATCCGGTGCGGGTCGGAGTCCTTCGGGCGTGAATATGTTGAAAGCAGAACCGGAGGGACAAAATGGTTCCCATTCGCCGTCAGAAATCCCGCAGCCTGAAGTTGCCGCAGGAAAGACAGGCGGTGCCGCGATCAATCTTTCGTCGTCGGTTGGCCCAAGCGATAAGCCCCACGCGAGACTGGTGATTGAGCGCGGCAAATCTGTTGGCAAACAATTCATGCTGAGTTCCCCTGAATCCAACATCGGGCGCTGGGACGCTGACGGAGGAATTTTCCCCGACGTTGACCTGGATTCTGACGATCCAGAAGCAAAGGTTTCGCGGCGTCATGCTCGCATTACGTTCAGCGATGGGAAGTATCTCCTGGAAGATCTGGGGTCTACTAACGGGACGTTTGTTAATCGTGGAAAGAGATTGTCGCCGGGAACTCGTCAGACACTGAACGATGGCGACGAGATTATCGTGGGAAAGACTTTCTTGCGTTTCCACGTGGTCAAGTAGTTGGCTGACGTTGATGTTCGATCGCCTTAGCTTGTCGTTTCCAGGCGACAAACTAAAAGTTTATCGGACAAAAGTACCCCGAGCTGAACCTGGTTTTTAGAAATAATGGCTGAGTGTCTCGAATGCGGTACGGCGACAGTGCCGGGTGAAGCTTTCTGCAGCAACTGCGGAACGAAGAACCCTTTGCCGGCAAAGGAGTCGTCCGCGCCGTCAGGCGAAGGAGCTGACGATAGCGGTGAAGGTAGTGGCGCGGCTACAGCAATGTCCCCGAAATCGGTGAGCGAGCGGGCGAACGACTCCGGGAGTGGCGAAGAAGAAGTTATCTCATCCGATTCCCTGGGTGGCAGCACGACTGGCGAGGTACCTATTCAGGTGAAGCACACGATCAAGAAAGGCAATACCGGGGGCCACCACCTCACCGTCAAACAACTTGATCCGGGAAGCGTCTTAAACACCCGTTATGAGATCGTGCGCCGGATTGGCGGCGGCGGCATGGGAGCCGTATATCTGGCCAAGGATCGAAACCTTGGCGACGCGCCGCGCGCTGTGAAAGAAATGGTTGAGGCGCATCTGGATCCGGCCCAGCATGAAAAGGCGATTGGAGACTTCAAACGGGAATCTTTGCTGCTCACCTCGTTGGAGCATCCATCCATTCCCACTATCTACGATTATTTTTATGACGAACCACTCGGGCGTTTCTATCTCGTGATGAAATTTATCTCCGGTGGCGATCTCGCGTCACGGTTGCGCGCCGCCCCGGGCGGACGAATCGACGAGAAGACGGTCGCCGATTGGGGAATGCAAGCCGCCGACGTGCTCGAGTATCTTCACAGCCGGCCCAAGCCAATCATTTATCGCGATCTCAAACCGGCGAATTTGATGATTGACGGCAACAGCGGCCGCGTAATGCTGATCGATTTTGGAATTGCGCGTTGGGTGAAGCAGGAAGAAAAGGGCGTGACTGCGGTAGGAACGATGGGTTACGCGCCGCCGGAGCTGTTTGGGGGACGAGTCGAGCCGCGGTCCGACGTTTACAGCCTGGGAGCCACGTTGTTTCACCTGCTAACGGGCGCGGATCCGCAGGACAATCCGCTGTTGATTTTTGACTTTCAAAAGAATCCGCGGCCACGACAAATAGCGCCTTCGGTATCCAGCGAGATGGAGCAGATTCTGATGCGCTCGGTCGAGTATAAGCCGGAGGATCGTTTCGCCTCAGCTGGGGCGATGCGCGACGCGCTGGCGCTTCACATGGAGAGACTGATGGCGGGACAGGTCAGCTATGGGGCTGCTTCAACGCAGGTTGGCGGTGAGACAGTGCAGGTGCAAACTGTTTACTGCGGATTTTGCGGCGGACGAATCGCAGCCGATGACATTTTCTGCGCGCATTGCGGCGCGCGCCAACCGATGGCCGGACTTGGCTCGAGCGCAACCTTAAGGGCGGCTCGCCCGACAGCTAAACTGGTGGTGGCCGGAACAACTGAGTTGGACGCCTCTTTTGTCTTACAGAAAGATAATAATTTACTGGGCCGAACCGATCCGCACTCCAACGTTTTTCCCGAGATTGATCTCTCTCGCTTCGACCCCGAAACAAAAGTCTCGCGCCGTCATGCGAGAATCTGGCGCGAAGGAGAAACATTTCTCGTTGAAGACCTGGGGTCAGTTAATGGAACTGTAATTAACGATTCCGTCAGACTCGCTCCACGCCAGCCGCGAGTTTTGGATAGCGGTGACAAACTTCGCCTGGGCGAAACAACGCTTCATTTTCTCTTGGGCTAATTGCACTAGTCGGTTGTATTTTTGGCCTTTAGACTTGGGTTCCTGGTCTTTGTAGTTGGAACTATTAATGACCGCAAGAGTAGCTGAAACAGCACCCGCTCGAGCAAAGTTGCAACCCCGCTTAGCGACCCAGACTTTCGCCAGGTTACGCGCGCCGTTTGCTTTAAGGTGTGGCGCCTTATTGATCGATTACATCATTCTGGTGGCGATCGTGGCTTTTAGTACTCTGGTGAGCCGCTGGATGGGCGGCGGTGCACGCTCAGCCGGCAGCTCCTCGGAAACGGTTGGGATACTTCTGGCAATCGTTGTTGCGGCACTGGATCTGGGAGTTCTTGCCGGGCTAACGGGATTGACGGCGGGCAAGTGGGCTGCAGGATTGCGCATACTGCGTGCCGACGGGACCGAAATCGGAATTGGACGGGCTTTTCTTCGTCACTTCGTCGGCTATCCGCTTTCCTTCCTCACGTTGGGCCTGGGATTTCTCGCGACCGCATTTACTTCGCGCGGTCGCGGACTACACGATCTGATCGCCAACACGGTTGTCGTGCGCGAGCGGAAGGGAGTGGCTGGGCTGTTCGAGGATTTCCCTCGCGCTGAAGCCGAACCGACGTCTGAAACTGGGAAACTGTAATCTTAAATTGAGATCTCGGATCTGAGATCTGATATGAAAGACATGCCTGAGCTCATAGTGAAATATCCCGACCGAGCGCCCGACCGCTTCCCGCTGGGAAGACTGCGAATTACTCTCGGCCGCTCCGCTCGCAATGACCTTTGTATTCCCGATCCCTTCGCGTCGCGCGTGCATGCTGAGGTACGTCGCGAGGGCGAGGAGTATTACTTGCAGGATCTAGGTTCTGCCAACGGAACGCTTTATAACGGCGGCGCCGTCGAGGGCACCGTGCCTCTCACGGCCGGTGGTCGCATACAAATCGGAGAGACCGAGATTGTCTTTGACGACGGCACCTATCACTCGAGTATGGGCGCCACGATGATCACAGATAACTCGTCCACTTCGCTGCCTGAAGCAACGATTGCCCTCGCGTCCGGCGACCGGACCACGTCGGGCTTACTCGAAGCGATTGAGGGCGCGCGCACAAAGCCGGAAGAGAATGTGGTGGTGCAGGCGGCCCGCGAAGGCGACTTGCTCGCTCTGATCAGCAAGGTCGGCGTCACGCTGCTGAGTTCGTCCACGCTGGAACAGACGCTGGAACAAATCGTTTCACTCGTATTCGAGGCGGTCCCTGCAGATCGTTGCCTGCTGATGATGCGTGATGAGCATAGTGAAGAAATGAGAGTTGCAGTAGCACGTTTGCGAGATCGTGTCGGAGAAGTCGGAGAAATACGCGTCAGCCGCAACGTGATGGACGAAGTTGTGATTCGTGGCAAGTCAGTGCTGACGTCAGACGCGCAACACGATCCGCGCTTTGCCAGCGGCACTGTGGTTCTGCAGGGCGTCAGGTCGGTGCTTGCTGTTCCGCTTGGCGTTTCGGAGAAAGTGTTCGGCATCATCTACGCCGATTCACCGATTGCGGAAGGACGATTTACCGAAGACCATCTCAAGGTGTTGACGACGCTGGCGTCGGTGGCCGCGATTCGCGTCGAGAACGCGCGGCTGGTTGAGGCGCGATTCCAGCAGGAGCGGATGGAGCGTGAGTTGCAGCTGGCGATGGAAATTCAGCAGCGTTTTCAACCAACAGCGCCCCCGTTAGTGCCTGGTTATGAGCTTCAGGGCATCAGCTTTCCCTGTTATGAAATCGGCGGAGACTATTATGATTTCATACAACGCGAGGATGGCCGTTTGGTTATCGCGTTGGGAGACGTCTCGGGCAAGGGCACTGCGGCGGCGATCCTGATGTCGTCGCTGCACGCGTCCATTCATGCGCAGACCGGCTCGCACGACACGCTGGTGGAAACAATCTCGGCTGTGAACCGTTACCTCGCCGATAACATTCCTTCTAATCGCTTTGTCACACTCTTTTACGCGGAGCTCGATCCGGGGTCGGGCGCCCTCTCATTCTTAAACGCGGGCCACAATCCACCGCTGATTGTTCATGCGGCGGGGACCGTGGAACAGTTGGCGTCAGGTGGCTTGCCGCTGGGAATCAAAGCCGATGCCGACTACCGCGAGGGTCGCACACACTTGCAGATGGGTGATGTGCTGGTGATTTATTCCGACGGCGTAACCGAGGCGGCCAGTCCGAGCGGAGAGGAGTTTGGTCCTACCAGACTCTACGAAGTTGTTTCGCGCAACGTTGATGCTTCCGCGGCGGGGATTCGCGATCGCATCGAATCAGCACTGACAAAATTCTCACAGGGCACTCAGGCTGCTGATGACATCACACTCGTGATCGTCAAGCGCCAGTCGGAAACCAGGCAACTCAGCGCCAGCGGTGCTCGCTAGGTCAATTATTCAACTTGAGGTTTAGCTTAACCCGTGAAAAAATCAGTCATTCGGCTTTCCGGATAGCAGTGCGTCGCACGGTAATGTTTTCGGGCCGCTCTCGTTGCAGATTGCGAATGAGGCCCCGGGATACATCGTGACGCCGGCAAACTCCCCTTTGGCGTTGAGAATGTAGAAGTTGATGCCGAAGTTTGGATTACCCTTGCTGTTAAGGAGGCGCTTCTCAACTGTATTTGCCTTTATGCGACGAAGCGCTTCCATGCCCGCGTCTTTCGGATGGCGGCCGCGCCGCATCTCCTCGACTATCAGAAACGAACAGAGATTATAGAGATTCGCCTCGCCACGGCCGGTTGAGCCGGCTGCGCCGACCGCACCATCAACGTAGAGTCCGGCGCCGAGAATCGGCGAATCACCCAGACGCCCCGGGATTTTCCAGGCCAGTCCGCTGGTTGTAGTGACGCCGCAAATCTCGCCTTTGGAGTTGATGCCGTCGCAATTGATCGTGCCGTAGTAGTGTTCACGATCGATCAGACCCTCTTCAACCATCTTTAGCCCTTCGCGATGCCAGACCTCCGCGCGCGTTTTCGGATCAACGTAATGAGAAGGATCTGTGCGACGTTTCCACTCCAGCCAGAGCTCGCGCGAATGATCAGTGTTTAGATCGTCTTCAATCTTGAATCCCATGTTGCGAGCGAAGCTCTGTGCGCCCTTGCCGACCAGCAGATGATGATCGGTGTTCTCCAAAACGGCCTTGGCTACAAGTGAGGGAGTGCGCACACCCTCGAGCGCGCCGACTGCGCCGGCGCGTTTCTTCGGTCCATGCATGCAAGACGAGTCGAGCTGAACGACACCCTCCGCGTTGGGCAAGCCGCCAAAGCCGACACTATCGTCCAGCGGATCGAGCTCTACAATGTTCACGCCCGCGATCACTGCATCAAGCACGTCGGCGCCACCGGTGATCATCGTGAAAGCCTTCTGCACGGCCGTAACCTCGCCGCCGTTCTTGAAGCGGTTGCCGTTTGCCGACGAAACGACTATTGGTTTGACGGCGCTCTGCACCATGATGTTGGGAAACTGGAGCACCGAAGCTTTGGTGCCGGCCAGCGTGAGACCGGCGACGGCGCTGGTGCGCATGAAATCGCGGCGTCTGATTCTTTTCATAGGATTCCTCGAATAAAACTCAAGCAGTTCAGAGTTCAAACTTTAGTTTGCGGTTTGCGTGACTATACATCCCACTTCTTACCATAGTCCAGAATCGGATACTCCAACCAAATGCGCTTGGCTTCTTCCAGGCCCACTTTTTCCAAATACCGTTTGGCACTGGACCAAGGCCAGTCCAACCACTGCTTTACGTAACCGTGATGCACAGGATTATGGTGAACATAATTGAGAGTAGCCCAGAAATGTCGTTCAGACTTCATTGGTTTTTCGAAACAGTTGAACCAGACTTTCCGACCGCGCTGATTATCGGCACGGTTCCATTCAAAAGACGAGCGGCCGTGGAACTGACCAATCGTAGTTTGCAATTCCCTGATGCGCTCGGTTTTTACGAGTAGATGGAAGTGTTGGGAAGTATGCACCATGCGTAGATACGGGAACAAAGGTCATCGCAAATCCTAAAGGGCAAACTAAAGTTTGAACTCTGAACTTCTAGAGCGTTTCGAGACTCTCCTTAATTCGCTCAGCCGTTTTTGGACCGATTCCGTCGACCAGTTCCAGTCCGCCGCCGGCAACAAACTTCCTCAGTGCTTCACGTGAAGAGACTTTGAATTTCTGGTGAAGCATGGCCGCGGTCTTCGGGCCGATTCCCGGAATATCCAGCAAGTCGAGCACCGATTCTGGCGTTTCCGCAATGATTCTTTCCCAGGCGTCGAAGGTGCCGCGATCCAAAAGCTCAACTATCTTGCCGGCGATAGCTTTGCCCACTCCGGGAATCGCTTGCAGTCCTGGAATGCCTTCCTCGGCGGCTATTTTCTGCAAAGGAATTGGCCAGGTTTCAATTGCTTCAGCCGCGTTTCGATAGGAACGCAGTCGAAATGGATCGTCGCCGCGGATATCCATTAGCGCGGCGAGGCGGTAAAACCTTCGCGCAATTGATTCGTTGTCCACTCTCGTAGCTTTGCGATGCGGGCCCTGAAGCGTTGGTAAACGGAATGCCTAGTCTACGTCGAGCATCAGCAAGAGATCAAAGGTTTGAACCCAAAAGCCGCGGGGAATAGGATAGTGGCGTGAAATGCCAATCAGGAGGAATTCTAATGAAGCAAGCAAGAAGAGAATGGCTGGTCGGACTCTCGAGTCTTGGCGCCGCTGCGGTATTGATCGGTTGCAAGAAGAGTGCTTCGACGGAGTCGGAAGTTGCGAACGAACCTGCAGACGAGGAAGTGGAGGTTACAGCGACAGAAGATTTAATGCGCGAACATGGCATCCTCCGCCGCGCTTTGCTGGTCTATCAGGAAAGTGCGATGAAGTTGCGCCACGGCGCCGGCATTCCGCCAGAGCCGCTTCAGAAGACTGCCAAACTATTTCGCGCCTTCGGCGAGGAGTATCACGAAAAGAGACTCGAAGAGGTTTACATTTTCCCAGCGGTAAAGAAAGTGGGAGGCGCCGCCGGCGGTTATGCTGATGTTCTCATCGCACAACATCAGCGCGGCCGGGAAATAACTGACTTCATCACCGCTGCCACGGCTGGTCCCAAAGGTCTTACCGGCAACGTGGAAGCATTCGCCGGGGCACTGGAATCTCTGGCGCGTATGTATGAGCACCATGCGGCCATCGAGGATACAGTCGTCTTTCCAGCGTGGAAGAAGACGCTCAACTCAGAGGGACTTGATGAAATGAATGAAAAGTTTGAAGCGATCGAGCACGAGCAGTTTGGCGAAGACGGGTTTGAGAATGCTTTGAAAGAGATCACTGAGATCGAACAGAGTCTCGGCTTGATTGACCTGGGCCAGTTTACTGCTCCAATACCACCTTCGAAATAACCAAGAAAATCCAATCCCGCAGCGGCCTAAAGACGATTTGCTCGAGGCCGTCAGTATTCGGTACCAGTTGACCGTCAAGGCTGCCGACATACTCAGCGTCGCCCGCCTGGGTGCGCGGTGACGGCAGCGCTACGAAGAGGAGCAGCAGAATTGACGCAAAAGTGATCTCAAGGACAATTCTAACCGAATGCCTTTTCGCTTTCGAGTGGGGCATTTCTTTAGTTACCTCGAAGTGGGAGCTGGAGCAAGAGCGAGGTGATTCTAGGTTTGACCGAACTAGCTGTCAACGAATGACGTTCACTCGGTAAGATCACGCTACGATCATGGTGCCGGTGCCGCTGTCAGTAAAGATTTCTGTCAGCAGGGCGTTGCGCGTCGTGCCGCTGAGAATATGAGTGCTGTGCACACCGCGCCGGAGCAAGGCAACAATGCTTTGCAACTTGGGAATCATTCCACCCGTGGCAGTACCATTGTTAATCATCGCTTCCGCTTCATCCGCCGACAGTCGCGAGAGTTTTGTATTGGGCTCGCCCGCGCGTAGATAAATGCCATCTACGTCGGAGAGCAGGATTAACTTTTCTGCTTTCAACTGCGCCGCGATTTCCGCCGCTATCGTATCGGCATTGATATTGAAAACCGTACCTTCTGCATCCGCTCCCAGAGAAGAGATAACCGGCAAGTAGCCCTGGTCCAGCAACACGGTCAGCAGCCGCGCGTTGATTTTGACCACGTCACCTACGTGCCCGAAGTCGATTTGAGAGCGTTCACCTGTCTCTCGATTCACGATCTCTTTAGGAGGTCTTCGCTCAGCGTGCACAATGTTGCCGTCAACTCCTGAAAGACCGACTGCTTCGATCCCACGATTGCGCAAAGCAGAGAGAATATCGGTGTTGATTTTTCCGGCGAAGATCATCTTGGCCATTTCCAGAGTGGCATCGTCGGTGACGCGCCGGCCTTCGATAATTGTTTGCTCGATGCCCATCCGCGACGCCAGCTCGCTCAACTGTTTTCCGCCACCGTGAATGACGCAGATTCGTATGCCGACCTGGTGTAGTAAAGCGAGTTCTTCAGCCAGCGAGCTTAGATTTGTGTGATCCTCCGTAGCCTTACCGGAAAGCTTAACGACAAACGTCTGGCCCTGGAACCGCTGGATATAAGGCAACGCCTCGCGCAACAGATCGAGGCGCAACTGATCGCCGACTTCGTTGGTATTCGTCATCTCTTCTTTATTCTTCAAGCAGATTAGGCCGCGGATTAACGCGGATACGCGCGGATCAGAACACAAAACACTTAACAAAGGTTACAAAGGTTCATGCCTTCAAGACTATCTATGGCATGCACCGGAAAGTTTTCCTCATATCCGCGTTTATCCGCGTTCATCCGCAGCTAAATTTCATCCCTTACCAAACTGGCCAGGATTGCTTTCTGCACATGCAACCGGTTCTCCGCCTCATCGATCACAACCGAAGCCGGTGAATCGATAACGCCGTCAGTAACGATTACATTTCGTCGCACCGGGAGACAGTGCATAAAGATCGCGTTATTAGTACGCGCCATCTTCGGCTCGTCGACAATCCACTTCCGGCGATAGTGAGCGCGCTCCTCGATTTCTCTCTCCGGGTTTCCATAGAATCGACTCGCGCCCCAGCTCTTGGCATAGACAACTTCCGCGCCGTCAAATGCGGCCTCGATATCGTTAGTGATTCTGAGTTTGCCTCCAGCCTGGGCCGACTGTTCCTGGACCATTCTCATTAATTCATCATCCAGTTGATATCCGTTCGGGTGCGCGATCACAACTTCATGGCCCATCTGGGCTGCCGCCAGCGAGAAACTGTTGGGTACCGCCATTGGCAGCGGTTTTGGGTGCCAGGCCCACGTGAGCAGCACGCGCCTCGGTTTTGGGCCGAGCTTTTCCCGTATGGTCATCATGTCCGCCATCGCCTGGCAGGGATGATGCATTGCCGATTCGAGATTGATGATTGGCACCGTCGAATACTTTGCGAAGGCCTTGAGCACGGGATCGGTTCGTTCTCCTTCCCAATTTTTAAGCGCTGCAAAGGTGCGCACTCCAATCGCCGCGCAATAACGGCCCAGGACGCGAACAAACTCCGCGACATGCTCGGTCTTGTCACCCTCCATCACGGCGCCCTCGCGATGTTCGAGTGTCCAGCTCGAGCCGCCCGGTTCGAGGACAACTGGATTGCCGCCCATTTCATAGACACCGACTTGCATTGACGCCCGCGTGCGCAAACTGGGATTGAAGAACACCAGCGCGACAGACCTGCCGGCTAATGGCTGCGACGCGTGAGACGCATCCCCGTCATGCTTGAATCGCAACGCCGAGTCGATCAGGTGCGTCATCTGATCTCGCGAATAGCCGGCCGTTGTTAGGAAATTCCTCATTTTGTGAATGCCGCTCAAGGGGTTCAGAGTTCAAGCTTTAGCTTGCCGCTTACGAATCAGCAACCTAAAGGTTGAACTCTGAACTCCTTGAGACTAAACCGCGTTCGGCCTTGAAACTAGTGATTTGGACAGACCATACAAACTAATCAGCAGCCAAAACCCCTCCATCAAAAAGGCCGACAAATTAAAACGAAACATCAATGAGATGATTACCATTACGGCGCCCACCGCATTCAACAACAAATAGCTAATCGCGGAGCTGGACAATTTCTCGAGCTGCAAGAGCAGGTAGGCGATTACCATCAGCAGCACACCAATATTGCCCACTAGATCAAACCAACTGTAATCCAAGTCACGCCTCCTACGGCTAAGCTGCAGGCACAAGGCTCCCCGCCCCTTACCGTTCCTTCGTCAACGCCCGGAGCGCTTCAACGAACAGATCAACTTCCTCGCTCTGAAGACACAAGGGCGGCAACAGTCTCAACACCTTCGCATCACTTGAAGTGCCAGTGATGATCTTGCGATCAAGCAGCGCCTTGTGAACTGCCGCGGCGCTGTCGGTAAACTCCAGCCCCAACAGGAACCCGCGTCCGCGAACGGCGGCGACCTGCGGAACCTCCTCAAGACGCTTGCGCAGATAAGCTTCAACTTCACGTACATTCGCGAGCATCGCATCATTCTCAATAGCTTCGAGGGTCGCCGTCACCGCGGCCATCGCAATCATGCCGCCGCCAAAGGTTGTTCCCAAGTCGTTCTCTTTGATGCTCGCGCTGATCTTGTCCGTAACCAGACAAGCGCCTACTGGAATACCGCTGCCAAGGGCCTTTGCCAGCGTAATAATGTCAGGAACAACCTGCGATCCCGGTTCGCTGCCCGCGAAAAACCAATCACCGGTGCGACCAACGCCCGTTTGCACTTCGTCGTAAATTAAAACGATGCCGCGCTCGTCGCAGAGCTCTCGCAGCGCCTGATAGAATTCCGGACCCGCCACGCGAACACCCGCCATTGATTGAATCGGTTCAAGCATGATCGCCGCCACAGTCTCGTCAGCGACTGCACGCACGGAGTTAATGTCGGCAAACGCCGCTTCGAGATGGCCAGGCACGTTTGGCTTCCCAATCTCGCGATATTTACCGAGGAAAGTCGCGCTGATCGCATCGGCGGTGCGCCCGTGAAAACCTCCGGAGAAAGTGACGATATTTTCGCGTCCCGTTGCCATGCGTGCCATGCGCATCGCGTTTTCATTCGCCTCCGTCCCCGAATTGCAGAAGAAGGCTTTGGTAAGTTGAGGCGGCGCCACTGAAATCAGTTTCTCGGCAGCTCGCGCGCGCGTTTCTGAGTAGACCAGATTGGAATAGAACAACAAGTTTTCGGCCTGTGCTCGAATTGCCGCAACCACGTGAGGATGCGAATGCCCTGTTCCGGCGACCGCGTGACCGCCATAAAGGTCCAGAAACTTTTCACCATCGCTCGTGAAAAGCCAGACACCGGCGCCCCGCTCGGCGACGATCGGCATCTTCTTGTAAGTCGCTAATTGATAGTGCTCTTCAAGATCTCTGACCTGTTCAAATTGTGCAGCTTGTGCTTTCATGGAAACTCAAATGCTATATAGGCTCAGGGTTAGGAAGGGCGGCTTGCCCCCGCTGTCCGCTGGGTTGTTAACTAACTGAGCACGAGCGAGGGTAAACCCGCCTTCCTGACCTCGAGACTACCGAGCTGTACTTTTCTTCAGTCATGGATTAGTCCCAGCCAATATCAGTCCCGTTGTCTCGTCCAGATCAAACATCAAATTCATGTTCTGCACCGCTTGCCCAGCGGCGCCTTTTACAAGATTGTCAATGGCAGAAAAGACGACCAACTGCCGCCCGCGAATTGCAAAACCGAGGTCGCAGAAGTTTGTGGTCTTAACCCAGTTGATGTCAGGGGATCCTTTCACCAGTCGAACAAAAAATGAATCACGATAAAAGTCCTCGAAAAGGGTGCGTAGTTTTTCCTCCGTCAAATCCTCTTTTGCTTCGACATATATGGAAGCAAAGATGCCTCGCGAAACGGGAAGCGAATGCGTCATAAAAACCAATTCGTTGTTCCATGTTCCTGAGTTCTTGAGTTCCTGCTCAATCTCTGGCACGTGTTGGTGCGTGAAAGGTTTGTAAGCATAAAACGAGTTCATTCGTTGGGGATGGTGTGTATTTGCGGCAGCCTTTGCGCCGGAGCCGGACGAGCCTGTTTTAGCATCGACGATCACCCGGCCCGTGATAAGGCCATAGGCAGCCAGCGGTGCCAAACCGAGGAGTGTGGATGTAGCAAAGCAACCAGGATTTGCTATCCGCTTCGCGTTACGGATGGCCTCGCGATTCGTTTCCGTCAAGCCGTAAACGAATTGTCTTTGGGCCTGTATCGCTGTGTGCTCCCGGCCGTAATGCTGCTCGAAAGTCTCCTGGTCACGAAGCCGAAAGTCGCCCGACAAATCGATTGCTTTTACGTTTCCCGGCAGGCGAGGCACAAGGTCCATCGCCTGCCCATGGGGCAACGCGAAGAAAACGCAGTCGAGATCCGCCAAGTCTTCAGGATCGGGAGAAGCGGCACGGAAAATCAGCTTGGTGATCCCGTAGAGATTTCGATGGACTTCGCTTACAGACTTGCCGGCCTGCTCATTGGCGGTGACAAAAACGATTTCGACGTTAGGATGGAAAAGCAGAATGCGCAGCAATTCCGATCCGCCGTAACCTGAACCACCATAGATTGCGACGCGGATTTTCGAGTTTCGAGTTTCGGGCTGCTGGTTCAACGAAGACCTCCAACCGGCACTTCACTTTTCTCAAGGTTTTCATCCTGGGAATTGACCGACTCCGAACTTGAAACTCGAATTCCGAAAGCTGAAACTTTCGGCTCGAGTAGTTTGAATAATCTAGCCCCGTTGCGCCGGGCATTCGCCGCCGGCACACCAAATTCCCTCTCAATAAAATCCTCACCCATTTGCGAGTCGGTAACCGAACCCGCCATCGCATCAATCTCGATTCCGCGCTGGCGCAATAACTGTATTCCGCCCCAGGCGCCCACATAATCCGACGCGCAGAAGACCACCCCGGCAGTGGCGCCACGCAGTTCCTTGTCTGCAAAGACCGACTCGACCGAGTATCCCCCCAGCAAGCCATCACCGAGTTCGATCACAATCAGATCTGGCGAGCTTTCGTTGAGACGTGAAATGATGGTTTTCGCCACCGAGGCAAGATCTGTAGCGCCCACGGTGGACGGCAGGCCACAGTCGAGAAAACTGGCAATTGCGATCGCGCCGTGGTCCGCCATGTTCAGTGTGTCACGCAAACAAGCGATGCCGGAAAGCTTGGCCGCCGCGACCCGCAATCCCCCTCGCGTCGCCTGTTTGATCAGTTCAGTGGCGGCGTAAGTCTTGCCGCTGTTCATACACGTGCCGGCGATGATTACCAAAGGCGCAGTCGCACCCAGGCTGGTTCGTAGCGGCAGAGCGGCGTCGGCGATATTTAATACACGGCCGTGCTCGTCGCTGGCGAGGCCGATAACCTCCACCTGGATCGCATCACTCAAACTCGAATGATGTCCAGTGCAACTTCCGATTACGCCGCCCATGTTCAGCAGATGCAACTGATCGCCGGCATTAACTGTCGCCGGCACATCACCCACGAAGCCTTTCAACGCTCGGCGACGGCCCAGGACGCCAATGAGCACATCGCCAGGATTGATTTTGGCGAGGCGGCCCGTGGGCAACTCGAGCATGTTGTAAGTGGCGCTGTCAGTTAGCGCGCTTACGACTACGACATCGCCCGCTCGCGGGATCCGTGACGAAGGAACCACGGCCACAGTTCGGCCGAGATTCAGTGGAGAAGTAGCGGAACCGATTTTGTCCGCATCGATAATGTTGATTTCTGTTTCCATGTCTCACCTCACTTAACTGGCCGGGGCAAGCCAACCTTCCTAACTTGAGAGCTGTTCTGATTCGCCCGATCAATCTCCGTGGAATGCCTTTCCATCCAGATTCAGAGACTCAACTCCGATAAGCTCGTGGTCGGGAAGGTGGGCTTGCCGCCGCTAACCTTGTCCACCTCTCAATCGTAATCTGAGCGCATTCAGCTTGATGAAGCCTTCAGCATCGCGCTGGTTGTAAACAGCGTCCGCCTCAAATGTCGCTACCTTTTCGTCGTAGAGTGAATGTGGAGAGCGACGTCCAACCACAATCGTATTGCCGCGAAAAAGTTTGACACGAACATCGCCCGTTACATTCTTCTGCGTTTCATCAACCATCTTCCGCATCAGCTCAAACTCCGGAGCGAACCAGAATCCGTAATAGATGCTTTCGGCAAACTTCACCCCCAGCGAATCGCGCAAGTGCATCACCTCGCGGTCGAGAGTTATTGATTCCAGGGCCCGATGTGCAACTTGCAGCACTGTCACCCCCGGCGTTTCGTAAACGCCGCGCGATTTCATGCCGACGAAGCGGTTCTCAACCAGATCAACGCGACCGACTCCATGTTCGCCGGCCAACTTGTTTAGACTCTCAAGCAACGCCACCGGTCCGAGCTTCTTTCCATTAATCCCCACCGGCTCACCCCGTTCGAAAGACACCTCCACATATTCCGCTTCTGCCTTGGCGTTCTCGGGCGATCGCGTAAGCTGAAATATGTCTTCCGGTGCTTCGGCCCAGGGGTCCTCCAGAATTCCACCCTCGTAAGATACATGCATCAAGTTGCGATCGGTAGAGTATGGTTTCTCCTGCGTGGCAGTGATCGGAATGTTGTGTTCTCTCGAGTAGGCGATTAGATCGCTGCGACCCTTGAATTCCCATTCGCGCCAGGGAGCAATTACTTTGATGTCCGGCTGCAGCGCGTAATAAGTCAGCTCAAATCGTACTTGATCGTTTCCCTTGCCTGTAGCACCGTGGGCTACCGCGTCCGCACCTTCCTGGCGCGCGATCTCTACCTGGCGTTTGGCGATCACCGGGCGCGCCAGGGAGGTGCCGAGAAGATAAACACCTTCGTAAACGGCGTTAGCCTTAACCGCAGTCCACACATAATCGCGAACAAACTCCTCGCGCAGATCTTCGATGTAAAGTTTCGCTGCACCTGTGGCCAGCGCCTTCTGCTCCAGGCCGCTCAATTCATCTCCCTGGCCCACATCAGCGCAGTAACAAATAACTTCGCAGCCGTAACGCTCTTTCAGCCAACGAAGCATAACGGAGGTGTCGAGACCACCCGAATAAGCCAGGACGATCTTGTTGATAGTGCTCTTCGTCACTTGATGTTCCTTGGTTCGTAGTCGGTTGTTAAATTCGTAGGTGTTCAGTAGTCTTGGCGAAACCATTTTCCATTTTTCATTTCTCATTTGTGGATTCAAGTTTTAAGTTCAACTCAACTATCAGTCCCGAAGCGACAGCGAGTGTGACATCCCGCATCAGAACCGGAAGCGGTAGCGACCGGCCTTGGACTCAATAGTAGTTGTTAGTACTTAATTGACCACGCTCAGCGGTGAAATACTCCACCGGTAAAGTTGACTACTGGTCGGTCGCTACCACCACCCCAGCCGGGCTGCCCGGCTGGGGACCTCGGTCCGCTTCCGGTTCTGATTAGACACGTTACACGTGCCGTCGCTACCGCTTCGGGCCTCACAACTGAGTTGCACTCAAAGCTGACTCCACCATTTGTCATTGCCTTCGCGATTGCGCCGAACTGACAACCGGATGTTAATGAGAAATGAAAAATGGAAAATCTGCCCTCTTCTATCCAAACAACTCCCAAATCCTCCGCATCGCTGCCCGTTGTTCCTTCTGATCGCGGACCGCGACGAAGACTGTGTCTTCTCCCGCGAGTGTTCCGACAATTTCCGTAAGGGCGGCGCCGTCGATTTCCACGGCTACGGCCGAAGCCAGTCCCGGTTCCGTTCTGGCTATCACCAGATTTTCGCCCGCCAGGTCGAGACTCAGCAGCCCGCGTGAAGCCGGCCCATTGGATTTAGGCACGGTGTAATGGCCGCGATGCTTTACAATCCCCAGTTCCTCCAGATCTCGCGAGAGACTCGATTGAGTCGCCGGAACACCGGCGCGTTCGAGCGAATCGCGGAGCTCGGCCTGGGTGCCAAAAGGCCTGGCTCTAATGAGACTCAGGAGCTTCCTTTGTCGTAAATTCTTGGGCATTTTTCACTTAGTATGCATCCTACTTGCATAACCAATGCATAGATGCATAAACTATCAGCTTGGATGGCTAAAGGTCAAGCGCGCTCATTATGGCTTGGCAAACAAGCAGTCCAATGTTTCAACTTTTGGCCTGCCGATCTGCGCAGACAAGCTGAAGAAGCTTGAACGCGGAGGTTCTTGAGCGGTCGCGAATCAGGAGTAGCGAATGGGAAAAGGCAAAAACTTGTGGGGTGGGCGATTTACCGATCAGGTGGAGCCGTCGTTTGCGAAGTTTAATAACTCCTTCAGGTTTGACCGAAGATTGTTTGAGGCAGACGTTCGCGCCAGCATCGCTCACTGTAACGGCCTTCTCGCTGCCGCCGTACTCAATGCGGCCGAAGCAAACAAGATCAAAGATGGTTTGCAAACGATACTCGAAAGAGGCCTGGCCGGTGACGCTTACTTTGATGAACTGGATTCAGAAGATGTCCATTCTTTCGTCGAAGCGCGGCTGGTGGAAATGATTGGGGATGCGGGACGTAAGCTGCACACCAGCCGGAGCCGAAACGATCAGGTTGCCACTGACTTGCGCTTGTGGTTGAGAGACGCGATTGACCAACTCATGAGCCAGATCCAGTCAACTCGGGAAGCCCTGCTGGATCTGGCCGAGATGAAACCCGGTGCCGTGCTTCCGGGTTACACGCATCTTCAACGAGCACAGCCCATACTCTTTGCCCACTGGTGTCTTGCTTACTTTGAAATGCTTGCGCGTGATCGAGAGCGGCTAGAGGAGACTCGCAAGCGAGTGAATGTTTTGCCGCTTGGTTCGGCAGCCCTGGCGGGCGCTTCGTTTCCGATTGATCGCGAAGCTGTCGCTCGCGAGTTGGACTTCGAGAGCGTCTCGCGCAACAGCCTGGACGCAGTCAGTGATCGCGATTTCTGCGTTGAGTTTGTGAGTGCCTGCTCACTCGTGATGTTGCACTTATCGCGACTTGCTGAGGAGGTCATCCTCTACTCTAGCAGTGAGTTTGGCTTTTTTGAGCTGAGCGATGCGGTGGCCACAGGATCGAGTTTGATGCCGCAGAAGAAGAATCCTGATTCGATGGAACTTGTGCGCGGCAAAGTCGGCCGCGTGGTTGGCGATCTCGTGTCGTTAATCACGATGCTCAAGGGTTTGCCGCTCGCTTATAACAAAGACATGCAGGAGGACAAAGAGGCGGTCTTCGAGGCGTTTGATACGACACACTCCTCACTGGAAGTATCAACGCTGGTTTTGCGAAACGTGAAACTGAATGAGGCGCGAATGCTGGCGGCGGCGACCCAGGGAATGATGAATGCTACCGAGCTGGCAGATTATCTGGTTCGCAAAGGCACGCCCTTTAGAGAGGCGCACGAAACAGTTGGTAAAGTCGTTGTGCGCGCGATCGAAAAAGGCATGGAATTCGCTGAATTGTCGTTGGACGAATTACATTCTTTCTCAGACAAGTTTGAAAGCGATGTGTTTAACTCTCTCACGCTCGAAAAAACATTGGCGACAAAATCACAAACGGGCGGCACTGCGCCGGAGCGTGTAGGCGAGGCGCTGGCGGTCGCTCGCAAATCCCTGCTAAGCTAAACGTGCCTCACTCCCTCGCAACCGATTTTAAAGGAGAGTTCCTATGGGCCCTCATTTTTGGCTGTTGAAACCGGCTCTGACGTTCACGACCTTTTGGCTGATCGCAATGCTTTCGATCGGCCAGGACGGAAGAGTTTCCCCAGATAAGAAACCATACGTTCGCACCGGTAATGAAGTTACGCTCTCGGGTACGATCAAATTAACCGGGAAGCCTACGAAGCCGCGCCGGATTGACATGTCGACCGATCTAGTTTGTTACCAGGTAAATCCGGATCCCAAAACAGAGTACATAGTCGGCAACAAAGGTAAACTTGCCAACGTCTTTGTCTACGTCGAAAGTGTAGCGCTTGACTCGTACACCTTTGACCAGCCAGGTTCGCCGGCGGTGTTGGAACATAAGGGTTGCCGCTACATGCCTCACGTGCTTGGCATGCGAGTGGGCCAGCCGCTGACGATCGTCAACGGTGATCCCACTTATCACAACACCCATCCTGTTCCCAACAGCAACCCGGAATGGAACCAGTCACAATCTCCCGGATCTCCTCCACTAAAGAAGATTTTTGACCGGCCTGACTTCATCCCTTTCAAGGACAATCAGCATCCCTGGGAGGAGGCCTATGTTGGTGTATTCGCGCATCCCTTCTTCGCGATTAGCGACGAGTCTGGCAACTACCGAATAAAGGGGCTGCCTCCCGGCCGGTACACGGTCGTTGTTCACCACGAAACTTTAGGCGAGCAGACGGTTGACATCACACTTGTTTCGGGTGAGGCGAGGGATCTGAGTTTTAGTTTCGACGCAAAGGACCATTAGTCAATCCTTTGCGGATCACTCGGTTGGCAGCGCTGCTAATTGCCGGTTCGCCGAGGAGGCGATTTTGATGGCGAGGGGGTTGCTCGTGGTGAGCTTGGTTCCGATTCTACTTCGGGTTGAATTGTTTCCTGGTAAATATAGCGCGCGTCCTCAAGTTTCAGAATCACGGCGGGCTTCACCGCATTTCGATTCCGATCCATACTGATTATTCCAGTTACACCCACGAAATTTTTCGTTTCGGCCAGCGCATCGCGCAACTTTGTTCCGTTATTTGGTTCCGCCCTCTGAATTGCTTCGGCGAGGAATCTCAAGGCGTCGTAAGCCAGAGCGGCGTGTGCATCAGGAGTAAGATTTCCGTAACGTTGCCGGTAGGCGTGCGCGAACCTCTGGATAGTTTCCGAGGGGTCATCGGCCGAATAGTGATTGGAAATGTAGGCGCCGTTCAAGGCATCTCCGCCCAGTTCCCAGAGCTCCGGTGCGTCCCAGCCATCGGTGCCGAGCAAGGGCACAGTCAAACCTATCTGGCGTGCTTGTTTGGCAATAATCGCCACGTCACCATAGTAGCCCGGAATATAAATCACATCCGGGTTAGCAGCTTTGATAGCGCTCAATTGCCCGCGGTAATCAGCATCGCCCTGCCGGTATGACTGCTTAAGTACAATCTGCCCTTCCAGTTTTGCAAAACTAAATTCAAAAAACTCAGTCAAGCCGCGACTATAGGGCGAATTGAAGTCGAGCATGATAGCCGCCTTCCTGGCCTTTAGCGTGTTGGCAGCAAACTTGGCCATCACTTCGCCCTGAAACGCATCCATAAAACAAGCGCGAAAAATGTAATCGCCCACCTGCGTCACCGCCGGGTTCGTTGATGAGGGCGCAATTAACGGCACGTGCGCCGACTGCGCTTTGGGAGCTGCAGCCAGACTGTTTCCTGACGCGCCGGCGCCGATGATCGCCATCACTTTGTATCGATCAATCAATTTGCCTGTGACTTGCGCAGCCTCTTCCGGGCTACCTTTGTCGTCCTCGATGACGATGTCGATCTTGTGGCCATTGATTCCGCCGGCCTGATTGATTTCGTCGGCGGCCATCAGTACGCCATTCTTTGCGGAGAGGCCAAAGTTGAAAGTAGGCCCGGTAAGATCGCCGAAGAATCCAATCTCAATGGTGGAGTGGTCCTCCGCTTTTTTCTGTGGCGCACAGGAGGGTGTCATCAGCGCCGCCAGCAAGCACAGGAGAACGAGTCCAATTTGAAGTTGGATCGTCAATCCACGAGAACGCCGCGCGGAATGAGACCAAAATTTAGTTTGCTGTCGTTGACGCAAAACAGGAACTACTAAAGGTTTGAAAGGTCCCGGTCTACTCACCAAGGTAGGCTTCTTTGATTCTGGGGTCCGCTGCGAGTGCTTGAGACGGGCCCTCCGTCACGATTCTTCCAGTCTCTAAAACGTAGGCGCGGTCCGAATGTTTTAAGGCGGCATGAGCATTTTGTTCTACCAGCAGGATCGTCGTTCCCTTATTCTTGATTTCATCGATCGCTTCGAAGATGGTATGCACAACCAGCGGCGCCAGGCCGAGAGAAGGCTCGTCAAGCAGGAGCAGGCGCGGTTGCGACATCAGCGCCCGTCCAATCGCCAGCATCTGTTGCTCTCCTCCCGAAAGCGTTCCCGCCTTCTGCGATTCTCGCTCCTTCAAACGCGGAAACATTTGAAACGCTCGCTCCATCTCGGCCGCAATCTTTCGTTTATCTTTCTTTAGATAAGCTCCCATCTGCAAGTTTTCTCTTACTGATAGATTCGCGAAGACGCCGCGCCCTTCCGGCGACATCGAGATGCCCTTAGCGACCAGACGGTGCGTCGCCCGGCCGCTTATGTCTTCTCCTTCGAAAGTTATTTTTCCCGCACGCAGCTGAAGCAAACCGGTAATTGTTCGGAGCGTAGTCGTCTTGCCGGCGCCATTCGCGCCGATGAGTGTCACCACTTCGCCCTCCTCAACGTGCATTGAGATACCGGTAAGAGCCTCAATGGCGCCGTAGTTGACGGAGACGTTTTCTAAAGTGAGCATCTGTATTTCGTCAGTCGTCTTATCCTAACAGAACCGGAAGCGGTAGCGACCGGCCAAGGAGTCAACTTTACCAGTCGAGAATTTCATTCGCGGATCGCGGTCACTCAAGTATTGATAACCACAGTTGACTCCTTGGCCGCTACCGCTTCCGGTTCTGATTAGGAGTGTTACACGTGCGGTCGCTACCGCTTCCGGTTCTGATTAGGAGTGTTACACGTGCGGTCGCTACCGCTTCGGGCCTGATAGCTGAGTTGCACTTCAAATTTGAATCCACCTTTTTTCATTTTTCATTTGTAAGTCGGCCGGACGATCCGCGATGAAAATTGATAAATCTCCCTTCATGACGACGATGGGTTCTAATCACCGAGATACGCTTCAATCACCTTCGGATCGTTTTTGATGACCTCCGGAGCGCCCAGCGCAATAGACTTGCCGTAGTCGAGCACCTGGATTTTTTCGCAAACTCCCATTACAACTTTCATGTTGTGTTCGACGAGCAGGATAGTCAGTGAAAATCGATCCCTGATGCGTTGGATCAATCCCATCAAGTCTTCCTGTTCCGAAGGATTCATACCGGCGGCCGGCTCATCCAGCAGCAAAAGCTGAGGCCGCGTGGCAAGCGCGCGAACAATCTCGAGTCGACGCTGTCTACCATAAGGCAAACTCGTTCCGCCTTCATCTTTTACCCGCGCCAGATCAAAAATTTCGAGCAATTCGAAGGCAAACTCGCGATGCTCGCGTTCGTCGCGTTCGAAGCGTGGCAGGCGAAAGACGGCGTCGGCCAGGTTCTGTTTCGCGTGTCGATGGCAAGCAGTCATTACGTTTTCCAAAACGGACATGCTCGGGAAGAGGCGAATGTTTTGAAAAGTGCGTGACACTCCCCGGCGTGAAATCTCGTAAGAACGCAGCCCGTCAATGCGTTTGCCGTGAAAATAAATCTCGCCGGAAGTTGGTTTATAAACTCCGGTCAGGAGATTGAAGACAGTAGTTTTGCCGGCGCCGTTTGGTCCAATGAGACCGTAGATCTGCCCGCGCTGCACGCTCATGTCCAGCGCATTAACGGCCACCAGACCGCCAAAGTGTATCGTGCACTTGACGGTTCGCAACGGAACATCGTCGGCAAGCGGAGGAGCCTGGTGACGGCTAATCACGCGAGCCGCTTCCGCGATGACCGAGTCTTCTTTGGTGGCCTTTACGGCATCTTGTTCCGGCTTGCCGCTCATGTGTTCTCCACTTCTTTATCATGGTCAATTGTGGAGGGCGGTCCTTGTTCAGCGAGCGAAACACCAGATTCGCCAACTGGTTTGTCGCCTTCAGGACGCCGTCGCGCGCGCTTGAGCCAGGACATACTGAACTCGCGTGTGCCGAGAATTCCCTGCGGCCGGGTGAGCATGATCAGAATTAGAAGCGCGGAATAGACTACCAGCCGATACCGTGAAAAATCGCCCGGCAGTTTTCTAAGTAACTCCGGCATTATCGTAATCACAACAGCGCCGAAAACAGATCCCGTCAGCGAGCCCATACCGCCCAGCACGATCATGATGATGATTTCAAATGAACGTATGAACTGAAAGTCGTTGGTGCTCAAAAACGAGGTGTAATGTCCAAACAAAACTCCGGCCATGCCCGCCAGTGCCGAGCTGATAACGAAAGCCAGCACTTTGTAGCGCGTGGTGTTAATGCCCATGGCTTCGGCGGCCAACTCATCTTCGCGTATTGAGACCAGCGCCCGGCCAATATCTGAATGCACAATGTTGTAAACGATGACGATCGTAATGACAGCAAACGCGCCCACCCAGAGAAAGTTTGTGTAGGCCGGCACGGTGAATCCGGTAGCGCCCCCCACTTTGTCGATATTAAGAATAACGATGCGAATGATCTCGGCGAACCCCAGGGTAACAATAGCAAGATAGTCACCACGCAATCGCAGCGAGGGGATGCCAACTATCAATCCCGCTATTGCCGCAACGCTCGCGCCCACCAGGATCGCCAGGAGAAAAATCAGCGCATGGGCCAGCGTCGCGCCGACCGTCGCAGCCAGCGAACGCTCCCACGCCTGGGCATAGTAAACCGTAAGATAAGCCGAACTATAGGCGCCGACAGCCATAAAACCGGCATGCCCTATGGAAAACTGGCCGGTGAATCCGGTAATGAGGTTCAAGGAAACAGCGAGAATGACATTGATGCCGGCGAGCATTATCACGCGCGCGTAGTAAGGAGGAACGCCAAAGCCAAACAACCCTTCATCGCTCATGTATTGGTTCATAGCGATGAGCAGGAGAACGATGACGAGAGCGGCGAGCAGACGTTTGACTAAGATGGGCATGAGCTCATTTTCGATTGCCGATTGTCAATTTCCGATTCAGCAATGGGGTCGCAGTATCCGTCAGTCGGCAATCGACAATTGGCAATCCAAAATGTCTAAACTTTTTCCTGGACCGTTGAGCCTAGCAGGCCCGTGGGTCGAAATAGCAGTACCAAAATCAGGATTGCGAAAGCAACTGCATCGCGAAACGTAGTGGGAACACCGACGTTTTGACCATAGCCGACGACAAAAGTCTCGGCGATGCCGATGAGCAGACCACCCAGTACGGCCCCGGGGATGTTACCGATGCCGCCAAGCACGGCGGCCACGAACGCTTTCAGGCCGGTGATGATCCCCATCAAAGGATCGATCTGAGGGTTGTATTGAGCTGTCAACACGCCCGCTGCCGCGGCCAGGGCCGAACCGAGCGCAAAAGTGAAAGAGATAATAAAATCAGTATTAATACCCATCAACTTGGCGGAGTTGAGATTGAAAGACACAGCGCGCATCGCTGTGCCCACTTTGGTCTTGAAGATTACCCACTGCAGCAAGACCATCAGCAACACCGACACCGCAAAGATCAGAATTTGGGATTTGGAGATGGCGGCGTTGCCGAACAGCGTGTAACTCTGTTCGCGCAGGAGTTGGGGAAAAGCTCGGGGGGCGGCGCCAAGCTTGGCGACGAAGAGATTCTCGATGAGCAACGATACGCCGATCGCCGTAATCAGCGTGGTCATGCGCGCGTATTTTCTAATGGGACGATACGCGAAGCGCTCAATTGCCATGCCCACAAGCGCCGCCACAATCATTGATCCGACCAGCACAACACTGAGACCGAGGAGCGAGGGTCCCGTCGCAAAACCAAGTTGGAACGCCAAAAAATAACCAACAAAGGCGCCAACCATGTAGATATCGCCATGCGCAAAGTTGATCAGCCGCAGGATCCCATAAACCATCGTATAGCCTAAGGCGATAAGCGCGTAGATTGCGCCTATCGTCAGGCCGTTAATGAGCTGCTGAACGAAAGTGTCCATAGAAGACTCCTGAAGACATCGCTTGGCGCTATTCGGGAGCCACGTTGGCGGTTGCCGGTTTTTTTGCTTGAGCTGTCGGCGACGTGGCAGATGCCGGTGACGAAGCCGGCGCGGCGGCGACTGGCGAAGCGCTTGTGGGCGGCGTCATGCCTTCAGGATAAATTGTCTCCACATATATGTATTTTTTGTCTTGCAGTTTGAGCACGACTGCGGGTTTGACGGCATTGCGTGACTGATCGAGAGAGATGGTTCCGGTAACTCCTACAAAATCTTTCGTGGCGGCGATGGCGTCCTTGAGTTTTGGGCCTTCGGTAGTACCCGCGCGTTGAATGGAATCGGCCAGCACTTTCATCGCGTCGTAGCCGAGCGCCGCAAGCGCATCCGGGACGTTGCCATAACGCGCTTTGTAAGCGGCCACAAACTTTTGGATCGCCGGCGACGGATCGTCGACCGAATAGTGATTAGAAATATAATCGCCATTCAACGCGTCACCCCCAAGATCCCAAAGCTGCACCGAATCCCAACCGTCGCCACCAAGCATCGGTGCTTTGATATCCAGCTGCTTGGCTTGTTTGGCGATCACACCAACCTCACCATAGTAGCCGGGGACGTAGATTACATCGGGGTTCTTTGAGCGAATAGCCGTGAGCTGGCCTTTGTAGTCGCGATCACCCTGGGTATAGGACTGCTTATCGACGATCTCTCCACCTAATTTGTTAAAACTTGATTCGAAAAATTCCGTCAGGCCGCGACTGTAAGGCGAATTGAAGTCGAGCATGATCGCCGCCTTCTTTGCCTTGAGTGTGTTAGCAGCAAACTTGGCCATCACGGCGCCTTGAAAAGGATCGATAAAGCAGACGCGAGAAATATAATCGCCCACCTGGGTGACGGCTGGATTCGTTGACGAGGGCGAAATCATCGGAACCTTTGCGGCCTGAGCCTTGGGCGCGGCGGCGAGGGTGTTCCCCGAGGCTACTTCGCCCAGAAGCGCAACTACGCGATCCTGATCGATTAGCTTGGTAACCACTGTCGCTGCTTTCTCCGGACGTCCTTCGTCATCTTCCGAGAGAATTTGAATTTGCCGGCCGCTGATTCCCCCCGCCTTGTTAATCTCGTCAGCTGCCATCTCAACGCCATTCTTGGTTGACTGGCCAAAGTTTGATGTGCGCCCCGAAAGGTCTCCGTAATAGCCCACTACAATAGTGCCCGAGTTACCACCCGCTCCTGACCCACCCTTGCGTTCACAGGCAAAAGCGAAAAGGAGAGAGGCAATCAGTCCAAGCGAAAGCAGAAGTCTTTTCATAGTTTCCTCACAGGCGAAATAGTTATAGTGGCGGAAGTTGACTCGAACGCCAGCGCGCCGGCAGTTCACCAGCATTCAGCAACCGAGAATGTACGATAAGCGCAAAATCGAGGCTGAATAATAGCTTTGACAACGTTATTGACGCAAACTTAACTGCGCTGTAACGCAAACTGATAGTTTGCGGTAGGCCCCCGCGGCGCGTCAGTAAGGTGCTGTCCGGACTCCCCACAAACCCCTACGCAAACCAACAGTTTGCGTTACAATCGCGCGCCATGACCGAGCCACAACAAAAAGCTTCAGCGGCAATTGGCGACATGAGCAAAGAAGAGTTTCGCCGCTTTGGTCACGAGCTGATCGATTGGGTGGCGGAATATCTGGAGCACGTTGAAGATTTGCCGGTGCTCGCCCAGATCGAGCCGGGAGATTTGAAGGCCCAACTGCCTGCCGTGCCACCGCAGAAAGGTGAGGCAATGGCGGAGATCATCGCCGACGTGGATCGCTTAATCGTTCCCGCGTTGACCCACTGGAATCACCCATCGTTTTTTGCCTATTTCGCGACCTCCACATCCGCGCCTGGAATCTTTGGCGAACTGCTGAGCGCCGCTTTCGACAACAAGGCAATGCTATGGCGCACTTCGCCTGCATCGACCGAGTTGGAAGAAGTCACACTTGATTGGCTCCGCCAGATGATGCGCCTTGATGAGGGGCTAACCGGCATCATCTATGACACGGCTTCGGTTTCCAGCATGCATGCAATTGCTGCCGCCCGCGAGGGTGTGGAGTTGCGCATTCGCGAAGAGGGCATGAGCGGCCGCAAAGACCTGCCGCTATTGCGCGTTTATGTTTCCGAGCAGTCGCATTCATCAATTGAGAAAGGTGTGATCACGCTGGGACTGGGCCAGCGTGGACTGAGAAAGATTCCCACCGATTCCGAGTTTCGCATGGACGCAAAGGCGCTGGCTGCGGCGGTCGAAGAAGACAAACAAAACGGTATCGTGCCTTTTTGCGTGGTGGCCACAGTCGGCACCACGTCAACTTCAAGCATCGATCCGGTTCCTGAGATTGTTCCCATCTGCGAAAAGTACAAGATGTGGCTGCACGTAGATGCGGCTTATGCGGGATCCGCAGCCGTTGTCCCGGAACTCCGGTATATCTTAGCTGGCTGTGAGCGGGCCGACTCTCTGGCAGTGAATCCGCACAAGTGGTTATTCACGCCGTTCGACCTTTCCGTGCTCTATTGCCGGCACCTCAACTTGCTTCGACGCGCTTTTTCATTAGTCCCGGAATATCTGCGCACACCTGAGCAGGAACAGGTCCGCAGCGGTTCGGATTACGGCGTGCAACTCGGTCGTCGCTTTCGCGCGCTGAAGTTATGGATGATCATTCGCTACTTCGGCCACGAAGGTTTGGCGTCGCGAATACGCGAACATTGCCGGCTGGCAAAGCTGTTTGCATCGTGGATAGAATCGGATTCAAATTGGGAGTTAATGGCGCCCGTACCGCTGGCGTTGGTTTGCTTTCGTGCCTGTCCGCGTGTCGATGGATCAGACGAGTCTGCGCGCGACGCGCGGCTGGATGTGCTTAACGAAGCCATCATGCATGGAGTGAATGCGACGGGAAAAGCGCTGCTCTCACACACTAAGCTAAATGACAAACTTACCCTGCGGCTCTCCATTGGCAACATCCGCACGACTGAGAGACACGTGCGCCAGGTTTGGGATTTATTGAATGAACAACTAAGGTTACTTAGTCAGAGAAAAGTTGTCCGATAAACTTTAGTTTGTCGTTGACAGCACTGCGACAAGCTAAAGCTTATCGGACAACCTGCGCAGACTGAAGGTTGTCGGACAATCTTTCCGGGAGGACACATGAGCCCAGCGCGCAACTTTTTTCAATTAGTCGCCTTTCTGCTGTTATGCGGCTTATCTGCATCAGCCCAAACTATCCCGAGCGACGCCAAAGAATTCAACGAGGATGGACTGAACTTTAGTTATCCGTCAGGCTGGTCTTTCAACGATACCAGCAACGCAGATGCGCAACAGATGACCTTCGGACGGGCTGACAGTGACGCTCAGATCAGAGTCTTCGTGTTTCGCACGCTGGTCACAAGGCCGGAACAAATAGCAGAGGCGAAGCGCGTTCTCGTTGATACGTACATAGCGTCCACCACCAAATCTTTGCAACAGGCGGATGCTCATGCTGCAAGTTCTCCAGCTAGCGCCGAGATAGGCGGCGTTAAGTCCGAGGGCGTAAAAATTCGGGCGTCGCTTGATGGTGTACCCGGTGCGGCTGAAATCCAGTGGGCTGTGGTGGGCCAGCGTCTCGTCGTTCTAACGTTCCTCGGCCCGGACAGAGCATTAGCAAAAGCTACGCCCGCCTGGGACCTGATGCGCACCAGTATCAAGATTGAAGAGCCGCAGCCTAAGGCAGCGCAACCGAAACCCAGTCCCACGCCCAAACCGCAATAGAGCGTCGCTTGAATTATTAGCCATGCACGCAAGGACAAAGAGAGCGGGGGCAAGGCGGGGTCCCCGGCGTGGCAACCCCGCTGGGGTGCTAATCCCGCCTTGCCCTCGCTACTTAGCGTTAGTTTGTCAATCGGTAAAACTTTAAATGAACCATGCCTAAGAACATGATGAGACTTCTTTCGTTGATTACCGTGACGGTAGTTGTAGCCACGTCGCTAGTTGCGGGTTTTGCGCAACCGCGGCGGGCAATCGCCTCAATGACACCGGGCGATATTCTCCGAGTCGCAAATGTTAGCGATGCGCAGATCTCTCCCAACGGCCAGTGGGTCGTTTATACGGTCACTACTGTTGAAGGCAACGATTCAGTTAGTGCGTTGTGGCTCGCGCGAGTGAGCCCAAACCTTGTGAACCATCCGACGAGCACCTTGCCGCCAACTTCCCAACATCATCCCACGACCGATAGGCCAGACGAGAGATCTTCATCCGTACCGTTACTCGCCGGAGATTGGAACGCCTCGAATCCACGCTGGTCGCCGGACAGTATGAAGATCGCCTTCCTTAGCCAGCGGAACACCCAGCTTGGGCTTTGGGTGGTGAATCTGAATAGCCGCGAGCCGCTCTTCATAGCTGGGGTTCTGAGTACCAACTTCTTCATAACCTACGCGGGAGAACCGCTGGCCTGGGCTCCTGACTCGAGACGAATCGCGTACGTTTCCGCGACTGAAGAGTTAACCGAGCCGCCTGACGGTTTCACATCTCACGACGATCCAAGGGTAATCGATCGCATTCAATACAAGTCGCGTACATCTTTCTCCGACAAACGTCGCACGCATGTTTGGATTACCGCTATCGATAAACCGGAGCCACGACAACTTACCTCCGGTTATTTCTACGATCACGCAATCACATTTAATCCGACTGGAGACGAAATCGCCTTTCTCTCTAATCGTGAACCCGATCCGGATGCGAATAACAATTCCGACATCTTCGCGGTGGATATGCACGGCGAGGTTCGTCGGATTACTGACACCCAGGGATGCGAATACGAGCCATCCTGGTCTCCTGACGGAAAGTGGATCGCCTACACAGCGACCCAGCGTGACGTCACCACGATCGACAGTGTTGCGGAAGATACTCACGTCTGGCTAATTTCAGCGGCCGGAAGCAGCCGCAGGGAATTGACCAGTAACCAGGATCGGCGCGCGCGCGCGCCACGTTGGGTGGCTGACGGCAGTTCGATTTTGTATCTTGCCGGCGACCACGGTAGTACGACAATTTACCGCGTCGATATTGCAAGCAGACACATTGAAGCATTCACTCTGCAGGCGGATGCGGCAGAAGTGACCCATGGCGTCTTCATGGACGATAAGCAGGTGTCCGGTGAAGTGCGGCGTGCGTTCCAAGTCTCAAACTTCAGTATCGCAACGCGTCCGATCAGATCCGGCGCGATCGGAAGAAGTGATTACGCGCGGCCCATTGCCTTTACGCTCAGCGACAACATCCTGCCGACCGAGATCTACATCGCCGCAGGTGCGACGCTGCCAATCAGCCGTCCGAGCGCGCATAACAAATTTATTAGCTCGATGCAGCTCCGCCCGTCAGAAGAAATCAACTTCAAGAGTTTTGATGGCGCCCTCGTTCAAGGCTGGTTGATCAGACCGGTCGACTGGCGAGAAGACAGAAAGTATCCATTGATCCTCAGCATTCATGGTGGGCCGCATGGAATGTACGGGTGGGCTTTCAATTCGGCGTTTCAAGTTTACGCGGCGCGTGGCTATGCAGTCCTTTATCTTAACCCGCGCGGATCGAGCGGTTATGGTCAAAAAGTTTCAGACGGCACATTGAACGAGTGGGGTGGTGGCGATTACAAAGATCTGATCGCCGGTGTCGACGAGGCACTGCGCAAGTATCCCTGGATTGATCAGAATCGCTTGGGCGTGACGGGCGGATCGTATGGCGGTTTTATGACCAACTGGATCATTACCCAGACGCCACGGTTCCGGGCGGCCGTTTCAGCGGCGAGCGTCAGCAACCTGGTCAGCTTCTACTCCACCTCGCTTTACCAGGATTTGATCCACGCTGAGTTTGGCGGCTTCCCCTGGGACAATTACGATCTGCTGTGGCAGTGGTCGCCGCTCAGATACGTTAAGCAGGCACAGACACCGACGCTTTTCATTCATGGCGAACAGGACAACGACGTTCACATCACGCAAGCTGAGGAGATGTATGCGGCGCTGAAACGTCGCGGAGTGGAGACTGTGTTGGTACGTTATCCGCGAGAGGGACATGGCCTCCGTGAGCCGAAGCATCGCGTGGATGCGCTGGAGCGAACGCTCGCGTGGTTTGATCGATTTCTGAAGTAACTTCAGGAGGAAAAACGAGCGGGGGGGCAAGCCCACCTTCCCGACCTGAGAGATTATTTATCCGATCGATTGATACATCTTGAAAGCCTTTCAGCCAGGAATAAGTGCTCATTGGAAAGGCTCATGGTGAGGAAGGTGGGCTTGCGCCCGCTGTTGGTTTTCGCTCAAGGTTAGGGTTTTGAAAAGCTAACATCCGATGCGATTTGTTAAGCAGAGTGTTATCCGAGCAAGTCCCGAACGAGTCTTTGCATTTCACGACCAATCCGATGTGTTGAGTCGACTCATTCCGCCCTGGGAGAGCGCACGGGTAATTCAAGCTGCTAAGATTTCAGAAGTTGATACGCAGGCGATAGTCGAGACAAGAGTTTTTGGCCCCATAACTATGCGTTGGGTTGCGCAGCACACCATGTATGATCCACCACGTAAGTTTGAGGACATCCAGATCAAAGGCCCGTTTCGCAGTTGGCGTCACCAGCACATCGTTGAGCCTCACGTCGATGGGGCAATTCTGCGGGATGAAATAGACTATGAACCGCCACTTGGATTCATAGGACGCGCGGTCGCTCCGTTGCTGGTCCAGAGGCGATTGCAAAAACTCTTCGATTACCGGCACGAAGTTACGCGACGTTGGTGCGAGGGAAAATAATGTTGACCCATATTGTCATTTGGAAGTATCGAGCAGATGTCGAGGACGAGGTGCGTGAAGAACACGTACGGATGCTGCGGAGCCTGGCGTCTATGATCGACGAGGTTGAAAGTTTGGCAGTGGGTTTCGACGTTGTGAAGCTGCCACGCTCTTTCGATACGGGCCTGGTCGCTACTTTCCGCGATCGCGCGGCGCTTGAGGCCTATACTATTCATCCCGAACACATGAAAGTAGTCGCCTTCGGCAGAGCGATCAGCGAGCAAGTGGCGTCTGTTGATTTCGAGTCCAAGGCTATTGCCCCGGCGAACCAGAAGAGTTAATTCTCACCTATGAAGCGTTGGAAGAAACTCTTACTGTTCCTGCTCCTCCTCGTTGTAATTTCGCAGCTCCCATTCGCTTATCGTCGCTACAAACTGGGTCGTCTTAATGCGGCCATTCAGCAGTTGAACTCTCAACGCGTTGTAACTGAAGACAGTGGCCTCGCTGAATTCAAAGGCGTCGTCCATGTGCACTCATCTCTGGGTGGTCACAGCAGCGGAAGCTTTGAAGAGATTATCGCGGGCGCAAAATCAAACCGTCTCAACTTCGTGTTGATGACTGAGCACACCTCTGACCACTTCAACACCGCAGCGATGACGTTGAACGGGGACTACGACGGCGTGCTATTTATCAACGGCAACGAAGTCAACCTGCCCAATTCCGACCATATCCTGCTCCTCCCCGGGTTGGAGGCGTCAAAGTCTCACGCTACATCTTCGTATGTAATAGACGCCGGAGACCCGAACAAGCTGTCTTTGGAAGACATCGTGATGCGGGGTAGAGGAAAAGCCGGTCTAACGTTTGTCGCGTATCCGCAGGAGTTTCGCGGTTGGGACACGAGCTTCTATGATGGCATTGAAGTCTATAATCTTTACACAAACGCGCGCGAGATCAATCCGCTGGTGATGTTCTTCGATGGCCTCTGGTGTTATCGGAGTTATCCCGCTCTATTGTTTGCCAACTTCTACCGCAGACCAAACGAGAATCTGCAGAAGTGGGACCAGAAAATAGCGTCGAACCGCAGAAGACTTGTCGCCGTCGCCGGCAACGATGCGCATGCAAACATTGGTCTCAGTCTCCAGGACGATTCCGGCAAGAGTTTGGTTGGACTAAAGCTCGATCCTTACGAAAGAAGTTTTCGCCTCGTCCGCCTTCATGTTCTTCTTCCAAAAGACCAGACGTTCAATCGGGAGTCGCTGCTGGAGGCGATCGGAGCTGGGCATGCCTTCATTGGGTTTGACCTCTTTGGCGATAGTTCCGGTTTTAGTTTTTCCGCTTCCAATGGGGCTGAAGCTCGAATTCAGGGTGATGAAATAACGCTCGCCAAAGAGGTAAAACTCACAGTCCGCATCCCAGTCGCCGCGCGCATTGTTTTGCTGAAGGATGGAACTGTCGTTCACGATGAAACCGGAATAAACAAGCGCGACTACACGGTAACTGAGAAGGGAAGTTATCGCGTGGAAACGTACCTGCCGCAACTTCCAAAACCAGCCGGCGACCAACCATGGATTATTTCCAATCCGATTTATGTGAGGTAAGCGAGACAGGCCATCATTCCTGAACTAATCCACCTGAAGACGCGAGACAGGAACAAGTCGACCAACATCGGCGATTGTCCTAATCAGAACCGGGAGCGGTAGAGATTGTGTAATAACTCGGCGATCACACGCAGCGAGAATTGTCACCTGGTCGCTCGTGGCGGTCGGCTAGCATCTCCTGGATACTCAAAATGAAAAATGAGAACTGAAAAATGATAAATGGAAAATCTCTTTCGTTCTGAAAGGCTGGAATGCCGGTCCCCAGACACGACAATGCCCCACAGGGTTGTTTGTATGGGCCTCGTGGGGCGAGAAAACCGGAAAGCTCCGGCTTCAAATCATCGTCGGAAACGGTGCTTAAGTTCACCGTGATACTGTAGAGAGTTCAGTGTTTAAACCCTACTCTCATCTTATCCTCCAAGTGTCAGGAGGGGTGACGAGTACAGCCTTCCTTATTCTGTTTTCAAGTTTGCCCAGTCTAGGCTTGCAACAAGGGGTCTGTCAAGAATCAGCTTGACTGTAGCCGAAGCATACAAGCGCACTTTCTCAGTCAGCCAAGCTCCAAGTCAGGAGGTGGAACCGTCCGGAGGGTGGAATAGTAAGAAACCCTGTCCTTGCGTTGCGAATAGATTGTATTCAACATAATCTTGACTCGCTATCGGTTATCATCAGCCAGCAGTTCTCATGTTCCGAAACTGTTTCAGATTCAAATTCATGGAAATCTCAATTACCGCCCCGCGCGATTTCAATTTCAAACGAACGGTGATCAGTCACGGTTGGTGTGAACTCCTTCCGTTTCAGATCGACCGGGAGAAATGGGTGTTAACCCGGACCCTGGATTTGAAGGAAAACAAGCCGGTTACAGTCACGCTTACGGCAACCCGGCGAGCACTTCTGATCAACACATCTCGCCGGCTAAGTCAGGCTGCCGCAAAAAAAGTGCTTAGCGATGTTCGGCACATGCTCAGGCTGGATGATGATATCGCCGAGTTTTATCGCTTATCGGCAAAGGACGACGACTTCAAATGGATCCCGACTCAGGGAGCGGGAAGGCTGCTGCGTTCGCCCACGGTTTTTGAGGATTTGGTAAAGATGATTTGCACGACCAACTGCTCCTGGGCGCTTACTGAAAAAATGGTAACCGGATTAGTGGAGCATCTTGGACGCGAGTCAAATAGTGGCCAACGCACCTTCCCGACACCGGAAGCCATGGCCCTGATGCCCGTCAAGTTTTATGTAAACGAAGTGCGCGCCGGCTATCGCGCCGAATACCTGAAAGAACTGGCTGATCGCGTCGCTTCCGGCGCTCTTGACGTTGAAGCATGGCTCACGAGTCCGCTCCCTACCGCGGAGCTTGTAAAAGAGATGAGAGGCGTGAAAGGGGTGGGCCCTTATGCTGCCGAGAACGTGCTCAAACTTCTCGGCCGCTATGATGGTCTCGCGCTCGACTCATGGACCCGGAGCAAGTTTTTTTCCGTACGAAATAATGGACGCAAAACCACAGACAAGAAGATCGCGCGCTACTACTCGCGCTTCAAAGAGTGGCGCGGCCTCGCCCTGTGGTGTGACATGACCCGCGACTGGCTCGATATCCACTGATGAGTCCCGAGTGTGGAATTCTGAAATTACATCCTCGTCTCCACTTTTTCGGAACTCGAAAATCAAAACACGAAACTCGAAAACTCGAAACGTTTAGTTTTGGAACTTACTTCGCGCTCCATCGTTGTATAGGAATGCTTCCCCAGGTGGTTTACCCAAATGACAAGGAGTCGCGAAATGAAATATTTCTTAACTCGCATTACGATGGCCCTGCTGATAACCTCACTTGCAAGCGTTACCGTCTTCTCGAAGACCAAAAAAGCAACAATTACTTTTCCGACCAACATCAAGGTGAACGGCACTGCTGTGAGTAAAGGTGTATACGACCTGAAGTTTGACGACAAAACGAGTGAGCTGACGATCGTCAAGGACAACAAGGTCATTGCTCGAGCAACTGCCACTGTCGAGAAGCGCGGAAGGAAAGCACGACAATTCGAATTGAGATCGGCCGGTACTGGAGATGACCTGCAACTAACCGGTGTCACCTTTAGTGGAGCTGATCACGATCTGATTATCAGTGGCTCGCAAGCCGCTCGCTGAGTCGCTACGCAAGATGTTCGCGGTCGCCGAAGTTAAGTTCGCTCCCGGAATCCCTGGATCTCGGGAGCGATTCTTTTTGTTCGGTCCTCAATCACCTGGACAGTTCTTGCCAAACCCGCTTTAAGAAAGCTATTGACAACCGTTAGGGGCATCGGCGAATCTAAACCTCACTTGTCCTCCGCCGACAAGTTTTGAGAGCAGCCGGCTATTTGCCTATGAAAAGAATTTCCACGTCAGCGTTATTGCCTATCATTGCCTTGCTAGCGGCAAGCGCCCAGGCACAAACACCTCAAACACCACAGAATCAAAGTCCTTCGTCTGGTCTGGAAACGCGGCCGCGCATTGTTCAACCGGCGCCCGCTCAAGAGCAGCCTTCGCCTTCGGAACAACGGGCGGTAACCGAGCCCGAAAGCACTGAACAACCGATACCGAAGGCAACAGTCGTCGGCACTAAGCCCGAAGCTCGTCCGCAAGTTGCTGGCCCGGCTGCCACTGAGCGTCGCGTGGAAGCGGCCGCAGCCGGGTCGCTGCTTCTTTCGCCTCCTCAGATTCAAGCGCGAATCGCGGAAGCGGAACGGCTGCTGAAATCGCGTCCCTTGCAAACCGCGCTGAGCTCGCCCTCAATTGACATGGTCACTCTGGCAGCTTTGGATCGCAGCAGTTCCCACATTCATTTAGTGACGCTCTACAAGGAAACATTCCTGACCAGGGGTTCGGAATCGACGATGACTAGTTCGATGGGTATGCCGCTGAGCATCCGCATCCTGCGTGCAAACGGCGTCAACACGGCGGTGGCAATCTTCGATGACCAGGGACGTTCTTTGGTGCCGCTGGTGGTTGAGTTTCCCATTGAGAGACGTGGGGTCTTTCGGGAGATGGCTTACTACACCTCGGCACATCCTGCGCTGCTGTCGCCCGACTTGTCGCGATCCGGCCGTGCCTACGTGCACAGGATGATCGATCTGGCGGCGAAGCGTCTGCGCGAGAAGGGGAATTTTATCTCGCCGCAAATCGTCGATGTAGCCGAGCGTCTCTGCCTGGTGGAACACGTAGACCACGATCGCTTTAAACTGGAAAACCATCTGGCGCTGTTTGATGAGATCTATTCTCTTTTCGCTCTGAACGAACCCGACACTTATCGCTACTCAGTGAGCTCGGCAGGCGCTGGGGGCATGGTGCAGATGATTCCGTGGGCCTACAACCTCATGAGACAGCGACATCCCGGCGCGGGCCTGATACCAGACTTCGTTGTGGGCATGCGAAATCACGCGAACGCGCTTCAAGCAATGCTGCTCTACATGCAGGACACCTGGAATGATCTCGCGGCGAATGAAGATGTCCAGTATGCACTTAACGCAAAGCTGGCCACGCAAACGGAATTGCTGGCTGCCGGTTACAATTCAAACGCGGCGCGCTTGCCGCTCTACATCAGGCGCGGTGGCGCTTCCTGGCGCACGCTAATTCCGCGCGAGACACAGATTTACCTGCAGATATATAAGACGCTGGAAGCCATCGTGCCGCAGAAGCCGCACCAAAGCGCTCCCCCATCGGAAGCAAGTCGCAAACCTGCGCCCGTGGCTGCCGCCGGCAGTTCGCTCTAGTTCACGCTTTCTTATTTACAAAAGATCCCCCGCTTCTCATGTCACGCAAACTCTTAGTTTGCGTGAAGTGGGTCAATACTCCAAACGAACCGTTCGCAAACTAAGCGATTGCGTTACGTCTTCTTGCGGCTGAAAGGCCTGTATGAAAAATAAGATCACCAGACATTTGAGGCGACCTCGCATCCTCTTTTTGGCTGTCTCGCTGTTATTAATAGTCTGCGCGAGTATTGTCGGGTCGGTCGAGGCCGGCTTCGGTATGTCTGACGCGCCGCAAACTACAGCCGCTACTCAAGCTGCGCCGGCGGAGAAGACGGTGGAGCAAGTCCAGAAAAATATTCAGGTGCTCAGCGGTTTGCCGGCTTCGCAGCTGCTTCCGGTGATGAATTACATGGCCTCTTCGCTGGGCGTTAGATGTACTTATTGTCATGTGACGAAAGATGACAAGTGGGACTTTGTTGCGGACGAGAAACCGGAAAAGGGAACAGCCCGTGAAATGATCAAGATGGTGCAGGGCATCAATAAGGGAAACTTTAAGGGAAATCCCGCTGTCGGTTGTTTTACCTGCCACCGAGGCAACCATGAGCCGGTTCGCGTTCCGCAACTACCGATTGCCGCACCTACGCCTTTCGCGGACAGTCCGCAAACGATGACCAAAGAAACGCCGCCTACTGGTAATCAGATCCTCACGAAATACACTGAAGCGCTTGGCGGCAGCGCCGTAATTGAAAAATTGAAGACGCGATCGATGAAAGGAACCTGGCTTACTTCGAATGGCATTACGCTCGGTTACGAAGTCTACCAGAGCGCGCCTGACAGGCTCTATACGGTTCTGAACACACCCAAGCAGGGTATCTTCGAAAGAGGTTTCAACGGCCAAACCGCGTGGGAGAAGAGCAGTCGTGGTATTCGTGACATCGAAGGTATCGAGCTCTTCTACCTCAAGCGCTACCCTGATCTTTTTAAAGACATCAAGCTTCAGGGACAGTTCACTCGAATTAGCTTTGGCGGAAAAGACAAGATAGACGGCAAAGACGTTTATGTCTTGCGAGGGATCGGAGTTGACGGCAAAGCTGAGCGGCTGTTCTTCGACGCGCAGACTGGTCTGCTGGTACGCAGAATTACATCGACAACGACTGTGGTCGGACTGATCCCCGAACAAGTCGATTACGAAGATTACCGCGATGTTGATGGCCTGAAGCTGCCATTCACAATTCGCACCACTGCCATCGATTCGTTCTACAACTCGACGCGGAAATTTACCGAGATCAAGCTCAACTTGCCGGTGGACGAAACGAAATTCAACAAGCCGGCACCGGCACCTTCGCAAGCTGCAACGCCAAGCCCGTAGGTCTTAGTCAGGAATAAGCGGAATGATTCCTTCCAAATCACAATCCGACAAAAACAAGCGGGGGCATGCCCGCCTTCTTCCTGACCCTGAGCCAATAGAAGGTGACGCGCCAATAGTAGTGATCGGCCTCTCGACGAAAGGACGATACCTACAGTTTTCATCATCAGCCTGGTGTGAGAGAACCGTCGGCAAACTAACAGTTTGCGTTACGACGATCTATTCCGAAGTAGTGCCGAAGAGAACATTAATCCAGTAGAAGGCGACAGTGCCGCTGCCGATAACTGCGCAGGTTGCTACAGTGCGCCAGAGGATATCCGTGCCGGCGAATTTCCAGATTGCGAGTAGCGAAGCAAGCACGGCCACCAGGATGCACGCACTTGTTATCCAGAAGGAGACACTTCTGACCAGGCTTGGATTCAGATAACCGCGTCGTGACTGGCGCTCTTCAGAGTTAGACAAATTTTCTTCTCCGTCGTTGTATCTTTCCAGGTTTGACACCGCTTTTTCGCTGGTTGCAGACATATGATTCTAGACAACAAGAACGATCTTGAGAAGGGGCTCAGGAATCAATCAGCGGCGCTTCTTCAGATAGGGGTTTTAGACTGACTACCAGAGCAATGATTGCCAAAGTAAATGCGATGCCCTTTATCACGAGTACCCACTCTGAAGAGATAGGCGCAGGATCGCGTTCGCCCAAGCGCAGGTTATGCAACTGCCCGAAGAAACTCGAGTAGCCGAAGCCGCACGCGAAGGCCCAGGCCGCCGCAAGCACGCGCTGGCCGTTGCGAAGATTTTTGCCGGTGCGCCAGGCTCCATAGAGCAGAAACGCTCCCATAATATAGTCATCAAATAAATTGGCTGGCGCCTGTTGCCATGTGCTCCAGCGGCGGATTGTTTCCGCGAGTGGAGCAAGAATGCCTCCCAGAATCGCCAGCCGGCGGCTAAATTGAATCGTCATCTTTACTCTCCAATTTTCCAGGAACCTCCGGCCGGTTGTTGCGCAAACCAATTAGCCGTGATCACCCGGAAGTCGGTTTGAGCCAGGCCCACGGACCTCCGGTCCCTCGAATTTAGTATCTGGCGCCGGCGCGTCTTTCACCTACTAGTCGATAGTCCTTGGTTTTGATTGCCTCAGCCACTTTGGTGCGCTCAACATACAAGGAGACTCGCTTAAGATTTGCGGCGGCCAGACCGATATCGAAGATGAGCCCACAGATAATGAAGACAGCGGCAAACTTCTGCCAGCCGCTCTTCTTGAGAAACTCGCTCCAACAATAGAGGCTATATAACATCGCCACCGGGAACGTAACGTAAAAAGTGTGGGATCCTGGACGCTTCATCGAAAACAGGAAACTCAGATACAGCAGGACCACGGTCCCCAGCGTGAAATATTTAATGGCCTGCCAATCCTTATGCGAGTGCTCTCTTCTAAACCACAAGAGGAGCATTGCTATACATTGAAGGATTCCGACGAGGGTAAGGAAGATGACGAACGGAACCAGCCATGGGTTCTCCGTCATGAAGGCCAATCGTGCCGCTGTGTTCCCGCCAATGAAACGTGGCAACTCAAAACTGGCGAAGGACAAGAAACGTCCTAAGACGCCCTCAACAATATTCCAATTGCGCAATAGGTTCTCGGCGTTAAACCCCACAGCCTCATTCGTGCTTCCCATTCCTTCTGTAAATCCATATTTCAGGAAGGTCGGTATAAGAAAACTGCCGGTGACGATCGCCCCACCGGTAAACCACACTAAAGATGAGACGCCTCTGCGTCCTGATTCCTTGATCTGAAAATAAAAGGAGAGCACAACATAGGGAACCAACACTACCCAGGACAAGTGAAATTGCATGATCCAGAATAGCGCCAGACCCATCATAAAGTTTGCCCACTGCCGTGGGATGAGACCGCGGCTGAGAAAAGGGTATGTTTCAATTGCGGCTACAAAAAACAGAATGGCCGCAGGCAAAACATACGAAGGATTATAAGTTTGCGTCGAAACATTAAGGGTCCAGGGCGCAGTCAGTAACCAGGACCAGACAAACCATTTCGGAATTTCCGGCAGTCGCCTGGTGCAATACCATGCGAAAAAGCAAAGGCTGGAAAACGACAGAATGTTCAGTGCGAGGTAGGGCGCTTCAGGTAGCGGAAGAATATAAAAAGGCAGCCCGACGACGAGTCCCTGCAATGCTCCGGGTATCTGGATTGTATTAATGACGTCCGGACCAAAATACGGCCAGGATCCAGTGGCATAGAACTTCAGGCCGATTAAATAGATCTGTTTCGTATCTTCGTCTTCAAATGAAGAACACAAACCGAAGAACAAACGAAAAAGGAAAGCCAGTAGCAGGACCAGGAAGAAAATGAGCTGTCGTCTTCGTTGATTGAGAGGCATCTAACTGTCCGTGAAAATCTTCGTTATCCAAAAACTGAAGTTCACCCCTTCGCCACCTAACTATTCGGAAATAGGGGTGCAGCAACAACCCGTCTAATGGCATCATAGAACTGCTCTAATCCCAAAGCGTTAGCTTTCGAAGCTGAGTTTTTTCTATGACCGAGCCAATGATTTCGCGCTACCGGCTTCGGGAATAGCAATTGCCCAACAGCTCACGAGACTTTGATTAGAGGAGATACTAATGCTTAGAAAAACTTTCGCAATACTGCTTTCCGGAATGCTTCTGATGACAGCATTCGGGTTCCAACATGTTCTCGCGCAAACGGGCAATGACACTCAAGCCGCCGCGAAGATGCGGTCCAGGGTCGAGAAGATTGGTGTTGGTCCGCGCGCTCGCGTCGAAGTGAAGCTGCGCGATAACAGTGAGTTGAAAGGTTATATCAGTGCTGCGGACCAGGACTCGTTTACTGTACTCGACAACAACACCGGCGCAACCAGAACGGTTTCTTATGCCGATGCTTCAGGAGTGAAGAAGCTGGGGGGAGGATCAAAGAACTGGATAATCTTAGGAGCCGCGGTTGTTGGTGCCGTGGTGTCATGGATTATTGTTAAGCCGGTACTATGCGATGGTGGCGCTCAAACCCGCGGTCCCTGTTAACCTCATTCCGGTAATCAAAGCGATCTTGGTAGAACAAGATGCCCGCGTCATTCCTGGAGCGGGCATCTTCTCATTTGCTTCGAGTTGGACTTCCCACCAATTAATACGGGGACCGGGCTGACGTTTACGGCTTGGGTGTGGCGACATACTCTTCCAGCAGCTTTTGCGCCTTAATTCCCGGACTAATCATGGCGAGCTTTTGAGAGCGATCGTAGCCGCTAAAGACGCCGACAATCTCCGCCTTCTGGTTGTATACGGGACTGCCCGAATAGCCATCATGTCCGTCGATCTTAGCCAGCGAGTATTCCTGTCCTCTCAATACATACGGACCGTAAAAGACACCTTTGCGCACCATTTTGTTTCCATGCGGGCGCGCGATCACAAACAACTTTTCGTCCTTGTTCACGACGCCTTGAAACGCCGGAGCTTTAATCTGTCTTTGCGATTGACAAATCTGCAGCAGCGCCAGATCGGCATCTTCGTCGACTTTGATCACGCTAGCGTGACAACCTTTGACATAAATCTCAACTGCCAAATCATCGCTCGGCGCGAAACCTAACTGCACTTTTTTTGAATCGCTCAGTTTTCCGGAAACAGCGTGATAAGCCGTCATCACCAATCCGTTACCGACTACAAAACCTGTAGCGAAGCCATTAGGACCGTAGTCGAGAAACGAAAAGATGCGTTCCATCGCATTCGGCCTCTTCTTGGTAAACTTCAAATCGAGCGAAACTGTGGAGTCGTCCGGTTTGCCAGCCAACGCGGCTTTATGGGCGCGAGTTTGCGGCGCGAGCAGAAAAATCGCGAGAACAGAAATGCCAACGCAAAGAACCTTTCTCTTCATGTGATGGTCTCCCTTTTTGCAAACGCTGTTTTTGATATCTCCTGACCTTTCCGGGCTGTTCTTCAATGGTCTCGCCTGGCAGCTTTGGCCGACCGCCGCGCAAGCAGGGCGGTCGGTAAACCGACAACGAATCCGCGATAAAGAATCGTGTCGAAGGAGCGGCGGCGTCCCAGGTCAACTGCCTCATTGGTGGAAGCTGCAAGAGCGCCGTCACTCATGATCGGTTCTCACTGGTCCTGTCTGGTAAGGGTAACGGGCGGCAATTATACATCCACTACGCTGCGGTGGAAATAAAGTTGGCGCAGCAGAAGGGAAGCCGAGTTTAACCGGTCTTGTTGAGGACCTTTTCGAAATCTGCAAGCGGTCTCTTATGGCGCGACTCTCAGGTGCTTAACTAGAGGCTTGAGAATAGCCTGATCGCTCTTTAGTTTTCGTTCTAATCAACCAGCCCAGAACGCCGCCCAGGTTTTTGGCCCCACAACACCATCGCCGGGTAAGCCGTGCTTTTGTTGGCAAGCAATTACAGCCGCGCTGGTGCCGGGTCCAAAGTTACCATCCACAGACACGTTGTAGCCGAGAGCCTTGAGACGTTGCTGCATCGTTAAGACGTCATTTCCTTTGCAACCCTGACGCAGGAAAGGATTGGGGCAGGGACGAGCCGGATTTGATTGACCGGCGGTAGACCCTCCGACTGCGGCGGATTGTGCTGCGCCGCTATCATTCTTGGTCATCACTCTCTTGGCGCGCTCGTAGTACTTGATGCGGTCTGGCAAGCCGTTGATGCCGCCGTTAATGCGTCGTGTGATAGTCTCAAACTTTTGTTGGTCGGCGAGTTCGTTAAGACCATTCAATTTCCAAAACTGGCCGGCAATGCGAAAGCCCACTTCTTTAGTGGCGGCGATTGTCGGATTATTAACCAGATCGACACCGAGAAGTTGACCATACTTCGTATAGTTCGCTCGTCCCGTTAATTGAATTGGTCCGCGGCCCTTGTAACGCTTCCCATCTCCGGGCTGGGTGTTGCCGAGGCTCGCTCTGCCTTCGTATGCCGCGCCGGAAGCAATCTCTTCCATGTATCGCAGTTCGGCAGACTCGTGAGCTAACTGCGCCAAGAAGGCCGTCTCGCGCAGATAGGAAGTGATGTTAAACTCCTGCATCGCTTGCTGAATGTAGGGCAGGTAATCGGCACGTTTTTGCGCCGGACAGTTAGGCATGATCTGTCTGAATTCATCATCTGTGAGCATCTTTAGTCCTCCAAGGTGAATTGGAAAATTGGAAGCCAAATTCTGCGGTTGGTTGGCGAAGGTGACAACCGCAGGCGGTCAGCTGTTGGAACTAAACGCAAGATACGCCCGCCAGCTGAAGGTGTCAATTGATGAGTTGCTCGGAGTGGGTCAGTTTAGCGTGGGGAGGTCGGATTCTTTGGAGAACCGTGCACGGTAGCGCCGGATGCTAAAGTCAACTTCAAACATTTGCCGGGTTGCAGCATGCGCACAAGCAAACGCTGGAAATTAATAGATTGCTGGCTGTAACACGTCTCTTCCGCCAATCCTCGTATAATCACTCCGCTGAAATTGACTCTAGCATCCGGCGCTACCGCGCTCGGTTCTGCATTGGCGTGCGTCTCTTATTTATCACATTGACCCACTACCAGTTGCTCGGTAGTGGGTCAGTTTGTCCGATAGGCTTTAAGCCTGTCGATGCCGGACGTGTAAAGCAAACTGTTAGTTTGCGGACGGCGGTTGAGCGTCAACCCACATCGCAAACTAACAGTTTGCTTTACAGGGGCTACATCAAGCTAAATTAGCTTGTCGCTAAGTTACGACAAACTAAAGTTTATCGGACACTTCCAATGAAACTGACCCACTATGAGTTGCTTGGTAACACCCCTTTCATTTCCCGTTTCCGGCTATGCGAACCATGGCCTCCAGGCTGCGCTCCACATCGGCATCGGTCGTGGCCCAGGACGAGACGCTAATTCGCATCGCGGTTTGCCCCTGCCAGACAGTACCGCCACACCAGCACGTTCCTTCCGTCTGAATTTCGGAAACGACACGATTGGTGGTTTCTGCATCTCCAAAAGCGACCAGGACCTGATTGAGAACCACCTCATTGAGTATCTTGAAGCCGGCAGCCTCGAGTCCTTCCGCGAAGCGCCTGGCTTGCCGGCAATTGCGCTCAACTAATTCACTGACACCCTGGCGACCAAGCGAACGCAATGCTGCCCACACCTCAACGCCGCGAGCGCGTCTTGAAAGTTCGGGTGTAAAGTCTGATGGGTTTCGAAATGCGCTGGTAGGAAGGTAGTCGGCGGTGATAGCCATGGCTGCCCGCAGCGCATCAGCGTCGCGCACGAGCGCCACTCCACTGTCGTAGGGAACATTTAGCCACTTATGAAAATCTGTTGCCCATGAATCCGCCGCGGCCAGGCCCGACGCCAGATGCGCAGTGGAGGGTGCGGCCGTCGCCCACAGACCAAAGGCCCCATCCACATGGACCCAGGCGCCGACCTCATGCGCATGCGCGCAGATTTCGTTGACCGGATCAATAGCGCCGCTGTTCACATTGCCGGCTTGAACGCACACAATCGTCGGTCCAGACAAGGCTGGAATCGCATCCACGCGCATCCGTCCCTGGGAATCCACCGGCACCTTAACGACTCGGTTCCGGCCCAAACCCAAAAGTCCCAGAGACTTAAAGAGTGTCGGATGCGCCTCGTCGCCAACAAGAACGGTGATGGGTGGGGCGCCAAACAATCCGTCGGCTTCGACGTTCCAGCCTGCTAGTTTTAGCACGGCATGACGCGCGGCGGCTAACGCGGAGAAATTTGCCATCGTCGCACCCGTCACAAAAGCGCCGCCGCAATCCGAGGCTAACTTGAAGAGATCAAGCAACCAGTTTAGGGCCACCTGTTCAAGATGTGAGGTTCCCGGAGTCGGAGTATACAGCCCGGAGTTTTGATCCCACGCGCCGGCGAGCCAGTTTGCTGCGACGGTGACGGGGAGTGAGCCGCCGATAACAAAACCAAAAAAGCGTGGGCCAGCCATGGCCATCGTGGCCGGGGAGCAAATCTCGTCGAGCAACTTGATTACCTGTTCAGCCGGCGTGGGACCGTCGGGTAACGGTTCGTCGAGCGTCGCGAGTTTCGCAACTGCGTCAGCGTTAGGAGCAACGCCGCGTTCCCCAAGGCCTTCGAGATATGAAATGGCACGCTGCGCTGTTTTCTCTAAAAGTTCTCGCACCATTGTTTCCCAGGCTAATCTCACCGGCGTTTATTGACTTGCTGTCATCTTTGGCATACAAACCAGGCGGTCATCCCATCTCCGGCAGGAACAAGTGATACCTATGAAATCAATTCTAGCAGTCGCGACCCTAATCGCAATGTTGTCGTTGTGCAACCTTACCGACAAATCGAAGCCTGAAGCGACGCCGAGTCCTGACAAATCAAGCAACGCCGCGACGGATCGCGAAACCGTACTGGCGGAGTTGATGAAGATCGAATATGAGATGACTACAGCCAGCTTAAACGGAGATATTTCGACCCTGGCCCCGCACATCGCCGAGGACTATTCCGGCACCGGATTCGATGGCAAGATCCAAAACAAGAATCAGTTGCTTGCCGCTACGAAACCTGACAGGGTAACCAAGTCATGGAAGATTACGGACGAACAATTAGTTAGCCTGGATAATAACTCGGCTGTCGTGAGTTACATTCAGACGCAAACGGCTCGAAACGGCCGCCCTGTGCGAGCTCGGATTACCGATACATTTGTGAAACGGGATGGACGCTGGCTGGTCAAGTCTGAGCAACAGACGCTGATGCAATAGTGCTGGCAAATCTTGTTAGGTCGCAGGCGCCGCCACATTCTCGAGCGGCTCGCCGGCAGTACAGAGTGGGCAGTCAGTGGGCGACCACATTTCATAGTTGTCGCGCGCGACTGCCTCAACCGCCACGCCTCGTTGTGAAAAGAAATCAGCGCCAGCCGAGCCAAATATGAGAAGTGCTCCGGCGACTATCGGCATAGCGCCATTTGCCAGGAGTTCGGTGTAACTGGCCCGGAGCGCTGACCCTGCACTCATCACGTCGTCAACCATGGCCAGCCTTTTACCGCGTACGTGGGAGGCAAACGCCTTCGCCAGGCGGTAACGAACCTGGTAGAAGCCGTCAGTCTGCGGCGGCGTTACCTGTTCCGTAAAATAAAACTCCACCCCAAGCGCGTGCGCAATGAGCTGCGCAAGGAACGCACCACCGAGGAGCGGCCCGCAAACACCCTCGACATCGTAGGGACGAAGGATATTGGTGAGCGAGGTGACAAAGGGTTCGATCCGGTGGGGCTCGGCGAACAGCGGATCGAGATCCAGCCATAGTCTGCTGTGATAGCCCGACTCAAGACGAAAGTGGCCGCGCCTTCCAGCAACTAGATCCAGGAATGCCGCTACAGTCGTATCAGTCATCCTCAATACGATTGAGCTTTCGCAAACTGATCGCTCCGCTCGAAGTCCAGCGCCAACTGCAGCGAGCCCGCCTCGATATAGGAGAAACAGGGGCCGTCCACGTACCAAAATATTTTCGCTGGCTTCTCACCCGATTCATCCTTCGGGTAAATTGCCACGGTCCTTTTGCCAAGCCTTCTGTGCCTGCCGTGGCCATAATGCCGCCACCCTCTCTGTACCACTCTTCCCTCGCTGATCATACGCTGCATCTCCTGCCGCGCTTCAGGGGCTGTGCTGGTGTAGCAGGCACCGATTAACGAAACTTCCTGTCCGTCAGATGATTCGTAGCCTTCATAGGAGCCACTCTCGGAACTGCGAGACACGAGTTTGAACTTGCGCTTTTTCCTCGTCCGGGTCTGTACACTGGACAACGGCTCAGCGCGGTAGCCCAGCGATGTTATTGACCATTCGGACTTTACATTCAACCCTGCCGGCCAGGTGGTTCCATTACTCACAGCAAAGACGAATAACGCGATGATCAACTGAAAACTGAGCCGCCTCATGATGTAATAAATCTCCTGGGTCTGCGAAATCTCTCCAGCCAAGTCACTGACGTAAACCCCATGTCACCCGAGTTTCTTGCATCGTGGGTCGACTAATACGGAACCGGGAGCAGACCGGGGTCCCCAGCCGGGCAGCCCCGGCTGGGGTGGTAGTAGCGACCGGGTTCAACTTCACCTAAAGACTACCTTCACGTAGAGGAGGTGATCTAACGAAGCGCTAGTGCGACTCTCAACCGGTCGCTACTGCTCCCGGTTCTGACTTTGCCTTGCGTTGGCGGTTGGCCCAGCTTCGCCACAGCGCGCTCTGCATCCGCACGCAGGTCGAGGCTTTGATCCGCAAGCGCTTCGGTCAAGGGCCCAATGGCGCGCTTGTCGCCAATCTCTCCGAGGGCAATGGCCGCGAGTCTACGAGGATCCAGAATGGGTGGGGGAGGGCCACTACCACATTCCATCAATTGCGCCTTACTACGTTCGAGTTCTCGCTTTGCCTCTCGTTCCGGATACTCGGGATTCCGATCCCTTAGCAGAGTGATCAACTCCTCAACTGCCGGCGTGCCGATCAATATCAGTAGCCTATTGGCAGCGGCGGCGCGGTCCGACTCGTTACCGCGCAAAGCTTCCATCAGGTAGGGCAGGGCCCGCACGTCTTTTCTCGCCCCGAGGAGCAAGCCTGCATCAATGCGAAGGCCGGGATCACTAAGTGCGAAGAGCAAAGCGTCCAGGACGCGATCGTCCTGAAATCTTGCCACTGCCTCGAGGGCCTGCCGTCGGACATTCAAATTCTCGTCCATGAGAGCGGCGAGAAGCGACGCGATAGCTCGCGCGTCTTTGATTCCTCCTAAGGCGCTAGCCGCGAACCGACGGACCGAAGGGTCCTGGCTCGTGATGGCTACCAGCAGTGCATCGACAGCGGGCGGACCTATTCCTATCAGGGCCTCTGAGGCTTTTGCTCCAATGCCATTTTCTCCAATGCCAAGGACAGAAACTAAGGGACCGACGGCTCGCACATCATGGAGCTTTGTTAGAACATCCACCACCAAAAATCGTCGGGCATCGTTTGGCTCAAGGAGGATGCGACATAGTGGCTCGACAACCACCGGTCCCATCTCCATGAGGGCGTATTGAGCCTTATCCTGGAGCTCGCCTTCTCCATTCCAAAGCAGGACACTCAAGGGTTCAATGGCGCGAGGATCTTTGAGTTTGCCCAGAGACTCAGCCGCGGCACATTTGAGTGAGAAGTTCTTTCCTCGAAAAACGTCAATTAACGGTTCGACAGCACGAACGTCGCCAATCAAACCCAGAGCCTGAGCCGCCCCGCAGCTAACCGAAGGGTCAGTATCGCGCAGCAATTTGATGATGGGTTCAGTGGCGCGGATATCTTTAAGCCACCCAAGCGCTTCTGCGGCGGCTCTCCTCACCTTCGGGTCTAAGTCATTCAGAACCTTGATAAGAGGTTCTACCGCGCGCGGCTCACCCAACCTGGACAGTTCACGCACTGAATTGAGCCGGCTGGTGGCGCTTTCCGTTTGAAGACCCTCAATGGCAACTGAAACTGGATCCGTTTGCGCAACTGCCGTCAGCGATTGGAGCAAAACAACCACGCAAACAAGCACTGCCCTGGGTAAATGGATTCTTGAACGAACCATAGACAACCTTTGCGGCACTAACGATTGAGGGGATAAATACGCCCCGGGAGTTGAACGGACAGGTTCAATTTTACTTGCAGATTAGACGTTAAATACTTCGCTGGGCGTCAGCTTTTCGTCGCCGCGAGTTTCCTGGCAACTTGACCAACCCGAATCATACCGGGTTGAACGACCCTGGCATTGATGCCACGCAGATGAAGCTCTTGTCCTACTGAGGAATTTACAAACTTCATCGCCTCGAGACCGAAACGCGAAACGAATTTTTTGCAGCCAGTGTGAGGTGGAGGTGTCACCTCAATCACTGCGGAACCTATTTCCAGCCGGGTTCCGGGAGGTAGGTTGGCAGCGCTCAAGTCCATGTCGAGGTAAAGCTGATCGCCGGCCAGTTGCCAGCGATCCTTGTCCTGGGCCACCAATGCAGCGACGCGAGCGTTCATGATGTTGAGCTGCATCTCCGGGTTTGGAGATCCATCGGCAGTGCGAGAACTGCCCCGGTTCTTCCAGCTGTCACCGACCAAACCTTCAGCCAGATGAAGTTCACCTTCCTCCAGTACTTCCCGCTCCTCGATCCGCGGCCGTCGCACAATCAACAGCAAGACGCCTTCATCTTTAGGCGCCTGGCGAATCTCGTCCAGCCCCGCTTCGAGTTCATCCCTTGTTAAGTGTTTGATTTTACCGGTCACCATCAATTTTTCCCTCTTGGCCGTCAATAAACTTCTCGCCGCTCGGTAGACTGTGTAATAACTCCGCAGTGAGAATTATCAACTGGTCGTATCCGCTCCTGGTTCTGTATTGGCCTGGCTATACGTGCATCATTTCTTCGAGTTTTGAGTCACAGCCGCCGGTCGAATCCGGTCGCGGGTTGCTCTGAAACATCATTTCGTAATCAGAAGTGGAGAATTGACGTTGTAGTTAAAGAGCATAGCCTTGTCGCCATTGATACGAAAAACGAATTGTTCTTGCCCTTTTCCCTCACTAAACTCAACGTTGTAGCCAAGCGTTGCCATCGTTCCCATTGGGGTTGCGTTTACACCCCATCCAGCAGGATTAGTTTCTTTCACCGTACCGAGCTTACGGCGGAGAGCCTCGAGCAGGGCGGTGAAGTCAGCCTCGCTCGTAGCTTTTTTAAATCCTTCGTCAGTCTCACTATAAATCTCGTGAAACTGTCCGGCGTTATACCGATCATGAAACTGTCTGGCGGCCGCTTCGGCGATCCCTTTGCCTTTAGTTAAAGAGCAAGAAGTAGCGGTTGCAAGCAGCACAGCAACCATAACCAGGATTAGCTTTTGATCAACTCTGATTTTCATGATTTCCTCATTCCTGACTAACGATGCGGTGTTGTCGTAATTAGTACGCATGCGCAACGATTCAGGAAGCCCATAATTTTATCCTCCAAAAGCAAGATTGCTTACTGATGATAGGTACAAACAATTCAGGATCACAATAGCCATGTGACCCTGGCGTGTAGCTTCATTCAAGGTTGCAATGGCTAAGATCGCCCCCCGTGGTCCGAACCTTGAATTCAGCGGCCGAAAGAGAAAGCGGTGCGTTAGATCTCGAAAAGCTGTATTCCACCTCCAGGCCCAAAACTCACTAACGCTTCAGCGGCCGGACGACAACTGCATCGTGCGACAAGTTGTCGATGAGAGACGTGCTGATTCCTGTTCGCTGCAAGCGTTTGTTATCTCGCCCGTGGATTGTATCACTCGGGCTGATGGGGAATACTTGACGGAAGAACCGACCAGCAAGGCTCGCTAAATTCCAAATTGGATGCTACTAAAACTGAGCGGGGGCAAGCCACCCTTCCCTACCTGAGAGTCTCTCACACTTGAGACGCTTCGGCCTTGATCGAAGGCTTCAGAAAGTGTAGCTCCCGCGTGAAGCTCTCAATGCAGCTAAATGATGTTTCAAGTGGAAAAGTCTCCGAGTTGGGAAGGGTGGCTTGCCCCCGCTGACTATCGCTATCCCTCAGGCGTGAGCTTCATACAAGGTATTTGGATGAGCCCGACGAGCCAGCTAACTCTCTTGACGCGGCATCTCTCGAGGAGACTTAACCTCACGTGGCGCGCAAGAGTGCAATAACGCAAGAGACCACTTGCGACAAACTCGACCTGGAAACCAGAAGCTAGGTTAACGCTGCGGATGCATCAGTCAAATGTCGATTGTGCGCCGCAACGGAAAAGGTGATCGTCCCGCAGCTTCTGTTCATTAATTGCTGCAGCTCGGGGCGCGGTGAGGCACCAGTCGTAATGCTTCTTGTAATCTTGATGCCACCTGCCGCTACTCGGAATGCGGCACTTATTGAACCTAGTCATTACCTGGAACTGATCAACGGCCAGACTCCGAATTGTTAGCCGAGTTTGCTTAGAAGACAACCGGAAGCGACTTCAAACCGCGTAGTGTGAAGTTACGATGCCATTCCAATTTTTCATTAGCCAGCTCGAGGTCTGGTAGATAGCGCAGCACGCTGTTAATGACGATCTGTCCTTCGAGACGGGCGAGCGCTGCACCGACGCAATAGTGCAACCCGTGTCCGAAGGCGAGGTGCCGGTTTGGCTTGCGAGTGATATCAAGCTTTTCAGGAGATTCAAATTGTTCGGGGTCGTGATTTCCCGCAGCAAAGCTGAGGCAAACCAATTGGCCTTTCCTGATTTGTTTGCCGGCAATGTGAATATCTGCCAACGCGATTCGGCCCATCTTCTGCACCGGGCTATCGAAGCGAAGTAGCTCCTCCACGGCGGATACGATGAGTTCAGGGTTGGCGGTCAGTGGTTTCCGCTGAACGGGATCCTGTAGCAGCGCCAGAATGCCGTTGCCGATCAGATTCGTCGTCGTCTCGTGTCCCGCGATCATGAGCAGCACGCAGTTCGCGAAAAGCTCGTCTTCCGTCAATCGATCTCCTTGTTCTTCAGCCTGGACCAACGCACTCAACAGGTTTTCCTGCGGCTTACGGCGTAGCTCGACGACTCTTTCCCGGAAGTAGTCGGACAATGCCAGGAAACTTTCCTGCGCGAGCTCATAGAGGGCAAAAAGTTCTTCTTTCGTCCCAGCAGTGTCGATTCCGCTTAGGGCTAGCGAAATGTCATCCGACCACCGCTTGAATTGTCGTTGGTCAGTCCCGGGCACACCCAGCATCTCTGCTATGACGGTCGCAGGAAGTGGATTGGCCAGGGCAGTCATGACATCCATGTGACCCTGAGGCTTCACGGCCGCGAGCATATTGTTAACCAGGTCCTGCACGAGCTCACGTAGGTTTTCCACGACACGTGGTGTAAAGGCTTTGTTCACAAGTCCGCGCAGCCGGGTGTGATCAGGCGGATCGATCATCAACATCCACGAAGAAACCGCGGTGAAGAACGGGCGGAAATGTTCTCTCGTTTCGTCGGACATGCGACGGGAGTGAGCCCCTATCCGGTTAGAGGACAAGTGCTCGCTTTGGGCCATTGAGGCGATATCCGCATAGCGTGTTAGAACCCAATAGTTGTTTGCAGCAGACCAGTAAATTGGGTCAGTGCTTCTCATCCGGTCAAAGATGGGATACGGATTGGCGAGGAATTCAGGACTGTCGAGGTCATATTCCATAACAATTTCGCTGGCGGTCAAGACTTCGAGCGGCTATGAGACTTGCTGAGGACGAGTATTGTAAAAACGCGCGTAGGTTAGGCTTCTTTGCCAAGCCCTGTCAATGAAGATGAATCGACGTTAGTCTCTCGGTTGCAATCCGAATCTCGACCATTGCAACTCAAGCTGTGACAGGTCTTTGACCTCCGGTGCGCGGTAAGTCTTTGACTCACCGCAGACTGGTATCACTAACCTTTCCGGTCTGTGACCGGAATCTCAAAGGTCGGAGACCTCAAAGAGCTTGACCGGTCGCCGGTAAGTCGGAGACTTACCGCGCATCGATGGTCAAAGACTCTACCTGCCTTGTCGTGCATCGGAGAAGCGGTAGCTATCGGTTCTCCTCAACTATGAGGCTGGCGCGGCAGGGCCTCCGATAGTAGGATTGCAGCATGATTGACAGGAGCGCTGATACATCATCCGCTATTGCGAGGTTTCGCGATTTGCACAAATCCGGGTGCTTTGTCCTGCCGAACCCGTGGGATGCAGGAACTGCCGCGTATCTGCAGCATCTTGGTTTTGAGGCGCTCGCAACCACGTCCGCCGGTTTTGCCTTCTCTCGCGCCTTGCCCGATTCGGTTTCGGCCGTGTCTCGCGGCATCATGCTCGCCCATATCAGCGAAATCGTCGAGGCTACCTCCCTCCCTGTTAATGCAGACTTTCAAACGGGGTATGCGGATGAACCGGAAGGTGTTGCCGCGAACGTGACTCTCTGCATCGCTACGGGTGTTGCGGGCCTATCGATTGAAGATGCAAGCGGTGACAACGCTTCGCCCCTTTATGATTTTGCCCTGGCAGTTGAACGCATCAAGGCAGCTCGCGCTGCTATCGATGCTTCCGGAATTCCGGTGGTCCTCACAGCGCGCTGTGAAGCCTGGCTTGTCGGCCATCCTGATCCTGCGAGAGTGGCGTTGGAGCGGCTGATGGCCTTCGCTGAAGCAGGAGCTGATTGCCTCTACGCCCCGGGCGCTCGTCTTGCCGATGAGATTGAAACAATAGTTAAGGCGGTCTCGCCTAAGCCGGTAAACGTGCTGGTGTCCAGGTTCAATTCAGATCTAACCGTTTCCCACCTGACCGACCTTGGCGTTCGTCGCATCTCAGTCGGCTCCGCTTTGGCTTGCGTAGCGTGGGGTGCGTTCATGCGCGCAGCGCGAAGCATCGCGGGGACCGGCTCATTCGACGCTTTGGCCGACGCCGCGCCATTTAACGAGCTGAATGATCTTTTCGGCAAGCGAGTTTAATAGGGCTGGACGAAGCGGAATACCACTTCTGGCCCGCGCCACTGGTCAATAAAGTTCGGCCACCTCGGATTGATTGTTTGAATTCAGGCGGCATCGGCCGACTCTTCCCAACGATAAGTCTTTCCGTTCCAGTAAAGGATGCTCTCGGTCGCTTCAGTCTCCAGCAGAATGGAATCGCCTTTTGCTGCGGTGGGCGGCCAATTCGTGCCGCGGCGCCTCTTACCTCGTTTGCTCACTATCTCCATAAGGTTCTTCGCGTCTGCAGCACTACCTGCGCTTCTGTCGTATTCCAGAATCAGGATGGGCGACTCGCCAAGTAGCAGAAACTTCCCAGCGGGCTGAGGCGTCTTCCATCCTGCATTATTAGTTCCATGAATGATGGCGAAAGCTAGTGTTGGTTTCGCGGCTGGGTCAACGGGAAAGTTTGCCCTGGCGCCGGAGTCAAACGGATTGAGAAGCTTCACGTCCGGCGGCAGCTCGCTGCGTCGACCCTTGATGCGTACTACGATGGCAATGTCCTGCGTTCCATCGCCATTAAAGTCTCCAGTCAGATAGAACGGCTTGAAACCACTAACGGCCTCCACCGCCGATCCAAACGACGTCTTCAGAACTTCGGTTGCGGCTGTGGACTGACTCGATTGATTGATTTTTGTTAAGGACGTTGTTTGTTCAGATACGGCGCGCGTATTACCGGCGCCGTTGAGGAGGAAAAAAACAAATAAAAGAAAAAGAGTTCGTTCGGCTAACGAGAGATTAGCTTTCAGATGTTTTGGCAAACTATCTTCCTCCCTTCGGCGTCCGGTCAAAATATTTATCAGGATAAAACTTCTCCACGAGGTAACGCTGCCGCCAGCCCGGATTAATACGATCGAGAAGAAAACCCTCGCCGGCGCCTAGAGCATAAAAGATGACGCGTTTGTAGTCTTCAAGCCGGCCGCTGGTTAATTCGTTTAGAATTCCAGTCCTAATCTGCCCGGCGACGTCAGCGAATGGCTGGTAGTCTTTCAGTGCTTGAAAGGCTTTGCTCGGCCGGTGTCCGGCCGCCAGTTTGGCGACGCGATACTCCGTATAGCGGGCGATACCCTCTTGCCACATCTGGAAAGAGAAGTATTTATAGTCATCGGGACTGAGCGTCTTTTCCAACTCCTCTCGTTGTCTACGATAGGCTGAGAGTTTGACTGCAAACTCGGACTTTGTTTTTGCCTTAAGCGCGTCCGCAAGCAAACTGCCCAGTAGAGAAAAATGTTCTTTCATCTCCGGCCAGTCGTAGGGAAAAGGGTAGTTTAACATCCACATGCCACTCTGATCGCCACGTGACAAATTGAGCGCGTCCACTTCGCTGTAATAGGTCGGCTGGGAGTACTGCAACTGGTGGAAGTGCTCGTGGAGAACGGTCACCACCCATGGTGTGGAAGTTTTCTTCTCCGTGTTTTCCGCTTGACCGATGACGATGGTCGGGATTCCGCCGACTATCGGAAATGTAGCGAGCAGATTCTGTGGTTGAGTGCGTTTGCGGTAGTAAACGTTGCTCTTCAACACGGGGTCGTATTTGATCAGGGTAAAATCAGCGGAAGGTTTGGGATGGCGGATCAGAAATTCGTTTTCAGGTGTGACGAGTAGTACAGCAAAAGGAGCTTTGCTCCAGCCTGTCCAAATCTGATCTCCTAACGTCTCGCCGATCGAAAAGGCCTCAGCCAAACGCACCCGATCAATGTCAGCCACCCGCGGGTTGTTTTGCGAAAGGACGATCTGCGCGGATAAGAATAGAAGTACGACTGATAGTAAGCGCGACTTTCCCGATTTATGAAGAAGCTGGCCGAGCCATAGTCGCTGTTTCATAGGATTCACGTATCGATACCAGTTTCGCGAAACAACGTTGACAAAGCAGCGGAGGCAAGGCGGGGTCCCCAGCGGGCCAGCCCCGCTGGGGTGCTAATCCCACCTTCCCAACCTGAGAGGCTCTTCTGCAGCACAGACAGGAATGTCTGTCCTAGTTTATGGCTCTGTAGCTCCAACGTTGAAAGCCTCTCAATCAAGAATCAGAGACTCAAGTCTGATTAAGCTCGAGGTCTGAAGGCGGGCTTGCCCCCCGCTGCCTGCTAACGATTTTCGCGTGTCCACGCTTCGGACACTGCTCGCCCTTTTTCGAGATCGTCGACGACCATAATGAGTTGTTGATCGTGATCGCTGTAGAGGACCTCGATGTTGACTCCCGCCTCAGCCATCCGGCGCGTGATCTCGCCCAGCTGACCCGGTTGAGTCTGATTCAATCGTTGGACGAGCACTTCCCGTTCTTCCACAACCCGAATGCCTGATGCTTCCAGAGCCAGGCGAGCGGCTGCGCCATCTTCAAAAAGAAAATGCGCCACACCCCGACCGTTGACAACGAACGCGCCTCCGCCTTCGATGCTGACGCCGGCACGACCAAGCGCATTGCCCATCTCAGCCAAAGCGCCAGCTCGGTTGTCGAGCGCTATTGCCAGGTCTTTCATGAACGCCTCCGCCGACGCCATCGGAGTCCCGAGCTTACCCCAGATGCCAGCATTACAGATGAACTGAAGTCAGCAATGCTGTCGGAACCGTGATTCGTCATCACAAGGTTCAAGTTAACCTACTTTCCATAAACATAGTAAACGACGCCCGCGTAATCATCGGTCAGAAGAAATCCGTCGACACCAAAGCTCAGGATATCTACAGGCCGTCCGTAAACTTTACCTGCTGCGAGAAAACCATTGATGAAGTCTTCAGGCCGATCTGCGGCTTTCCGACTTGCCGGAAGGCGCACGACGCTGTAACCGCGCTTGAGGCTCTTCTTTGTCGAGCCGTGCAGAGCGATAAGGAAGGAATCTCTTAATGGGCCGCCGTAACCTGATTTGCTCACCGGACCCATATCCAGTCCGTCGAAGAATTCAAATCCTAAGGGCGAGCTGTGCGCGTCAAACGCCGCGAAGGCCACGGGCACGCGGCGACAGTTCATCTTTTTGACCCCTGGGTTGATTTTCTTATCTTCGAATCGCTCGACGCCGGACTGGTAACAATAGGGCCAGCCATAATTTCCTCCATCGCTCAAAACATACATCGTGTCCGCAGGTCTGTGATCGCCCAAATGATCCGAACCCATGTTGGTGGCAAACACACGATCCCGAATCCAACCAAGACCAACCGCATTGCGCAGGCCACGGGCAAAATACCTTTGGTTGCCGCCGTCGGGATCCATCTCTAACACACTCGCGCGCACCTCTTCCTTCTCTTCACAGGCATTACAACTGCTGCCAACTGACACATAAATTTTGTCGTTACCGCCCACGATAATGGTGCGCGTCAAATGCCAGCCGCCATATTTGTAGCCCAGGCCATAATCCGGGAAAGTAGCCAGCACCTCAGGCTGACTACTCGGCGTGTTTTCGCCGCTGTTGTACTTGTAGCGCAAAAGCTTGTCGGTCAATGCCAGGTAAAACCAGTTTCTGCCTTTCTGATCAGTGTAAAAGGCAACGCTGTTCGGGTTGCGTAAAGTCTTGAGATACGGTGTCACCTTCCTGAAGCTTTTGCTGATCGGATCAAATTCATCAAGTATGTAAACTGTGCCTTTAGTGTTGTCGGCGAGGTTATACATGTCAGTCACGAAGATTCGCCCGTCCGGACTCTTTGCCATGAAACGCAGGCGCCTCAGGCCTTGCGCCGCCACGCTTATTGCAAAACCTTCAGGTAGATTCAGATCAAAGGTTTTCCCATTGGCGAGCGAGATGTGGTGGGGCACGAGTTTGTTTCCACGCGATTTGGTCTGTGCTGTGACATCGGCTACGGAGCCGACGAGGACCCATGCCGTGCCAATCAGTAGGAGTGTGACCGGAATCTTCCTTCGACTCATAATGCTCGTTGTTGATCTCGATGAATTACCGAAAATTGACCTCATTTCGACTTTTTCAGAATTGTAAACTGCGGAATTCTTCGCCCCTGCGCCGAGTCTTCGATCAATTGGCCCAGCCGTTTGAGTCTCGTTTCTTCCTTCCTGGCGCTCAGGACATACCAGTTAACGGCTTTTCGATACGAAGGCGATTGGGCCTGAAAGAATTTCCAAGCTGCCACGTTCTTCTTTAGTTTCTTTTCATACTGAACGGGAAGCTCCGGACTTCGCTGCTCATAGGAATAAATTCCTGAGCGGTTTTCCAGGCGTGCTTCAAATGCCTTCAAACCTGCGGGCCGCATTAGTCCCTGATTGACGAGCTCCTCAACACGTTTGATGTTAACCGCGCTCCAGATGCTGCGCGCCCTGCGTGGAGTAAAGCGGATTTTGTAGCTGACGTCATCAATGCTTTTCCTGATGCCATCGATCCAACCAAAGCAAAGAGCTTCATCAACGGACTGAGGCCAGGTAATGCTGGGTTTGCCTGAGGTCATTTTGTAGAAGCCAACCCACAGCTCGGAAGTTGAGTCGTGATGAGCTTCAAACCACTTACGCAAATCAGACGGAGTTTTGAAGAATGTAGTTTTCAAGGTTCGTTTTACGAGTTGAAATTAGGCCCCGAATCAGAATCACTGTATGAGCATCGCGCCGCGCGGCTTGTGGCAGCGCTTAAACATCGTGCGGCGTCTTCCACAACTAGAAGTTGACGCCGAAAGCGGCGAGGAGAGCGAGCACAACTGCCAGAATCGCTTCACCTGCTATCAGGCCGGATGCGAGCGGAACACGAAAGTCTTCTTCAGTCTTGGGCGACCTTTTGGCCCATACTAACTGCCCCACGCCGCCCATAATAAACGTCATCAGAACGGAAGCGGGAATAAGCGTCACGGAGCATTCGGCTTCACCAGCAAGTAGGTTAGAGTTCAAGCTTTAGCTTGCTCCGTTCACGCGCCACAACTAAAGATTGAACTCTCAACTTCCAGCCTCAATTCAACGTGCTTCGCCGTCACGGAGCATTCGGTTTCACATCCGGTTTGCCCTGCAGATTCTTAGGCTTTTCTTCAGGGGTCGCGGCTATTCGCTGACCGGTGCTGCGATCGAAAACAGCGTTGCGAAGAAACTGTTCGGTTGTCCACGGCGGCGGTCCGCCCCCGAGGTATTTGTTGAACCATTCAAGGTGCGCGGTGTAGTAGAGGGCCATCTCGTACCAACTGGGCCAGTGTCCGGCATTGGAGTAAATGATCAGTCTTGAAGGGACCTTCATTTCCTGCAGATCGGTAAAGAAATGTAGCGACTGCGTATAGGGAACTCTGTAATCGCGCTCACCGGAAATAACAAGTGTCGGCGTCTTGAAATTCTTGACAGAATTTGAAGGCGACCATTTTTCATACTCCGGAGAATCCCAGGGCCTCCCTTTCAAGTCCCACTCGGGAAACCAGAGTTCTTCGGTGGCGCCGTGAAATGAGCGCGTGTCGTAGATGCCCATCATTGAGGCAATCGCCTGGAAGCGATCGGTGTGACCCTCAAACCACATCATCATGTAGCCGCCATAGGACCAGCCCATCGCGCCCATTCGGCTGCTGTCAACATAAGGAAGCCTTTCCAGCGTGTCAGTGACCTTCATCAAATCTTCATACACCCGGCCGCCCCAGTCACCCGAAATCTCAGCCGTGTAATCCTGACCAAAACCGGTCGAGCCGTGCGGATTGGGAAAGGCGACGATGTAACCCGCGCCCGGGTAGACCTGCCAGTCGCCGCGAAACGCATCCGCCCAATTTGACTGGGGACCACCATGAACATTCAAAATCAGAGGATACTTACGCGCCGGATCAAAATTGTGAGGCTTGACGATAAAGACTTGCACGCGCGTGCCACCTGAGCCGGCCACCCACATGGTTTCAGCCGGACGGATGTCGACTTCATTCATCAACGCTTCATTGACGTGTGAAAGCTTTCGTGGCTGCGAGGTCTTACCATTAAAAATGTCCGCGCTGTAAATCTCCTGAGGTTCTCCGACAGACCGCTTGATGTAAAACAAATGCTGTTCAGCCGGATCAAACTCGGACGTGTCAATGGTCTTGTCCGCGAAAAGCCGCGTGATATTTTTAGAGGTGATGTCGAGACGAAAGACTGGATTCTGCCCCTCGACCGGTCCGATGAAATAGATCGTTTTGGAATCCTTAGACCACCGAAACTCGTCAACCCAGTTGCGGAAAGATTCAGTCAGGATGGTTGACTTTCCCGTCGCGCGTTCGTAGAGCGCGATACGAAAGAGGCCCGACTCGTAACCGGGTTGCTGCTGCAGGCGATAACCGATGTACTTTCCATTGGGCGAATATTTGGGGCTGCCATCGTAAGCTGGATTGGAAGCGGTAATGTTGCGAGCGCTTGCGTCTTTGTCGTCCAGCGAAATGATCCAAAGGTCGTTGTTTATCGAGCCTGCCGGAACGGGATCGTGATTAGAGACGTAGACCAGCTCCTTGCTGTCAGGTGAAAAATCGTATTGCAGCGGCCCGCCGAGTTGAAACGTAGGTGAGTCGTATTTGCCAGGCGTCAGATCTCTTGTTTCTCCGGTCGCGGTATTGGCGACGAAAGTATGAGTGCGGTTTCCATCTTTCCACGTTGTCCAGTGACGATAAAGAAGTTCGTCGGTCAGGTGTGCTTTGAGTGGACCTGCTTCCCAACGCTCCGCAATCTTTTTATTACATGCATCATCGCCATTGCACTCCGGATAAACATCAGAGGAAAAGGCAATCCACTTGCCGTCGCGCGACCAGAGCGGATCCGAGACTCCGGTGGAAATGTTGGTGAGACGGCGCCACTCACCAACGCCGGCGATACTAAAGGGCATCAGGTAAAGATTCGCGCTGCCGTCTTTCGAGCTTATGAAAGAAATCTGCTTGCCGTCCGGTGAAAAGGAAGGTGATGACTCGCTCTTGTCGCTCGACGTCAACTGGCGCGGATTCTGCCCAGTAATATCCATCGCCCAGATGTGAATGTTTCGTTTGGCGCGCGCCAGATCGGAGGTTGTAACGGCGAAGATTAACGTTTGACCATCGGGCGATACGTGCAGGTCGGAAACATTTTTTACCCGGTAGAGATCTTCAATTGTGAACGCGCGTTTCTGAGCCTGGAGTGGAGTAAAAGAGAGCAGCAAGAGAATGGAGAACAAGAAAACGCGACGGATCATTCGTTAGACTCCCTTATGTAACGCAAATGTTAGTTTGCGATTTATCCTGGATGACAACACGTTAGCTTAGACAAAAACTGCTGGCCCTGCGAGCAGACTAACAGCTTGCGTTACACACCTTCTGCCGGTAGGACAAACGCCCCACTACCACTAACGGAGCAGTTATTGTGTGTTTGGGTATTCTATTATGAAATGGCAAAAGGGCAATTAGGAATCCGGTCAGCTTGCACTCAAGCGCGTAGAATTGAACCATTCAACCAGCCTGCCGAAGCAGGCGGCAGCATAAAGCCCAGGGTGGAGCGAAGCGAAACCCTGGGTAACAAAGCGAAAATAATTTAGCCCGTGAAACGGGCGACAGAGGTTCGAGCATGGCCTCTGCCGCCCGCTTCATGGGCTGGTGATCATCAAACGCAAGTAACCCAGGGTTTCGCTTCGCTCCACCCTGGGCTTCATGCTGCCGCCTGCTCCGCAGGCTCATTGAAAGCTTCCACACAGATAGCGTCGACGGCCGCCAGATACTCAGCGATGGCATCCTGAATATTCCGGAGAACTCCTTCGTATGTTGCCCTCGCGCCCACCAACCAGGCTAATCAGGTGGCTAGTAACGCCAGCCGGTTAGGTCAGCTCCAGCCGGTGCGCTCTTCAAAATGCGTTCGACGATCTTCGGCGCGTAGAACTGATGATAACGAAGACGAGAGATCGCGTTCGGGCGTGTGTGGTCGCCGTTCCAACAGTGTTCGGCGCGCGGTTCGTAGTCAACTTCACCGCCGTAGTAAGGGTTCTTCGTACTCTTGAGAAAATTCTCGACGAGATAGACGGCGTTGTTGAGATAGTAGTTGTCAGCTTCACCAACATAGATATGGAGTTTGCCCTCGAGTTTGGGGCCGAGCTTGTTCCAGTCACGACGAAGGATGTAGCCCAGGTCGTAATGCTCCCGCCAGTATTCCGCAACCGAGCGATCGATTTTGCCAGTCACCCTGTCCCAGATTGGTTTGGGATACCCACCTTTGCCGACGGGTGAATAAACGGCCTGCCAGATATCCCACTGGCCTCCCGAGCGGCTGTTTGTGCCGAGCGCCAACTCCATGTCGTTCATCTCTTTAAGCGTCGCAGCGAGTTCGCCGAGATAGTTTCGCTTGCCTGGCCGCGGTGTTTGTTTCCATGGCGCTTCGGCATGGTAGGCGTTCTCGTGTTCGTAAATATTGACGACTGTGTAGGCGCGAAAATCTATCGGGTCGGGACACGCGCCCCACGCGCCGTTGTATTCGTCCGGGTAAAAGATTTGCGCCGCGAGGGCTTCCCAGCCGCCGGTCGAACCGCCATACATGAAGCGCGCCCAGCCTTTGCCGATGCCGCGAAACTGTTTCTCAATAAAAGGCACCAGCTCATAGGTGATCGCGTCGCCATAAGGACCGAGGTTCGCTGAGTTCACCGCATATGAGTCGTCGTAGTAAGGATTTGCGTGTTGGATCTCGATGATGATCATTCGCGGAAAATTTGGCCCGGTCCATTCCTGGTAGAACTTGTGCGCATACTCCTGCTGAATCTTGTTATAGCCGGCGAGATGAAAGCGGTCGCTGTAATCGGGCTTGAGATTTGGATCGGGAGGGGTCTCGCGGAAGCCGTCAAAATCGGCAGCGAAGTGGCCATGGAAAATTACCAACGGGTAATGCACATTTGGATGACTATCAAACCCCTCAGGCAGCAGAACGTTCGCGCCGAGATACATAGGCCGGCCCCAGAACTTCGAAAGCAACTCGCTCTGTATCTTTACGTGCTTTACGTACTTCGTGTCCTTTGGGGCTTCGATGGCCGGGATCACCTTGTCGAGCTTGATCTTGATAAGGCGATCATCATTTGCGCGCACGGTTATCTTTTGCGGCGTGCTAAAGAGATTCCCAGGCGCGCTATTCCACTGCTGACCTTCGCCGCGATCCATCGGCAGCTTCACAGTGTGACCGTCGGCGCGTTTGAATGTTTCATAGCGATGAAGCAGCCCCTGAATCCAATATTCTCCCGGCTTCAAATCGGAAAGAGACGATCTCGGGTAACCAAAAGCGCTCGAGTCAACGACCGCTTCCTGCCCCGGCTTCAATCCGTCAACATCAATGCCAAACACTTGTTGCGTGTTCAAGTCTTCATTGATCTGAAAACGCGGTTCTTTGGAATTGTCAGAGGAAACCAGCAACAGGAGGCGGCCGTCGAGTGGCTCTTTTACGCTCGCCTCAGGAAAGGAGATTGAGAAGCGCAGGCCGGTCGATGATTTAGTTTTCATTTCGGAGATTCTTGTAAAGAGAAGCGGCGCGAGAATAAATGCTAATCCAACGAAAACGCGAAAAAAGGATTTGGATTTCATAAGAACTCTCTATTTGCCTCATTAGAAAGCGCAGATTCCCGTCAGGGATGGAATGGAATGATCATAGAACTGGCGACTCCCTGATATTCCTGTCCCACGCTAGCCTTTAACTTAGTTTTGGAAAGGCTTACTCGCTAAACTGTACCTGAGCCGCAGGTTGAGCCGCTTCTTCATCAGATGACAACGCCGGCTGGTCCGGTCTGGCGCCGTCTGCATACTGGAGTTTGTAGAGTTTCCAGTAAAGACCGTGTTGCGCGAGCAATTCCTGATGCGTTCCTTGCTCCCGAATCTCACCGTGATGCAACACGATGATCTGGTCGGCGCGTTGGATTGTTGAGAGACGATGGGCCACCACAATGGAGGTGCGGTTCCGCAGCACGCGCTCGATCGCTTGCTGAATCAGTTGCTCCGTCTCGGTATCGATGGAGCTGGTGGCTTCATCCAGTATCAATATCGCCGGATCAAACGCCAACGAACGCGCAAAAGATATTAATTGCTTCTGCCCCACCGAAAGACCGGCACCGCGTTCCTTCACTTCGGCCTGATAGCCGCCCCGCAGACGATTTATGAAAGGTTCGGCACTGACTTCCTGTGCCGCCCATCTGACACGGTCTTCCGTGATGTCGGTTCGTCCCAAACGAATGTTGCCTTCTATCGTGCCGCTGAAGAGAAATATCTCCTGGAGAACCACGGCGAAATTTTCTCGCAGCGCTTGCAAGTCCCACTCACGCAGGTCGACTCCGTCCAGCAAAATACGGCCGCGTTGCACATCGTAGAAACGCATGAGCAGGTTTGTGATAGTAGACTTGCCTGAGCCGGTGTGACCGACAAGCGCGATCGACTGACCCGGCTCGACCTTGAAGGAAACGTCTTTAAGGATCCAATCGTCGCCTTTGTAAGCGAACCAGACATTTTCAAATTCAATATGGCCCACTGCGCGTCCAGACCTGCGGGGTTTGGCCGGCGAAATGATGGCGAAGGGAAGATCCAGCGTCTTGAAAATACGGTGTGAAGCTACGACAGCCGACTGCAGCACGTTGTACTTATCGGAAATGTCACGTATCGGCTGGAAAAGAAAACTAGAATACTGGATGAAGGCTACCAGCGCGCCGAGCGTCAGCACGGTATGTCCAGGCGTGTTTTGCATCACGCGATACCCGCCATACCAGATGATCAGGGCGACACCCACGGCGCCGATGAGATCAACCAGCGGAAAGAAGACCGCATAGTAGAAGATCGTATCAATGTTTGCCTTGCGGTAGTCGGCATTGATCTCTTCAAACTTGTAGAGCGACTTCACTTCGGCGTTAAAGATCTGGACCGTTTGCGCACCGGCGAAGTGTTCCTGGAGGAAGGCGTTAATTCGCGCGAGGCGTGTTCGCACCATGTCGTAACCTTTGCGAGCGCCTTTGCGAAACCACGTCGTTGCCGCCCACAACAGCGGCACGGTCAAGAGGGTGACAAAGGTCAACCTTACGTCCATCCATAACATCACGCCGATGATGGCGAAGATCATCACGAGGTCGCCGAGCAGATCCGTGATCCCCGCGGTGAAAAGTTCATTGAGCGAATCGACGTCGCTCGTGAGACGCGTCATGATACGGCCCACCGGGTTGCGATCGTAGTAGGCCACCTCCTGATGTTGTAGCTTGTCGTAAAGCTCGCGCCGCATATCAAACATCACATACTGGCCTACGGTGTTGAGTAACAGCGACTGGAAATAGGAAAAGCCGAGTCGCAGAAGCTGCACCGCTACATATAGTCCAACCAGCAACTCAAGACCCGACGATTTGCGTGGCAGGATGTACCAATCAATAGCGTATTCAGTGAACTTTGGCTGTAGGATTCCCAGCAGGTTGAGGGCAAAGGTAAGCAGCAGGGCCGGGATCAGCAGGCGCAGGTAAGGGCGCAAGTATCGCAGCAGGCGGCGGGCAATCTGAAAGTCGTAAGTCTTTCCGATCGCTTCTTCTTCGTGAAATAGTTTTACCGCTGTCGACATGTTTACCTAAGTTAATCGTGCCGGGGTTTTGTAGCTCGCAGACTCTAATTGGCTGCGGCGCGGAAAATGAAAAGTAGTGCCGGCTGCCGCGAGCAGGAAGAGCAAGTAGGACTCGCGATTGCCGATAACGAAGCGCTCAAGCACTCCCAGCAAGGCGCTGGCTTCGCACATGGCGCAGGCAATCACCAGTCCCTTTTGCACCAAATTAGGATCTTGATTCTCAACGGAGCGCTCAAGGATCTTTCGTTTGACAGCAAACGAAAGTATTACGAGAAAAGTACCAATCGCCGTTAAAACCAGCACGGAGCGCCGAGCATTACCAGGCTCGCTACTAATCTGAGGGGCCGCAAACACCGAGAACAGGAAGTAAAGGACGATGCTCATCAGCAACGCGAACCACAAGACGAGTAGCGTTTGGTATCTCTTGTTCAGGTCAAGTTCCATAATCCAGGCTCCGTTTGTTTAGTCAGTGACGAATCAGGTAAGCGCCAACTCTTCCTCAAGCAACTGTCGTTCATACAAGGTCGAATACTCTCCACCAAGGGCGAGCAACTCGTTATGTGTTCCCTGTTCGATGATGCGTCCCTCGTCGAGCACGCAAATCAAGTCGGCATCGCGAACGGTGGAAATGCGATGCGAAACAATCAGACTCGTTCGGCCACGCATTACGCCGCGCAGTTCTCCCAGAATCTTTTCTTCCGTGTAGGTATCAACGGACGACAGAGCGTCATCAAGGATCAAGATTTTCGGCTCCCGGAGTATCGCCCGCGCGATCGCCGTTCGCTGCTTTTGTCCGCCGGAAAGTGTCAGTCCACGCTCTCCCACAAGTGTTGCGAAGCCATCAGGGAAACCCTCCACGTCCTCCGTCAGTCCGGCGACTTCGGCAGCCCATTCGATTTGCCGTCGTTCAGCCTTGTTCACGCCAAAAGCAATGTTCTCGGCGAGTGCGTCGCTGAATAGAAAAGTCTCCTGGGGAACATAACCAATGCTTGAGCGCAACTGCGTGAGCGGATAGTCACGAACGGAAACACCATCAACCAGCACCGTGTCTGCGGGTGCTTCAACAATGCGCGAAATCAGGTTCACCAGAGTGGACTTGCCGCTGCCGGTCCGGCCCACGAAAGCCACAGTCTGGCCTTCGAGTATCACCAGATTGATATTTCGCAGCACCGGTTCATCGTTTGGATGGTAGCGAAAAGTAAGATTCCGGAATTCGATTTGACCCTTGATGGGAGGCTGTGTTTTCACGTTGCCGGAATCAGCTATGGAAGGCTCGATGGCGAGGATAGCGTTCATCCGCTTCAAACTCGCTGTGCCGCGCTGATAGAGATTGACTACATAGCCTAAGGCGATAAGCGGCCAGATCAGCCGGAAGAGATACATGTTGAAGACTGTAAACTGCCCCACAGTGATCTCCCCCCGAATCGCCGCCGGCACGCCCGCCCAGACAATCAGCACGAAACCCATTCCTATCAGAAACTGCATAAGCGGTCGCATCAACGCATCTATTCTGACGAGGGCCAAATTCCTTTCTGCGTATTGGCGATTCAATTCATTGAAGGCAGCAATCTCGGCGCCTTCCTGGGCATAGGCTCTCACAACTCGCACGCCGGTAAAGTTCTCCTGGGCGCGAGCGGTGATTTGCGAGAAGAACTCCTGAATTTTCTCGAAACGGATGTGGACCTGTTGGCCGAAAAACTTCACTGTCAAGGAGACCAGTGGCATTGTGATAAACAGGAGCAGCGTGAGGCGCCAGTTAATCAGGAACATTAGCGGCAGAACGATAATTACAACGAAAAGAGTCTGGAGCGAATACATGATCATCGGCCCGGCCAGTTGTCTGACTGCGGCTAGATCGTTCGTTGCACGCGCCATTAAGTCGCCGATGCGGTGCTCCTGGAAGAACACTTGCGGTTGATCGACGAGATGCGCGTAGAAATCCCGGCGCAGGTCGTACTCAACCTTGCGCGACATTCCGATCAGTATGCGGCGTTGCAGAAAGAGAAAGCCACCGCTCACAACGCTGGCTCCCAGCACCTTCAACGCTGAGATTGTCAAACGCGACCAGGTGACCTCGTTCCAGTTGGCGTCAATTGCCTGGCCAACAATCAGGGGAATGTAGAGACTGAATACGACACTGGCCAAAATGCAAACGATGCCAGCCGCCAGCTCAACCTTGTAAGGAAGGAAATAGCGCGCAAATTTTCGTAGATCTTTCATGCAGAAAAAACCGCAACGCACCGCAATCTTTGGCTAAACAGCGAAAGGTTATGATGCGCGATTTTTCCTCAGGACGCCAGAACGGAGGCAGACTAATTCGTTCAAGCGGGATTGAAGACAGGGGAATCGGGTTAAAAACCGAGGTCGAAGATCCGAAATCTGAAATTTGAGATCTCAGATCTGATCGGAAATTTGAGATCTCAGATCTGAGATCTCAGATATGAAATAGAGACCTGAACTATAGTCGCTGCAGTGCGTCCACCATCTCGACACTCGGTCCGTTATTTGCAACAGAAGAGATATCGAAAACGCTGACGCGATTACGTCCGGCATTTTTGGCGTCGTAAAGGGCGCGATCTGCAGCTTCCAGTAAACCGTTTCGCGATGAGGCGTGGTTGGGAAAGGTGGCGATACCAAAAGAACACGTCACCGGCCCGAAGCCCGGCACGTCTATTTGCTCGATGCGTTTGCGTACACGTTCGGCAACGAGCAGCGCGCCCTCGCTATCTGCCTGAGGCAGGATTATCACAAACTCGTCGCCACCGAATCTTGCTGCCGTGTCGACAGCTCGCAGGCTCGTGCTCAGGATGTCCGCCAGCATGCAGAGCGCAACGTCACCCGCCTCGTGACCGGCTCGATCGTTTACCTGCTTGAAGTTGTCGAGGTCCATCATGACTAAAGAAAACGATTCGCACATGCGAGTAGCCAACTGGAGATTTTGTTCCAGACGCAGCTCAAATGGGCGGCGGTTGTAACATCCCGTCAAGCCATCAGTCACGGCTTGTTGCTGCATTTCAGCGAACATGTGTGCCTGATTAACCGCCACTGTAAGCTGGTCGGCCACTGTGTGCAGAAGCAACAGCTCGTTTTCAGCCCATCCGCGCAACACATCATCAGAACGCACTAACAGCAGGCCAATGACGTTTCCCTTGTCAACAAGAGGAACCACAGCATCGGCAAATACTGCGGGCGAGCTGGAGACGTCACCTTCAACAACATAAGCCTGCGGTGAATTTGCCAGTCGCCTGGCAACCAGATCCAGATCACTGAGCAACGATTTTTCAGCTTTGGTTGCGGTGTCCGGACGCAGGTAATACCTGGTCATCTGCCGGCCAACAAGAGCGCCCTCGACTCTTACCGCACAGGAATGGACGTTGAGTGCGCACCCGACCTCGTTGGCCGCTGTTTGCAGAACACTGTCAAGTTCGAGAGAGTTTCTGATTGCGGTCGCGAGCCGGTTTACGGCAATCTCGCGTTCAGCCTGTTCCTGTAACAACCGGGCGAGTTTTGTGGTTACTCCTAGCGTAAGTTGAAGCGACGTGGCTTTCGGCATCGAAGCACGAACAGCTTCCGCAAAGGCATTGGAGTGATACGAGTGCTCAGCTGTGACGCGAGCCATCAAGTATTCGAGAGCGGAGTAAACAACGTCAGGCTCGAAAGTCCAAATGAAAAGTTCGCGCGCGGTGTCCTTTTCAGCCGCGTTGTGAACCGACGCCAGCAAAGCTGAAAAGCGAGCGTCAGCGATTACGACAAAACGCTCAAACTTGTTACCGTCATCGGTTCGTTCGAAAACAACCGATTTCGTGATCTCATTTTCTCTCCTACGCATAATGTTGGAGAGAGTATCCTGAGGACTAAGCCAGAGAAAAAGATTTCCGGCGGTCTTGGCGAGCTCTTCAATACGTGCAATATCCCTGGCGGGTCTCTCAGCACACGTCGGCAAATTCTCCACCACTAGAGCCCCGAGATTGTTCTCGAGTACAACGTCTTCGAAGTAACGATATAGTTGCGTAATGGTCGATCCGGCACAGGGCACCGGCGCCAATTGTCTGGGGTGTTGGGCCAGGAGGGAATGATACAAGGAGTACATAGCTGGGAGCACCGAAGGGAGTGTCAATCTGAATTGCGGAGGTCGTGTTTAGGCGGTTGGGGTCCGAAGGTAGGCCAAAATCATTTTACATAGTTAAACATTTACTGTCTAGAGATAGGCGGGCGCTTAGTGTGGTTGTTCAAAGCTTTATGTATGTGGTAAGTGCTGTGCTTGCCAGCTTTCCATCCTTATCAAGCACTTCCGCGGAAACGACAAAAAGCCGTTTGCCGGACCGCAAAACTTTGGCTACAGCCGTCACGCGTCCTTCCGTCAACGGCCGTAAATAGCTGATGGCCAGATCCACTGTGGTCACTCGTTCTCGTGGCGCAAGGAGAGAAATTATCGCGAAAGCTGTCGCTGTATCGATCAAGGAAGCAATTGCCCCGCCGTGAACCACGCCGTGGTTTTGCGTCAATTGTTTGCGAATAGTGAGGCCGAGAGTGGCAGTCCCGCTGCTAACCTCGTCAATCTCAATACCGAGGAGTCGCGCAAACGGGACTGTGTCAATCGCCTTTTGAATCCGTCGAAGTTGGGCGGCGGTAATCTTCCCCTCAGTCATGAGCGATAGCTCGCTTCGGCGCTTGCGGGTTCGACAATTACAGCGGTGCCATAAGCGAGCACCTCAGTGACCCCCGCGGAGACTTCCGTTGCATCGTAGCGCGCGCCTACGATCGCATTCGCCCCGATCTCAGTCGCATGTTGGATCATGATGTCAAACGCATCAGCGCGCGTATCTTCGCAAAGCTTCGTCCACACCGTGATGTTTCCGCCAACGATCGTTTGCAAGCCCGCGCCAATCGTCGCGAAGATGTTTCGTGAGCGCACTACAATTCCGCGAACGACACCGAGGTTTTGCGTAATGCGAAAGTTGGGCAGCTCAAAGGCAGTAGTTACCATTTGATGCGAAACCGAATAACGAGGTGGACTAACCGAATAGGGCGCTCTTTGCTCGAGTGGATCTCTGTTCATGTGTCGTCCTTTAGCAGAGTCTAAGTTTTGAATAACGTTTGTTTCTTTGCGCTTGCTTTGGGTTTAGCTTTGGGCTCTTCTGGAATCCAGAGATACGCTTGCAACTCACAGCGGCCGCGCTTATTGAAACTTACGCCTTCGGCCTCCAGCAATCGTTGCTGCTTGTCGTGCGGAAGAACTAAGCCACGGGTGGAACATCCACCTTGCGCATTGATAACTCTGTGCCACGGCGTCTTGTCATCCGAGGAGTGCATGACGAACCCAACAGTCCGCGCCGTGTAGCCCTCACCGAGAATTTCGGCGATCTGGCCATAGGTCATGACGCGTCCACGAGGAATCATACGAACGATTCGGAAAACGCGTTCCCGGTAGTCGTTGTCAGCCTTATCCACCATGTAGTTTTAGCAATAATTTCGCCTTGAGTTTAGTTCAACGTACGCAGTATGACCCGGGCCGGCGCACCGTCGCCACTACCTCCGGCAATTTTGAGCGGCAGGCAAACCAGTTCATAAAACCCGCTCGGGACTGCTCGCAGATCAAGACCCTCCAGGATCACAACTTTCCTGGAAAGCAGTGCGTGATGAGTCCCAAAGTGTTCTGATTTGAACTCCTCAACCGAGAGATAATCGATGCCCACCAGTTTTATTCCGGATTCAGCCAGTCGCCTCGCAGCAGCAGGGTCGATGTAAGTGAAATCTTCACGAAACCCCTCCTGGCTGTTATTCCAGAACGCGGAGTTTCGCGTCTTGAAGAGAATTCGCTGAGAACCTCTGGAACAATTTGTGGCAACGAACCTTTCATCGATGGCGCGAATGTGATCCGGCACTTCGACAACCTCCGCTTTTCCAACGAGGCTCTCCAGAGGCAGCGAATCGACTTTGTCACCGCCCTGGATGAAATGTGCCGGCGCATCGACGTGAGTGCCGGAATGCAAACCCAAGTTTATGAGCGAAACGTTAGCGGCATCACCGCTGTCGAGCGACCGACATTGTTTGATTTCTATGCCGGGATCGCCCGGATAAATAGGCGTAGTCAAGGAAAGCGGCACGCTGACGTCATAAATTTGCATCGAATAAAGTTAGACTATCGTTAGTTTCGAGATCTCACGCAGGCGACCCGCATGAAGTGTATTGTTCGCCGCATATTAATTGTCGCTCTCGAAAGGTGTCAACGTGCTAATCAGAAATGAAAACAGGCCGCTTGCGGTATCTGCGTTCATTTCGTTAGCATCGGACACTGCGAAGTATTCAAGGAGGAGCTGCCTATTACCACCGCTAATACCCGAGACTGTCCGCGCCTGGCCGCTTCAAGTTATCTAAACACGGCGCCGCTGATTTGGAGCTTTCAGTATGGAACTCGACAGAACGTTGCTCGCCTTCTCACAGATGCGGCGCCGGCGCGTTGTGCTGATTTGCTTGCGCGCGGACAGGTTGAAGCGGCACTGGTTCCCATCATCGAGTATCAACGAATCCCGGAAGTGCGAGTTGTGCCCGGAGTTTGTGTTGGGTCCCACTCGGCGGTACGCAGCGTCGTCCTGGTTAGCAAGTACGACGACCTAAAGAACGTCCGCAAAGTTGCTCTCGATACTTCATCGCGAACTTCGCAAGCGCTCGTAAAGATCATTTTCCGCGAGTTTCTCGAACTTGAGCCGCAATGGGAGTCATTTAGTCCCGACCTCGAAGTCATGATGGCTAGCAACGACGCGGCATTACTCATCGGAGATCCCGGGATGAAAATACCAGCACAAGGTCTTCATGTTTTCGATCTCGCAAGTTTATGGCGTGGGTTTACGGGAACTGGTTTTATATTCGCGATGTGGATGCTGCGAGCAGGCGCGGTCGAGTTAATCAAAAGCGTGGACTTCGTGGGCGCTCGCGACGAAGGTTTGCGCCAAATCGATAGTATTATTTCTCAATCTGAGAACTATTTGCCGCTGTCACGGGAAGAGATCAGGGAATATCTGACTACCAACATCACTTTCCAGGTTGACGAAACGCTGGAGCGAGGCATGCGGTTGTATTTTGAATTGGCTTTAAGACATGGCTTGATCGAAGATAACAAGCCGCTGCAATACATGAAGTCGTAATGGGATAAGGTTGCGGTTCCGGGGTTAGAACCAACCCGCATCACCGAGTGGGGGTTTTCGAAGTGTTCATTTTGCTTATTGCGTAGCCAACCCATAAACTAAGAACATGCCGAGCGAGATTCAGAGCATACTGGATAGGGCACTGGCTGGGACGCGACTGACCGGTGACGATTGCACCACGCTGCTCGAGTCTCAAGACGTCGCGAGAATTGGTGTGGCCGCCGATGAGATTCGCCAGCGCCGACACCCCGACAATATCGTCACCTACATCATCGATCGCAATATTAACTACACGAATGTTTGCAACGTAGTTTGTACTTTCTGCGCTTTTTACCGTCGCCCGGGTGCGCCTGATACCTACGTCCGCACGCTCGATGAGATCTGCCAGAAAATTGACGAGACGATCGCGCTCGGCGGTACCGGTGTTCTAATGCAAGGCGGCTTGCATCCTGATTTCGGTATCGAGTGGTATGAGGACCTGCTGCGGACACTGCATGCTAAATATCCAAACTTTCAACTGCATTGTTTTTCGCCGCCCGAGATTCACAATATCCATTTAATTTCCGGACTTGACTACGAGACGATCATGGCGCGGCTGAAAGAGGCGGGTCTTTATAGTTTACCCGGCGGCGGCGGTGAGATTCTTGATGACGAGGTGCGCAAACGAGTATCGACGAAGTGCACTACGGATGAATGGCTGGCTGTCATGAGGGCCGTGCATCGTGTGGGCTTGCGGTCGACTGCGACCATGATGTTTGGCATCGGCGATAACGTCGCCCATCGTGTCAGGCACCTGCAACGCGTGCGCGATCTTCAGGATGAAACCGGCGGTTTCACTGCATTCATTCCCTGGACCTTCCAGCGCGAGAACACGGCGCTCGGCCGGCGAATCAAGGACGAGCCAACCGGGGTTGATTACCTGAAAATGCTGGCAGTCTCGCGATTATTTCTCGACAATATCGAAAACTTCCAATCATCGTGGTTAACTCAGGGGTTAAAACTCGGGCAAGTGGCCCTGCGATTTGGCGCCAACGACATGGGCTCGATCATGATCGAGGAAAATGTTGTTTCAGCCGCCGGCGCGCACAATCGCGCGGACGAACAAATGTTACGCTACCTGATCCGCGAGGCGGGTTTTGTTCCGCAGCAGCGAGACATCCTCTACCGCCACGTCAATCGCGAAGAGTCGGCGTTCGGCGATGCATCGCAATCGACACCGCTCGGCGAATTGACAGTGGCGATTGCCGATTAACCAGACGATCAACTACCGCCGGCAGGATCAACCTTTTCACCGGGACCGCGGGCGTCTCGCCCGAACAAGCGCTTAGCGCGAGTAGCTTGACAATAAATCAATCCTGGTGACGGATCGATGCGGGCGAGACGCCCGCGGTCCCAGTAAAAGCGTTGACCTTGAAACTTACACCAATTCCTGACCAGCTGTCCTCGTTATGAATCTCAAGCCATCGCCCATCACTACTCTGTTTTTCGACTGGGATGGAACGGTGGTCGACTCCGCCCACCTTGGTTTGATCGCCTTCGAGCAATCGTTTACCGCGCTGGGCGTTGCTTTTGATCACGAGGTCTACCGCTCGGTCTACTCACCGAATTGGTATTCGGTGTACGAAGCGATGGGTTTGCCTAAAGAGAAATGGCAGAAAGCTGACGAACTCTGGATACAACATTATGGCGAACAAACTGCCCAGCCCGTAGCCGGCGCGCTGGAAACGATCAACGAACTAAAGCGGAAGGGCTATCGACTCGGTGTTGTTAGCAGCGGCAGCGAGTGCCGCGTCGCTCGTGAGGTAAACGAGTTAGGCCTTGAGAGCATCTTAGAAATAGTTATCTGCAATGAACAGATGGAGAACAAAAAACCTCACCCGGAGGGATTGGAGACTGCAATGCGACTGCTTGCCTGTTCACGGGAAGAATCGTGCTATGTCGGCGACAGTCCGGAGGACATTGAGATGGGCAAACGCGCAGGAATGTTGACAATTGGAGTGCGCAGCACTTATCCAACGAGTTGGAAATTAGAAAACCAGCGTCCCGATATCTTTCTTAACTCCCTCACCGAACTTTTAGATCATTTTTTAGGTTTGCAGACCTTGCCGTTCATAGGCTAGTCTCTCCATCGACCCCCGCCGACGGCCTGAACGCCGACTTCCTACGTACGAACTGTCCCCCCCAAGTTACCCCCGCGTCCAATAGCTTGTTCACCTAGGGGAGGGTTGCTGCAATGCTCTGGAAAGGCCAACGGCAAAGCGAAAACGTTGAAGATCGTCGTGGAATCTCAGGCGGGGGATTGGCTATCGGGGGCGGCCTCGGCGGTATTGTAGTCCTGGTAATCGCGTTGCTGCTTGGCGCTGATCCGCGACAGTTGCTGGAGCAATCGCGCGGCGAAGGCCCGACTTCCGGCACGCAATCGTCTCGTCCCATCAATCCCGAGGAAGAAGAACTCAAACAGTTCTCTGCGACCGTGCTGGCAAGCACAGAAGACGTTTGGAGCGACATCTTTAGTCAACTAGGCAGAAGTTATCGCAAGCCGACCCTGGTGTTGTTTACGGATCAGGTGAGGTCAACCTGTGGCATTGCAGGTGCGGCTGTCGGCCCTTTTTACTGTCCCGGTGATGAAAAACTTTACCTTGATTTGTCCTTCTTTAATGAGTTGCAGACGCGATTTCGCGCGCCTGGAGACTTTGCCCAGGCCTACGTGATTGCGCATGAAGTGGGCCATCACGTGCAAAACCTGATCGGCACGATGGACAAAGTTGATGCGGCGCGCGGCCGGATGAGCGAAGCAGAGTCAAACGCACTCTCAGTTCGGCTGGAGCTTCAAGCTGATTTTTTGGCGGGCGTGTGGGCTCATTATGCTCAGGCGAAAGGCATACTCGAGGCGGGCGACATCGAGGAAGCGTTGGGTGCCGCAAGCGCAGTCGGAGACGACCAGCTGCAGCGCCAAACGCAGGGATATGTTATACCGGACTCGTTTACGCACGGCACCTCAGAACAAAGAAGCCGCTGGTTTCGCAAGGGCCTGGAGACCGGCGACATCCGCTACGGTGATACCTTTAACGCAAGCAGTTTGTAGACCACAGCGGCTGGCTGAAAAAGAGCCTTGAGAACGCGGACGGCAGGGGAACTCAGTCTGGTTTGTTGAACTACCCGGGGAACAATTATAACGATTCTGAGGCGGCCGCCGCCAAGCGCGCGAGAAAAGTATCGCGAACCAAGGCGTTGAATTTCTCCGACTGCTCCTGTTCAGGCATCATCCGGCAATAGTCAAACACTTCCAACGTCGCGCGCGTATTCAACTCCTGTAGTGAAACGCCTATTTCGAGCGGCGTCGTTGTATCCTGTTTACCCCAAACCAAAACGATCGGTTGCGTGAGGCGCGAGAAGGGCAATCGCGTATCGGTGTTGAGATAGCCGGACAGGAACGCAGCGATTGCGTGCTGCGCGCCCGGCTGGTGGCTGGTGGCGTAGAGATTAGCGACCAGCCGATCCGTAACGCGTCGATGATCGTAAAACAAGTTCTCGCGAGCGTAGTCCCGGATACTTCGTTCGCTTGCCATAACATTGTAGAAGGACGTACCAAGCACCGGCGATTGCAGCAGTCCATAAAACGCAGCGCCGGCCATACCAGGTCGGCGGTTCAATGTATCCGAGCCGGTAGGTCCGTTGAGTACCAGGGCGTTGATTAGTTCGGGATGTTCGTCGGCCACTCGAATCGCGTAAGCGGCTCCCAGCGAGCTGGCAATCACATTGGAGGGATAACCTGACACTTCGCGAATGAAGTCGGTAATCAGTTCGACGTAGAGATCGGCAGAATAAGAAGCGACTGCAGGTTTATCAGAAAAACCAAAGCCAAGCAGGTCGAAGGCATAAACACGGAAATCTTTTGCCAGCTCGTCAAAATTCTTCCGCCACATGAAGCTTGATGAGCCGGCGCCGACGCCATGGATGAAAACGAGCGGCGGACCGGCGTTCTCCGCTCCCGAAGTCTTATAGAAAACGCGTCCGTGTTTCCAGCGGAAGAAGTGAGCTTCGCCACCAAGCGCGCTATCGTCAGGCTCGCTGGCGTTTCGTTGAATAGTCGCATTGAGCGCCGCCAGCGCAGCCATACCGGCGCTGCCGGCCAGCATCGTCTTCCAGATATTACCTAGTTTGCCCATCGGTAAAATTTCAAGTTCCGAGTTTCGAGTTTCGAGTTTCGAGTTTCGAAAACGCGGGGCTGAGAGTTTGGATGCCGGCTTTGTAGGTTCTAACTGACACCAGAAGCAAAACTCGGAACTCGAAACCCGAAACTCCAACCCGGCTTTTAGATAAACGCAAAATCAAATTGTTCCTGGTGCACCGTCGGATCGCTGCTATTAATGTCTACCGGTCCGAGATACTCCTCGATCTCATTCAACACATCTCGTTCGGAGCTGCGCAACGCTTTGGCGACTTCGGGGTGGATTCGTAGCGTCGTCTGCTTGTTCTTCTTGTCGCCATTCATCGCTCTTCCCAAGGTGCGCGCTTCCTCAAGCAGTTCATAACAAATTGTCTGCGGCGATTTAACCAATCCCGCTCCCTGGCAGTAGTTACAAGGCGCGCAGAGCGTTCTTTCAAGCGACTGCTTCACCCGTTTGCGCGTCATAATCACCAACCCAAAATCATTAAATGAAAGCACTTTGGTTGGCGACTTATCGCTACGTAGCGCATCCTGCAACGCCCCCATCACCCGGGTGCGATTCCGCCGCTCTTCCATGTCAATTAAGTCGAGCACAATGATGCCGCCCAGATCACGCAACCGAATCTGTCGCACGATTTCATCGACAGCCTCGAGATTGGTGCGGGTAATTGTATCTTCAAGCCGGCCACTGCCACGGCCCACGAATTTTCCGGTGTTAACGTCAATCGCGACCAGCGCCTCTGTCTGGTTAATTACCAGATAACCACCCGACTTGAGCCACACGCGTGGTTTGATCGCCTTATCAATCTCAGCTTGCACGCCATAGCTTTCGAGGATTGGTCGATCGCGAGTGTAAAGCTTCACGCGTTTTACCATGCGCGGCTGGATGCGATTGATAAACTCTACAATGGCTTCGTATTCCTCTTCCGAGTCGACACGGATGGCGGCAAAGTCGTCCGACAACTGATCGCGAAGAATGCGCTGCACCAGATCCAGATCTTTATGAACCAAAGTCGCCGGTTTCGATTTCTCAGCTGCGGCCCGAATGTCGAGCCAGGTCCGCACCAGATAGCGAACGTCTTCGCGTAACTCAGCTTCGCTGATGCCTACACCTGCCGTACGCACGATGAACCCACCCGACGGGATCTCTTCGCTGCCTCGGATTTGCGTAATCAGTTTGCGCAGACGCTGGCGTTCGCTGTCTGATTCGATTTTTCTGGAAACGCCTACATGCTCCACAGTCGGCATATAAACCAGGAAACGGCCAGGCAGGGCAATATGCGAAGTGATGCGCGCACCCTTTTTGGCGATGGGCTCTTTGGCGATCTGGACGAGTATCTCCTGCCCTTCGCGAAGGAGATCAGTGATGGTGGGCTGTTGTTGACGATCTCGGCGTCCGGAGCCTCGCTGGCCGCCACGTCCGTCGCGACCGCGATCGCGTGAATCGCGGCTGTCGCGCGAATCACGACCATCACGTTTATCGCGGCTATCACGAGATGGTGATGTCAAAACGGCGAGCGCCGTAATTTCGCCAGGTTGCTCGGTTGCCGACTCGATTGAAACTTCCGGCTCCGAGTCGCTGGCCTCCGGCGGCTCACCCTCAGGAAGTATGTCGGAAACCGCCGCGTCAGAACCAGCCGCTTTGCTGGACCGGCGGCGCCGGCGTCCACCGCGCCGCGTGGCAAACTCAGCGCGGGAGCCTTTGTCTTCAAGACTAGCTTCGGCATCTGAATAACTACCTTCTGCGGTAACGTTGTCGCTAGTGGCCAGACTCTCGGCCTCGGTGTCCTCTGCCGCGAGTTCTTTAGCAGGCTTCTTGGTTGACGATCTTTTAGTGGGTTTCTTTTTTGCGCCCAGGCTGCTGAGAAGTTTTCCGACTCTTGATTTCTTTGTTCCGCCGCGTTCGCGAGGTTGCTTCTCCGCCGCTTCAGCCGGCGCCGCTTCGGCCCTGCTCGCGGCGTTAATACTTTCCGCTTCATCATCACTTATGCGCTCAAAAGATCCGCCCCGCAGGAGGTTCTCGTCCACATCATCAACGAATCCTTCAATGCGCGCTGAGATTGGCTCGCGCGTCCGCGGGGTGGCGCTTTCACCGGCGCCCGCATTGTCACCGTCATCAATGCGCTGAAACGCGTCGCCGGTGTAATCAACGGTCGAGATCACTGAGCCCACTTCGGCGGTGCGAAAATCGTCTTCGAGATTAAACTCGCCCGCGTGGATTTGATCGAAGAGCCGCTCCTGAAGTCGCGCGTCCTTGAACATCTCACCGGTAGCCGCAGTCTCCTCTTCGTCAATGATTCTCAGAATCGATGGATCGGCTGCGACAAAGGGAGTATCAATGTCCTCAGGCATTATCCGCGTTCTGGCTGGAGCTGCGGCATCCTCAATGGCTTCGGCGCTTTCTCTGCCTCCACGACGACGACGCCCGCGCCGGCTGCGACGTTTGCCGCTCTCGGGGCCCTCACCGGTTACTTCCATTGGCTGTGTGGCTGATGCTTCGGCCTCTTCAACTTCGTCCGTCACCGCGTCCTGAAGCTCGATTTCGCCGAGCGGCTCCACGCGATCATGGGCGGCTTCAATGTGGCGTTCGCGTTCGACTCTGGCCAAAGCAATTTGCTCCGCCGCCACGCGTTGAGCTTCTTCGACGTTACCCTTCTGCGATTTATCAATCACGATTCGCTCAAATTCCTCTTCCTCATCGAAGAAGTCGGATACATAGAGAAACGCGTCACGCTCGAGTCCGATGTCAACAAACGCAGATTGCATTCCCGGCAATACGCGCATGACGCGCCCTTTATAAATGTTGCCGACGATTCCCTGGTTGCCCTCGCCGCGTTCGATGTAAAACTCGGTCACCTTTTCATTCTCGATGATCGCGATCTTCTTTTCGCGCCCGTTGACGCTTACGATTAATTCTTTTGCCATTGTGTACTCGATGTCTCCTAAAACGTCCGCGCTGTTCCCGCGTGTCGCACGCCGAAGTGGGGAGGCTTTCGAGCCTCCAACTCCGCGCAGCGAGTAACCAGGGTTTTATTGTCGCGCGAAACGTTATTTAAAATTGTAGATTGCGTTTGGCGTGCTTCAAGCTGAAAAGCGACGCGCGCCAGCCACGGATTAGCAAGATGCTTGCGCGTCTCGCCGCGAATTGATTTGACGAAAATAGTCAGCCACCGCTGATGGTGGGGCATGAATAAACTGCCCGCTGGCCGGTGATGAAGAGGCAGTCGGTCAGGCGCCGTTTGAGTTGAGTCTGGATCTAATTCGCCCAGAACGCGACAGTCACTGAAACTAATCAAAAAGAAACCTAACTAGCCGCTTTGCGTGTCCAGAAATAGCTTGAACAGGGAGCGCCTCACAATTGAGCGAAGGCTTAGAACACCCGAGGTAATCGGATGTGCTCGCGACCTGTTTGCACTTTATCTGGATGTCAACGGGATCCGAAGACCCTCACGCGCGTTTTCTTTGAGCCCTTTGGCTCACGATCGCGGCTCACGGTAAAAGTTGAATGATACGTCCTTGTATTTGGACAATCGTAAAATTCTGACTCGCTTGTCGGGAGCACGGTGCTCGAAGTAGAGCTTCCGTCGTGCTGCTTGT